>NZ_JACOOJ010000005.1 GCF_014287585.1 Parabacteroides hominis | reverse complement strand
ATGAATCTTATTCCATCTTTTTACTGGTTCACTCTTTGTCTTCCTTTCTTTCAATTGTTTGACATATTACAAATCTATCTTTTTTATCTTATCGAAATCCTATCTGCCAAAACTAAGGTTTCTTTTTAATTATGGATTAATCCTTCTTTCAAACTTATCACAGTGTGCGTACGCCTTCACGCAGAACGAACACACGTTATTATAATCACATGACCAGTTCCATAAACCGCCCTGATCTTCATATTCGCTTGCATACTTGCAATCTCCGCACTTTACCTGCACCTCTGTATATCCGAGGGCTTTCTTTGTTTCGTCAATTAATACCTGGCTCATTGTTTTTTAATTATGAATTGCGTGAATGGTCGTTTTCTCGAATAGGACGTATTTCAATCCCTGCTTTATATAGTTTTTCTTGAGCTTCATCGTACAACTTCACATACTCAATCTTTTGTCTCATCTTTTGATCTAATTTTTCTCTTAATTCTATGATTTCGCCAGAACGCGATTCATATCCTGCGGTTATACAATCGCTGATGATTGTTGTTAGATCAATGCCGTGAACTTCGAGACATTTGTTAATAAAGTCGTGATAATAGCGGAGAATCTTTCCTTTTGCTTCTTCTAATGCTTGTTTCATATCTTGTTAAATTGAATTTCTAATTGTTTCTTATTTGCCAGATACACCTTTTGGCTTAATCCGGAGCACCACCACTTTAAAGCGTCCTCCGCAGAGTCAAACTCTAAATACCTACCGTAGTATTAGGTGCTATCATATTATTATTTAAATGAGAGTTTTTCCAACTTTTCGATCTGCTTCTTCAACGAGGCAATCTTTTTCTGTCTCTTCTCTTCAGCATTCTTAATAGCATCTTCAAGGGATCTGAATGCTTCTTTCCCTATTATAAAAGAACCATAACTATTAGGCTCACGAGCATACTCTGTGCCTTTACCATCACTTGTAGAATAAGTGGTTATATTGGCTTCTATCTCTTTTATTCCACCTGTCAGTGCGTACTTTGTTATATATATTTTTTCCATGATTTACTTCTTTTTAGTTGTTAGCTAATTACTACATATCGTTTATCTTTTGTCTGCGAAGCGTCATCGACTTCCACCTGGTTCATATCGCCACAATCTAAAATCACTGTGGCGTTAGGATTGTATTCCTCCAAGATACTTATAAGTTCTTCTACTGTCATAACTCGTTATTTTAATTGAGGGTTAATACTTTTTTCCGTGCATCACCGGTCTTAATTCATTATATCTTTGTTTCTGTTCGATGTGCCAAAGAAGATCAATCCTCAATATATTAGCGTTCAAGAATGTTACCACTATGGATGATCTGACAACATCTTCAATACTTTCTCCGCTTGTTAAGAGAGAGCATAGGAAGAACATTCTTTCAGTGAAGCTCATCTCTTTAAGCTGGAATTCCCAACTGATAAATTCAGGGGTAATATTTAATTTATCGAATAGCGGTCCTTGTAATTCGGATAAATCAATCTTGCGAAGTCCCGCAAGATCAAGCAAACGTATGGTCACATCGGAAAGTTCCTCTTCAACACTTCCTTTAATATCGGCTCTGTAAACTTTCAGAAACCAATCGTCCCGAACAATGCCTTGATAGGCATTTTTTATGCAGGTCTCGAATCCAACCACATTGGCTCTACCATCTTGTCCTTGTCTATCTGCTTCTACCGCTTCCATCAGTTCGCTAATAACAAGGCAAATAAAATGTTCGTTACTCAATTCTTCATCATGGAAACCGTGCTCACAGGCGGTTTTATAGGCGCGGTCGCGCAATTCATTTAGATTCATGTTTTCTATTCTTTAATTTGTTATACTCATCCTCAATACATTTATTGATTTTAGCGGCTTCCTCGTACCGTTCCTCTTCAATCAACTTACTTTTCAGCCATTGAAGCTGATTCATATAAATAACATCATCACGGTCTGAAACCCTACGGGTATATTCCCTTATCTCATTCAGCTTGTCCTCCATGCGTCTATGCCATCTGCTTACCAGGATTAGGACAAATCCTAATGCAATGGCATTGAATAAAGAGATGGAGACTTTAATTATCAGTTCCACGGTTTCCATAATCATATTAATCAATCAGTTCAAATTCGTAAGCAAATACATAAGGGTTGGACTCCCACGTACCTTTGCCGGAGACTTTATCTATGAGGGCGGCAAAGGCTTCACGGGGAGAGGCATATAAACCAATATGCTTGCTACTACTTGCGCCGACAAAAGAGTACGCAATTCCACCGTTACCGTTCGCGGAATTAAGCTTGTAAATGCCCTCTTTCAAGCAATCCCCGTCGGAAATGTCTTGCAACCGTTTTATCTTGATGTTGGTAATGCGGATGTGGTGGGGCATAAGGTCAGCGCGGACAAACATCTTATTAAAAAATCCGCTTATCTTTAGCATTATAGGATAACCATCTTCGTCTAACCCGTAATCAGGCATATTACCACAATCACTATAACTTTGCGCAATGGCAACAACTTCTCCAACCTTGTATCTCGGAGATATGTAACAGCTATCAAGACGTTCATCTGCATCATACAGGACAACGTTTAGTTGGTCTCCTAAAACTATACCATATCTATAAAGACCAGCTATGTTTTCATCTCTGAATCTTGAAGGATATGTAATTACTCTTCTTGTCATAGTCTTTCGACCATCCAACACGGCTTGGGTTAAGCCATATTTATCTGAGAACGATATCTTCTTCATGTCAATCTCCTTTCTCTTTAATCCGTTTTAGTACATCCTTGTTGGCTTCGATTATCTCATCGAAAGAGGGGATGGACATCCACATATCACAAGTGTAATCACCATAATCTTCAAATTCAAAATCCGGCGATGTTGACACTTGTGGTTGACATCCTGGAATTGGATTGATGAATCCACTCACAATGGCTCCGTTTGATACCATTCTACAAAGAACAAGTTCGTTTTCTTTGGGTAACCGCTCCTCAACGCTTATCCACGGTGCTTGCTTTGCCTGCCATTCCGCACCGGCGATAAAACTATCAATACAATATTGCTGAATTTGCTCTGTATCTCTTTTCCATTTAAAACTATCATTATAGTCTTTTGCGGCTTCTTCTACTGTCTGTTTCATTTTAAATCTCCTTTCTTAATTTTATCAATCATCCTTTGATACTTAGCCGCTACATAATTGCAGTGTATCGCTAAGTTTCGGTCTCGCTCTTTTTCAAGACGCTTTATTTCTTCTATTCTCCAATCTCGCATGATTCAAAAGCTTTTTCAAATACTTCCGTTTTCAGCATATTATTTGCTATAGCTTGATAAGCGGTTGTAATTTCTGGTAATTCATTTAAATTCATATGTATCTCTTTGGGAGTAAGTACATCTGTAAGTTCTATAACAAGGTGTAATATCTTATCCATTGAGAGATATTCAAGGGGATTGCAAGCTAATGGAACGTACTTGCTTATGCTGGTAAAGAAATCTCGAATGGCAATCTTAGATGTCTGACATAGCATGTCTACTGTAAAACAAATAGAGATGGCTTTGTTCAAATCTCCATGGCATCCAGCATTATGTAATGCTTGGCTAACGGTAAATCCGTAACGATCTATATGAGGTTTGATATCATCCTCCATGCTCTGAGTAATGAGAGCCATAGCTTCCACATTTGCACCTGCCGTCAAGGATATTTGTTTGTTGTATGCAGCCATTTGACGATCCATTTTGTTGACCAGCATCTTGATCTTTTGACGATAAAATCCGCATCCCTTAATGTGATCGGAAAGCTGCATCTCGAAGTTATAGACCTGATCGTTTATAAACAGGACGATGTATGTCAAACTTGTAACAAGGCCGCCTGTGTCCTTGTCTATCTCGTCCCAACTGCTATACTTTTTCATGTGCCATAGAGTTTAATAATTCTACTTCTGTGCATCTTACCCATTTAGCATTTCCCGAAAAACACAGTTCGTGCGTGAGTCGATTAATGTCATACACTTCTCTGATTTTACCCTTGTATCTGATCTTGCTTCCGATACGGCATTGGGTGTTGAATACGTTTATTTTCATGATATCAAATCGGTTTTTTTGACTCTATAGCATTCTCCGTTCACCTCTCGTATTTCGAAATCCGAAAAAGAAACTTCTCCTTTTGACACCATTCTACAAACTTCGTTGTACGAATACAATTTTGCTTTTTTGTCGAATTTTATTATATCGGCAATGTTCAATTCCTTATAGTTAAAATTGTCTATCAAGCTATTGACAGCGTCGTATAACCGCTTTGACGTAAATTTGTTTGCTGCAATTCTTTCCGCCAATAGGTCAAAGAATCCATTGTTCATTTTAGGGAATGCCATCATTAACCTGCCTAATGATACTGCGATTTCATTTGGAGAAGCCTCTTTGCCGTTATACAGACTGATGAAATATTCATCGTTTTGCTTCTTCGTAAGATTGGCGGGCGATTCCAGAGGCGATACTTCTGTAGAACTCCTCCATGTCTCGATCTCCTGCGTTATTGTTTGTCCTATTTTTGTTGTCATAATTACCTGATATTACTTTCTCAAAATTCGTTGGTTTGATAAGCCAGTCGAAAGAAGCTCGCCAGCCGTTTTTGTTCTGCCCTTTAAGAAAATCACTGTTTAACGCCATTTGTATCATTTTGGCAAAGGTTTCTTTGCCGTATGTTTTGATACGGGCGTTGATCATTCCTTTTCGTTTGTCGGACAGAGGCATCCGTATACTACCAAATACTCCTTGCGTCTTCTCATTGAAGAATTTTACAAGTTCGGAGTAGTCGATATGTTCGGCGTGGGGCTGCGAAGTCCCACATACAGGAGATTCGTTAGAATCTTCTGTATTATTCTTTTCTTTCTTTTCTTTCTTTACTTTCTTATTATTGTTGCCCTCGCCTTGCCCTACTGATGTCCCTATGCTTGCCGTTAGCTTGCCCAGAGCATGTTCTAAGTCTCTTATTTTCTTTACTATATCTATGCCCTCGCCCTTGCCCTTTGGCTCGCCCTGATCATTATTAGGAGTGTTATAAACATCATATTTGCAAAGAGTTATAATATTCATCCCCTGTTTTGCGTCAGTGGTTATCATACCTTCTTTTTTGAGCATATCTAAGAAATTTCTAACTTTTTTTTCTGATTTCCATCCCCACCTCTTGGCGAGAAAACTAATAGATGCAGGATATTGCCCTCTTTCATATGTTATATCCCTACCTCCGATACGTTCAATTGTTACGGTTGCCTCAAATCGTGCTGACTGTATTAAGTCTATCCACGCTTCGCACTCCGAAAACGTCCGGGATGCTTTCCATATTCTGTGGGAAAATAACTTCCTAGATAGCATTATAAATCCATTATCCATATATTTATTCCTCTTCCCCTCCTTTAGACAGTATTGATGAAAGAAATTCGATTAGCCTATTTACAATTTCTTCATATTGATAACTTTTCATATTTACTTCTTGCTATTTCTTTTTGAACAATAAACATACCCTAATTGCGTTCCCTACCAAGTTTATTTTCTTCTCTTTGCAGGTAATGACCAGTTCGGAGAACGGTTTAGAGTGTATGCAATCACTACACCTTGCATGAGTAATTTCTTTCTTAGCCATATTTATAATTTTATTGGTAATCCCGCATAAACCCATGATAGGATGCAGGAATCCCTGGCATCCTGATTTAACCTCTTATCCAATCCTCCAACGATCTTAGATAGTTCTTCTTGAGTTATCTTCCCATCTTTACCCTTCCAGCATTTTCTAAGAGGTTTAATTTCGTCAACTTCCAGTCCTATGTGCCTTGCCATTTCAGCTATTTTATGAGCTACCTCATGGTTTCGACCAGTATTCTGACCTATCTTAGCAGCGGCGGCCGGAGTGGATCGTGTAGCGTGCCAGTTGCTTTCATTCATCCAGCCGGCTTCGACAACGATTATGATAGATTCTTTTTGACGATCAACAAAATCCTCTTTTATATACTTTAAGTAGTCAACAAGGAGAGGAAATGAAAGATTAGTCACGTTTAAACACCTTGATTTAACATGCAGCTCTGTAACTCCTGATTTGTCACAATCGGGATCTATTCCTATTACTCTGTCTCTCTTAATCATAATTATAATTGTCGTAATCATCCGGATCAAAATCCGGAATATCATATCCAAAATCCATAATTCCAATATCAATGTGGGGCGGATCGGAATCGAACCAATCTAATATACATCTACTACCTTTCGCCCCTAAACACCCTGCATATTCTCACGAACGGCAGGGGGTGAAAACCTAAATTATTAACCGCATGAAGTTCTACTTATGTTTACACCTTAGTATCTCCCGTCTCTTTATTATCGCTCTCCCCGTACATATTGTATCGGAGCCTAAAGAATGAATAAGGGTGGATTTTGCCATTCCAATATCATCTTCACTCAAATAATCAAATATGGCAGAAATACTACCAAAGAAATGATCTTGTTTTTTAAAGATCAAATGAACATGTATTACTCTCATAGTTCCATATTTTTCTTATTTGGAAATAAGTGATTCAATTTTCTTTAAATCCTTCTTAGTTAGTCGAACTGCATCAGCTACTCGACTACAGCCTTTATCTTCTACATGATCTACAATTTTTGATACATGTCGAAGGAAAGATTTTATCAGGTAGTCGGGGAGTTGATATTGTTTCATAAGCTATTCTGCTTCTACAGGTTTACTGTTTTTTAATTTATAAAATGTATCGGCTTTAATTGATATTCCGTCGACTTTAAACGTCTGTACATCTATAATAGGATAAGTATTCCCATCCCAATCACCTCTTTCTGTTAATACAATCCAACAGCCCATAGCTCCTTTGGCTTTACTATCATATCCTGTTACGATAGCTATACTGTCTTTCCCTTCTACGGTGGCGGCTGACCGATCGCCGGTGTTGGTGGCGGCTGACCGATCGCCGGTGTTGGTGGCCTTGTTGTTCCCCCAATCTACTTTGTCAAGTATAAATTTAACTCCAGCGGAAATAAGACCACTTAATCCGATTTCGGTATGTATGTGTAGTTTTGAGCAAGCGACTTTACTGTCACTATTGTCTGTATCTATTTTACCATCACCTTCAACATTACAATATCTACTATCGGAAGGGGGATAATAATCGAATACATTAAATGGATTTTCGCAAAAGTGAAAACCGCTTTCGCATGCTTTAATTGTCCCTTTTTCTTCAAATGTTTCACCGACTTTATATTGAAAGTTTCTACATTGTAGGTTTTTGTCAAACCCTTTATAACCTTTGATCATATTTTTCTTTTATTATTTCAGTAATTAACTTTTTGCAATTAAAAAGACTATTCATGTCTCCATTCTTTAGGAGCTGAATAGCCTTTTCTGTTTTGTTACTCCATTATACTCTGATACCATCTCCTCATATCCGGGATCACCAAAGTAGGGTAGATAGCATCCTAACTCTGATTGCGCCCACATTTTCATCTTGTCCATAAATGAAGATAACTCGGAAGTGCTCATTTCGGATGTTTTGTAATCGACTTGTTGAATATTTTGTATGTCGGTCTTGCATAGTTGCATAGCTGTTCATGGAATTTCAATCTTATCGAAATCAATTCCTCTCTCATTCATGAAGTCACCGAGGGCAATAATATTCTCACGTGTGGTAGTAACCTTGAAAGCACGGGTGAGAAGCTCCGGCTGCACTGATACAGGCTGTTCTTTGGGTTGTTCCATGAAAGCCGGTTGTTCGTTTATCATTTGGTTTGCTCTGTCAAATGGATTGGCAGGGCGTGATTCCAGCTTTTCAGCTTCGGCTATTCTACGTGTTTCTTCCTCCTGCTTGCGATTCTGTTCTGCTTTAATGCGTGCTTCTTCGGCAGCTTTTGCACGTTCGCGCTGTTCTTTCAAGCGATTGGCATACTGAATAGTATTATTGATATTCAGTGTATCCATATAGTAGGTACGGAGAACATCAAAGTCCTCACCAAAGCCTTTCAGCGTAGAAAGCTCGTTCTCAACTTTAGTAAATATGGCATCAATATCATTGCAGACGGATTTCATGCTTGCTGACTTGTTGAGCCATTCGAGACGGAATACCTTGTTGAAATCAACAAGGTTCACGTTCATTCCATCGAAATAGGTTTTAATGGTAGATTTTTTCTTGTCTTTATACTGCTGCTCATTCAGTTTAACCACAGTATCAATCTTAGCGGAGCAGTCGCCAATCAGCTTTACAGTTTCTGTAATAATCTCCTTGAACTCTCCGAAGGGTTTCATGAACTCTTTTTCGATTTCAAGACGTTTGGCATTAAGTGCTTTTGCAGCCTTGTTGAGAGCTGCCTTGTCTTTCTTTGCTTGGTCAATGTTATCATCCGTGTAGTTGGATATATCGTACTTAGGCAGGTTTGCCATTACAATGTCTCTGATTTGCTTTGCGTTGGTAGTAAGACTACCTAACGTCTTTTCACTAACGACCAATTCGAGGTCGGTTTCTTGGATTGCTAATTGGGTGTTCATCGCTCTATCGTTTTTAAGTTTCTATTTCTAAAAGCATCATGCTGTTCTTTAGTTTTAAGCCATTGAAGGCATCTTTTATTTTCAGGGACAGTCAATTGAGCAACAAATCCAAGCATTTCGTCAAATGATAGCTGTTCTGTGCTTTTATCATCGACATGGACATCAAAACATCCATTATCTAACTGTTTGATTATAATATCCGGCTTAATTATTCTACGCGCTTTAAGTTTCTACTATATTTATCCGCTACACGTTCTATCACCTCTGCATTATCTACAGAAAGCCATTCTTTGGCGACATTCCAAGCTATACTTTTAGATGCTTTGAAATTATCAATGCGTGTTGAATGGTGTGATAAACGTCCTTCAGTAGGTTTCAATCCTTTGTCGTGAAGTTCACATAAGCCATTGTGGAAAAACACACAGTATTCGTCACCAGCGATGGCTTGAATCATAGGGATTGGAACATCAATGACTCCCATTATCATGCCAGCACCCCATAAGGTCGGAGCTAACTTATCGGCATATCCGGTATCTATAAGGTTCTCTATATCTTGCGGAGTACCAAGACATGGAGTGTGGCACTGCATCTTACATAACGAGCATTTGCATTCGCATGGCTTTCTTCCGGTCTTACGGATAATGCGGTTAAGCTGTGTTTCTTTTATTAATAGTTCTCCCATTATTTAAAGCTTTATAAGTTCTTCTAATATTTTCTTTACCATATCGTAATATGAAAGTTGCCAGTCTTTGGCAATATCATCAATGCTATCATCATAGTGGCTATCATAGACATACTGCTTTATATACTCAAGAAATGATTCATCATCAAGTCCATCATCATCACAACCGTCATACATATTGAGCTTGTGCGCTATGATACTACATTCCTCATGCGTTATCCAATCATAAATTTGTCCATCATATACATTTGTTTGACGGTTGTATTTTTGACCAACTTTTATCGTTCCGCCACAGAACATACATTTATGCTCTTTACGGGCAACAGGATGAATATCTCTTAAAATTTGTACCATATCATTCTGCATCAATTAATTCATCAATAATATCGTTGGCAACACGGATACGCTTCTCCATCTCAGCAAATACTTTTTCATCGGGTAGAATGCGGACGATGTGGATATTGTGTTTCAGAAAAGGATTAAAACATACAAAATCAGTCCATTGTGCTTCACAACATGCCATGTGAGAAAGGCACTGATAGTAATAATCTGAATTTACAGTAAGTAAATCTGTACCTTTAGTGATTTCCGTACGATATTTATAATAAGTATCGATATTGGGTACTTTTATCTCCAAGCATCCTTTTTCTCCTGTGTTCTCGTCATAAAAATAGCCATCAGGACTACTTGCAAAGTTTGGTATAGTAGGGTGTTTGCACGACCCTACTTCCACAATGCGCCTTCCTGTTGTTTTCTCATACAAATCTCTGGCTTTCCACTCCCATTCAGTGCCAAAGTCCATTGCTTTAGAGGAAAAAGAATATTGATTCTTGTACATACCCCATATATCATCATCATTCTTAACATCATCAACCAAATCTCGCTCCGCTGCCTTTTTATAGATATAACTACGGGCGGTGTCCCCAAATAGCTCTCCATTTTTACGGGATGATTTCATGAGTTTGCCTATTTCAGAACCGGTCAAAACCCCTAACCGCAATTTTAGCCATTCATCACTCCGCTGTATAGCATTATTTATTTCCATATTTATACCTCCATTTATAACCACCACTTGTCTTAGTACGTCCATTACATGCATTAATTATAGCCATGCTTGTGACTCCAGCAAAAGAACACGCATTCAGTATGGAATCAAATGACATAATAAGGCAACCATTTAAATCAAGCATTTCAACTGGTCTATTTTTCGAGGCAGCTATTTTAATTCTTGATTGATATGAAAGTCTATGCCCTTTTGATTTTTCTCCAATTTTCTTTTTTGTCTGTTCTGAATGTCTTTTGCCTAATTGACTTTCACGTTGTCTTTGCACGAATATTGGATTGGAATTATTCTCATGCCGTGTAACCCAACGCAAATTGGAAACACGGTTATCGTGCCTATTTGCATTCACATGATCTATCTCAGGTTTATTTCTCGGATTAGGAATAAATGCGATAGCAACAAGTCTATGAACTTTTACTTTTCGGCTTTTACCATTGATAGATAATGTTACAAACAAATATCCATGTGTATCATTACATGCCGTCAACATAGTTCCATTGTATGAAACTTTCTTTCCATCCTTATGTAGTGTTGTTCTATCTTTTGAACAAACTTTTCCAAAGTTAGATACTTGATAATAATCTTCATACCCAACTACATCTTTCCATATCTCCTGCTGGGCTTCCATTACAATAAAGTCTTTTGTTGCGGTTGCTTGCTTGCATTAGCCTGTGGTTGCTCTTTAGGGGCAGCAACTTTCGGTTCTTCAACTCCTGCAGCTTTAGCAGCCAAATCGGCCAGCCTGTCCTTTGGCTTGATTTCTTCATATTCAACATCCTGAACTGTAGCAGATTCTTCTTGTGTGTACATTGTTCCAAGTTGAGCAGGAAACGCTTCACGTAAAGCCTGAACTTTGGCAATCTTGGAAATCATAGTAGACTTCTTTTCGTTCCAGATTGATTGCTTCTTGTCATACTCAGAAAGATTAACCTTAGCTACAATTGGGAATTTTCTATCAGAACGGTAAACCTCACACCATCCACCTACGAGGGTATCTGTCTTTTCATTAAAGAAGCACCCTTCTACTTCGACTATCTGATTATCTCTAATAAGGATTATTCCAGCTTTAAAGCCTTCATATTGCTCATTAGCATCAGCACGTTTGAAAAATGCTTCTTTGCTGACGATCATTTGCGCAGGCTGTTGCCCGAATTTAACAAGATAGGCTTCGTTAAGAAACGGATTGAGTTGGTTGAATTTACATATGCTTATAAATTGTACAATGTCTTGGTCAGACACTTGACCGTTACCTTTAGTAAGATAGTTACGCACAATATCAAATGATAATGCAACATCATTACCAGCCACCTGATAGATAGTTTTACCTTTACCGAATATGGCTAATGCCTCTGATTCTTGATTTACTTGATTCTTTTCTTCCATTGCTCTATATTTTAAAGTTGATCATTTTTGTAAGTATCATACACGATACCGATGGCAGACAAGATGTTTTCCAGTCTTTTGCATCACTCTTGATATCGGTTGTGCGATAGGAGTTATTAGTTTGATATGGAATATATTAAAGTCTTTTTTTTGAAATAGCAGACATGATATTGATAATAATGTCTATTGTCTTCATGTTATTCAGTTTTAATTTGTGGACGCCAGGGAATCGAACCCCTTTCTTTCCCGTTCAGGAACGCTCTACCATTGAGCCATGCGCCCGGTTGCCGGTCTTTCCCGGCTGTCTGTTTAACTTATAAAATGTTTTTGGGTCTTTCCTGCCTCTCGGCGGTAATTGCTCCCGGATAGCCGACCAAAGCACACCGGGATGTTAACGTAATAAATAAAAACAAATAACCGGTCTCTCACCGGACGCTGCCCTTTAACAGCGGAATTGATTAAACATTGATTATTAATACTCATCCTACCGTGCTCCTGCCTACCGGACCCTTGCAAATGTCAAGGTCTACCACTTACAAGATTTGCGGTTGCCGGTCTGAGGCAAGGTTTGCACCTCGGATGTTCTGTTTTTATCTACCGACCAAATATTTCTTTGAATTTGTTGTCTAAAGCATTAAGTATTCTAACTCTTATTGCCGGATCACAATTTAAATTATCAATCGAATAGATCCTTACAAGAAGTTGTTCTCTTGAACCGCAGAAACATCCACAAGTATAAAATGGTGCGATTTTGGGGTATTTATGTTTATACCACATATGATTAGTGCCTTTTACCGCTACATAGTTTTTAGTAACTATGAAATCGTAGATTGTTTCTTTATATCCCGGCGTGTTAGGATTGCCGGCGGTGCTACAGCGGACATCACAGTCGCTATCCTTAGCCAGTTCAGTTAACACCTCTACCGGCGTGTTAGGGTTGCCGGCGGTGCTACGGCGGACATCACAGTTGCTATCCTTAGCCAGTTCAGTTAACACCTCTACCGGCGTGTTAGGGTTGCCGGCGGTGCTACGGCGGACATCACAGTCGCTATCCTTAGCCAGTTCAGTTAACACCTCTACCGGCGTGTTAGGGTTGCCGGCGGTGCTATAGCGGACATCACAGTCGCTATCCTTAGCCAGTTCAGTTAACACCTCTACCGGCGTGTTAGGGTTGCCGGCGGTGCTATAGCGGACATCACAGTCGCTATCCTTAGCCAGTTCAGTTAACACCTCTACCGGCGTGTTAGGGTTGCCGGCGGTGCTATAGCGGACATCACAGTCGCTATCCTTAGCCAGTTCAGTTAACACCTCTACCGGCGTGTTAGGGTTGCCGGCGGTGCTATAGCGGACATCACAGTCGCTATTTAAAATTTCGTTCTTATTCATCATATTTATTTTCATTGATAATTTCAATAATTAATTCTTTGCATTTGCTTCAATATGTAATTAATGATCCATCTTCTCTTTTTGAAGGATGGAGTTGTGTAAGACTCCCGTAATCATCGTATTGCATCCCCCATGCCATTATTCCGTTGGCGTGGTACTTAGCGTTTAATCCAACACGCACCCATATAACTCCATTGTCTGATACCCTGCAATTAGGGTATTTGCCTGTTTTGTATTCAGCCTCGGAAATCGTTTTTATTGTTTCAATATATGCCAAATTTCCGTTGGCATGGTATTTTTTATTTTTCATTTTTATTACCAGTTAAATGTTGATGCCTCCCATTCCCTCTGATATACATCTTCGGAATATTCCGTTTCTTCAAATCCGTCAAAGTCTTGCTCCCCTTCCGGATCTATAATGTAGATATCCCTTACCATCGCTTTTCCTTGAAGAAAACCCACGTGAGATAAGCAGACATCGATCCCATTACAAAATGAATGGGATTAAAGAATGCGCCAATGAATAGCGCAATAGTAATCAGCAATGAAGCTGAAAACATAAATAATTGAATTGCTTTCATATATCGTTGATTTTTGAATTTCAGATAAAGCCGGAGCGGTCTTCGCAGATGACTCCGGTAATTTGTATATAATTCGTGATAATAAAAAAACTCGCTATATCTTCACAGACGAGAGAGACATAAAACCAATAAAAAACCAATTACAAAAAATACAAAGTGGAGGATGCTGTATTGAACAGCATAACGAATATGAAAACGGCTACAGACATATTCGTTACCACCTGCGAACCTCCGTTTATGATCCCTCCGGCTAATTCGATCAGCAGCTTCACGCTTTTTCGGAGGGTTTTCTTAACTTTACGGTGCTAAACATAAATATTAAGAATATATGGAATTAAAAGATTTTATCAAAGGGGTAATTTTTGATATAACCAATGCTGTCAAGGAGTGTCAACAAGAACTGAATAATGGTGCTATAATTGCTCCTACAGGTAATTGGAATAATAAAAATCATATACAATCAAAAGAACTAAGTGCATTAACTGTTTCAGATATTGATTTTGAGGTATCAGTTTCAGTAGGTTCATCTAATGAGATAGCAGGAAAGATCACTGTCCTGTCTGCTATTGTAGCAGGAAGTATAGGCAGTGGAAATACAACCAAAGACGAAAATGTTTCGAAGGTTAGATTCTCTATTCCAGTTGTCCTTCCTCCTTATCCTGTTCAAAATGCGAAATTTGGTGTGAATTTGAAGCCTGTTTAAGAAAGTCAATGATATTGTCCAGGTCATAAGCAGCTCTCTCAAAAGGGTAATTTTCATTACTCCTCTTTAGAAAACCAAAGTATATTCGGAAGAATAATCTTCTAATATACCATTGTCTTATTTTTAATTTGATTACTTTGAAAATGTTCATGTTTTAATACAATTAGTTACTTGTGCCCGGTAACCGATTCGATCGGCTGCATCGCGCATCATACCGGGAATATGTTAAAGCGATATTCGATAGACTGTTTAACACCGATCCGGGACAAGTCAACCGGATTTCACAGACACGACGTGATATCCAATATCGCCAACCTTATTACCATCATTAATAAGGTAGATTGTTATCCTGTCGTTTCAACTCCCTTTCGGCGAGTACTAAGGTGGAAATAAGTAAAAGAACTCTTTTTTGGCGGGCATCCGGGACTCGAACCCGGTCAGGAACGCTTTCCTTCACCAGCCGAACGCTTTCGGCTTATACCCTGAATCGTTAAACGACTTTGTGCCTATTCAAGAACCGGTTTATGCTTTTCACCTCGTAGAAAAACGTTTTTCCGTATTTCGAGAACGAGATCTCCGCTTTCTCTCGGAGCGTCCTCATAAACCTCTTAGAGCAACCGAGGTACTTGATCGCCTCGTCTTCGCTCATGACGAGTTTCTCGACAGACTCTACCTTGCTTATTGTTAGTCCTCGTGCCATACTCTTTCATTTTAATCTGGTTACCGCTATGCTGTCTATTCGGCCTGCTACAGATGTTTTGAATTTATAGCCTTTCTTGTTTAGGCGAGTTGCCGAATAGACCACGCTTCGGTCTGTAATATCCTTGCGTTCTATTACAATTGTTTCGCCTACAGGGATACTTAGCAGTGTATCCTTGATGCAAACTCTCGTTTTAATAGGTGTTTTTGTCATATTTTTATTATATTTGTCCGTTGCTCTGTTTTGTTGACTTTCGCAACATGTTTGTTTAATTTGATGATGCAAATATAGTGATATTTTTATCACCTGATTGTTTTTTAATGATAAAATTATCACCATTATCGTATGTTTAATAACATGTTTTTTGCAAGTGTTTTATATATAGATATTTAATGAATGGAGTTGATAAGTTGGATTCTGTGTTATCCGCTATTGTTGGAGGCAAAAGGTCTGCTGATGATATAATGATAGCATGCGGTATAGCTGAAAAGGAGTTTAAAGTTATAAGGGTGGATCTTATAAAAGATGGATATGCTTATAATGATAACAGCTATGGCTATTTGGGAATTAGCCCTACCCCTAAAGGGGAGACGTTTATAAAGAATGGAGGTTATGTATCTGAGAACAAACGGAAGATATGGGATAGGATAGCTGCATATATCGGTTGTATCGCCGGTGTCATTAGCTTGATATGGAATATATTAAGGTCTTTTTTTGAATAGATCTTTAATATAAAAATTAAATATCCTGACATTCCACCATACAGCATCCAACAGGTCGAATGCCTTTTCGAAAAAAGGTATCTTTTTACCTGTTCTTTCGGAATAGCCTACATATATATGTATAGATGAGCATAGTATCAATACTATAGAGCATGTAATATTAATGATAATATCTATGGCTTTCATGATGTTTATCCGGCATGCAGGCCGGGCTTTAATTAATAATCGTATCACCTGCATGTGATACAGTACAAATGTAGTGATAATTTTATAACTGTTGTGTGTATGAATGATATTACTAAAAGATTTTTACAATCAGTAGACCAATTAGGGCTATCTGATTATAAGGTATCAAAATCGGTCGATTCTATCAAGAAGGAAAATATGTCGAAAATAAGAAACGGTTTGATAGATGTATCAGTAAAAGTTGTTGCTCCATTTTGTGAGTTTTATGGAGTTGACGCAAATTGGCTTCTTACCGGGAAAGGAAAAATGTTTCTTGCGTCAGACAGCGTTGAGGACGCTTTGAACAATGAAGATTTGGCTAAGCATGCATCTTCCATTCCTGTTGATCCGGAAATGGTCAATTTTTATGAGGATATCATAAAGAGAAAGGATGAGGAGATATTGAAGCTTCAAGGCGAAGTCTATAGATTGATGATGGAGATAAAGAAAGTATCAAAAGGTGCTTAAAAACATACCTTTTAAAGGAACTAAGTTATTTTATGCGCTGTTTTTATAATATATTAAAAATTTGGGCGTATGAGTGTTATTTATGATTTAGTTATTAAGGTTGAGGCTTTGGCGAAAACCGTACTTACGTGTGTCCGGGAGTGTACAAGGAACCGTAATGAAATTGAAGAATTGAAAAGATCCCTGGCCTTGCTCAATGGAGAAAAGGGAATCAAGGTTAGTTTTGGAGAACCAAAATGCTTAATGGATAAAAAGTTAAATAAAGTTAACGGGGGGGGGGGGTGAAACCTAAATAAAATACCTCTCTATAAGAGAGGCTAAACTACATATCCTTTTCCCCTTTTATTCCCAATAGATGATCTATCACCTTCCTGTTAGCCTCGTCTATCTTTTTATGGTTGAACTTTATATACACGTTCGTTATCTTGTAGCCGGCCTTGTGTCCTAAAGCCATGGATATGGTCTCTACCGGTATGTCCAGATCGGCGGCTATAGTAGCCCACGTATGCCTGCTCCAATAAGATGATATCTCCGGGAACTCCGGCTCGCGTGTCTTTTTTCCTCCAAGTCCCTTGCGTTCTACCTTTCCTATGAGTTTTAATTGGTTGTTCATTTGTTTCAGTATATCCTTGTATGTCTTGTTCCCGTCCATGAAAGACAGCAGGTATTCCTCTCCCTTGTACCTCTCTATGATCTCCATGGCCTCCGGCTCTACCTTTATCGAATAGTATTTGTTGGTCTTCATCCTATGGTATTCTATCCGACCATTATACAGGTTCTCATGCTTTAGCGTAAGGAGATCCCCGGCGTTGATGCCGATCAGATAAAACATCAGCATAAACAAATCACGGTATTTCTTTTGGTGCTCCTCGCATTCGTAATTCATCAGCTTGCGAAGCTGGTCAATATTCATGCTCCTTTTATAGGTCTCTTCCTGCTTTATCTTGAATTTACGGAAAGGATATAGCGTCGTGTAGTCATTATCTATGGCGTAATTGAATACAGATCGGATATTCCTGAAGTTGAACGCGCGGTAATTGACGCTCAAACCCCTTGACGCCATCCATTTATCGAACGACATCAGCCAATTCTTATCCATGGTATCAAACGTGCAATTGGGATCGTATGCCTCTATATTGTATCTTGTGGTTATGTACGTTCTTATCGTGCCGGCGTTGGTCTTGGTCTCCAAGAACTCGTTCAAAAAGTCGGCAAACCTCTTTTTTTTCTCTTTTAAGGAGTCGGAGACTTTCCCGAAAAGCTTGTCTTGTAGATGTGATTTCAATTCCTTGTCCGTCATGTCTTCAAGCTTGCCGGACGCTGACATGCTGATCATCTCCATTTCCACCATTGATAGCATCGATTTCAATTTCGCGTTTTTCACCTTGTAGTTATCGTGGCGTTTAGATAATAGCCCATTCGCAAACTCAGACTCCTCGCATGAGTACCCCGTGGCTATAAGTATTTCCCGATTATGCCTAAGGTATATCTTGATAGGGTACGTACCGTCCTTTTTCTTGCTTCGCTTGTCCAGTATAATCTTTTCGTTAGCCATATCGTTTTATTTTTTGCGTTATTATTTGCGTCAAATTTGCGTCACCAAATGTAATAAAACGCCGTAAAACGCCAAAATAAAACGGTTTTTATCAATAAAAAAAGCGGCTACTTTTCCAGTAACCGCTTGATTTATAAGGTGTGGAGCATATCGGACTCGAACCGATCACCTTCAGACTGCCAGTCTGACGCTCTAGCCAGATGAGCTAATGCCCCGTGCGACTTATTTTCAGGTGCAAATATAGGGCTTTTCCTGATATAACCACTATCTTTGCCATAGAATTTTTATAGAAAATAAGATGATTGTTTATAATACAACGTTCCATATAGAAAAAGATATTTTGGATGAAAGCTTGGATTATCTGAAAAAACAGTATATCCCGAAAGCCGTGGAGAGCGGTTTTTTGCAGCGGCCATGCCTGCGACGCGTGATGCAGGCAGAGGCGGGAGAGGGCGTCAGTTTCTCCGTCCAGTTTCATGTTAAGAATGTAGATACGTTGAATTTCTGGTTGCAGAACGAAGGAAATAACCTTCACCGGGCACTGGTTGCCCGTTTCGGTCATAAGATTGCCGGCTTTAGCACTTTACTGGAAGAGATAGACTGGGAAAAATGACGAAAGACCGTGTCATATTGGGCATTGACCCCGGAACGATCGTGATGGGTTACGGAGTGCTGAAGATTGAAGGAAATAAACCTAAACTGGAAGCTATGGGCGTACTCCAATTGAATAAATACGAGGATCATTATTTGCGGCTCCGCAAGATTTTTGAGCGTGTCTTAGGGCTTATCGACCAGTATCATCCTGACGAACTGGCCATTGAAGCCCCGTTTTTCGGGAAGAACGTGCAGAGTATGTTGAAGCTCGGCCGTGCACAAGGAGTCGCTATGGCTGCCGCGCTCGAACGGGATATCCCGATTTTTGAATACGCCCCGCTAAAGATCAAGATGTCCATTACCGGGAATGGGAATGCGGCAAAAGAACAAGTGGCCGGGATGCTACAGCGTTACCTGCATATTCCGGAAGCATCCATGCTGCCGCAATTGGATGCGACAGACGGATTGGCGGCTGCCGTTTGCCATTATTTCCAGACGAATAATCCGATACAGGAAAAGAAATATACGGGTTGGAAGGACTTTATTGCGAAGAATCCGGGCAAAGTCCGCTAACTGCTGTTTGAGAACTTCAGAATCCGAATCCTCCGTGGTCATCCTGTTCAGTTTCTTTTTCGCAGCCTTTTATAAATAGGTAAGTCTCACCGGCCTTGAGAATGTCCGGAGCTGCAACCTTCTTTTTCAGTGTTTCGGTTTCTTTCGGATCGGTTACTTCTATCAGAGCCCGGTATCCTTTCGCCGGTCTGTCAGCTATGAACCAGACACCTGAATAGGTGATACCTTCCAGCAGGTTGGAAAGGGACATGCTTGTTCCCGATACGGAAATGGGGCCTCGTAGCAGTTTTAACTTTCCGGAATAGGGAAGGGTTATACCGAGGGTCTCCGGTATCCGGGGATTCCCGTTTTCTTCCATCGGTACATACAGGCGGATCAGTTCGTCCACTTTGCTTTGGGCGGCAGCGGAACCGGACGGGAATACGACAGATATATATTTGCTTCCTGCTACAGCCTGCAATTGATAAGGAGCCAGGCAATCAATGCAACCAAGCGTGTCTGCCCGGCTACATTTGAAGACATGCAGGGAGTAAATGCCGAAAGCATCTTCCGGTGTCGGCATTTCGTAAATATCGATCGTATATTCGTTCCCTTTATAAACGACATCCCGTGTAGTCAGTTTGCTAACGCCATATTCCAGGAATTGGTCCGCTCCTCCGTTCATAAAACCATACAGTCCTGTACCGGTAAAGACGCGTTCCCGCTTAATCTCCGGATCTTGTCCCCAAACAGTAAGAGGAATAAGGAGGAAAAACAGGAGTCCTGTCAGATATTTATTCATGCTTCCAAGTTTATTTCTTTGAGTTCTATTTTATCTTTGTCGGCAACACCTAATTGCAATTGCTGGGCTGTCTCCATATAAGCGCGGGCGCCGGCTTTCTCGCTATCTTGCAAGCCCTCTTCGATCCGTTTGGCAAGGACGATGTCATAACAAATCCGGTCGGTTGCGACAGGATCGGTCCCTACGACAAGCGTATTGTAATGACAGATAAACTGCGGGTTTGCAGCAGGGCCTCCGTCGAAACAGCCGGTCAGACCGTCGGCTATGTTGAGTACGACTTTATCCCGCAAAGGAGGGAAAGCGCAGGCATAGGCACATGTGTCGTGCCACATCAGTCCGTGAAGCCGGGCTGTGTTCGTTATGGAGCCGAAAGCCAGATTCTTCATGCAGACCGTGATGGTGGTTCCGGCATTTTTTATGACCGGGACATTGATGATCTTGGTAACCATTTCCGTGCATATACGGGTAAAGTAGGAATGTTTGCCCCCGTTTATCATGTAAGGCATGGTGTAAGCATCATATTCGCCTTCCAGGTCGACAAAGAAGGATTGGGACTTGTCGATCCGGCTTTCTCCGTAGAACTTACCTTCCTTATCGATATAACTGCCGTTTTCATCCTGGTATTCCGTCCCGATTATCTTGATCCCCGGATAGTTTTCTTCTGTAAAACCGGATTCTTTCAGGTCGGCTTCGCGCCTGTCCCAGATAATCAGGTTCTTTCGGGGAATACCCGTTTCTTCCAACTGTTTGACGATCGATCGAGTTACGGCATGGGACGTGGAAAGGAGTTTTCCGGCAATCGGATTCACCTTCAGTCCGATGATATCCTGCGGGCCTACCAGTTCGAGCCATGCATCGCGAAGGTTTGCTTTTCCGGTCAGGTTCAGCATGGAGGTTTTCAACATCTCGTAAGCGGCTGTTTCCGAAGGCTGGCCGTCAACGATACAAGCGGGATGATTGGTTTTAATCACTTTACCGGGATATTTGCCGGGCATGGAATGACTTGTCCGGGGAATGGCCGTAGCCTCGTCTATATTTGTTGCTGGCTTTTGCTTTACCGTATCTTGCAGGGGAGCTGCTTTTACGATTGGTGAAAGGGCGGCCGACATGCTTCCCAACGCGATAGAACGGAAAAAGTTTCTTCTTTGCATGGCATTATTCATTTAAAGTTAATTTTCATGGTGTTATCCAGGATATTATATGAGGCAAATGTACTGATTAATGGTGGAAAAACAAAAAAGGATGCCTGTAATTACAGGCATCCCCCTTCTCATAGACACACTTCTCTATGTATGTTGAATACACGTCGATCTACACGATACCCTGTGCCATCATCGCTTTGGCTACTTTCATGAAGCCGGCAATGTTTGCACCTTTCACATAGTTGATATATTGATCCTCTTTTCCGTGTTCGACACATTGCTGGTGGATAGCGCTCATGATCTGATGCAGTTTGGCATCGACTTCGGCAGCCGTCCAGGAAATATGCATAGCGTTCTGAGTCATTTCCAGACCGGAAGTGGCGACACCGCCGGCATTGACAGCCTTGCCCGGAGCAAAGAGCCGTTTGTGTTCGATGAACAGGTCGACAGCTTCGGCCGTACATCCCATGTTGGAGACTTCGGCTACGCATAATGTATTGTTTTCGATCAGCTTGCGTGCATCATCTGCGTCCAGCTCGTTCTGAGTGGCGCAAGGCAGTGCTATATCCACTTTCTGTTCCCAGGGTTTCTTGCCGGGATAGAAGGTTGCGCCGGGGAATTCTTCGGCGTAAGGAGCTACGATATCATTACCGGAGTTACGCAGTTCCAGCATATAATCGATCTTTTCGCCGGAAATGCCGTCCGGATCATAGATATAACCGTCCGGGCCGGAAATTGTGACGACCTTTGCACCCAGTTCGGTCGCTTTAGTGGCAGCTCCCCAGGCAACGTTTCCGAAACCGGAGATGGCGACAGTCTTACCTTTAATATCTATACCATGAGTTTCCAACATCTGGTGAACGAAGTAAAGAGCACCGAAACCGGTAGCTTCGGGACGGAGGATAGAACCGCCGAATTCCATACCTTTACCTGTGAACGTACCGGTATTTTCGCGAGCCAGTTTCTTATACATACCGTACATATAACCGACTTCACGTCCGCCTACGCCGATATCGCCTGCAGGAACATCGCGGTCCGGTCCGAGGTTACGCCATAATTCGAGGATGAACGCCTGGCAGAAACGCATGATCTCTGCATCACTCTTTCCGCGAGGAGCAAAATCGGAACCACCTTTACCGCCACCCATCGGCAATGTCGTCAAAGCGTTTTTGAAAGTCTGTTCGAATCCCAAGAACTTCAGGATGGACAGGTTGACAGAAGGATGGAAGCGGATACCGCCCTTGTACGGGCCGATCGCGTTGTTGAATTGTACACGATATCCCAAGTTAACTTGTATTTCCCCTTTGTCGTCTACCCAGGGCACACGGAAGGTGAAAATACGTTCCGGTTCAACCAGTCGTTCGATGATTTTAGCTTTCTCGAATTCGGGATGCTGGTTGTACACTTCTTCAATTGAAAGAAGAACTTCTTTTACTGCTTGCAAATACTCCTTTTCGCCCGGATGTTTTGCTTCCAGTGCTGATAAGATTACTTCTGTCTTCATAGTATATAATTTCTTTTTAAGATAACATTCTGTTTGCAAATGTAGGGAATAACCTGAGTTGGCAAAACATTTTGCTTACTTTTTGATAGTTGTTTTTTATGTTATTGAACAATGTTCTTCAAATCTTCTTCTGCGTATGTGTTCATTTTTCGTCCAATGCGATAATATTATAAAATAAATCACTGACAATTAATAGAATGATCGGTCTTATTATCAGCCATACAGTCTTATCAACATCGATTTTGTTGTCGGGAAAATCTATTTCTGTCTGGATTTTGACGAGAAAGTGGCTTTTGTCTTTGTAGCGGATAAGAACATGCAGGAGATTGCGGTGGATTACCATAGTTATAATGGTGATACGTTTAATGTCTTACGTAGCTTGGATACTATCAGGGAAAAGAATCTTTTGTGTTGGCCGGCAACACGATTTATCCGGTCGAGCCGGTAGGCGAGAATTATGGGCAGATGCGTTTTTTTGAATCTGCCTTTAAGGAGGATATGCTGGAAACCTTTTTTCCATCTTCTTTTCTTATATGGAGAATGTGGATGTTTTGTATCAAGACTATGAAGTAGAGTATTCCGCCACAGAGATTCAGACTTCTCCCATGCTTGTTATCGAGAAGGTGGATGCGGATAAGGCGTTGTACCTGCATGTCGACCATACCCTTACAGGGACAGATCTATCGATAGCGGAACGGTTCGATCTTACCTGGAAAGTATCGTTAGGGGTGAATCATAAAATTATCCTTAAACGGATTATCCGCCAACCGCTGGATCCGTTTATTGCCAGTTTGCATAAAACGATTCTGAGATATGCCCCGGATAAACAAGCGAAGAAGAATATCTATCAGGAAAATAACTTTTTTATCGTTCCGGCGGATACTGCCGGCCCGTTTCTGTTGCATGCGCTTCCTTCTCTGTTGAAGGATTTTGTGTTGGTCGGTGCTGAAAATCTACGTGAATATAAAGTTAAAGTAGTATCTCCGAAACTGAACGTGGCGTTTTCTTCCGGCATCGATTTTTTGGAAGGAGAGGCCAGTTTGAATTTTGAGGATGAGACGATATCTTTGCAACAGGTATTATCAGTTGGATACCTATAATGAAGAATTGTTGCGTTTGGTTTCTTCCGATCCGATCATTCGGAAGAATACTGTTCGCGGAGAAAAATATTTGCTGCCTGTGAAGTCCGGTTCTATCCAATTGGTGGTTAATCGCCTGAAGTCATTTGGATATTTGTTGTAAGGTGGCGTTTGAGGCGTTTGTCGTATCATATTTTTCCTTACATTTGGGGCAGTTAATTCTATCAAATCATCATGAGCGGAATACCGGACTTTAAGAACCTTGTGTTTAAAGACACATCATTCGCCAATCTAATGAATAAGCGTATATATAATGTATTGCTTATTGCAACAAAATACGATGCCTTCATGCTGGAAGACGACGGTCGTGTGGACGAGCAGATATTCAATGAATATACTTCTCTCAGCCTTCGCTATCCTCCCCGGTTCACGCAGGTGACGACGGAGGAGGAGGCGCTTGCCGAGTTGAAAGACCGCAACTTCGAACTGATCATCTGCATGCCGAATATGGATAACCGTGATATTTTCGCGGCGGCGACGGAGATCAAGATTCATTACCCCAATATACCGATCGTTGTCCTCACTCCATTTTCGAAAGAGGTGTCCAAGCGGATCGCGAACGAAGACCTGAGCGCGATCGACTATGTGTTCAGCTGGTTGGGAAATGCGGAATTGCTGCTTGCTATCATTAAGCTGATCGAGGACAAGATGAATGCTCCGGACGATACGGCCAGCGTCGGTGTGCAGATCATCCTGCTGGTGGAAGATTCCGTCCGTTTCTATTCTTCGGCTTTGCCGCACCTGTATAAGTTCGTGCTGGAACAGAGCCAGATGTTTGCCAAGGAGGCATTGAACGACCACCAGCGTACGCTGCGCATGCGCGGACGTCCCAAGATCAAACTGGCGCGTACTTATGAGGAGGCTGTCCGCATCTTCAACCAGTACCGGGATAATATGTTAGGGATCATTTCGGATATGAGTTTCATGCACGACGGGGTGAAAGATCCGTATGCCGGATATAAATTCGGACAATATATACGGAAGACAGGACTGATTATTCCTTTCGTACTCGAATCCTCTGAAGCGAACAATAGCGTGTATGCGCAGGAGTTAGGCGCTTCTTTTATCGATAAGAATTCCAAGAGCTATCCGCAGGATCTGAGGAAAAAGATTATGCAGCGTTTCGGTTTCGGCGACTTCGTCATCCTGAATCCTCAGACAAAGGAAGAGATCATGCGCATTAAGGATTTGAAAGATTTGCAAAAGAAGGTCTTTCAGATACCCGACGATTCGCTGGTTTACCACCTGAGCCGTAACCATTTCTCCCGCTTTTTCTATTCCCGTGCCATGTTTCCGCCGGCAGAAGTGCTGAAGCGTGTGGACGTGAGCGACTATAAAGATATGGATGAGGCGCGTAAGCTGATTTTCGACCTGATTGTACAGTACCGCCGGATGAAGAACTCCGGTGTTGTTGCGGTCTACCAGAAGGAGCGCTTCGACGAATACAGCAACTTCGCCCGTATCGGTGACGGTTCGTTAGGAGGAAAGGGCAGGGGCCTTGCGTTTATCGGGGCGATGGTGAAGCGTTATCCCAAGCTGGAACACGAACATTTTGCGGTGACCATTCCGAAGACGGTCGTGATCTGTACGGATATCTTCGACGAATTTATGGAGACGAACGAACTGTATCCGGTCGCTTTGAGCGATGTGGATGATGAGACGATCTTGAAATATTTCCTGCGTGCCAGCCTTCCGGCTCGCCTGATTGAAGACCTGATGGCGTTTTTCGATGTTGTCAAAAGTCCGATTGCCGTCCGGTCGTCCAGTCTTTTGGAGGATTCCCATTATCAACCGTTCGCCGGGATCTATTCTACCTATATGATACCCAAACTGGAGGATAAATACGATATGCTCCGTACATTAAGCGATGCGATCAAAGCAGTTTACGCTTCTGTGTTTTATCGTGACAGTAAGGCATATATGACAGCAACATCGAACCTTATCGACCAGGAAAAGATGGCGATCGTTTTGCAGGAAGTGGTCGGCAACCGTTATGACGATCGTTTCTATCCGACTATTTCAGGTGTGGCCCGTTCATTGAATTTCTACCCGATTGGTAATGAAAAAGCGGAAGACGGAATCGCCAATATCGCTTTAGGACTTGGCAAATATATCGTAGACGGTGGCCAGACTCTGCGCTTTTCTCCCCGCCATCCGCACAATATATTGCAGATGAGCACGATGGATTTCGCCTTGCGCGAGACGCAAACCCGTTTTTATGCGCTTGACCTGAAGAATCTGACGGAGCAGTTTTCTGTAGACGACTCGTTTAACCTGCTTCGCTTGAATCTGAAAGATGCGGATGGGGACGGCTCGTTGAAGTTTATTGTCTCGACTTACGATCCATACGATCAGATCATTCGGGACGGTTACTATCCCGGCGGTCGTAAGATCTTATCTTTTGTGAATATCCTCCAGCATGATGTTTTTCCCCTTGCCGATACGCTCGATCAGATTCTGCATGTCGGACAGGATGAGATGGGACGTCCTATCGAGATTGAGTTTGCGGTGAACATCGATCCTCAGAATCCCGGTTTCGCTACTTTCTACCTGTTACAGGTTCGTCCGATCGTAGATAACAAGGAGGTGATGGAGGAAGATTTGACGCTTGTGGCGCAGGAGGATACGATACTCGCATCGACCAGCGTCCTGGGGCATGGCATCGTGACGGATGTGCAAGACATTATATATGTAAAGACCGGAGCTTTCTGTTCTTCCAACAACCAGTTGATCGCTTATGATATCGAGAAGATGAACCGTCGGTTTACAGGAGAAGAGAAGAGTTATGTCCTGGTCGGCCCCGGCCGTTGGGGAAGCAGCGACTCTTGGTTGG
Source organism: Parabacteroides hominis (assembly GCF_014287585.1). Classification (GTDB taxonomy): domain Bacteria; phylum Bacteroidota; class Bacteroidia; order Bacteroidales; family Tannerellaceae; genus Parabacteroides; species Parabacteroides hominis. Next base: position 169,784 of record NZ_JACOOJ010000005.1, on the reverse strand, counting down.
GCATCCCGGTGAAATGGCCGCATATCAGCAATGCCCGCGTCATTGTGGAATGCGGACTGGAAAACTATCGCGTCGATCCGAGCCAGGGGACGCATTTCTTCCAGAATCTGACGTCATTCGGTGTCGGCTATTTTACAATCAACCCATTTAAAGGTGATGGCTGGTTCGATGAGGAATATCTGAACTCCTTGCCTGCCGTGGAGGAAACCGAATATCTCCGCCATGTCCGTTTCGACAAGCCGATCGTGATCAAGATGGACGGAAAGAAGAGTTTGGGAGTGGTGTTGAAACCTGAAAAGTGAGACTTCATTGTTGCCTTATTCTTAGATTATCCTCTAAATATCCCCTGGTTGTTTTATTTAATTAGGGTTCACACTGTTTGGTAGGCTCTGTAGATCAGCATGTTGCTGTGAACCCTGTGAATGCAAGATAAAAAAGGCGGGATTGACCGATAGGATTGGCTGATCGTAAACAGGTTTCACAGCCTTCACAACAAATAGCTGGTCATTAGCCTTTTACCGCCGTGAACCCTGTTTTTCTGTTTTTGTCATATAAGGGATCTGATTGGTTCCTGTCCCGTAAATATAGGTTATAGGCTAAAAAATACAGCCTTTAGCCTGTCCGGGAAAAGCCTGTAGGGTAGCAGGAAAAAGGTCGGCATCTATCCGGCAACCGATGCCGACCTTTTCGGGAAGCGACAGGCATCTATAGGAACAACTTCACATACGAAGTTTGATTCTGACAGACGCAGATTAAAATAAATAAACAAGGATTTTTTGACGCGGTTGCCCTGTTTTTTATGAGACTGGCATATAAATCGAAGATTTTATCGTAAGTTTGTGAAATAAGGAGACAAACAAGGGTGTTTTGACTCATTTTCTTCTTATAGTGTTTACATTTCCCTAATTATAAAATGAAAATTATGAAAGCAAAGTGTTTATTGGGATGGCTTGTAATGATGGTTTTGTTGACCTGTTTTTGTTCATGTAATGATGATGACAAAGGTGGTGCATTTGAGGTTGGTAAATCTGATGTCTTTGTGATGATGGACAATAAGGACAATATTCCCCTTTTCCCTCTTGAAGGGAATTACAAAGTGAAATCTTTGGATGAAAGTATTGCAACCGGTGAAATAAAGAAGACTGACAACGGGGATGCCAGTGTGGTTGTCACTCCCGTATCGAAAGGTAAAACTACATTTGTCATCTCTAACGGGATTGAAGAAAAGGAGGTGGATATAACTGTCGTCAATGCTTATATAGTATTCAATGTTGAGCGTGAATCCTTCTTATGTATGGCTGATAAAGATAAAAACGATGTTATAATGGCGGAGTTGAAAAAGGATCCTTTCCTGGGTCCGAAAAATGTTTTTATGCTGGTGAAAGATGAAGCCCAAACGATGTATCTGTTTGATAAGAAAGAAGATATTGAAGTAGATGAAACATTTAAGTCTGTTTCCAAAAGTCCATATAAATCTAAAGGTTCTTATGATATACTGAAATCAGGAGATAAGTTTTATCTGGTGCTGGAAGCCGGGAGCCGATCTTCTCGTTTTGAAATAGGAGGGAACGCGGAAGGGCAATCCATATTAAAGTCTTTTTTCAATCTGAATAGTTTGAAATCCGAAAATACCGTACCGGAACAGTTAGCTCAGATTGATTTGACGGAGGATTTGACAGAAGAGTATCATAATAAATTTCAAGGAGGAATTTCATCTGTTGAACATGGTTATACTTGCACAATATTATCAGAGAGAATGTATCGGTTGCCATTTGAGGAATAGTCGTTGTTGTTAAGAGAATAAAAAAGGGACTATGCGGAACAAGATGCATAGTCCCTTTTTTAGAAGAGATGGATGGATCAATCTTTCTTCTTGATAAAGTCCGCCGGGTAGTTTATCGAGTTGACGATCTCTCCGCCTTTCAGACGAATCCAAGTCTTAAAGTTTTTTTCGCCTTCGGTCATTTCGATCACGCGGGCACCGTTGCTCAGATTGTTGTACACCGTGTCGCCACCGGTGTAACGACCGTAGGCCAGTAAGATACCTTTCCAAAAAACAGCATAGTCGTCATCATGGTCGTGTCCGACAAATACACCTAAAATATCACCCATTTCTTTCATCGAAGCGAACATTCCGGAGTTGAGTTGCGGAGCGCAGGCTTTTTCCTTTCGTGTTCCGATCAAAATGGCTGTTTCGTCTGATGCAGCTTGGTTGTATTCCGGCAGGGCGATGTGGAAAAATGCCAACGAGGGCAGGGGAGTGCCACCGTTTTGTTTCGTGTATTTCGCGCTGTTTTCGCGATACCATTGGATCTGGTCGAATTTGATGTAATCGTAGCCGCCTATCCCTTTGATCTGTGAATATGAATGTGAGTCCAGGCAATACAGGATAGCTGCATCTTTCTTTCCATCGGACGATTTCAGGGGAAGAATAAAGTTGGTTGCCCCCACGACTCCGGCCACGGAATCGGTCAGGTTATAAGGAATCGTCTGTATGATATCGAATAACTGGGTACGGGTAAGTCCCTGTTCGTTGTCGTGGTTGCCGAATGTCACCCCGAACGGTATCTTGCGGTTGGCAGCTAAGTTCAGGATCGTGCGCATCCCTTCCTCTGCCGGCTGACCGTAGATGACATCTCCTGTGAATAACACCAGGTCCGGCTTTTCCGCATCTAACACTTCGTTGATGCGTTCGATGGAAATAGCTGACTTGGGATTTCCGTGAATGTAGTGTACGTCCGTGAACTGTACGATTTTGAATTTGCCGTCTTTGTTGAATTTCAAGTTTGGCTTCTGTGCGTAGCCTGGTTGCAGGCATCCGAGCACAAGTGAAAGGATGATAAGAAGTCGTTTCATCTTTAAATAGTTTTTGTTTATGTTTTGTTTATGAATTGTTTACTCGATTGTGATGTCGAATTGATCGTATGAATCTGTTCTCCATGCCTTTTCGGAAGTCAGGGGAGAAAGTGCGAACAGGGGAGAGAATGTTTTGATCTTGATCGTCTTCCCGTCTGGCATAAATTCCATGATGCGGAGCCAGCAGTCGCCTCCGTTACCATGCCATTGGCCGTCAGCGGTCTGAGCGTTGAACATCATTTGGGCTACATTCCTGCCTGTGCTGTTTTTGTCAGTTCGGAAGCTGACATTGCCCTTGTAGTCTGTTATCTCGCATTCATGTCCGCATATCACCATGCAGATGTTGGAGGAAGGATAGACCAGTTTCTGCCAGATTGCTTCTCCGTAATTGGCGGGCGATATTTTGTAGCCTTCCTTGATATGGCGCTTGGCTTCCGGAGACATATAGGAGTGTGTCAGCAGGATCACTTTATGATTTTTGTATTTGTCTTTATCGGCAACTTTTGCCGCCCATTCGATCGCCTCATCACGCGGAGCAAATTCGAGCGAGATGACTAATAGTTTTCCCCATGTGTCTGTCTCGAACTCATAAGCTGCATTTTCAAGAGTCGGAATCCCTTGGTAGTTCAGGCCTGTCTCGACCAGTGACTTTTTCCAGCAGCTATTCCGTTCGGAAGGGAAATAATCGGGAAGGTGGCAGAGACGGTTTTCTGCTTTCTCATATCCGTAATCGTGATTTCCGGTACAAACGACATAAGAGATTTTGTTGTCGAGCCGTTCGAATGCTCTGGATGCGGCCTGCCATTGTTCTTCGCTTGTTTGATTCCCGTTTACACCGTCCGGAATCCGTATCTCGTTCTGCTCAACCAAATCTCCGGTACATAGAACTCCTTTGACGTTCAGTGATTCGATGCTGTTGGCGATCCAGGCTGTCTGTAGCTCGAACAACGGCTGGTTGGCATCAAACTTGTTATAACTCTGCGGATCGGGTAGCAGAATCATGGAAAAAGAATTCTTGTCGGAGAGTTGAGGCCGGACAGGATAGATCTGAGCGGATGTACAAAATATATTGAGATGAATAATCGTCAAGATAAAAATAAGTTTTTTGTTCATGGCATATATTGATTATATTGTTGATTAAAAATGAGACACCGAATATAATGAATGTTTTTATCCGTTGGCAGAATTACAAATTTAAAAGATTTATGTTTAGAAAATTGTGCATATTATTGATATTTAGCAAATTAAAGGTGTTTAATCATATAGTTTACAATTATCGTATACACAACTTATATGCAATATTCGCAAAATTTCTCGACATCTGCAAGCAAATGGCCGGTGACTTGGTCAATGAACATGGTGATATGCCTCGTTGGGAACTGTCCCCTGGTTCTCAGACCTGGAAGTCATCGCACAGAATATGACATCCGAAGCTATTGGTATTGACAGCGAATCATTCTTTTTTGCCAAGTTACCGACTTTGATACGATTACTGCATCGGAAGAACCTATATCGCTCGTCCGGATCATTCGTGAATTGTACAATAACCCCGGTTTTGGCATTTCTCTATTTCGTTCAAAATTCCGGATCATTTTGGTTTGATAATTTTATGTTGTTTTTTCTGTTAAGCTGACAAATAGAAAAACAATATCTGCAGAAGATGAAAATATGCTGTTTTGGGGATAGCGAAAAGGAAAGAACGCTTACATATTGAAAAACCTTAACTTCCGGAGAATTGTCTGTAAAAAGAAAAGATTGGAAGTGTTCTGAATCTTTAAAAAGAGATCCGGCGCTTTATGGCTATGAAGACGGTCGTCATTAAAAAGATCACGGTCGTCGTTGCCGTGAGCTGCCGGGATGATAGTGTGTGAAGACGGTCGTCAGGGCAAAGAAGACCGTCTTCATTGTAAAAAACTGCGCACTTTATGGCAGAAGAGCCTTTTCAAGGGCAAAAAGCCCGAATCTAAAGCCATTTGTACAAGAATGTATTCCATTGTTAAATAAACAATATTATACAATAAGCGTCTGCATCCACTGTTCCGCCACCGCCAATGTTTCCGGTTTTCCGACGTCTATCAGATGAAGGTTTTCGTCTGCATAGGCATGGATATTGGTCTTTGCGCAGATGGACAGGTAGAAGTTGATGATGGAGAACTTTCCGGTCCATTCTTCCATATAGTCGAATATTTGGGGAGACAATACATGGATGCCGCTGAATGCATATTCGTTGTATTGCTTCGGATCAAAGTCCGGATAAAACGATTTGACTTCGCCGGTTTCATGATTATGCCAGCCACACAGTTTGTTTTCTTTATTGAATAGCAAATAGCGGGAAGTGTTGCGCTTGCTGACCAGCAATGTTGCCAAAGGAGTTGTTTCCAGATGGTGGTTGTAAAGTGCACGCAGATCGATGTTTGACATGATGTCGACATTATGCACCAGGAACGGTTCGTCTCCTTGCAGGAATGAGGCGGCATGCTTGATTCCTCCTCCGGTATCGAGCAGGTAATCACGTTCGTCGGATATATGGATTTCGATGCCGAAGTTATTGTTTGCCTTCAGGAAATCGATGATTTGATTCCCTAAATGGTGAATGTTGATGGCGATCTGGTGGAAACCGGCATCTTTCAATTTAAGGATTACATGTTCGAGCATAGGTTTTCCATTGATAGGAAGTAATGCTTTTGGGGTGTTGTCGGTCAACGGTTTGAGGCGTGTTCCCAAACCGGCTGCGAAAATCATAGCTTTCATAATATTGCGTTAAAGAGTTGTTCAATGTTTTGTTCCCTGTGTACGAGGTCTACCCGGACTCCGAACTTGGAATGAATATGTTCCGCCGTATGTTGGGCGGAGTAGACCGAACGGTGCTGGCCTCCCGTACAACCGAAACAAATCATCAGGTTGGTAAATCCCCGGTCCATATAACGTTTGACAGAAGCATCCACAATTTCGTAAGCATGATCGAGGAAGCGAGTAATCTCTCCGTCTTCTTCGAGGAAGCGGATTACCGGTTCGTCCAATCCGGTAAAATGGTTGTAACGTTCGTATTTACCAGGATTATTGATAGCGCGGCAATCAAAGACAAATCCACCGCCATTGCCACTCGGATCATTGGGGATTCCTTTTTTATAGGCAAAGCTGACAATCTTGACTTTGAGCGTATGCTTTTGGATGTCGTCATAGAATTGAGACAGATTCGTCAGATTCCGTAGTACGGTACATAAATAGGGATACTCCGGATAATTTTCTTTCAAAAGCTGCCGGAGGTTATCGATTGCAAAGGGAACACTTTGGATGAAGTGCGGTTTCTTTTCGAAATATCCCCGGAAACCGTAGGCTCCCAAGACCTGTAAAGTCCTGAAAAGAACGAAATGGCGTAATTGCCGGAAGAAATGCTTTTCGTCTATTTCCGTATACCCGCGTAGCGCTTGCAGATAGTCGGCAATCAATTCCTGTCTCAATTCAGCCGGATATTTGGCTTTCGCCTGCCAAAGGAAAGAGGCGACATCGTAGTAGATCGGGCCTTTGCGTCCTCCCTGGAAATCAATGAACCAGGGTTCGCCATCTTTTACCATCACGTTACGCGACTGGAAATCCCGGTACATGAATGTCGGCGTACAATCTTGCAGCAGGACATCGCTCATTTTCTGGAAATCATCTTCCAAAAGGTTTTCCTGGAATTCCATTCCGGTCGCTTTCAGGAAACAGTATTTGAAATAGTTCAGATCCCAGAGGATCGAACGTTTATTGAATTCGGGTTGGGGATAGCATTGGCTGAAGTCAAAATCTTCCGCACCCTTAAATTGCAAAGCCGGCAGAAGCGTGATCGTCTTATGCAGCAAAGACTTTTCTGTCTCGTCGAAGAAACAACTTTTCCGCCCTTTCTCGATTGCATTAAAGAGCAAGTCATCCCCCAAGTCTTCCTGGAGATAGAACGATTTATCATCCGACCAGCAATAAACCCGGGGAACGGGCAATCCTTTTTCCCGGAAGTGTGCGGCCATATAAATAAAGGCATTGTTTTCTTCTGTGGAAGTTCCGCTTACACCGATCAGGGAAACGGGACCTGACAATCTGAAATACCGGCGGTTAGATCCGGAAGAGGATAGTTCGGTTATCTCAGTTGCCGGCGAGCCGGTATGTGCCTGGTAAAGTTGTTTTAATTCTTCAGTTATCATGTCTTTTTATTTTCGGCACTAAGGTAAGATTAAATAATTGAAAATGGAGAATTGAAATTTGAAAATTAAGAGAGATTCCGGCAATAAAAAAGGGGGAGAAGCGTCTGTTGCCAGATCTTCTCCCCTTATTCAAATAATCATTAATCCCTATTTACAAATCTCGAATCAAGCTATTTTTCGATTTTTAATTCTTAAGTTAAAGAATGCCCTGTGCCATCATCGCTTTGGCTACTTTCATGAAGCCGGCAACGTTAGCGCCTTTTACGTAGTTTGTGTAACCGTCGGCTTGCTTGCCGTATTTTACACATTGTTCGTGGATATTCTGCATGATGCTTTTCAACTTTTCGTCTACTTCTTCGCTGCTCCAGCTCAGTTTCTGAGCGTTCTGGGTCATTTCCAGACCGGACACGGATACACCGCCGGCATTGGCAGCCTTACCCGGAGCATACAGGATTTTTGCTTCCAGGAATGCGTCGATTGCTTCGGGGGTAGAAGGCATGTTGGCTCCTTCCGATACGGCGATACAGCCGTTATCAAGCAGAGTCTTGGCATCGTCGCCAGTCAATTCGTTTTGAGTTGCACTCGGCATGGCGATGTCGCATTTTTCTCCCCAGGGGCGAGCGCCTGCTACATATTTGCAACCATATTGTTCTGCATATTCACGGATTCGGCCACGATACAGGTTTTTCAGTTCCATGATGTAATCTAATTTAGCGCGGTCGATGCCGTCCGGATCGTAGATGTAACCGTCCGAGTCGGACATTGTCACCACTTTAGCGCCGAGGCTGATCAGTTTTTCTACGGTATATTGAGCTACGTTGCCTGAACCGGAAACACAAACGGTCTTTCCTTTGATGTCGATTCCCTTTGTTTTCAGCATTTCCAGCAGGAAGTAAACATTGCCGTAACCGGTTGCTTCGGGACGGATCAATGAACCGCCGAATTCGCGTCCTTTGCCGGTAAATGTTCCCGTATTTTCCTGAGCCAGTTTTTTGTACATACCATACATATAGCCAACTTCACGTCCGCCTACGCCGATATCGCCTGCGGGAACATCCGTGTCCGGGCCGATATGACGCCATAATTCCAGTACGAAAGCCTGGCAGAAACGCATGATTTCAGCGTTTGATTTGCCACGCGGGCTGAAGTCGGAACCACCTTTGCCGCCGCCCATCGGCAGAGTTGTCAGTGAGTTTTTGAAAGTCTGTTCGAAAGCCAGGAACTTAAGGATCGACTGGTTTACAGAAGCATGGAAACGGATACCGCCTTTGTACGGGCCGATTGCATTGTTATGCTGGATACGGTATCCCATGTTGGTTTGGATCTGACCTTTGTCATCCATCCAAGTTACACGGAAGGAAAAAATACGGTCGGGGATACAAAGACGTTCGATCAGATTGCTCTTTTCGAATTCGGGATGTTCATTGTAAGCCTCTTCGATTGTTCCTAATACTTCTGAAACTGCCTGATGATATTCCGGTTCATTCGGAAATCTTCTCTTTAAGTTGTCTAAAACTTCACTTGCCTTCATAAGACTGATTTTATTTAGAATGTTATATTTATTGTATCAATTTGTAAATCGAAAGCCGTTTTTTAACGACCTCGCAAAGGTAAGCTAATATTTTATACAAACAAATATTTGAAAGAAAAAATGCATTAAAAATATCATTTAGGTATTTTAATTGGGTAAAAGTAACTAAATGTCACTCGTCTCTACGTCTTCTGCTCTTATAGATAGGGACGAACACAATGATAGCTGACGCTACCAGGGCGAAGATGATGTCGAATGTTATCTTTTCGCTGTATGCAAGCAGCATGTAGCAAAGAACGCCCCATAAAAGAGTTATGCATACCGCTTGACTATTTGTAATCTTTCTGCGTGCCATTGTTTACATTTGTTTAGTTGGATGAAACGAGTGAACCGAAGTAAATGACGAGAGCCAGAAACACGGCTACAAGGATAAAAAAAACGATGATTTGTCTTTCGAGCGGGAGGCGGCGGAGAAACGGAATATGACGCGCCCATCCGGAAACTGCTTGAATTTGTTCGACTTCTTCATCTTCTTTCGGGAACTCGTATCCGTTTGCTTCCATTATCTCCATGGCGCGGGGGACTTCGCTTTCGAGAAGTTCGACGCGAATACCGCCCATGTTAGCCGGGTACATGACCTGGCTCGTGTATTCGTTTCGCAGATAGCATTTGATTCCTTCCGATTTCAGGAGGGATTCGAGTATCTGTGCCTCTTCCGGTTCATAAAACCGGGCAATTTCAACTATTTTATCTTCCATATTATATATTGCGTAATGTGAATCATCATTTACTTGTTTATTAAATGATTTGCAATTTCTGTTGCCTGGCGGATGCGGTCGGCCATGCCGATGCCGCCTTTGATGTTACCGGCCAGTGTGAGACCTGGGTAACGGGCTTGCAGTTCGTCGATCGTTTCGAAGCGGGCGCCGCTGCTTTGTTCGTATTGCGGAATCGCATGTTTGTGGCGGAAGATACGGATCATGTCCGGTTCTGTCTCTTCCGGGAATTTCAGCATAGCATGAAGCTCGTGTCTGATAAGCGCCTTTAGTTCCTCATCCGGCCAGTCGGTCAGGCCGGCATGTTTTACACCTCCGATGAAGAAGGAGAAAAGAGCTCCCCCTTCCGGCGCCCGTCCGGCAAAGCAGGCGGATGGGAAGAGAATGCCGAGCACGTCTTTTTTCTCGCAGGAAGGAACAAGCCCGCCGAACGCATCGAAACGCAACCCACCGGTATTGCGGAAGCCGACACTGGCCTGTACGACCGGAGCATAGTGCAGGTTACTGATCCTATCCATCTTTTCTTCCGGGATGAAAGGCAGCAGGCCGGGCAATGTATAAGCGCCGGTGGTGGTGACCACCTGCCGGGCAATGATTGTCTGTTCGCCCTCGGCTGTCGAATAGGTGGCTATCCATTTGTCCGTATAAGGGCGGATGGTGACGTTGGCGGCCGAAAGTGTGATCTGTCCTGCACCGATCGTTTCGGCCAGCGCACCGGTCAACCGATCCAGCCCTCCGGTTGCGGAAAAGACTTTTTTGGTGGCAAGGCGGTCGCGGCTCGTTTTCGGTTGCCTGGCTTTCGCGATAGTGCCACGTATAAAGCCTCCGTATTGCTGCTCCAGGTTGTAGAGTTTCGGGAGAGCGTAACGGGTGACGAGTTTCATCGGATCGCCGGCATAGACACCGGAGAGGAACGGATCAACCGCGTAGTGCAGGAACGACTGTCCGAGGCGGCGGGCTGCCAATTCCCCGACAGATTCGTCCGGATTATTCCCTTTGGCTCGTAACGGCTCTCCGAGAATACGGAATTTGTCGCCGAGTGTGAACAGGGGAGTCGTGATCGCACTGAACAGTCCGGACGGGAGAGCGCGGAACCGGTCTCCTTTCCAGATCAGGCGGCGTTTGGATTCTTCGCGGGCAGTTTCCAACTTGCAGGCAGGAGAGAGGGCTGCGAAAAGCTCGGCGACTTCGGGATAGGAGACTACGCCGGTATTGGGGCCGCTTTCGTAAACGAAATCCTTTTCGCGGAACGTATGGATTTGTCCTCCTACGCGGTCCGACTTTTCGAGGATATGGATGTTTTTCCCGGCGCGGGTCAGCCAGAAGCCGGTTGTCAGTCCGGTCAGTCCGGCTCCGATAATTAAAATATCTGTCGATCGATGTTCCATCTCTGTCAGACCGGTTTAGAAAATGATTTATTAGTTCCGAGCATCAGCTTGTCGAGCGAAGCCGCTACGTTGCGGACGAAAAGCCTGCCTTCGGGTGTCATCCTTATTTGGTTTTTATCGAACTCGATCAATCCGTCATCCGCAAATTCACGGAGGCGCGTTTCGTCGTAGGCGGTTGCCTGCTTGATCGAGCGGGCGGGGATGGAAAGTTGTTCCGACAATTCGTTCCAGTCGATCCGGTAGTTGCACATCAGCATTTCGATTACCTCCCGTGTGACCTGTTCCTCCCGGCTTAGGAGATATCCTTTGGCAACAGGCAAGACGCCGGCTTCTATCTTTTCGATATATTCCATGATATTTTTTGTGTTCTGGGCGTATGCCGTTCCGAGCTGGCTGATCCCGGTCACGCCGAAAGCATAGACCTGGCCGGTAGTCCGGCGCGTGCAATATCCCTGGAAATTACGGTGCAGTTGCCCATTCTGCAAAGCTGTGTACAACTCGTCGTCTTTGCGGACGAAATGGTCCAGCCCGATCGGTTGGTAATCCGCTTCGCAAAGGATTTTGCGGGCCGCTTCGAACATCCGGCTCTTTTCGTCATCCGATGGCAATCCGGCTTTTGCCAATACCTTCTGCCGGGGAAAAGCCCAGGGCACATGCGCATACGAGAAGGTAACGAGCCGGTCCGGTTTCAGGGAAACGGCCCTTTCGATCGTTTCGGAAAAGCTCGCTTCCGTCTGGTGGGGCAAGCCGTAGAGAAAATCCATATTGATGCGTACTTCGCATGAACGCAGGGTTGCCACGATCTCTTCCGGTTGCAGTAGAGGGGCTTTCCGGTGCACGGTTCTCAGGACTTGTTCGTTGAAATCCTGTATGCCGATACTGAACCGGTTGAATCCGATTTTTGTCAGTTTGGCCCAATCACGTCCTTTCATCCAGCCTGGGTGGCATTCGATTGCTATCTCCGGTTTTGCGATCGAGTAGAACTCATTTAAAACATGTGCGTTCAACTCTTCCAGTTCGAGCGCAGGGAGAGAGGTCGGGGTTCCTCCGCCGTAATGAATCTGCGAGATTTTGCGTTTCTTGTCGAGCAGAGGAAGCACCAGGTCGATCTCCTTGTGCAGTGCCGCCACGTACCGGTCTATGATTTCCGGTTCCGGAGCGGCGTAGGAATTGCATCCGCAATAATGACAGAGGCGCAGGCAGAAAGGAATATGGAAATAGAAGGAAATAAATTCCGGCTGCTGGCGGTTGGATTTACGGATGGCATCCGCATAATCCCGGCTTGTGAATCCGTCATGGAAATAGTTGGCAGGCGGATAACTGGTATACCGGGGAACCGGCACATTGTACTTTTCTAAAAGTTCCTGTTTCATATCGTATTTGTCTCTTTTCTGAAAACCGTTATTATATAGATGAGGGATATCAGGGCGATGCTTGCCTCAAAGAAGAAGAGCCCGTGATAGCCCGTATGATCTGCAATTTTCCCACTCAGGATGGCCATCAACATGCCGCTGAGGTGCGTGATGACCGTCTGGATCGTGAAATCCGTCCCTTCGCGTCCGGGGCGGACACAGTCCATTGCGGTCGTATAGACCACGATCGTCGCCATCCCGTAGCTGCCCCACAGCAGGAAGATCCCGCCGTAGAGCAAGGCGGTCGTAGGATGTACGTACGAAAGTCCGAGGAAATAGAGTGTCGCTATCAAGACAAATACCGCAAACAGGATGCGTGCCCTGAAACGACCGATCCGGCGTACGATCATCCCTCCGGCAAACGAGGAGAGGAATCCGACGAATGTCCCCGCCACTCCGCTCATCACCCCGATTTCCTTCATGTCGTAGCCTAAGTCGACCAACCAGGGTTTCAACATGGCGAGCGTACCGATCAGGCCTGAATAGTAAAGGAAAAGGAAACCGATCTGTCTCCAGATGCTCCGGCGGGCGAAGAAATAGATCACATCGGCCTTTTTGGCTCGTTCATGCGTGTCTTTCGGTTGGATGCGGATGCCTTTGTTGAAAAAGAGCGGCAGAAGGGCGGCGATGACAAACAACGCCACGCAAGGCAACAGCCCGTTCCATCCGATCTGTTTGAAGAGCAGGAGCAAGACGCCGCCCCCGATCATCGAACCTCCGAAACTTCCCATCGACTGCATACTGTTTGCGAGGCTTTTGTCCTTCCGGTTGAAAGCGAGTACCGCCAACGCGTCGGTCGCGATATCCTGCGTGGCGGAAGCGACGAAGGAAACGATGATCAAGGCGACGATCGTATAGAAATCCGTATGGAAATCAAGGAAAGCAACGGCAAAGATCAGGCCGGCGTAAATCAGTTCGGAAGAAAAAATCCACCGTTTATAATCGCCCGTCGTCACGGCGTGGCGGTCTACCAACGGCGACCAGAGGAATTTCAGTATCCAGGGCAGCTTGATTAGCTGGAGAAGCCCGATGGCCGAGAGCGAAAAGTTTTCCTGCCGCATCATGACGGGGATAACGGTGGAAAAGAAACTCATCGGGATCGTCTGCGCAATGTAGAGGCAGAAGAAGGTCGCGAGGTTGTATGTTTTGTCTTTCTGTATCATGCAAATGTTTTTTTTATTTTTCCGTCCGGCAATGAGGCCGGAATTTCCCTGGAGACCATTTCCGGGCGGCAAAGTGTCCAAAAAATAAAATTGGACGTTTTGTCGTCCGGCAAAGCCTTCAAAAATATTTTTTGGCCTCTTCGCGTCCGACAAAGTGCCGAGGGAAAAAAATGAACGTTTTGACGTCCGACAAAGTGTCCAAAAAAAAATTTTGGCCGTTTTGTCGGAGTTTGTTATTTCAAAAACTCAGCAGTACGTTTCCTCCGATCGTGAACGGCCGTCCTTTTTGTGCCAGGCCCTTTCCGCCTGTCTCGAAATAGAAAGCCGAATAGTCTGCCCCGGTCATATTTTTCGCCCAGATTGCAAAGGTAATAAATTCTTTTGTTGCAGACACTTTTGCATTCAACAGTCCGTAGTAAGGTTGCGAAACTTTGTTGTCTTCTTTCCATTGGATGCGTCCTGTCCCGGTGTAGTTAGCGCTGATCGTGAAGCGATCGATGTGGCGGCAAGGGTTCGGGATCGTATAATCGGCTCCGACGGCAAAGGTGTGGCGCGGGACCATCGGCAGGAAATTGCCGCTGTAGTCGATGCCTCGCCGTTCGTCCTTGTAATCTTTGAAAGTGGCATGCGTAAAGCCGTAGTTCACCTGCACCATCAGCCCGTTGACCGGATTTCCTTGCAGGCTGACCTCGACGCCTTTGCTCTCGCTGTGCCCGGCGTTGCGCAGGAACTGTCCGTTCTGGGTGGCGAGCATCTGGTAAATCTGCTGGTTCTTCCAGTCGATCCAGAAAAAGCAGAACTCGGCGTTCAGGCGGTTGTCGAGAAACGGGTGCTTGGCTCCCAACTCGTAGTTCCAACTGGTTTCAGGGCGGAACGTGCGGTCTTCCTCGCGATCGAAGGAGGTGTTGAAGCCGCCTGTCTTATATCCCTTCGTCACGGTGGCGTAGAGCATGCCGGTAGAGGGGAACATATATTGCAGGGCGATCTTCGGCGTGACCTGGCTGAACTTGAGCCGGCTGTCGAAAGCGTCCATCTGCTCGCTGCTGCCGCCTGTTTCCTTATAGAAAAGGAAATCGTTGGAGGCATGCTCGTAGTCGTACCGGATGCCGAAGGTCAGCGACAGGCCGCGTGTCAGCAGGTTGTCCACGGTGGACTGGTGGTAGAAGGCGACGCCGTAGGTCGGGATGTCGTACAGTTTGCGCGTCGTGTAGGCTTTCGCAAGATAATCGAGGATGACGGTATTGTCGACCCCCTGCCAGAAACCGAAAGCGCCGAACAGCCATTTGTAGCGTCCGGAGGTAGTCGATTTGATGTTCACTTCTTCGGAAAACATCCTCTGCTTCATATCCTGGCGGGCAAAGTAGATGCTTTGGGGGGAGAAGTCCTGATCGATCCCTTGATGGTCCGAAATATATTGGAAGGCGGTCCGGCTGTTGATGCTGTAGCCATTCCCCTGGTAGTCGGCGGAGAACCCGGTCGTCGAAAGCGTCCGTTTATAGAAACTGTAGTCGTTGTAGTTGACCTCGCCCGGCTTGTGCGTGGCCGAATCGCAGACGGCATAGGGATAGCCGCCCTGGTTCGAACGGTCGAACGAACTCATCAGTCCGAGGGAAAGGTTCTTTCCCGGTTTCCACTCCAGGCGGATGCGGGCGGAGCCTGACTTCATATCGTCCGCTTTCTTATCCGTAAACAGATTGGTGAAATAGCCGTCGCTGTTCTGGAAGTCGCCGGAGATGGCATATCCGAACTTTTCGCCGATCTTTTTATAGTGGGAGAGGGCATAGTTGCGGTTGCCGTAGTTGCCGTTGGAGAGCCGGATGTTCATCCCTTCATATTTCAGAGGCGATTTCGTATAAACATTGATGATGCCGCCCATCGTGTTACGGCCGTAGAGCGTTCCCTGCGGACCGCGCAAAACCTCGATCCTGTCCACCTCGTTGAAGTCAAAATCGAAAGCCGATTTTTCAAAATAGGGGATGCCGTCCACATACAGCCCGACCGAGGGTGAATTGATTTTCGACCCGATCCCGCGGATATAAACCGGAGAGGTCAGCTTCGATCCGTAATCCGGCATGAAAAGGTTCGGAATAAAGGAACTGAATTCTTTGATCCCCGTGATATTCCGGTTCTGGATCGCCGTTCCTGTCACGGCTGAGGCCGACAGGGGTTCCAGCCGGAGGTCCCGCTGTTGCTTGAACGACTGCACCACCACTTCGTTCAGTTCGACGTTGCGGATCTTCGACGTGTCTTTTTCGATCTCTTCCCCTCTTGCCGTGTATGTCAGGCAGAGTAGTATCGGGAGGTAATATAATGGTCTCATGTATTAAAATGTAACGGTGATTTCGCCTCCGATCTGGAAAGGTTTGCCTTTCTGGATGAATGACTGGTTGAACGATTCGAAATAGAACGCCTGATAGTTTGTGTTCGTTATGTTGCGGCTCCACAGGTTCATGTTGACGATCCCCTTACGGACGCCCACTTTGGCATTGAGCAGGCCGTAGAACGGCTGGCTGATGTCGTTCTTCTCCGTCCAGAAAATCTTGCCGGCCCCGGTGAACTGGGCGGATGCGATAAACTGGTCGATCATTTTCCGATGGAACAGCTTCGTGTACTGCAATCCTAAGCTGACGGTGTGGCGAGGCGTGTAAGGAATGAAATTATCCTTGCAGTCCGTTTCCACGATCTGGCTGTTCTCGTCTTTGTCCGTGAAGATGTAATCGCGGAAAGTGGCGCGGGTAAACCCGTAGTTGAGGTCAGCCGTAAGTCCGTCCATGATCCGGCCGCGCAGGCTCAGTTCCACGCCGTAGCTATTCGCCTTTCCTCCGTTGGTGATCAGGCGCCCGCTGCCGTTTTCGGCAAAGCTGGTCAACTGGATGTCGCGGATGTCCATGTAGAAGAGTGTCAGTTCCGCGCTCAGCCTGCCTTGGATCAATTCGCTGCGGATGCCGGCTTCGTAATTCCAACTGTGTTCCGGTTTGTAGGAAGCGACGTTTTTTACCTCTTCCGGCTGCTCGGCTTTGTCGGGTGCGAACTTCGACATTAATTCGTATTTTGCCTGCGCCTGGACGAGGTCGCCGAACATCTGCACGTTATATCCTCCTGTCTTGTACCCTTTGGCGACCGAGACATATGTGAATGTTTCGGGTGTGCACTGGTAACGGAGCGAAACCTTCGGCAAGACCTGCAGGAAATCTTGTGAGATCTTGCCGTCCATAGTCGTCGTGACCGGGAGCGTCATCTTTATCGGTCCCATCTGTGCGCCTATCTTCATGCTGTCTACAGCCGAGTGATAGTCCAGGCTGGCCTTCTCGTAGTCCAGACGGATGCCGGCGGTGATGGAAAGGCCCTCGACAAAAAGGTTATTGTAGGTCGATTGATGGAAAGCGGCAAAGCCGTGAGTCGGCGTGTCGAAGTTTCCGGGGAAATAGATCTGGTTAAGCTCGTCTCCCTGGACGGTCAGTTTCGGTGCTTTCGGGTTATTTGCCAGTATGTCGTCGAACGCTTTCTGCAAAATGCCTGTCAGACCGTCTTTCTTGAAGATCACGGGACCGTCCGTATTCAGGCTGTTATAGAAACCGTAAGCGCCGAAGCTCCATTGGTAATTGCTTTTCGTGTTGGATTTGATCGCCAGTTCTTCGCTCCAGGCATATTGTTTCTGCTTTTGGTGGAGGGTGAAAACAGACAGTTCCGTGTAGTCCTGGTCCATCTTCATATCGTCTTTCAAATACTGGTAAGCCGTGGTGGAGGAGAGGATGAAGCGGTCCGTTTTCCATTCCAGGTACAAGCTGTTGTTCAGCGTACGGCGCCAGTAGGAACTCGGATCGTTGATGCGGATCGGCTCTACGGTTCCGGTTTGCGGGTCGTACCTGCCGTAAGGGAAGGCTTTTTGGGTAACATAGTCATAGTTGAATGCGTATTGCGCTTTCAAATGGTCCGTGATATGCCAGTCCAGCTTGAAACGACCGCCTGCCGATTCCTCCTTATCTGCCTTTGTGCCGTTATATTCGTTGATGAAAAAGCCGTCGTTCCGGTCGTAATACCCGCTTAGCGAGATCCCGACGTTTTCTCCGATCTTGCTGTATTGGGACACTTTGGCCTTTGCCGCCCCGTAATTCCCCATCGACATCGTGATTTTGGTCCCCTGGTAATTGAAGGGGGAGAGGGTGTAGATGTTGACGATGCCTCCCATCGCATTACGTCCGTAGAGGGTTCCCTGCGGGCCTCGCAAAACCTCGATGCGCTGGATGTCGTTCAGCTCGAAATCGAAAGCGCTTTTATCCAGGTAGGGGACGTTATCGACATAGAGTCCGATGGATTGCCCGCTGCTACGTGCTCCGATTCCACGTATATAAATGGCGGAAGTCATCTTTGAACCGTAGTCCGGCATATACAGGTTGGGGACGAATGCGCTGATATCCTTGAGGGCGTCTATCTGCCTGGCTGCTATCGCTTGGGGCGAGAGGATGGAAACGGCTCCCGGAAGCATACGAAGGTCGTTCGTTTCCTTTGTGGAAGAAGTGACGATCACCTCGCCTATATTATAGGTCCTGATCGTGTCGTTCACATTTTCATTCACTCTTTCGGCTTTAACAGAATGCAGGCATATAAGCAATCCTGCAACAAGGACGTACGGATAGCGTTGATTCATCGTATTAATTGTAAACTATTAGTATTTTACGATTGCAAAGAAACGGTAAAGATGAATGGGAGTCAATCACTATATGTAGTGATTTTAAAGCTCGATGTCGTCGCCTGAAATAATGCCGTTCATAATGGCATAGAAGGTAAGTCCCGAAACGGTTTTAATACCGAGCTTGGCGGTGATGTTCTTGCGGTGGCTGAGGACAGTGTTAAGGCTGATGTTCAACTTGTCTGCAATTTCTTTATTGGTACTGCCTTTGACGATTAGTTGGAGGACATCCGTTTCACGGGTGGACAGTTCTTTGTTGTTTTCATTGGAGGTACTACTGCCGTCTCCCGCAAAGAGTTGTTCCAACTGTTCGATGATGATTTCTTGTGAGGCTTTTATCGTGATATGGTTGGTTGCCGATAGCCCTCCTTCACCTTCGGCCCCGTCGATCAGAACCATTGTTTTACTGCGGCGGGGAAGGAAAAAGTCTGCATAAAGTACAAATAATGCGGCATTTGTAAAATAGTAATCGAACGTATCGTTGCCGGAAGTCGATAATGCCTCGAATGTCGGATAATGACTGATTACTACCGGCGGGAAATAGTCGGTCAGCATACTTTGCAAACCGATGCTCTGTAACGTGTCGGGTAATATAATCGCTATTTGCTTGTTACGATGCATCCGGTTATAATTAAATACACAACTTTTCCATAGCCGAAACCATAGGTGTCAATATCCGGTAACGGATGCGGTTGTGTTGTTTGATATCTTTTTCCAGACTGCTGATCGCAAATATAACGGCATAACATAAATTCTCGTTATAGTCGCCGGAAAGATGCTTGATCATGATGCTTTTCAAATCTGCTAACAGGGCTTCTATCGGGTCTTCCAGTCGTTGTTCGGAGCCCAGATGGAGAGCCTCTATTTGTCCGGCCGATTGATAGTCTTTCAGTTTTTCGCTTAACGACAGGCAGTAAGGGAACCAGATCTGATCATCTTTCTCTATACGCGAAGTCAACTCTTCTTTGAAAGAAGAAAAGAATTTACCGATCAGGTTAAGCGTATTATTCCCCGGTGTACTCATGGAAATAAATGAGCCGAGATGTCTTTCTATATTTGGAATCTGGTAACGCTGGTAGTATTGGTTGGTCTTAGTCAGGTAATCGATAATCTGCGAAGTATGGAAAGTCTGTAACTTCTTTTCAGGAAAATACTCCTCATTGAGAAACGTATTGATCACTGTTAGCAGGAAATCTGTATCCAACTTATATTCTTCACAAATGGTTTTGACCGATTTGTCGCCCAATCCCAGGCGTATTCCAAACCGGTTGATAACAGGAATGAGTGAGGGGTGTTCTTCCACCACCTCACTCATTTGCATATTAGGATATACTAATGGCATATTTTATGCTTCTTCCCATTGTTTGCGTAATAATTCAACTGCGGCAGGAACCAAGACATTCCGGTCTCCCTGGCATCCGCATTCGAAACTTACATATTTATCATAACCAAGCATCTTCAGGCCTTTGAAACCGTTTATATAGTTATCGGCTTCTCCGTCTTCACCCGGCATGCTGCGGCGTTTACGGCTGGCTACGTGAACATGTTGCAGATATTCGCCTGCAGAAAGGAAAGCTCCCATGTCGGACGTTTCTTCCCATGTCATGTGCCAGAAGTCACCCATGCAACGAACTCCCGGATTGTTGATGTCGCGGCAGATAGAAGCTGCATCCGCTACCTGACGGAGGTAAAATGCTTCTTTTCTGTTAAGCGGCTCAAAGATAACAGTAGTTCCGTGCTCTTTTGCGAAGTTACCCATTTCGTTAAACTGTTCGCACAAGAAGTCACGTGTTTCCTGCGTATGTGGCATTACCGGTTTCTGTGCATTGAATGCCGGAACGATAATCACGCCCGTAGAACCCAGTTCACCGGCCGGAGCAATGATCTCTTTCATTGTATCCATGCACTGCTTGCGGATAGCCGGATCAGTAGAGAGAATGAATCCTTGGAAACCAGCACAGATAGCACTCACTTTTATGTTGCGTCCGTTCAAGGCATCCTTGATCTCTTTTACGCGGTCTTTCAGGTTACGGCCACCCGGTTCGAAACCGACAACGCCCAGTTTTTCCATGTAGTCAAACTTTTCGTTGAGGTTGGCCCCCGGAGCGGTTCCTTCCTGGAAAGATATCTTCAACTCGGCTTTGCTGTTGGGGCATGATCCCTTTTCAGCCGGGCAACCTTCTGCAGAAGCAGCCTTGCCGCCACAAGCAGCAAAGGCTGAACTACTGGCTGCAACAGCCGCACCTGCCAGAGTCGTTCTTAAAAAGTTTCTTCTGTTCAGTGCCATATATTATTTCTTCTTGGGTTCGTAGGCTTTTCCTGGGATAGCAACAGTGAAGCCGCTCATATCCATCTTACCCAGATTCAGGTCTTTCGGAGTATAATCCATTGGAGATGCTGTCATAGCGTCCCATGTCGTTTCCAGACCGGTGTAAGCTGATTCACGTCCCATGATTGCTGCCATATTGGCAATAGCAGTTTCCGAAGCCTGTTCCAGCGGTTTGCCGCCACGAATACAGTTGATCCAGTTTACATGTTCCAATGTGTACGGGTCAGTCTGTGAATGTGCTGCTTTTTCTGCTTCTTTGTCGAATTTCCAGATAACATTGCCAGCGTTATCTTTGATTACTGTTTCGCCGTTAGCTGTAGACCATGAGCCTTTAGAACCCTGGATAAATTCACTTACGTTGTTTACACAACCGTCGATCTGGCGACACATGCTATGCAGGTGGATGCCATTATCCATCGTAAAGTCAATACTGAAATTATCATATTGATCGCCGGTAACGCGACGCTGACGAGAACCGAAACCTACTGCGCTAACCGGTTTCAATCCGCTGAACCATGTAAATACATCAATATTATGTACGTGCTGTTCTACGATATGGTCGCCTGATAACCATTTCCAGTTCACCCAGTCTTTAATCATCGCTTCACAATCGTTCCAACCCGGTTGACGGTCACGATGCCATAGCTTACCGCCATTCCAATAAACTACACCACCTGTGATTTCACCGATAGCGCCTTCCATGATCTTTTTGTAAGATTCAACGTAGTTACGCTGGTGATGGCGCTGTGTACCTGTTAATACACATAAGTTCTTAGCTTGTGCCTGTTTTGCGGTAGCCATAATGGTACGATAACCAACAGGGTCAACACAAATCGGTTTTTCCAGGAATGAATGTTTGCCTTTTTCTGTTGCATATTGGAAATGAAGCGGACGGAATACAGGAGGAGTTGCAATGATGACAACATCTACACCGCTATCGATGACTTTCTGATAAGCATCCAGGCCAACGAAACGTTTGTCTGCCGGTATATCAATGTTTTTCTCTGATTTCAATTTGTCTGCTAATGAATCTACACGTTCCTGGAATGTATCTCCCAGAGCTACGATCGTAACGCCATTAGCTGCATTCAGGAAGTTGAAAGCTGCACCTGAACCACGTCCACCGCAACCGATAACACCAGCTTTCAGTTCTTTGCCGTCTGTAGCCAGGTCTGGCAATTCGGGAATATAGTATGTTCCGGGTTCTTTCAGCGGTTTGTTGGCTGCAGAGCCTTCTGCTCCACCACCTGCACATGATGTTAATACACTTGCACTACCTGTACCGATTGCACCCAGTGCACCGGCCATAGCCGTACTTTTCAAAAAAGATCTTCTGCTAATACTGTTTTCTTTCTTCATGATATAGTAATTTTAGGTATTAATATATTATACTTAATTCGCTCCTATTGCCGGATCCGGTTCACAAACTACGCGGAAACCGATACCTCGGATATCTGAATACCACCAGATACTTTTCGGCTGTTGCGGGTCTGTCTTCAACCATGCATCATGTTTGGTGTAGTCGCGTGCTGCAGTACGTACATCTGCCGCATCCGATGTGTAATTACCTCCACGTACCACCCACTCTTCGCCTTCCGTAACCAATGGGTTTGTAACGCTTTCACCGCTTTTGGCATAAGCCTGCGGATCATATTTGTCTGCGCAATATTCCATTACATTTCCTAACATATTTTTCAAACCGAACGGATTTGCTTGTACCTCGCTTGGCTCCTGTGTCCGGTTCTTGCTATTCTTCGCATATATTACAAATGAACTGATGCTGTCTGTTTTTGCATCGAAGAACTTACGCCAGAATCCCTGATCGGAGAAGTCCTTCGGATTACCGGTAAAGAAGTAAGGTGTTTCCGTTCCTCCGCGAGCAGCATATTCCCATTCTGCTTCTGTCGGCAGGCGATATTTCTTTCCTGTTTTCTTTGACAACCACTGACAGAATGTTTCGGCCGCATAATGTGTCATTGTGATAGCCGGACGATCGCCGGTTCCCCAGCCTTGGTCCGGGAATCCGAACGGAGGAGTCGGACCGGAGATCGCATCTACTTCCGGATCACTGCTATTGTTTGCATAAACTGTTTCCGGCAGCATACGCCCTTCACTCATTGTCTGTCCGTAGAAAGCCCAATACTGATCCCAGGTAACTTCCACTTCTGCCATGAAGAACGGGTTAACCGTTACATTGCGTACCGGTGCTTCGTCTTCCTTATGGAATGCTTCTTTGCTCGTACTACCCATTTTGAACGTTCCGCCCGGTATGGCAATCATATTGAAGGATACCGGAGTTCCGGGAATTTGTTCAGTATAATCGGTGAAAGAGGTAACAGGTGTTGCTGTTTTGAAGTACAAGCTGGTATCTATTGCTGCAGTTGTATTTGCTCCGGGGATACCGGCCAGTTTGCCATGTGTATAGTTCGGATTATAGTGTCCGGCGTCGAGGTGACAACTGATACACTGCAAATCCAATTTCTTTTCGTTTTCGTCATAATAAAGGTGAGCAGTGATTCCATCCTGGTTAATCCCTTCCGGAAACAGGTTCTGATGACATTCTTTACAGGATTCGTTCGGAATATATTTAACGGCATGTTCCAGTTCCGACTTGGTGTTCCAGTCGAAATCCGCACTGTCTTTTGTCATGAAGGACCATACGTCTTTCAATCCCAATTTGGCTTTAGCCGTATAATGATTCCATGTGTCGCTTTGGGGCGGAAGGTGACAAGCCACACAATGTGTTTTAACGCCGCTCCCGTTATTTACGTGTTTGGAGAGTTTCCAGCTGTCTTCTACATGCGGATGAACATGGCACATCATACAGGATTCATCGGAGGAGAAGTAAACAGATGTTTTGTATACGGCAACCATGATGCCTGCACCGAGAAGTAACCCGACCAAAAGAATGAAGGTTTTTCCTTTGAAAAATCTCCTTTTTTTTTCGGAAGGATAGCGATTAGAATTGTTGTTAGTAGCCATTTGTTTCTATGGTAAACGATTTTACAATTAGTCTTGAATTAGATTTAAAAATCGGCAATAAAAGTAGTCTTTTTCTACATAAAATAAAAGTTTGCACCAGCTATTTAACGAAATATGCATAGTGATTATGCTTTTTTACCAATTTTTGTAAAAAGAGAAACTTGTCCCCGCTTCTTAAATAGAAATGCAGGGACAGGTTTCTTCATTATTGCTGTTTATAAATTAGATTGAATCGGTTTCATGATGAAAGAGAATTCATAATCTCCGTAATGGATACGGTATTGTTCCAGTGGAAGCGCTCCCCAGCTGTTGACGCAACCCAATCCCATTTGTACCTTGTCAATACACATATTGGTGTAGTTTACTTGTGGTACAAGTTCGGAATGTCTTTGGTCTTTCCGTACTCCATCGTCAAGTGATTCGATCGAATAATTCAAGGCAGAAGCCGAGAACGGAGCTTCCGAAATAAACATAAGTCCATTACCTCCCTTGTTGGTCTGTTTCCACCAGCGGATATCCGTTTTAGTTCCTGTTTCCTGCGGGCGGATATAAGAGTAGAACTGTTCTTCTACAGTCTGTCTGTAATTACCCAGGTCGGTAACGTTGTTGCGGTCGGAATAGTTTTCAATCGGGCCTCTACCGTAGTAGTTGATCTGATCCAAGCATTTAGGCATCTGCATCTGCATACCGAAGCGGAACATATCGGAAACTTCAGCCGATTTGTCGGCTACCATTTTCTGTGTAACTTTTACTGCCCCTTCATTATTAATCGTATAGGTCAGGTACAGTTTGGCTTTTACCGCATCCATCGTATATTCGGCGTTGACGGTTGCCATGTCGTTTTCGATTTTGTTTGTCAAAGAAACCAGTTTCAACCCAGGTTGTTTCCAGGCGGCATATTTATTCTGCAGGTTGGCGCCCATATCATTGTCGGTCGGAGCACGCCAGAAGTTAGGAGTCAATTTACCGTCTTCTTTCAGCATCGTCGTGCCGTTTACGTCGTATCTGCACAAGAATCCGTCATGTTTATCAAAGTCCAAGCGGAAGTTTTCGCCTTCAACGATCAGATAATTGATATCATTATCTTTGACGACCGGAACGACAGTCGCAACATTTACCTGCTGTTCGTTCTGCAAATCCAGTTTCGGTGCATTATACGGACGGATCGTCAGTTGGTTTTTTGCTACGGTATAACCGGCAGGCAATAATGTCTCTGCTTTTTTCAGCTTGAAGGCTATGTTCAGCAGTAGCTCTTTACATTTGCAGATATCGTCTGTGTTGTAATTCAATTTTATCGACTTGGTCTGCTGTGGAGCAACTTCCAGGTCCTTGATCATGCCTGTCTGGACGACTTCGCCGTTTGCCAGTAATTCCCATTCAGCGTAGTACCCGTCCAGATTGCGGAAGAAGTTTTCATTGTATACGTTTACGACACCATTAGCCAGGTCGGAAGGAGTGACCCAGATAGACTGGTAGATATGTCCGACTTCGTGCATGTGAGGATTCGGTTTGCGGTCCGGGCTTATCAAGCCGTTGTCCATAAAGTTGTTGTCGGAAGCGTCATATTTGTTCCAGTCGCCGCCATAAGCATAGAAAGAAACACCATCTTTTGTCTTCCAACGCAGGGACTGATCAACGAAGTCCCAGATAAAGCCACCCTGATATTTCGGATATTTGCGGACCAGATCCCAGTATTCTTTGAATCCTCCTTGAGAGTTGCCCATTGCATGCGCATATTCACATTGGATAAGCGGTTTGTCGATATCTCCCTTGCAATATTCTTCACTCCCTTTATAGTCGCGGTACATCGGGCAATAAATATCGGTAAATTCGCTCGTCCGTGCCTGTTCGTATTGTACGGCACGTGATTTGTCTTCATTCTTAATCCAGGTATAACAAGCCTCGAAGTTAGGACCCATGCCGGCCTCATTGCCTAATGACCAGAAAATAATGGACGGATGGTTGTATCCGCGTTGTACGTTGCGTTGGTTGCGTTCCAGATGTGCTTTAGCGAAAAGTGGGTTTTTGGCCAGCGTCTTGTCGCCATAGCCCATGCCATGCGATTCAATATTTGCTTCGGCAACGACATAAATACCATATTTGTCGCAAAGGTCATACCATAAATTATTGTCAGGATAATGGCAGGTGCGGACTGCATTCAGGTTGTATTCCTTCATGACTTTGATATCCTGAATCATACGTTCCGGCGATACGATGTAACCTCCGTCCGGATCCATTTCGTGACGGTCTGCTCCCTTGAACAAGACCGGTTGACCGTTTACCAATATCTGAGCATTTTTTAATTCGATCTTGCGGAAACCGACTTTTACCGGAATAACTTCGGCGGTGTTGTTTCCATCTTTCAGTGTTGCGATCAAAGTGTACAGAACCGGAGTTTCGGCAGTCCATTTCTCAGGATTGCTTACTGCCATATCGGTGGCGATTTTGCCGGAACCTTTGACTGACGAAGTGGCAACTTCCTTGCCCGTCTTGTCCAATAGCTTCAGATCGACAGTTCCGCTACCTTTCAGGTTCAGTGAAACATTTAATGTGGCATCTTTATACTGCGCATCCAGATCCGGGGTTACGCGGATGTCCTGAATGTATTTCGGAGTACGGGCATACAAGTAGCAGTCGCGACCTACGCCGGAGAGACGAAGGAAGTCCTGGTCTTCTAAATAAGTCCCGTCGCACCAACGGAATACCTGGAATGCGATCAGGTTCTTTCCCGGTTTCAGGTATTTGGTCAAGTTGAATTCGGCTTCCAATTTGCTGTCTTCGCTATAGCCTACAAACTGTCCGTTTACCCATAGATACATGTTTGACGTGACAGAGCCGAAATGAGCAAAGATTTCTTTCCCTTTCCAGTCTGCCGGGACCGTGATTTCTTTACGGTAAGAACCAACGTGGTTGTTTTCCGTAGGTACTTCAGGCGGGTTGTTTTTAAACTGGCTTCTCCAGGGATATCCTACATTTACATAGATCGGATCGCCATAACCATTCAACTCCCACAAGCCGGGCACTTTCAAATCATCCCATCCTTTATCATTGAAATTCACCTGATAAAAATCTGTCGGGCGCATATCCGCGTTTTTTACCCAGAAGAATTTCCAGTTGCCGTTCAAGGTCATGAAATTCTCGGATGATTCCTTACATCCTTTCAATGCACTGTTTTCGTTTTTGAACGCGAAATAGTTGGTGTGCATAGGAGCCCTGTTGATCTCGTTTACATTAGGGTCTCTCCACTCGTTTTTTTGAGCGAAAGCTACCGTCCCAAGCAGGGACAGGCAGCAAGTAAGTACGTTTAGTTTCATAAGATGTTATTTATTTACGGTTTTCAGGATTTCAATCAATCCATTTTTGCCATTTTACATTATCGTTATATCCGGCTTCAACCATTGTTTCAATGAATTGCATGCCTCTTACGCCATCGTAAACGGTCGGGAAATCCAAGCAATCTCCGCTGGGCGTTTCGCCGTTTTTGATAGCTCTTACGGTGAGTGAGAAATTGCGATAGATATTGGCAAAAGCTTCGATAAAACCTTCCGGATGTCCTGCCGGAGTTCGGGTATTCCACAGGGCTTCAGGAGTCAGATAACCATTGTTGCCAATATTCAGTATTTCAGTCGGACGATCTCTCCATTTGATAGTCAGGGTGTTCGGCTCCATTTGCCGCCATTCCAGTCCGGCATTTTCGCCATATATACGGATGCGGATATTATTAGCCTCGCCGGTCCCGATCTGGGTTGCAGTCAGAACGCCTGTCACATCGTTTTCGTATCGGAGGAATGCTGCCCCGTCATCATCGATCGGACGTCCGGGAACGAATGCTTTCAGGTCTGCGCAAAGTTCTTTTACTTTCAGTCCGGTAATGTATTCACTCAGATGCCAGGCATGTGTTCCGATATCTCCAACGCAACCAGCTTTGCCGGAACGTTTCGGATCCGTGCGCCATCCGGCATTATTGCCTCCCAACAATTCGATACGTTCGGAAAGCCATCCTTGCGTATATTCCACATAAACGCGGCGCAATTTTCCGAGTTCGCCTTTTGCGATACGGGCTTTTGCCTCTTTTACAGCCGGATAGGCCGAGTATACATGTGTCAGAGCCAGCACAAGCCCGGTTTCTTCCACTTTTTTCTGTAAGAGTTTGGCTTCTTCCAGCGAGAATGTCATCGGTTTATCCACGACTACATGGAAACCTCTTTCGAGTGCCATCATTGCCGGTTCGAAATGCCAGCGGTTGGGAGTCACGATCGTGACAAAATCCATCCTTTCTCCTTCCGGCAAGGTCATTTCGTGTTCGAACATTTCCTGGTAAGTGCTGTAAATCCGGTCTTCCGGCAAGAAGTAAGATAAACCGGAACTTTTGGATATCTCAGGGTCTACGCTGAAACATCCGCAAACTAATTCGATCTGGTTGTCCATAAAGGCTGCGCGACGATGAATCGCCCCGATAAAGGCGTCGCTACCTCCGCCAACCATTCCCATTCTTAATTTTCTGTTCTTCATGATATTATTAAATTAGCAATTCAATGAATTGAGATATTGCCCAAAGTTACAAAATGTTGTAATAAGTACAATAAATTTACTATATTAATTTGTTACATTTATCGTATAAGTCGCATTTACAATCGTTCCGTTTCTTCCGATTCCTTCGACTGTAATCGTATATTCACCAGGTAGATCGGAGGTGTAAAATGGAATTGTCATTTCTTCCTGCCCTTTATTTTGTAAAGTGGGAATCCAGAGTAGGGTATGTCGGAAATCCGGTTTGCCTGATGTTTTAACCTGCTCTTCTTCATATACGGGTGTATAAAAATAACGAGTGGCCTGTGTGCTTCCTTTGTCGAACAATTGAGTTGCCGGATCCAACTTTATCCCCTGGTAATCTCCTTTATATGTCGAAAAAGATAAGATACCGTCAAATCGTTGCCCGCCGAAAATATAGTGTCCTAAATAGACATCTATTTTTTTTAGCAATAACGGGTTATAGCTGTATATCTGTTCTTGGTCTGTGATTGGTATGTTGTCGAACAAAACAAGCGTTTGTGTAGAGAACTTATCCATTTTTTCCGTTAGAACAGAGAAGGTCCGCTTGCCATCCTTTTTACTGACTCTGGCAATGGGAATGAATTCCGTCAATATCTCTTCAATAAAAGGAAAACGGGTATATTCATCCAGGATGTAAGATTTGTAGGGCTTGGAAAACGTGTGGGGACTGGCACTTTCTATCCGGTTGATGGAATCACCGGTATAGACCTGCATGACTTGTACTCCCATACTTCTTTGCAAAAGATATTGATGCCAAGTGGAATCGAGATAGATAGACGGGAATGTTTTGGATCGATGCCGGGCAAATGGAGATTGTAAATCGATCCGGTATGACTTCCCGGATGTATTCAACGCAACCGTAGCCATCTCCTTTTTCCCATGTGTCAAGCCCGTGTAAAAAGTGATATGTCCGTTTTTATCGGTTTTCCCGTTGAATACTTGGATATTTTCTCCCGGAAAAGAAAGCAGCCCGACGATGCCGTATTCCGTAGCCGGCTGATTATTACTTCGGTCTATGAGCTGTCCTTCATAGATGGGGCCTTCATATTCCGGAATAATTTTTGTGGTGAAACTTGCCATGCCTTTTGAAAATAGGCTTTCTTTCCATTCCCGGATCGATGGAGCCGTTGTCTGTATCGGGTCTGTACCGGCAACAGAAACAGAAAGGGAGATGGAATCGGTGGGTAATCCTTGGATACGGATAACCCCTTTATCCCTTGCTTGATATGAAGCCTTGTCTGTCGATACCGTTATGATATGGTTCGATTTTATCCGGTTAGGCTGCTTGAAAGAATGATTTTCAGTTACGGGCTGTGTCCGGTTTTCCTGAGGCTGATAAGGATTTACGACAGAAATCTTTTTTTCAAAGAATATATCTTCTCCTTCGTTTTGCATGTACCGGGTGTAAGCGACCAGTCGGTAATAACCGGTTGGCAATGTAACCGGCAATTCCATCCAGCCGTTGCCGGTTCCGTTTGCCAAATCGAGCCGGATCTGTATTTCCGGGATAGAATCATTCATCAATTCCACATATCCTACTTTGCTGAAAGAACTTAATTTCCCGCCGGAATCTGTGGTATATAGTTTTAACCAGAGTAATTCGCCTGATAGATAGAATTGTTTGTCAGTTTGGACATATACCCGTTCTCCGTAGGAGGAGGCATATCCGTTGCTTGCTCCTATCAGAGCAAACAGAAAGAAGAAATATAGAAGTTTGATTGATAAAATTGTTTTCATAAGATACAGTTTTATTTGTGATCGTTCGGCCAGAAATCCGGTTTGTCTTTTGTCCCTCCGCGTGACAGGCAGTCGACGCAGCGACGATTTATGCATTTGTATATGGGCTCTCCCCCTCGGTCATCGATTAAATCTAAGATTGCCAATCCTTTTCCGTAAGCATTTCCTATATCCTTTAATAAAACAGATTCGGTTTCTTTGCAATTATACACGTCTCCCATCCCTGCTAATTTATAAGCATTGAAGAATAAACGATATGTGGTTTCAGTGGAAGCATTGATATATCCGATAACAGTTTCTTTAGGATTAGTCAGGCAAGTAATATTCCCTTTTATTTCTGTTGGCTGAGGGGCAAATAATCCACCCGCTTCATCAATGTTTTTTTGCAGGTTCCGAAAATATTCGAATGCCTCTTTATCTAAAGAATATTGTCTGACTAAAACACTATATAGATAAGAGAGTCGATCGTCGTATCTGGGTATATTTATTAATGTGTGATCTTTTATTTTATTTATTTTCATTTGTTCTGTTTTACCCAACAGGAAATTAATCGAAGAGTTGTTTTTCCAGCAATAGAATGTGTTTTTAGGGCTATCATGAGAAATGCGCTCTACGATTTCACCATCCCAAACATAAGAAGCAAAATATTCCGACCGTATTTCCCAATCCTCTTTATACGTCCAGCGATAGTAGGGCGAACCGTTCGGGGCATCGTTATGGGTCGAAACCCTGATGTTGACTTCTTCCTGTTCTTTATATTGGAAATTGACTTCATCGATTTCCGGTGTGATCTGCGGTTCCACAAAATCGGACTGATATTCTTTACCATCCAACAGGAAGTGAATGGCATATTTTTCTCCTGGTTTGAACGAAATAGAGTCTGTTAGCGTATAGGTTCCTCCGGTTGTATTTTTTGCGGTTGCAATTGTTGTGCCTTTATCGGAAATAAGGGTGACTATTGCTTTTTTGCCGGTTAGGCTCGGGTCATAGAAACTACTGGACCCTTCGTTTGTCCGGTTGATGTGGATTGTGGTTCCGTAAGGAGCGATAATCGTGCCTTCCACAACCAAAAGGTCGTTGATCCATTCCACGTCGGGTTCGTAGGGAGTGATGCAACCGGTCGCCAAACCGATCATCGTGCAGTAGAAAACAATATATAGTTTTATAG
Organism: Parabacteroides hominis; assembly: GCF_014287585.1. Lineage (GTDB taxonomy): Bacteria > Bacteroidota > Bacteroidia > Bacteroidales > Tannerellaceae > Parabacteroides > Parabacteroides hominis. The sequence continues at coordinate 139,020 of NZ_JACOOJ010000005.1, read as the reverse complement.
ATAACTTTTTCATGGTTCAGAATTTTATATTGTAAGACAAATAAGGAATGGGAGCACCGAATATAGCCATCTTGTAGCCTTGTAATTTCCCGCCTTCGGATATGTAGTAAACGGAGTAAGCATTCTTTCTTCCGGTTACGTTGTAAACTCCGATGGAAAATGTACTGTGTGTAAGCAGAGTCAACTTGTGGCTCGGTTCGATATTGAACGCGACATCCATCCTGAAGAAATCCGGTATTCTGTATTGGTTGCGCCCGGAGTAGTAAACAAATTCTCCTCCCGCATAATTGAATTTGGAAACCGGCAATGTAACCGGACGTCCCGTGCTGTAGTCGCAGTTTAAAGAGAAACTGTATCGTTGCGTGAATTTGTAATTACCGGCAAATTTCACTTCGTGCGGCTTGTCGTAATCTGCCGGATACCAATTCCCGTCGTTGATCGGATCGGATATGCGGGCATCATGTTGCCTCAACTGGGTTCGCGAATATGAATAACTGACCCAACCGTTCAGTTTGCCCTGTGTCTTTTTCACCATCAACTCCACGCCGTAGGCTTTGCCTTGTGTACTGATTACATCGGTTTCGATATGATGGTTCATGGTCAGTTGCGCACCGCTCCGATAGTCCAGATAGTCCTTCATGGTTTTATAATACGCCTCGATCGAAGTCTCGATGCTGTTTCCCATAAAGTTCTTATATAATCCGGCTGCCACCTGCATCCCTTTTTGCGGTTTGATGTTCGCGTCGCTCAGTTTCCAAGTGTCGGTAGGCGACATGATGGTGGTGTTCGACAGCTTGTGTATATTCTGTTGCAATGTGTTGAATCCGGCTTTGACGGAGAAGTCGCCGTCGAAAGCATAGCGGGCGGACAATCTGATTTCCGGGGCATGATAGGTCTTGAAGGCACGAAAACCGTTGACGGTCTTAGTCTCTGTCTCTGTACCTTCGCTGGGCAGGAAGGTGGGATCGTAAAGGGAATAGGTGCGCGGCCCCATCGAATTGAACATCATGTAGCGCAAACCGGCACTTACCGACAACCGGTCGTTTATCTCCCATCTGTCAGCCAGATAAAAATAGGTCTCCATCGCCTGTTCTTTTTGCAATTTATCCGGTGCGATCAATGATTCCGGGTGGTTTGGCAAGTTCTCCCCCGGATTCAACCGGTAGTAAGTTGTCCCGCCTCCGAAGTCAAGTATATGTTTTTCATTCAGGTAATGAGTGAAATCCAACTTTCCGAAAATCTGGTCTATACCGAAACGTAACCTGTAGGCTTCTGCCGGATTCTCTTCTGTTTTTGTCAGATAATCATAATGATCGTATCCACCCGTAAAAGTCCCGGTCATTCGGTTCGGGAAGACATGCCGCCACTTTAAAGAGCCGTTGGCGTTGGTATAGCTATATCGTTCGTTTGCATCGAAGTAGAAATGATCGTGACTGTAATAGCCGCTGGCATACAAGTTGTCTTTGTCGGAAAACTTATGATCCACTATCAGGTTTAAATCGTAAAACCCGGCTTTCCCATCTTTGTAACCGCTCTTCTCTGGTAACAGGTTGAGCAGCCAGTCCGAATAGGTCGTCCTGCCTCCGGCAATAAAAGATGTTTTCTTTCCGATCGGTCCTTCCAAAGTGATGCGGCTGGTCAGAAGTCCAAGACTTGCCGATCCCGTGAATTTCTTTTTATTGCCTTCTCTTCCGTTAATTTCGAGGACGGATGAGATACGACCTCCGTATTTAGCCGGAATGCTGCTTTTATACAGTTCGATATCTTTTACCAAGTCGGCATTGAATGCAGAGAATAGTCCGAACAAATGTGTCGGATTGTAGATCGTACCGTTGTTGAACAAGATCAGGTTCTGGTCGGTCGATCCTCCCCGCACATTGAATCCGCTGGAGGCTTCGCCTACCGCTTTCACGCCCGGCAGCATCATGACGATCCGTATCACGTCTTTTTCACCGAATACAGTCGGCACGTTCTTTATTTCCTTGATGTTGACTCGCTCTACTCCTAATATATTACTGCGGACATTCGCTATCCTGTCGGAAGTGATGGTCACCTCTTTCAGTGAATAGACTTGTTCTTCCAATTCAATGTCGAGCTGCCCGTCTGAATTGAGCATCACTTGCCGTTGGGTATCTTTCAGTCCCATCCCTTTGATCTGTAGATTGTGACGTCCGGCCGGTAAAAGCAGCGTGTAAAAACCGAATGCGTCAGTTGTCGCCGCAATGGTCGGATTCTCGATATAGACGACAGCGCCGACGACCGGTTCGCCGGTACGGAAGTCGGTCATGTGGCCGCTTAGTTTGATTTTACCTGAACCGGGAGCTGAAGCGTCGCCGATGGTATAAACCTTGTTTTCCGAAGTCGCTTTCTGTTCTTTTTGTTTATTCAGGACAGCAGCAAAATTAGATTTTTCTTCTCCTTTCCTGTCACTCCCAAAAAAATTATCGGGAAGGGAGGTAATCAGTTTTTTGTCTTTCAGGACAAATAAATATTTGTCGGCAAACGCGAATACTTGCAAATGGCTGCCTTCCAATGCTTGCTGCATGGCTTCGGCCGGTTGCGTATCCGTACAGGCAAGCGTGACGATCAGCGAATCGACATCCGTCGGATTGTAGTAGACAGTCAATCCGCTTTGTGCGGCTATCTGGCGGAACACTTCTGTCGCCGGTTGTTTTTCGGCATGGATACTGACATTCTGTTGGGAAAATAACGGGGAATGGCAGATAATCAACATGATTATAATATATCCGATTTGTCTTATCCTCATCTGTTTAATGCTTCATATTGTTTGACAATCGTAACGAAAGCCTGTTCCGGCTGCTTCTTGAAGTTCAGCTTCTGTTCCCGTGCGTATCGGCTTAGCTCCTTCTTCTTATCAGGGAAAAGGTTGAGTAGCGCCCGTTTGTTTTTAACCGGGTAAAATCTGTTTTCCTTGACGACATAGAACCGTTCTTTTATCCGGAAAGAGGCTTCGATGGAAAGTCCGTTTACTTTTTCCTCGTAGGTGACAATATATTTTTTGATAACCGGATAGATATTGTCGGACAGTAACACTATATATTCGTTGCCGATGAAGTCTTGCCATCCTCTTGTCGACGGGTTGATGACGCGGTAACCGTTTAGTAGGATGTAATCGATTCGCTTTTTTTCGGCAACGATGGGATAGAGCTTGTTCGGCGATTGCAAAACGAGTTCGTCCCGGAATAAGTCCAGCTTCATGAGAAGTCGTGGATAGACGATGCCCCCAAAACTTATTGTCCCTTCCTCGAATCCGGCGTTTACCAGATACGGATGATTAGTTGTCTGTTTTTCATAGCGTGAATATTCCTTTCCGTTATAAACGAGGGCATATTCCTGTACTACGGAAAAGTAATCTTGCACTAACTTGCCAAGCAATCTCTTGTTGGTATCGGTTTGTTGTCCGTGCAGCATTCCAATGGATAGACATAGTAGAATGATTGAAGTCCCTGTTTTCATAAATAGATTATATTTGATAGAGGATAACAGCACCAAAGATAAGAATAATATTACATTATGTAATATTATATATGTAATGAATTAAAGAATGGAGATGTGCCAAAGCCGGATGCCAATACATTTCCTAAAATCAGTATCACTATATCACTTTTCTGTTTTAACTATCTGTATATTAGATTTATAATGCGTGATAGATGCTCGGAATATCTATCACGCTCATATCACTCATGTGTCACTGTTTTTTGAAGAAGAAAAGTCTTTTTTTAGGACTTGTTCAGCTCAACTACCTGATATATAGTACCTCTGTTGCTCCTTTTCGACGGGATGCCGTTTCGTTTCAAAAGGCGTCCGAAGTTGGAGATAACGGTTTTTGTGTAGTTGAAATCGCGTTGTTTCTGCTTGATCCGCCCTAAAATCTCTATCGACAGAAGAAATTCGCCTGCCTCATTCTGTTTTGGGAGGCGGAAATATTGCAGGAACAGTTGTTCTTCGGGCGGTATTTGCTGGAATTGCCGGTTGTTGGCGACGATTTCGGTTTCTTCTTCGTGTGTGAACCAGTAGCGTTCGCTGTTTGCCAATGCTTCCATCGCCTGTGCATACAACTGTTCGTAGTCGATCGGCTGTGTATAGTCGATGGTGTCTGTGACTTCGATGCAAATGAAACGCCGGCTTCCGGTCGGGTCGGTCAGGATATTGAAGTTGTTGCTTGTCGCGATGAATGTGGCGTAACGTCTCAAATTCCTGTTGGCCGTCTGGTAGGGCAACCGTGTGCTGACGTTCGCTTTTTGCAGGATATGCTTCAGGTAGCTTTGGTGCGTCTCTTTGACGGAATCGAACTCGTCTATGTTTACCAGGGCATAGCGGTGCAAAGCCAACTCCGTATCCCGTCGCTTGCTGAAGTCGATGCTGTCTGTGTAGAACTGCCGCAGTTCGGGGGGCAGGATGTTCAGGCAATAAGTCGATTTGCCGCACCCCTGGTCGCCGACCAGTAGGGGAGTAGTGCTGTTGCCATGTTCCCGGTCCAACCCTAACCAGTGTGCCACCATACTGAGGAACCATCGGTAGAAGTGGTCAGCCCATCGGAGATTGTTGCAAGGCACACGTCTGGCAAGCGCCCGGATATGATCTTTGCCATCCCATTTGGGCAGATGCCCGAGGTATTCTTCTATCGGGAAAAAAGCGGGTGTGTTGTCCGAGTAAACATACCGTTCGATGTCTTTGTCCCAGACATTCAGTCCTTCTTTGTGTGCTTCCGTGCAGATAGAGTTACGGACTTCGCGGGTGAAAGGGCTGAATGTGAAACGTAGGAGCGATTTGTCCCGATATTCCACTTCGCCACTCATCTTGTTGTTTCTGATTTCGTAACGGCGCAGCATGAATTCTTCTAATTGCAAAGTCAGCGACATGATTTCCGGCATGAATGTCTTCCCGGCGAGTGCTTCTTTCAGTGTGTAGACGGATCGGAAAGTCATGCGTATTTCCATCTCTTTGGGTTTCAGATCGTTGTAAAGTAGCGTGCATTGTACGGCATCCTCTTCCGGGATGCCGGCTTTCAGGCAATTTTCAGCTAATAAGGTAAAGACCGGTTTGAGATTCTCGTCTTTTATCTGTCCGGATTTTCGGATGGCGTCTACCATCGCTATGCTGAACAGTGTGGCGATCCGGTAGTTGCGTGACATACCGGGCATTAGTCTTTGCAGCGGGTCGGACGGTTCTTCCGGGATGATACGGATCTCTTCCGAATCTGGCATCTGCGTCGGTTGCTCGATCCGGATGGCAACGGCATCGGGGTTATATACCGGCTGCGGGTCATAGCTCATGCGGCATCCGTGCTGTGGAACCGGTTCTTTCAGCGTGATGTTACGTCCTAATTGCGGCTGGTAATATTTGACTGCCGTCAAGTAGGCTTGCGAGTGGAATCGTTTGACCTGTTCGGGTGAGCGTGGAAGCGTCCCGTCCGGCAATGTGAACGGGACCACTATTTTCACGCTTTTCCCGCTAAAGCCGATGAATGCCAATAGCGTTTGTGGCATCATGGCGGCTTGTTGCCGGATTTGTACCGCTTCTTGCAAGTCGGAAAGATGGTTTACTTCGAGCAGGACCAGTCCCGAATAGTCGCGCATGGGAGGGGTGGGGTCGCCTGTCTTGCGGAATGTCCCGCTGAAAATGATTACCGGAAGTTTCTGTATGAAACTGTTTTGCGTGCCGGGCAGTGCAAACATGACTTTGTCGCGCGTGGTGCTGACCGGTTTGTTGAGATTCTCCGTCCGCAGGGCAGCCAGCAGTTTTTCCATTTCAACGGAACGCATGACGAGCGCTCCCTTTTCATATCGATATAATGTTACCTTCATCTTTATTGTCTATTAAAATCATAAATTTCAAACCGTGAATCATTTCCATCTTTCGAACCGAAGATTTTTCATGAACTCTTTCATTTCCGGATCAGCCTTGATACATAGCCGTTTGGCTTTTACTCGATGGGGCGTGCAGTCTTTCGGGTTTTCATATCCTTCGCTTCCGGCCGAGAGGAACAAGGTCCCTATGCCGTGCAGGTTTACGGTGTACCCCATATCCAGCTGGAACTGGATTTCGCGTCCGATCTCCGTTACGGCAGCCAGCACGTCGCCTCTTGAAAGCGAGCACCGGGTTGCGATGCACTCGGCCAATTGTTCCGTTGAAACTTGCCCGGCAGTCACCGGAACGCCATAATAGCGGATTTTTTCTGTTTCTCCGCTTTTGTCCACTTTGGGACGTACTACATAAGCATGCGACATAAGCTGTGTTTTTTCGTAAAACCAATGAATAAAACTGAGAGAAGTGCCTGATTAACTTTCTTTACACCCGGATTTACATTCCTGAACACCCGGGTGACGGCAGTCTGTACATGGGGGTGTAGGGATTAGGAACATCCGGATGTATATGACTTTAAGTCCTTACAAAGATAATAAAAATATAGTGCAAATGCAAGAAAATCAATAAGTTTTTTCAAATAAAAATAGTCTGTTTTCGGGTATGGGTAAGGGCGGACAGATCGGGGCAAACAGGGACGGCGTGTGATACATGGTGATAGAGGAGTGATATATGAAAAGGGGGATGTGTCACTCCTCTATCGGTTGATAATTATGATGCTATCTTGAAAAAGTGATAGAGTGATATGGGTTTTGGAATTAGGAGATATAGTAGTTTGGAATTATCCTATTGAACTGTCTTTTCTGCATAATTGTACAGTTCCAGAACTTGCATGATTGTATTGAAATCAATCTGATTTTTTGTAATGTATTCTTGAAGCCCCTTTTTGTTTTTGCTGTATAGTTTTAGGAATTGCTTAGGTGTTGAAAAACGTTTTTCCTTATTACCTCTTTTAATGATATATACTTTTTCAATTTCATGGACATACTTAGTTTCTTTGTCTAAGGCCTTGATGCTTCCTCCATAACTTGTAAGATGAGAATAGGAACGTGTCGCGGAGGTATTGCTCGTAGTTCCATAGCCACCGGCTTTTCCCGCATCTAATAAACGGGGTTTGTAATAAACTTTAAATTCCGGTTCTGTTTGGACTATTTCAGTAGGGCCGAACCGTGAAGAGAGAAATATACGTTCCCCTATTTTGATTTTGGAGATTTTATCTTGTTCGCCGAAAAGTTTCAACATATCTCCGTCTTGCTTGTCGATGAAAACAAAAGAACCTTTGACCAAGTCGTAATTGGCCGGAATGCAAAAGCTCCGTCCATCTGTGTAATAAACATAAGTATCTTGAAAGTTCTTGAAAAAGAATCTCTTTTGTTGCTCCTGAGCCCTAAGGCCAATGGATATGAAGATAGATGCTATTATGAGGTATATAGATGTTTTCATGTTTGTCTTCTTTTAAGTCTTTACAAAATTTATGGAAGAAAAAATAGGGAGGAAGTAAAAAACTCCCTCCCTATTCTGATTTGTTTAAGAGCAGAAATTATTCGTAATACGGGTTCTGTATGATCGCCTGATTACGTAATGTCTCTTCTAACTTGATAGGAGCGAAATACATCTTGTTGTCCCATTTGCGTTTCTCAATATAGTTCAGATTGAGAACGGTCCAGGTGTAATTATAAACGTCTTCATCGTGAACATAAGGTAATGTTGCGGTTTTACCCGGTTTTAGACGACCTACGATTGATACACCGGTTAATTTCTTGTTTCCGATTTCCGGTGCAATCATCCAACGACGTATATCGTAATAACGTGAATGTTCATAAGTTAATTCGACACGACGTTCATGGCGCAAGAATTCACGCAGATCACTTTGGTTGAATGTTTGTCCACGAACAGCCAATGTGGCTTTTGTATCCGGGCGACCGATACGTCCACGGACAGCGTCCAAATAACTTGCTGCTTCGTCTAATTTGTTCAATTCAATGCAGGCTTCGGCTGCAATCAAATACATTTCGGCTAAGCGGATGTAAGGCATTGGACAAGTTTGGAAGTTGTGCTCGTTGGCAGCTACAGAACCGTCGATCAGTTTCTTTTCCAAATAGCCGGTGTAAGTACCATTCCAGTTTTCGATCTGTCCCATGCGGGTATCAACGCCTACCATACCGTTGAATTTTTCCTGTTTGATTGGTTTGTTGTCGTCGTCGACCGAGTAAATCGCATTAACTTCATTGCCGTCTTTACTCAATTCGTAATAACCGAATTGCAGGTTGCCCAGTGGCGTTGCGTCGAACACTGCTCCATCGGAAGCTCTGGGACGTCCCCACTCTGCACCATCATAACCGATTGTAGCGTAAAAACGCGGTTCACGGTTCATATACGGATTTTCGGTGGTTGATTCACCTGGCTTCAATAGCGTATTCAGGATTTTACCTTCTTCTGTTTCGAAAGCCATCACCAAGTCATGTGTCGGAGCTGTTCCAGCCCAGTTGTGATAACCGTTCGGTCCATGCAATAGGGCTACACGGTTACGAACCCAGTTGTCTGCATTCAAATCTTTGTTTACATACTGTTTAGACCAGATGGTCTCTTCGTTGTTTGTAATAATAATGTTATGGAATTTTTCTGCAATTTCCTTGATCGTACCGGCATTACAATCGATCAAAGAGTAATTGCTGTCGTTGATAACATCTTTAGCGGCATCTAATGCTTGTTGGTACAATGCTTGACGATCACCTGTATATTGGTTACACTCTAATTTATTGACGGTACGATCAGCAAACAGTGGGCTGGCTACATGCAGTAACAGACGTGCTTTTAATGCTTTAGCTGCTCCTTTGGTCGCACGGCCTAAATTAACACCGGTTTGTTGTTCTGGTAATAGGCTGGTAGCTTGTTCGATGTCTTTCAGAATAAAATCCATTACATCCGCAACATTGGCACGTGGTAAATTTAAGGCTGAAGCTTCTTCAATGCTATATACTTTGTCTACGATAGGTACGCCACCGAAACCACGGAGCAACTCAGTATAGATATATGCCCGAAGGAAATAAGTTTCTCCTTTCAATATGCTCAAGTCCACACCGGTTTTTTCAGGAACGTTGTCGATATTTGCCAAAACTAAATTGGCACGATAGATCCCTTTATATTGCTTACTCCATTTGAACGGACAGTCATCACGGTCGTAAGCGCCCAAGTTGCTAGGCGAGACAGTAGCCTCGTTGATATCACGGCAGCCATATACGTGCGTAAAGAAAGCATCATCTGTCCAGGCGTCTGGATTTACTTCTTGTGCTATATCGCATACGTACGAATAGACATCGTTAACAACCGTTTTTGCTAAATCTGCATCCGACCAGACTGTTGTTTCGTCATACTGGTCTTCAGGTGTTAGGTCCATGAAGTCGGAACAAGAACTAAGTGAAAGTGTCAGTCCCGCTGCTGCCGAAAGGCAGATATATTTCAATTTTGTTTTCATAATAATTATCTTTTAAAATGTTGCTTGAACTCCGAAGTTGATAATTTTTCTCAACGGATAATCTCCTAAGTCTTTACTACGTTGTTCCGGGTCAACATCGTTGACGCTGTCGATGGTAATCAAGTTCGTACCGTTGGTATAGAGACGCAAATTGGAAATACCGGCCTTTTTCAATCCTTCGAAATTGAATGTATAACCCAATTCTATATTTTTCAGACGCAGGTAGTTGGCATTTCTCATGAAATAGGTATTGTCGTTGTTGATCCAATACTGGTTTTCACGGTCCCATGTACGTGGTCCTTCAGAATACGGATTTTCCGGTGTCCAACGTTTGTCGTAGTCACTCTTCAAGAAGTTACCAACCAAGCCTGACCATGTTTCGATATACACTTCGGCACCGGTTGCTCCCTGCCATAACATCATCAAATCGAAGCCTTTCCATTTGGCAGTCAATGTCAGACCGGCAACAAAACGAGGTTCCTGGTTCTTTTCCGGACGGATACGATCCAAACCATCTATTTTGCCGTCGCCGTTCATATCTTTGAAACGAATATCACCCGGTACGGTATTGTCTGAATACAACAAACCTTTTGCGCGTGCTTCATCGATTTCTGCTTGCGTATGGAAAATACCGTCTGCAACATAGAGCAACATATTGCGGCTACCTACCGGTCTACCGGTCGAGAATTGGTATTCGGGTACATTTTGCACTTCATCCCAAAAAGTGATTTCGTTGCGTGCATACGTCATGTTCAGAGAAGCTCCATATTCAACTTCCCCGATCTTGTCTTGCCAGCTGACTAATGATTCGAAACCTCTATTCTTCATTTCGCCCAAGTTCTCACGAGGTAATGTGATACCGGTGATTTCAGGCAGAGAAGCATTACGGGAGATCAACATGTTAGTACGTTTGTGATAGAAAACGTCAGTTTCCCAGCTCAAACGATTTTGTAAGAATTTGAAATCGAAACCGACATTGTAAGTTGTACCCACTTCCCAAGTGATATTCGGGTTCGGAGTGCGGCTCGGGTACAGACGTTTGTTTTCCTGGCCACCGAATACAGTACCGGCATTGTTGAATGCGTAAGTAGTCAGATATTGGATGGAGTGGTCATAATTACCATCACCGTCTACCAATGCATCGTTACCGGTTTGAGAAACCGAACCGCGCAGTTTGAAGTAATCGATAAAGCGGATATTTTCTTTCCACCAATTTTCTTCGGAAGCACGCCATGCTAAAGAAACGCCAGGGAAGAAACCATAGCGGCTGTCTTTTGGGAAACGGTAAGAACCGTCTACACGCCAAACAAATTCGAATAAGTAGCGTTCTATATAATTGTAAGATACGCGTCCGAAATAGTTCAAACGGGTTTCTTTCCAAGAATAACCTCTTGCAGACTGACCTTCTTCACCGCCTAAGTTTAGTTCCGGTTTGGAATCGGATATAAAACCTTGACGGAACCCCCATGTCTCTTCATATTGTTTTTTCTGTCCTTCCATACCGAAAGTCACACCTATAGTGTGTTGTCCGAATGTGCGGTTATAGTCGAGTAATCCGTTCAGCATCCAGCCTAATTGTTCAGAATGCAGACGTTCTAATTGCGGCGTGTCTAACCACTGTTTGGATGCATTTAAACCTTCGCTTCCTTCATTTACACCATCCCAAGTGTACAGATAAACAGGCTTTTTCATCCATCGGCGGTTTCGGAAGTGTATGTCGTAAGAAGCATTTCCGCGTAAGGTCAAACCTTCGATCCAGGGTACTTTCACGTTTACCGACAAGTTGTTTTGGATGTACTGGTTCTTGTAATGGTCGAAACCTGCCAAGTCCGTACTGGTCACAGCGGGGTTGTCACCGCGTTCAACAGCCGGCCCCGGTTCGCCAGAAGGCCACCATGCCACTTGGTCGGGACGGGTACGGCGGGCTGAGCCGAAAATGTCACCTGCACTTTTTGCCGGATATTTGGTGTCTTCCAAACGAGCTGTTATGCCTAATTGGAAATCAACGTACTTGCTGGTCTTGACATCCAAGTTTGTACGCAAACTGTATTGGTCGTAGCGGTTGGCTGAATTTCTGTACAAACCGTCTTCACCATTTGCTCCGAAGTTAGCGTAATATTTTACTTTTTCTGTACCGCCAGATACGCCGATGTCTGCACGATATAGCGGAGAAGCGCCTTTTACGATTTCGTCAAACCAGTCGGTGTCTGGATATTTCCACGGATTGGCGTGTGTGCGGAAACCTTCGAGTTGTTCGTCAGAGAAGGAACCTGGAAGAACTTCGTTCAACATGGTTGCATATTCGTATGAATTAGTCATTTTGGGTAAACGGGTTGGTTGTGAGAAACCTGCACTTGCGTTGAATGAAACAACTGGTTTACCTTCTTTACCGCGTTTGGTTGTAATCAAAACGACGCCATTAGCGGCACGTGCACCATAGATGGCGGCAGATGCGTCTTTTAATACGGAGATTGATTCAATTTCAGTCGGGTTCAAACGGTTCATACCACCATCACGGTCGGGTACACCGTCGATTACAACCAATGGGTCGTTGCTACCCAAGGAGTTTGTACCACGGATGCGGATGGTCGTACCTCCACCACCCGGTTCGTCGGCTGTCTGGAAACCGATAACACCCGGCATACGGCCTACCATACCGTTGGTTAAGTTGGTTGTCGGAGAAGCTTTCAACTCTTCACCGGATACACTGGCAACAGAACCTGTCACAGTCACTTTCTTTTGTGTGCCGTAACCGACTACTACAACTTCTTCCAGTTTTTGAGTGTCTTCTTTTAAAGTTACATTGATCGTTGATTGGCTACCTACTGGAACTTCCTGAGATTGATAGCCGATGTAAGAGAATACGATAGTTGACTTGGAGGGTACCTCCAACGTATAATTACCGTCGATGTCGGTAATTATACCGATTGTAGTTCCTTTTACTGATACGTTGACACCGATTAAGGGTTCACCGGTAGCATCCACTACGGTACCTTTTATGGTCTTTTGCTGTGCAATTGCCGTAGCTGTAAACATGACACAAAGCAAAAAACAGCCGAGCGTCCTGAATAAATGGTTTAAAGAATATCTTTCCATGTTTTTGAGATATTAAATGAATATAAGGTTAAAAACATTAATGGATAACTACTTATCCGTTTTGTGAATAGATGAATTGAGCTATGTTTTCATAGGCGATAGTAATTTAATTAGACGTATATTTGTAAAGAATAATTGCATTGAAGAATTTTTACCTGGTCGCATTTAATTTAACTTTTTAGGTTAACATCGAGTTTCTTACGGAAATGTTTCTGTAATGAAACACAAGCCCTGTTAACAATTATGAACTTGTTCCGGTGGCAAAAGTGGGCAAAAAGGGAATTAAATCAAAATAAATGTATAAAAATGTTTTAGCGCGTAATTATTTATTGCGTTGTGTAATTTTGCCGTGCTTTTTCAGAAATGATAAGATCAACATATAGAGATGTTTGTTGATTTACATATGTTTTTTTTGTGCTTGAATTGCAATAATGGTTTTGTCTTGATCTATAAACAGACAAAAAAAGGACAGTGGATAAGCCACTGTCCTTTATAAAAGAGTGAATATCTAAATCTAATCAGTCACCATATCCCGGATTTTGAATCAGATTCGGATTACTAAGCATTTCATTACGCATTATCGGTAAATAGTAGCATTTGTCAGCAAACTGGCGAGCTTCTTCAGACAAGTCGATCGGTTTATATTTGAGAACCCATTTAGTCGGGTCTGCATTATATTTGTCTTGTTTGCCAACTCCCGGTTTCAGCCATGCGGTTACACGAATACCTTTCAGGCTATTCAACCCCGGTGCTTCCGGTGCAATCATCCAACGGCGTAAGTCCCAATAACGGATCTCTTCAAAACTAAATTCCAGACGGCGTTCGTTTTGATAGATTTTACGCAGTTCTGCTTGGTCATTGGTTGTAACAGCCGGTAGATTGACATTTGCACGGTATTCGTTCAAGTACTTTTTGGCTTCGTCCAATTCTCCTAATTCAATACAAGCTTCGATATAGCAGAAATAAACTTCCGACAAACGGATAAACGGGAAAATGGCGTTGATTTTATTGCGATGGTCGCCATCAGCCGGATTGATGTATTTTTTCAAATAATAACCGGTGTAAGTTGCATTCCATTTTTCACCACCTCCAGAGCGGGTATCCATACCTGAGAAAAATTTGGAATCATCTGTCTCTTGAGAATCCAATTGGTAATAACCTGTCTGGATTTTACCCGTAGGTTCGATCGCAGCAAAGTCGGCCGGACGTTGTATCCATTGCATACCGTCATACATGATCGTTGCATAGAAACGCGGTTCGCGATTTTCGTAAGGAGCAGCAGCATGTTCAGCATTGTTCCAGTCAAATTTGCTTCCATCTTTCATCGCAAATGCATCGACCAAATCCTGTACCGGAGTGTTTCCACCCCAAGCGTGGTAGCCTGATGGACCGTTGAAAAGCGGCATTTTGGTTCCACTTTCATCTTTCGTGTCGATGAAGTAGCGGGAGAAGATGTTGTCGGCGCTTTCTTTCAGGAAGAAACTCCAGATCTCGTTTGCTTTTTCTTCCGTAGAAAGACCGGGACCTCCGTAAGTCGGGATGGCATGTCCCATCGGGTTGTCCAATAACTCTTTTGCAGCTGCTTTTGCTGCTTTCCAACGTTCGGTTTGTGTCCCTTCCGTATAGAAAATGAGTTCAGGATGGTCGTATGAACCCAGCAAAGATGACTTGGCGGAGGCTTTCGCCTGGTCATGAAGGTCACTTGCGACATCTGTCAGTACACGTACTCTCAGGGCTTTTACCGCAGCCAATGTTGCACGGCCTTTCTGCGTGTTGGCGAAGGTATGGTCTTTCAGATATTCGGCAGCATTGTCGAGGTCGCTTAATACCTGCTTGATACAATCCGTATAAGAAGAACGGGACAACAAGAATGATTCCTGCGGATCTGTCAGTTGCGTTACTTTCAGTTGCAAGGGGACACCACCGAAAGCTCTTGTCAGGCGATGGATGAAGTAGGCACGTAAGAAATGGGCTTCACCTTTCAACTGTTGCTTGGCATCCTCTGCGAAAGTTGCCGTTTCAAGATTTTCTATAAAATCGTTACAGGAACGGATGTTCAAATATAGACGTTGCCATTGATGTCCGCTCTGTGTCTTTGCAAACCAGCCTAAGTTCACGTCTGTTACGGCTCCTGCATTGCTTTCACGGAATTCACGTCCGTGAGTGAACAGCGCCTCGTCGCAAGCAGAGGCTTGCAATTCTTCTGTAAAACCTGCATCCTGGAATGCAAAATATATGTCATACATATAGGCTTCCGCCAGATTTTTTTCTTTCCAGATGTCTTCAGCCATGATTTCAGTCTGGGATTTCGTATTCAGGAAATCCGTGCTACAAGATACTGTCATCAAAGCGGCTGACAATAAACATAATATATTCGCTTTTTTCATTTCGTACTAATTTAGAAAGTTACTGTAAAACCGACATTAATGATTTTAGACTGCGGATAGTTCGTTGCATTGCTGCTTGTACTTTCCGGGTCAATATCCTTGCAAGGCGAGAATGTCAGCAAGTTTACACCGTTTACATAAATGCGGGCGTATGAGATCAGCTTTGTCTGAGCCAACCATGCTTTCGGCAGTGTCCAGCCCAGTTCGAGGTTTTTCAAACGGATATAATTTGTGTTGACCATCCAATATGTATTGTTACCGGCAGCCGTTCCGTCCCAGTAGTAAGCCGAACGTTCGTTTACACGTGGGTATAAGCTGGACGGGTTTTCGATAGACCAGTGTTTGTCATATACATATTTCGGATAGTTCCCGATATCACCTGCTTCCCAGTAGACCTTGGTCCACGAATCGGCGGCACCTTGGAACAATACGCTCAGGTCGAAGTTTTTCCATTGCAAGTTACCGGTGATACCATACGTCCATTTCGGTTCGTTGGTACGGTCTGAACGATAGCGGTCGTCCGGCGTGATTTTGCCGTCGCCGTCCAAGTCTTTGAACTTCATGTCGCCGGGGCGCAAGTCTGCGTCTTTCGTGATACCGTCGTAGTTCGGGCGATTGGCCGTATTGTTGATTTCGTCCCAATCTTTGAACACGCCGTCATATTCATAATACAAACCTGTATTCATCGGATGGCCGGTTGATTTTTGCCATTCCGGTGATCCCGGTGCTTCGTCCCAGAACTTGATGGTGTTCTTGGCATAACCTCCAGTCGCCGAAATGCTGTAACGCCAATCTTTTCCGATATTGTCACTCCATTCCACCTTGAAGTCGAAACCGGTGTTGTCTACTTTACCGATGTTTTCGGCCGGAAGTGTCAAACCGGATGTTGACGGGATGGAGGCATTTCTACGCCACAAGATGTTAGAACGTTTGTTGTAGAAATAGTCGGCTTCCAAATATAAGCGGTTGTCGAATGTACGGGTTTCGATACCGACATTGAAGTTGTTTGCACGCTCCCAAGTAATGTTCGGGTTCGGGAATCGACTGATCCTTAATCCTTTTTCGTCTTTGTTGTCGATAATCATACCCCATTCGTAGTAGTAGGTCGGAGAGAACTGGTATTCTCTTAACGAACCGTCGAAGTAAACTTGGTCGTTACCCATCTGTCCCCAAGAGGCGCGAACCTTGAAGTAGTCGATGAAAGAAAGGTTTTCTTTCCAGAAATCTTCTTCAGAAATACGATATCCCAACAATACGCCGGGGAAGAAACCGAAACGGTTACCTTCTGCAAACATATAAGAACCGTCATAGCGCCAGACGAACTCGGCCAAATATTTTTCTTTGTAGTTATAGGCCATACGTCCGAAATAGTTCATACGGGCGCGTTCCCAATTGGCTCCGTCACTTTTGGCATTCTTTTCTTTATCACCACCGGCATTGAAGTGGTGTAAAGCGTTTGATAAGAAATAACGGCGATAAGCATTGAATGATTCGGCATTTGACCAGTCACGTTCCATACCGACCAAAAAGTTTACGCCATGATCGCCGAAATTGCGGTCGTATGTCAAAATACCGCTCAATACCGTATTGGTCTGGTCGGTAGACTCCATTGATAAATCAGGATCTTCATGGCTTGGATAGCTTAACATCG
This sequence comes from Parabacteroides hominis, assembly GCF_014287585.1. Taxonomy (GTDB): domain Bacteria; phylum Bacteroidota; class Bacteroidia; order Bacteroidales; family Tannerellaceae; genus Parabacteroides; species Parabacteroides hominis. Next base: position 122,525 of record NZ_JACOOJ010000005.1, on the reverse strand, counting down.
GCGTCAATTTCGGTGTTTTTCCATCGGCGTCATAGCTGACGCCATCCCAATCGTACAAAGTCCAAGGTTGGAACCAAGTCTTGCTTTGTTTCAGATATTTATCGTAAGAAACAGAGGCGGTCAGTTTCAATCCTTCAATCCACGGTTGGGTAATTTCAACTTTGGCATTGCTCTGGATGTAATAACGTTTGTCATGCGTATAACCGGTTTCATCCGTGCAAGCAACAACCGGGTTACGTCCGTATTCCTGTGCCGGTCCGGGCAGTCCGTTCGGCCAATAGGCATGGTCGGTTGGTCTTCCGCGGGAAGTGAACCACAATAAGTCACCTGCTCCCTGGCTGGGGAAATTACGGTTTTCCTGACGTCCCATCAACTGTGCACCTACTTTGATGTAGTCGTTGAACTGTGCGTCCACGTTCATACGCAGGTTGAACTGTTTGTAGTTGTTGGCTGATTTGTGGTACAAGCCATCGGTAAATTTATGACCGAAGTTTACAAAATACTGATATTTGTCAGAACCACCTTCCAAAGAAGCGTTATGTACACGCTGCGGAGACCAGTTTTTAAAAGTTGCGGCATACCAGTCGGTGTTGGGGTATCTCCAAGGGTCGCTTCCGTTACGATACAATTCAATTTCTTCCGGAGTCCTGAATAATGTATAATCACCCATGGTCTGTCCATTGTTCTTTGCCGGATTGAGCATGGCTTTGTTCATATACAATTCGTTTACCAATTCGGAATATTGGACGGCGTCGCACATTTCCGGCAAGTTGGTCGGTTTAGACCAGCCTTGATTGAATGAATAAGTGAATTCCGGCTTTTTACCTTGGCGTCCTTTCTTTGTCGTAATCAAGATTACACCATTGGCGGCACGTGCACCGTAGATAGCGGCGGAAGCATCTTTCAAGACAGACATCGTTTCGATTTCGTTCGGGTCCAAACGTTCCAAACCACCGGCTCTTGCTGCCACTCCGTCGATAACGATCAGTGGGTCGTTATTACCAAGTGTGTTTGAACCACGGATTCGAATCGTCGCTCCATCGTAACCGGGTTCTCCGGAACGTTGGTAAGTTACGACACCGGACATTTTACCGGCGATAGCATTTGATAAGTTGGCTACCGGCGACTTTACCAAATCATCACCTTTTAGTGTAGAAACGGAACCAGTAACGGTTTCTTTTTTTTGTACACCATACCCGACAACGACAACTTCATCGATGTTTTGAGTATCTTCTTGCATGGTGATATTGATGGTTGTTTGATTTCCTACAGGAAGTTCTTGTGTTCTATATCCTATATAAGAAAACACAAGAGTGGCGTTTGTTGGAACTTCTAAAGTATATTTACCATCAATATCAGTAATAATACCGATAGTAGTACCTTTTACAGATACGTTCACGCCGATAAGAGGTTCACCTGTAGCATCGACAACTGTACCTTTGATGGGCTTTTGTTGTGCAAAAACAACTGTTGTACATAGTACAAAAAGTGATAAGGTTAACATTCGGAAGAGGTTGCTGATGACACCGCTTCGTTTTGAATGTGTTTTCAAAGAAAAGTTTTTCATGTTCTTTCTTTATTAAATGAATATAAGGTTAAAAAAACAATAGGATATTGCTATCCAGCTTAAAAAATAGAATTTCGAATATTATTTAGATCATAGGCAGTATGAATTAAATGAAACATATATTTTGGAAAAATTGATTATGCTGTATGAAAGAAAATTACGATAGGGGAGTGGGTTGCTATAGGTCATCAACCCATTTGTTGAAAATTGCTCTACGATGTATATCTTCGATAGATTGCGTTATACACTCCTTGAACTGTGTTTGAATGACTATTGGTCTCATAATGATTTTTTTTAAGTTAACAGTCTATTAAGAGGCCGGTCATTTACTTAAAGTAAACACTGACCTTGTTAATAGTTTTAAATTGTATCTGCGGCAAAGATATTACAAAATGTTATATATGCAAAAATATTTGCAATAAAATATTACAGGGTACACTTATTTTGTTCTGGGACTATTGTTAATTTGGTTACATGAACAGTATATTAGAAAATATAGATACAATTCGAAGGAATAAAGGCTATTCGCAAGAGTATATTGCTACGCAGATCGGGATGAAGCAGGCTGGCTTTAGTTTGATTATGTCGGGAGAGCGGGAACTTAAGTATAACACCTTATTGCAGATTGCAAAGGTATTGCAGCTCTCTGTAATAGATCTTATAACATTTCCGGAGAAGTATGTTCCATCCAAGGGAGGAGGCATGTCGACCGAAGCTGTTCTGCAAATAAAATTGGACAGCGATAAAAAAGATCAGATATTGAACATTGTGTTTGGGGAACAGATTGCGGAGTTGCTGAAATCGAGATGATTTCCTTTTGCACGGAAGGAGAGGCTCGAACTCCCGACACCTGGTTTTGGAGACCAGTGCTCTACCAACTGAGCTACTTCCGTGTTTGCGGGTGCAAAGGTAAGAGAATATTTTGAATAAACAAATTCTTTATTCCCAATTTTCAATTATAAGGTTTGGAATGCGATTTAAATGCCCGATATTAGCAGTGACCATAACGAGTTTATTTTGGAGAGCAGTAGCCCCTATAAGGATATCAAAATCATCGATTCGTAGTCCTTTGCATTCGAGATTGGCTTTGATTTGCCCATAAGATTTATTTACCAAGATTTTACTTTTCGGGTAAATGTACGTGGAAGATTATCATCCCAATCTCCTTTGTAACAAGCAAAAGGGTCAGCTGCAACTTTTTTTTCTTTCTTTGTCTTTCTGAGAGATTCGGAAAGTTTACTGATTAAATCAAGCTTTTCGTCTGCCGTGAGGGAGGATAGAACGCTCATATACATATCTGTTATGCTAATATCTTTTACCATAAACTTCGTTTTTATTGTCTGTCTTTACAAAGATAAGAAAGATAAATCGAATATAAAAGGTTTCCCTTGTTTGTATATTGGGAATGTTTTGAATATATTTGTGAGTATTGAGTAATCTTAAACAATCAACAAAGACATGAAAGACGAATTAGACATGAATGCCAACCTCTTGGTTGAGTTCCTTCAGAAACCATCTTCCGAATTTACAAAGGCGGATATCGTATCGTACATTAAGGATAAGAATATCCGGATGGTGAACTTTATGTATCCTGCCGGTGACGGGCGTTTGAAAACATTGAATTTTGTCATTAACAATGCGGCATATCTGGACGCAATCCTGACTTGCGGGGAGCGTGTGGACGGTTCCAGCCTGTTCTCGTTTATCGAGGCGGGTAGCAGCGACTTGTATGTGATTCCGCGTTTCCGTACGGCGTTTATCGATCCTTTTTCCGAATTGCCGACATTGAGCATGCTTTGCTCGTTCTTTAATAAGGATGGTGAACCGCTGGAAAGCTCGCCCGAATATACGTTGCACAAGGCAAGCAAGGCTTTTACGGATGTGACGGGGATGCAGTTCGAGGCGATGGGAGAGTTGGAATATTATGTGATTGCGGATGAGGAAGAATTATTCCCGGCTACTGATCAGCGTGGTTATCATGAATCCGGGCCTTATGCTAAGTTCAACCAGTTCCGTACGCAATGTATGCAATATATCGCACAAACGGGAGGACAAATAAAATATGGGCATTCGGAAGTCGGCAATTTTACATTGAATGGCAAGATCTATGAGCAGAACGAGATCGAGTTCCTGCCGACAAGGGTAGAAGATGCTGCCGACCAACTAATGATTGCTAAATGGGTCATCCGTAATCTGGCCTACGAATATGGGCTGGATATAACTTTTGCGCCGAAGATTACGGCGGGAAAAGCAGGTTCCGGTCTGCATGTACACATGCGTATTATGAAAGATGGCAAAAATCAGATGCTTCAGAATGGAGTTTTGTCGGAAACGGCTCGTAAGGCGATTGCCGGCATGATGAAACTGGCTCCGTCCATTACGGCTTTCGGTAATACGAATCCGACCTCTTATTTCCGTTTGGTTCCCCACCAGGAGGCTCCGACGAATATTTGCTGGGGCGATCGTAACCGCTCCGTATTGGTGCGTGTCCCGTTGGGATGGGCTGCCAAGAAGGACATGTGTTCGTTGGCAAATCCGTTGGAGGCAGACAGCCATTATGACACGACACAGAAGCAGACAGTCGAGATGCGTTCGCCGGACGGATCGGCTGATTTATATCAGTTGTTGGCGGGATTGGCGGTCGCTTGCCGGTACGGTTTTGAAATCCCGGATGCGCTGGATGTGGCTGATAAGACGTATGTGAATGTGAATATCCATCAGGAAGAAAACAAGGCGCGTCTGGAATCGTTGGATCAATTGCCGGATAGCTGTGTTGCCTCTGCCAAGCGCCTGCAACAGCAGCGAACCATATTTGAACAGCATAATGTGTTTAGCCCAAGCATGATCGATGGTATCATCAAGAAGTTGGAAGGTTATAACGATACAACATTACGCGAAGATCTGACAAATGATCCGGAAGGAATGCTGGAATTGGTAAATCGCTATTTCCATTGCGGCTAAATACAGGTTTATCCGTTACTTTTGGCTTGATCCAAAAGTAACCAAAAGATCAAGGCTTAACCGACCGGTCTACTCCGGTCAAAGGCTCCGCTGTCGCCTGCGAAACTCGCTTCGCTCAAACAGCGCAGGCTCCTGCCGCTCCGCCTTCGCCCTCCGCTTGACGCCCGTCCGCTTAGGCCTTTCTTAGAAAGCTGCGCTTTCTCTTGGGATTGCCGATACCGCCTCTTATATAGGTATCAGTATCAGCAATCCCCACCCCCCTCATCCTCTCTTTTGCCGTCTGCTTCAGCAGACGGTTTAAAGGATTTAGAGGCAAAGCCTCTTCCCATGTGGGTTTTAACCCCTTTTATCGATTGCATTTAAAGGGGTTAAAACCCACAGAGGAACCGGCAAAGCCGGAACAATCACCTATCCGTCTGCTTCAGCAGACGGCAAAAGAGAGGTTGCACCACAAGGCTTGCCTCACTTAATGCAAGATCACAAAAAAAACAGGCAGCATCGGCAATCCCCAAAGAGCCGTCAGGCTCTATTTCCGGCCTAAGCTGGTGAGCGTTAAGCGCAGAGACCGCAGTGAGCGTCCGGAGCGTCTGCTGTCCTAAGCGAAGCGAGTTTCAGACGCGACAGCGAACGAAGGGAACGGAGTAGCGAAGCAGGTTCGGCCTTGATCTTTTGGTTACTTTTGGATCAAGCCAAAAGTAACAGACAAATCTGTATTTATATCATCTTTAAATCCTCGAACATTCCTCTATATATTGCAGCCTTTTCCTCTAATGGCTTGGGATAGGCGCGCGAGGAGGAGGGCATGCGGTAGAGGCGGAAGATGCGGTCCGACAGGGTGAAGCGGGAGTAAGAACCGACTTTGGGTTCTTCTACCGGAGGCAGCATGGCTATTAGTGTGTCCATCGCTTTTTGTCCCGTTACGACGATCGCTTCACATTCCGGGATTTGTGCCAATACTTCGGCTGGGTTTAGCGGAGTGACAACCTGCAGGAAATTATCCGAGGCATTGTTTTTAAGGCGGATAATCTCCACGGCGGTATCACCGATCCCGATCCCTTTTTCCCGGCAGAAGGCTTTCGCTTTTTCTTCGCTGAAAGCCTTTTTAGTCTCTAAGAAGTATTCTTTATCGTTATAGAAGATCAGTCCGAGTATCCGCCACATGTCGTTTTGGATATTCGGATAGTAGAAATTCATCGACCAACGCACACGTGGAGGAGGGAAACTGCCCAGCATCAATAACTTTGTGTTTTCCGGCAGGAAGAATCCTAAAGGATGTTGCTCTGAAACCATTTATTTGTCTTCCTTCTTCTGTCTTTTGGCATCTTCTTTGGCCATCAGCACGACGTTATACACGAAGTCGGTCATCCATTCTTCCGAATAGCCGAGCGTTTCTTTGTATTTCCGTATTCTCCAGGCAACTTTCTGCACGCCGACATCTTTCCATTCCGAACGGGTTACGATCTCGTGTATGGTCTTCTGCGTCTGCGAATACAACAGCTTCTTCACCAGCATGGAGAAGCGGAATTTCCATTGCATCAGGCTGTCGAGCAGGGAGAACAGGTCGTTGTTGAATCCCTGGTACATGATGAAATAAGACTTGATGTCGTTCTGCGTCTTGCAGTTCTTTTTGATGGAAGCGTCGATTTCCTTGAAGAAGTTTTCGTTCAGCCCGTATTCCTGCATTAGGATTTTGCGGGAGCGGGATTTTTCGGCTATACCCAACTTGTTGTTTTGTGTCGGAATCTTAAGCATCCGCTTGAACAACGCCATATCGTTCAATATGTTGAGGTTGGTGATACCTAACTGTACAGCCATTACCGCCTGGTAATACACGCGGATCAGCGTAACGAACTCCTCTACGGAGCCTTTCGATACGACTTCTGTTTCTTCTTCTTTCTTCTTGAATAGTTTAGAAATGATATTCATTGTATGTTCGTTATGATAATTTGGGGACAAATATACTAAAACTTGTCCCGACGACAGAAATTCTTTCTACTCAATTCGTTCAATCGTTATTTCCGGGAATGTTTCCGTGAACCAAAGGAGCGGGCTATCGTCCGAATATTTCTTGGCTTTCAGGACCAGTGAAACGAGGTAAGTCTTTGTTGTCGTATGGCTTAACTCCTTTAGCTCATAAGATGCCAACAGATATCCCCGTTCGGATATGACCGGAATAATCTTTTTGATGATATCCTTGTCGGAAGTGGAAAATACGATCAGCGAACTTTTCATCCCGACGCTTTTGAAGATTAAACTCAACAATTCCAGCCCGACCAGCGTGAGGATCGTTGCGGCAATACTGATGCCGAACATACCGGCCCCGCAAGCCAGCCCTATCCCCGCCGTCGCCCAGATACCGGCAGCCGTGGTGAGGCCCCGTACGAATTGTTTCTGTATGATGATCGTCCCGGCTCCGATGAAACCGATGCCACTGACAACCTGGGCGGCGACACGGCTTGGGTCGAGCGAGACGCTGTCTTCCAGGATGATCTGCTGGAATCCGTATTGCGAGACGATCATGATCAAAGCGCTGCCGAGCGAGACGAGGAAGTGGGTCCGGTAGCCTGCCTCCTTAGCCCTGTATTCCCTGTCAAGCCCGATCACGGCTCCTAAAATACCGGCAACGAATAGTCTTAAAATAAAATCCCATATCATGATAAATCTTGTTTATTGTTCAGAAGCTGAAATATAACAATAATTTATCAGGATATGGGGATATCGGAAGATAAATATTTAAATCTATATGCCTAAAATTGTATTTTGCAGGATGTAAACAGCGGCTCCCGACAAATAGCCCGCCAAAGCAAGCAGCGAGATCCGTTTCAGATACCAGATGAAATTGATCCCTTCCAATCCCATCACGACGACTCCGGCGGCAGAACCGATGATCAGCATGCTGCCGCCTACGCCGGCACAGTAGGCAAGGAATTGCCAGAACACGCCGTCCTGAACGAAATGGGCCATATAGACCGGGTCGGCAGCCGTAGCAACCATCGCATCCGAGGCAACGGGATACATGCCGATGGCGCCGGCGACGAGCGGAACGTTGTCGACGATGGAAGAGAGTGTTCCTATAATCAGGTTAACCGCATATACATTGCCGATCGTATCGTCCAGCCAGAGAGAGAAACTTCCCAACACGCCGCTACACCGCAAGGCATCCACTGCCAGCAGGATGCCGAGGAAGAACATCAGGGTCGCCCCGTCGATACGGCTTACGACCTTCGACAAGCGGAGTTTCAAGTCTTCGTTGATAGGAGTCCGCCGGTACATCAGCTCGGTGAATACCCACAGGAAACCGACTCCCATCAGAATCCCCATGAACGGAGGCAGGTGTGTGATCGTCTTGAACACCGGGACAAACAGCAGGCAGAACACGCCGATACAGAGGATCGCCAGTTTCTCGTTCGCCTTCAACACCTTTAATAAAAGGTTGTCCCTGTTTTCCGCGAAAGCGTTGGGAGGCGTAACTTTCCCGTGCAAATAGCGGGATATGATCAAAACCGGAACTAAGGCCGATACAAGGCTCGGCAGAAACAGATGCGGGATCGTTGCCGAAGTCGAGATATTTCCTCTTACCCACAGCATGATCGTTGTCACGTCGCCGATAGGCGACCAGGCTCCGCCGCTGTTGGCGGCAATCACGATGATGCTGCCGAAAACCCAACGCTCTTTATAGTTGCCGATCAGTTTCCGGATCAGCATGACCATTACGATAGAAGTAGTCAGGTTGTCCAGGACAGCCGACATGAAGAAGGTGATCGTGGCAATGACGAACAATAACTTCCGCTTGCTGTTGGTGGTGATGCGGTTAGTTATGAACATGAATCCTCCGTGGGAATCGACCAACTCCACGGTGATCATCGCCCCAATCAGGAAAATCAAGGTTTCCGCTATCTCGCCGATGCTGTTTAGTATCTGGTGGTCGATGACAAAGCGGATGCATTGGTCTGCGTATGGCAGATCCTTCATAAAGGGGAACGCGTCTAAAAAAAGTTTAAATTCATCAGCCGAAGCGGTCGGAATGAATTGGGGCGAACCGAATGTATATAAAACCCAAAGGATTGTTCCGGTCAGGAGTGCCGTTCCCGCTTTATTGATTTTTAGCGGATGTTCCAGGGCGATAAGTAAATATCCTACCAGGAACACGATGATCATTGCTGTCAACATAGTGTGTCTATTAAATTTAATTCAATGTGACAAAATTAAGAATTTATTTATAAGGGAAACACATTTGTTAAGGGGTTTGTTTAGAATTGCCCGGCATATAGCTCAAAATCGCCCGGCAGGTAATCGGAATTTTCCCGGCAGGTAGTTGCTTGCCGACAACCGTAGACAGGCCTGCCCACAATTGTCGGCAGGTTTGCTCACAATTATCGGCAGGGAGGTGTGTCAAAACTACCTTGTTCCCGCGCTTGACGCGGGATCGCATGAAAACTGACCGTATAAATATCTGATTGATAAGGCCTGTTCTTTTGCGGCCCCGCGTCAAGCGCGGGGACAAGTATATTTTGACACACCTCCAACCGTCCTGGCGTGAATATACGAAATAATCCCGTTCATTGTGCTTAATCTTTTTGTATCTTTGTCCTGCATTTAAAGCAGATATGAATATATGATAAGCTATTTACAAATAGACAAGCTGACTAAAAGCTTCGGGGATCTGGTTTTATTCGAAGACATCACTTTCGGAATCGCGCAGGGGCAAAAGGTCGGACTGATAGCCAAGAATGGTACGGGGAAAACAACTTTACTGAATATTATAGCCGGAAAAGAAGATTATGACAGCGGGGCGGTCGTGTTCCGGGGCGGTCTGCGGGTCGGATATCTGGAACAGACGCCACATTATCCCGACGGCCTGACCGTTTTGCAGGCTTGTTTCTACTCGCCGAACGAAACGGTACGTTTGATCGCCGAATATGAACAGGCGATGACAAGCGGCGATCATTCCAACCTCGAAGATATTCTGCTCAGGATGGATAACCTGAAAGCCTGGGATTATGAACAGCGTGCCAAGCAGATCTTAGGACAGCTGAAGATCCATAACTTCGACCAGAAGGTGGAGACGCTTTCCGGCGGGCAGTTGAAACGCGTGGCTTTGGCAAACGTGCTGATCACCGATCCCGAACTGATCATCCTCGACGAGCCGACCAACCATCTGGACCTGGAAATGACCGAATGGCTGGAAGGATACCTCTCGCGCGCGAACATTAGTATTTTGATGGTGACGCACGACCGTTATTTCCTGGATCGTGTCTGTAGCGAGATTATCGAGATAGACCGGAAACAGATTTACCAGTATAAGGGGAATTACAGCTATTATCTGGAAAAACGCCAGGAACGCATGGACGCGTTGAATGCCGAGGTGGACCGGGCCAGCAACCTGCTTCGCAAGGAGCTCGACTGGATGCGCCGTCAGCCGCAGGCACGCGGGACAAAGGCGAAATACCGGATCGACGCTTTCTATGAACTGGAAAAGAAAGCCAAACAACAGCACGAAGCCGGGAACGTCAACCTGGACGTAAAGGCTTCGTATATCGGATCGAAGATTTTCGAGGCGGAGCATGTCTCGAAACGTTTCGGTGATCTGAAGATCGTGGAAGATTTCAACTATATATTCGCCCGTTACGAGAAGATGGGGATTGTCGGGAATAACGGAACAGGAAAATCTACTTTTATCAAGATGCTGATGGGGGAAGTGGAGCCTGACAGCGGCCGTTTTGACGTGGGCGAGACGGTCCGGTTCGGTTATTACAGCCAGGACGGCCTCCAGTTCGACGAGCAGATGAAGGTGATCGATGTGGTTCAGAATATCGCGGAGTATGTCGATTTGGGTGACGGGAAGAAGATGGGCGTCTCCCAGTTCCTGAACTATTTCCTTTTCGCTCCGGAGAAACAGCATAGCTATGTTTACAAACTGAGCGGGGGAGAGAAACGCCGCTTGTATCTCTGTACGGTCCTGATGCGCAACCCGAACTTCCTGGTATTGGACGAGCCGACGAACGATCTGGATATCGTCACCCTGAATGTGCTGGAAGAGTATCTGCGGAACTTCAAAGGATGTGCGATCGTCGTGTCGCACGACCGCTATTTTATGGATAAGGTGGTCGACCATCTGTTGGTGTTCCGGGGAAATGCCGATATAAAGGATTTTCCGGGCAACTACACGCAATATCGCGAATGGAAAGAGGTGCAGGATCAGTTGGAAAAAGAAGCTGAAGCGGCACGCCAGGCAAAAATGGCTCCCGCCGTGGAGAAAACATCGCGTCCTGAAAAGGAACAGAAAAAGAAACTGACTTTTAAGGAACGCAAGGAGTTTGAAGCGCTCGAAACCGAGATCCCTCAGCTCGAAGCCGAAAAAGCCGAGTTGGAGACGGCCATGAGCAGCGGAACGTTGAGCAACGACGAACTGCTGGCCAAATCCGAACGAATCGCAAAAGTAATAGAAGAAATAGACGAAAAAACGATGCGCTGGCTGGAGTTAAGTGAGCTGGCGTGAATAAAATGGAAGATCGTAAACCTATATTGTGGAACCGGAATTTCGTGCAATGCTGCATTTCCTATTTCCTGATGAACTTCTCTTTCTATATGCTGATGCCGACGATGCCGGTCTATCTGGTGGAAGTTTTAGGAATCGATACGGCAAATGTGGGGATCGCTTTGTCCAGTTATACGATCGGCTTGCTCTGTGTCCGGCCTTTTTCAGGTTTTTTAGTGGATTGCTTTTCGCGTAAGCCGTTATATCTTTTCGCTTTCTTTGTTTTTGCTTTCATGTTCGGCGGGTATCTGGTTGCCACGGCCATGCTGACTATTATGGCTGTCCGTTTCATTCAGGGCGGCTTTATGGGGTTGACTTCGGTTGCCGGCAATACGATCGCGATCGACGTGATCCCTTCTTCCCGTCGTGGCGAAGGAATGGGGTTTTACGGCCTGACGATCAACTTAGCGATGTCGCTGGCTCCGTTGGTGGCCGTTACTATTTATGGGAAAGGAGGGTTTTATCCGGTTGTCTCGGTTGGATGGGTGGCGGCTTTTGTCGGAGTCGGCTCCGTCTGCCTGATCCGTTATCCGAAACGGGAAAAGGTTCCGCGTCCGCATTTTTCACTCGACCGCTTTATTCTTGTAAAGGCGTTGCCGGCGGCGCTCGCCTATATCCTGGTTGCGATTCCATACGGGATGATTACCTCTTTTGTCGTTTTGTACGGGAAGGAAATAATGGTGGCCGATCCGGGTTACTTCTTTATTTATATGGCGATCGGTGTGGGAACGTCGCGCCTGGTCTCCGGGAAGCTGGTCGATCATGGGAAAATCCACTGGGTGTCGGTCTGTTCTTCCGTCTGCTTGCTGGTGACGTTTGCCGTGTTTGCGACTGTCCACCAATCTTGGGTTTTCTTTGCCTGCGCCTTGATGATCGGCATTGGGTACGGAGTGGGGGTTCCTGCTTTCCAATGCCTCTTTATCAATGTCGCTCCGCACAATATGCGCGGTACGGCAACCTCTACTTATCTGACCTCTTTTGATTTGGGTGTCGGTATCGGAATGCTTTCAGCCGGTTTTATCGCTTCCTGTGCCGGACTGGCTACAGCCTATGGCGTGGGAGCCGGTTGCTGTCTGGCATCACTCTGTATTTATCTGCGTTGGGTCAAACCGTCGTATGAGAAGCATAAATTGCCGGACTGAGGAAAGCCTATAATATGAAAACGAATTAATCCGTAATACAGGGAAGTATGAAAAGCACTTTGTTGATCCTCTTTTTACTGACATATACCTGTTTGCCGTGTTTTTGCCAGGAAGCTGTTGATGAAGCATGGGTTGCTTCTGTCAGTAAAGAATATGCCGGTTTACCTTCCGAACTTATCTATCTCCAGACCAGTAAAGGCATTTATGAGACAGGTGAAGACCTTTGGTTTAAAGCCTATCAGTTGAATGCCCAATCTTTCGTTATGTCCGGTCAGAGCCGGACATTGTATTTGCAAATGATAAATAGCAAGGACAGTGTGGTTTGGCAAGAAAAGTATCCGGTAGAAAACGGTCTGGCATTAGGGCACGTTTATATAGATGAGAAACTGGCCGAGGGCGATTATTTCCTGGAAGCCTATAGCCGGCACTCTTTTCACAATGACACAACAGGCATTGTTTCTTCCCGTAAATTAAGAGTTGTCAAAAATATCGCCCATGACAATCAAAAGACGGAGAACGATAAGAAAGACAGTTTACGGTTTGCTGTTTTTCCGGAAGGGGGAAACCTGGTTTCGGGGTTGCCTTCCCGTGTGGCATTTAAAGCTACAAATGGCAGCGGCTATCCGGTAGAGGTAAAGGGGCTTTTATATGAAGGTAATACTCCGGTCGTCCGGTTTGCAAGTAGTCATGACGGAATGGGCGATTTCTTCTTTACTCCTGATTCGGAGAAGAAATACCATATAGCGTTAGATAATGGTTCTGATTATTCTTTACCGGAGATTTATCTTCAAGGAATGACATTGCGTTTATCTAAACAGAACAAGAAATATCTGGAGTTTTTTATTTCTCAAACGGAAGGTTCGCCTGATCAGGAGATTTGCTTGTTAGGGCAAATCCGCGGAATGGTTTGCTGTGTGGCAAAGGGGATGTTGAAGGACCGGCTTAAAATAAAAATGCCGCTTAGCGAGTTCCCTTATCAGGGGATCGCAGAGTTCACCTTATTTAATGGCAGTATGCAACCGGTTGCCGAGAGGTTGGTTTATGTGAATCCGGAAAAGAAACTGCGGGTAAATATAGAACCGGATAAAAAAGCATATGCCATCCGTGAAAAAGCGACATTAAAAATAAAGGTTACGGATGAGGATGGGGCGCCAGTAAAAGCGAATCTGGGCATCAGCGTATTTGATAAGGCATATATCAACCCGGCAGACCCGGTGAATATACTGACGTATTGTTATTTATCCTCCCAGATACGGGGAAGGGTCCATAATCCGCTTTATTATTTCGATGAGAAAAAAACAGGTCGTTTGCAGGCTTTAGACCTGCTTCTGTTAACACAAGGGTGGAGACGGTATGTTTGGAACGGTGAGTCTTTGGCTAATCATGGACCGGAATTTCTGGCTGATGGAATAACTGGTGTCCAATGGGTGCAAAATAAAAAGAAAAGAAAACAAGAACCGGGAACGGAACAGCTTATTCAGATTTCGGGAGCTGAAGGGAAGGTTATGTTTGTTTGGGCTGATTCGACCGGACAGTTTTCTATTGAACCACCTATGATGAAAGAACTTCAGGGTGGATATGTGTATTTGAAACCGATGTTGTCGAAAGAGTTTAAGGCTGAACTTCAAATAGATGATTTGTTTCGGGCCATTGATACGGTAAGGAAAAGTAGAACGAATTATTATCCTGTAATCGAGCTGGCACAAGAGGATAATGAGAGAACATTTGTGCAGCCGATTGTAAGCAAAGACAGCACGATTCTGTTGGATGGAGTGACCGTGACGGGGAAAAGGCGTAGAGTATTCCGGGATAAGTTTATGGGGCGGCTGGATAGTTTGGCGCAAATGAATCTAAATAGTGCCTATGTTTGTACCTCTTGTGGGCGTTTATTAAATTATAGAACCGGATATGATGCGCATCACGCAATTAACGGTTGCCCGGCAGAAGGACGTACGCCGCCAATTGATGGTAAAACATATTTGATTTCGAAATTTGAACATTATGCTTCCAATGGTTCCGGAACTCCATTTCGTGTTATAGACGAACAATATGTAATTTATCATGCGTCTAAGTTCAGCGAAGAAGAGCTTCTTCGTATGAACAATCTTTGGCGTACCAAAGGCTACTATGCTGCCCGTGAATTTTACAAGCCGGACGAAATCGATATGCAATTGTCAACTCCTGATGCCCGCAACACTTTATTATGGGAACCTTCTGTGATAACGGATGAAAAAGGAGAAGCGGAAGTTTCTTTCTATTGTTCCGATATCAATACCGGATTTACAGGAGTGGTGGAAGGGGTTGACGGAACAGGATTGCTTGGTTCCGGTAAATGCGAATTCAGAGTAATGAGAAAATAAAATGAAAATGATATGAAGAACTGCTGTTTTTATTTGTTGGCATTGTTGTTGTCGGTTGCTTGTTCAGGCAACGGAGGAAGTGTGAAGAACGAGTTTAAAGGCAAGTTGACGGCTACCAAACAATTGGTAAAGACCGGAGAAAAACGGTTTCAATTGGATACGGATACGAAAGTCAAGCCGCCTTATATCCAGATTTATACGGATAGGGCAGGAGGTAATCAACTTACATTTTTGAATCCCCGGAAAAACTCTATTTATTTCTATGACTATTCAGATACGGCTTATGTCAAGCAAATCGTTTTCGAGCGGGAAGGTGCGGATGCTATTCTGAGCGCCGGTGCCTATTATATCAAAAGCCCCGATTCTATTTATGTATTCAACCGCCCGATGATCGAAGTCGCTTTGTCGGATAGCCTGGGACGGGTACATAACCGCGTTACGTTTTTAGATAAGAATGATAAGGAATGGGCTTCGCATAATCCGCAATATTTGCTTTCCACCGTTACGCCGTTGATGTTGGTGGACAACCATTTGCTTTTACCCGGCTTGGCTCCTTTCCCGGAAATGTTGGCAGACCGGGAGAATTTCCGGTTTACCGCTTCTATCGACTTGGCTACAAATAAGACGGAATATCACCATCTCTATCCGGAAGAACTGTTTGGTTCGGGTTTAAACTGGGGAGGTGATTTGCTTCAGCTTCCTTACCCGGCAATCACGCCGGATGCAAAAATGGTTCATAGTTTCCCCAATTCCCACTCCCTCTATATCTCGGATTGGAATAGCGATGCCTCGACAACAGTGTATGGCGGTAGCAACAATGCCGGAACTATCGCCCCTATCGATCACGAAGCGAAGGGAACCCCGGATGAATTGACCTATGCTTGTTATATGGAACAGGATTTATATGCAGCCATCATCCATGACCCATATCGCAAAGTCTACTATCGTTATCTGTTGCACGGCTTGCCTGGCGCAACGTTGAAGACTCCTATCGACAGTAAGCCGCTCACCATTGTCGTGATGGACGAACAATTCCGTTATCTTGGCGAGAGCGAAATAGGAACCGGGCAGGAATGGAACTGGAAAAACTCTTTTGTAACGAAAGAGGGGTTGAATATCGAACGCATCGGGACAGAACCGGAGGATGACGATTATTTGACTTTCTGGTTGTTTAATCTGAAAGACCTGTAGCCTGGGAATAAGAACCGGGACGCAAAGGCGTTACAATCGGAGTAAACAGGCTTTGATAGACAGCGTTTATGTGATTATCGATTCGGTCTATAAATGAGGGATATTGTGTCTTATTTGTAATAAATGTCTCGTTTATGCTTCAAAAAGATTTCTTAATTGTTAAATAATATCCAATTTGCTAATCGTTAACAATATTTGAATATATCCAAGAACAATGTTATAAAACACATTGTTATATTTGCAGTAACGAAAAGAGAAAAGGTAAAAAGAGGAGGCAAAGGGCCTCCGATGTTTAGGTTTAACAATTTAATGTTTAGGTATTATGAGACGTTTAGGTATGGCTGTAGCAGCCGTTTTATTATGTGCAACGATGGGTTTTGCACGCGAGAACCGTAACAATGTGAGTAAAGAACCGTTTGCTATTAACTTTGAAAAATTGAGCAACTATTTACAGTTGTCTTCTTACCAGGCCAATGAAGTAGCAAACATCAACGAGTATTTTCTGGATATGCAGGGAGAAAGTCTCCGGGCAAGTGAAAAAATGCGTGACAAAAAGATGCGTCAGGCTGTTTATGGAAATCTGAAGTTGATGAAGAAGGTTCTTACACCGGAACAGTACCGCAAATATGTGGTTCTGTTGAATGTGACAAATAATAATAACCGCGCGTTGAATTTCTGATAATTCAATCTGAATCGGGTTATTTTTGATAGTAGAAGAGATTGTATGCTTTATGTGTGCAATCTCTTCTTTTTTATCTATCTTTGCGCTGTTTTTAACAAATAATAAACAACACAAAAATCGAACAACAACGCAAACATGGAACAACCGCTTAAACTGGTTTCTAATGCCACTCTGAAAAGAAATGTAGCAGACTACACTTTGATTGTTATCGGTGCTTTTTTACAGGCACTTAGTTATAGTTTATTTCTTGCACCTTATAAAATCGTACCGGGAGGGGTGTATGGTATATCGATCGTCTTGCACCACGTGACGCAGGGGCTTTTCTCTTTTATGCCCGAAGGATTGCCGATGGGTGCGACTGCCCTCTTTTTTAATGTGCCTTTGCTGCTTTTGGCCATGAAAAAGCTCGGACTGGCGTCCGGCCCGAAAACGATTGTGACTTTTGTTTTGATATCTATTTTCACGGACAGTTTTTCATATTTGTTCGCAAATCAGCCTTTGGTTGAGAATGACAGTTTTATTGCTTGCTTCTACGGTGGTGCGATCTTGGGGCTTGGAGTGACTTGCGTGTTCCGTGCGCAAAGTACGAGTGCCGGTACGGATGTGTTGGCCCGCGTGATCGCCCAAAATTCTAATTTGAAGGTAAGCAATATGATTATCGTCATAGATTCGACCGTGGTAATGTTGGGCCTGCTTGTATTCCAGGATTGGTCAGTCCCTTTGTACTCCTGGTTTGCAATCTTCGTATTCGGGAAAGTGGTAGAAATGTTCCAGACCGAGAATCCCAACCGGGCTGTGTTTATCGTATCGCAGAAAACACAGGCTATAAAAGATTTGATTGTCGGAAAGATGGGAATGCGCGGTACTTTCCTGCATGGCCGCGGTATGTATGAAGGCAAGGAAAAAGAGATCATTTTTACCATTGCCGAGCGTAAAGACCTGCCCCGCCTGAAAGACGAAGTGAAGGAAATCGATCCGAATGCCTTTATTTCGACTATGCATGCAAGTAAGGATTCGCCGCGTCCGGGAATCTGAAGAGTTGAAAGTTGAGAGTTGAAAGTTGAAAGTTATTTTCGCTATCAACTTTCAACTTTCAACTTTCAATTTTCAACTAAAATATATACCTTTGCCTCATTCTAAAAACAAACTGTAAAAGTAATGCCTAATATTTCACAAAGAGGAGTCGATATGCCGGCTTCCCCTATTCGGAAACTTGCCCCGTTGGCTGATGCTGCCAAACAGAGAGGTGTTCACGTCTATCACTTGAATATCGGTCAGCCTGACCTGCCTACCCCGCAAGCGGCATTGGATGCGATCCGCACGATCGATCGTTCGGTGTTGGAATACAGTCCCAGCCAGGGATATCGCAGTTATCGTGAAAAGTTAGTGGGATACTATAAGAAGTATGATATAAATCTGACGGCGGATGATATAATCATTACGACAGGTGGCTCGGAAGCCGTATTGTTTGCTTTCCTGAGTTGCTTGAATCCGGGTGATGAAATTATCGTGCCCGAACCGGCATACGCCAACTACATGGCCTTTGCCATTTCGGCGGGGGCGGTGATCCGTACGGTGACGACGACGATCGAGGAGGGTTTTTCCCTTCCTAAAGTGGAGAAGTTCGAGGAACTGATCAACGAGCGTACCAAAGCGATCCTGATCTGTAATCCCAATAATCCGACCGGATATTTATATTCCCGCCGTGAAATGAACCAGATACGGGATATCGTGAAGAAATATGATCTTTATCTTTTCTCGGATGAGGTGTACCGTGAGTTTATTTACACCGGTTCGCCCTATATCTCGGCTTGCCATTTGGAAGGGATCGAACAGAATGTGGTGCTGATCGACTCGGTTTCCAAGCGCTATTCGGAATGTGGCATCCGTATCGGCGCACTGATCACGAAGAATGCCGAAGTCCGCAATGCCGTTATGAAGTTTTGCCAGGCCCGTTTGAGTCCGCCTCTGATCGGCCAGATTGCTGCCGAGGCATCTTTGGATGCTTCCGAAGAATATGCCCGTGAGACGTATGATGAATATGTCGAACGGCGTAAATGTTTGATCGACGGCCTGAACCGTATTCCGGGCGTGTATTCTCCGATTCCGATGGGAGCTTTCTATACGGTAGCCAAGTTGCCGGTGGATGATGCCGATAAGTTCTGTGCCTGGTGTCTGAGTGATTTCGAATATGAAGGGCAGACGGTCATGTTGGCTCCGGCTTCCGGTTTCTATACGACTCCGGGATTGGGGAAGAACGAAGTCCGTATGGCGTATGTCTTGAAAAAAGAAGACCTGGCGAAAGCGCTCACGGTGCTTCAGAAGGCACTGGAGGCTTATCCGGGAAAAACGGTGTAATATTTTGAGTCTCGAATATTTTATAGCTAAACGCATCTATTTCAGCAAAGAGGGGGACCGGCAGGCTACTCCTCCCGTTGTCCGTATCGCTATGATCGGAATAGCCTTAGGACTGGCTGTCATGATCCTTTCGGTGGCTATAGTCATTGGTTTTAAGAAGGAGATCCGGAACAAGGTGATCGGTTTCGGCTCCCATATCCAGATCACGAACTTCGATAATAATGCTTCCTACGAATCGACTCCGATCGCGGTAAGCGACACGTTGCTGGATCATCTGAAATCCTTTCCCGGCATTACGCATGTGGAGGCTTTTGCCACGAAGCCGGGAATCCTGAAAACAGATAGCGATTTTCAGGGGATTGTCCTGAAAGGTGTGGATGAGAACTACGACTGGACTTTCTTCCGCAATAACCTGAAAGAGGGCGAACTGTTTACCCTTCCTGCCGATAAGGCGTCTACGGATGTATTGATCTCCCGCTATCTGGCTAACCTGCTGGGGCTGAAAGCAGGCGATTCCTTTTTGACTTATTTTGTGCAGGACGAAGTGCGTGCCCGTAAATTCCGTATAACAGGTATTTATGAGACAGGCTTTGTCGATTATGACAAGCTGTTTGTGATAGCCGATATCCGCCAGATACGCCGTCTGAATGGTTGGGCGCCCGACGAGGTGAGCGGCCTGGAATTGCAGGTAGATGATTACGGGCATCTGGACCGGATAGCCGAAGATCTATATTTTGATATTGCCGAGAAGCAGGACCGGAATGGTAATACCTATTATACGCGTTCCATCAAGGAACTGAATCCGATGATATTCGACTGGCTGGATGTGCAGGACATCAATGTGGTGGTGATCCTGGTGCTGATCCTTGCCGTTGCCGGCTTCACCATGATTTCGGGATTGTTGATCATCATCCTGGAACGGACGAACATGATCGGCATTTTGAAAGCATTGGGTGAAAACAACACCAGCATTCGCAAAATATTCCTCTATATATCCTTTTTCCTGATAGGCAAGGGGATGATCTGGGGCAATGTGATCGGGATCGTGCTCTGTCTCGTCCAATCATATTTCCGTGTCGTAAAGCTCGATCCGTCCGTTTATTACTTAGATGCGGTTCCTATCGACCTCACCGTCTTTTCTATCGTTTTGCTGAACATCGGAACATTGGCCGCCGCCATGTTAATGATGCTCGGACCTTCTTACCTGATAACCAAAATCCATCCGGCAAAAAGCATCCGGTTCGAGTAAAAATGCGCCAATTGGTTGATGTGGCCGATTAAGCATTATTCGTAAAATCTTTTTTCCCGTTGAACACCCTGTAAATGCGGACATATATGTCATAGGCCGGTTGGGCGATTTCCAACAGGGGGAGCCAGGCGGTCAACGGTTTCTGTTGCAGGAGCAGAGCTGATTTTTTATAGACGAGCGCTTTGGCCGTGAATCGAAGGAGCAAAAGCGATCCGGCCAATATCGAGAGCAGCCAGTTACCTGAAAGCCCGAAGATGAAGGTGGCGATCGCCGCAATCCCGAAGAGCAGATAAGTGACGGTCTCCATCCGGTAAAAAGCTAAGGAACACCCTTTGTAAAAACGTTTGGTAGCGGCACGGGAGGCTTTCATCTCTCTCCAGATCCCGGAGCCTTCTATTTTGTTCATCTCAATGATGGAATCAGACGAGAGTTGCACCTGTGTATTGGTGGGATTCGAGACTTCGTTGATGAACAGATCGTCAGCTCCGGCATGAAGGTTGAGTGATTTGGAGTAACCTTTGTGGGCAAAGAACAGTTTCTTGCGATAGGAAAGGTTCCGGCCGTTTCCCGTGAAAGGATGATGGGAGAGGGCGGAAGATATCATTTGCAAGCCATCCGTCAGGTTATCATAAGCAATGAGCTTGTGCAGGAACCCTTTTGTATGCCGGTAGGCGCAAAAGCCTAAAATAATATCCGTTTCGGGGTTGTATGGGTCGGCCATCGCCTCGATCCATTTCGGGCCGAGCGGGCGGCAGTCTGCTTCGGTGAAAAGGAGGATGTCATGCCGGGCAGCCTTGATTCCCATCGTGAGCGCAAGTTTCTTATGGCTCAGGTATTGAGTGTCTACAGGCACGTATGTATAATAGAGGTTCTTGTATTCATTTGAAAAAAGTTTCAAAACATCTTCACTGTCGGCATCGGAACCGTCGTTGACGACGATCACTTCATAATCCGGATAGTCCTGTGTAAGCAATGCCGGCAGGTTACGGCGCAGATCCTCCGGTTCGCCATGTGCATAGACAATGACGGAGACGGGTTTGACATCCCTGCCTGTTGCCGTTTTTTCCGTCCTCTTTGCAGCACGCAACGGACGCGTAAACGTAACTAAATAATAAAATAGCTGAATAATAAACAGCCCCACCGTCATCCCGGCCAGGAATAGCTCGAAGCCGGAGAATACAAGTAAATTTTCGCTCATCGATATTTTGTCTTTGGTGGTGCAAATGTACGAAAGAAAAGCCGAAAGGTTTGTTAAAAAATGGTTGCCAGCCCATATAAAAGACTATCTTTGCCCTTGTCAAATAGTTGATAGGGCGCATGAAAATTCGCCTCTTGCTGATAAAATGCATATTTGCCTGCCTGTTAACCTGTTTTACATACTGTGAAACGACTGAACGCTTGGCCTTTTATCCATTTTATATCCTGTAAATATATTGCAGGACGGTTCCCGATCAGTTTTGTAAGGTGTGATATAGGTTTTTCCCTGCCGTTTGACCCGTTCCACACCCTATGGAAGAAAGATCTCTCTCGATACAAATGCCCGTTTTACAGGGTGTGTTTTTATCATGTTGAACATCTCTATTTAATTTTACAAGGTGTAAAATGGAAATACAAGATTATAGTTTACGAAAACTGCTCAATAACGAATATCTGGCTCTTTGCCGCGAGTTCGAGGCTCTGATAGAGAAGGCCGATCCGACGGTATTGGAGATAAGTGACGTTTTCGATGCGTTCAAGCTGGCTCTCCAGGCTTTCGACGATAGTATCGTGAAGGTTAGGAAGAGTGCCATGACACCTCAGATGAACGCTGCGGATGCGGATCGCGACGATTACCATATCGGTATCATCGAACAGATCCTGACAGCCCAGCGGCATTTTGACCCGCTTGTCAAGGCTGTCGGCATTCACATGGACCCGTTGGTCGCTGCTTTCCAGGGAGGGCAGACGCGTGCGTATGACGACCAGACGGGGATGACGAACAACTTCCTGCAGGAATTGCAGTCGGACAAGTACAAGGATGATGTGGAAAAACTGAACCTTTCCGGCTGGATCGATGCCTTGAAAAAGGCGAACGACCTATGCGCCTCGTTGAGTTCGGAGCGTACGGGCGAACGGACGGAACAGGTAAAGAAATTGACGACCTCCAAAACGCGTCCGGTATGTGATGCGGCTTATGCAGGCGTGGTCAAGCATATCAACGCACGTTGCCTGCTTAATGGCGACGCGAAATATGCTGCACTGATTACGTATTGGAACACGCGTCTGGATCATTACCGGACTGTCACTTCCCGACGCCTCGGAGCCGGAAAGGGTGGCAGCACAGGTTCCGGCGACATCACGCCCACTCCTCCTTCCGGAGGCGGTGAAGAGGAGCGTCCCGGCGAATTGTAAACCCGGCGTTCTGAAAAAGAAAAAGCGGAGATGGCAGGATCTCCGCTTTTTTTATGGATAAAGATGCAAATCCTATTTCTTCCCGCATAGCTTAAACAGCTTGCAAAGGTCGTAACCGGCGGTGAGCTGGAAGACGCGGTTCTTGTCGGAAATGTTTTCTCTGTCTACATTGGAAGTTACTCCTGCGTTATAATTGAACGCCAGATCCAGCCCGAAGTCGAAACGGTAACCAAGCCCCATAACGATGGAGATTCCTGCTTTTCGGTAAGCATTTGTACCAAAAGAACTTGTAGGGATATAAGGAGAATGCCTATTCGGGAATATATCCAATTGAGGTCCTGCAAAGATGTTCAATCCTTTCAGGAGGTAGGGCATGTATAGCTTAGCCTTCAAGGGAATTAGCAGGCATTTGTCTTTCCGGGAAGCATTACCGTGGGATTCTAAAGGATATTTCATGCCTTGTTTGGTGAACAGAAGATCCAGTTCGGTAGCAAAGTTGTTTATCCTGTATTCTCCGAAAATACCTCCGACGAAGTGGTTACAGTAGTCAAAACCTTCGGCTCTGTTGGAAAAACCGATACCGAGGCGAGGACCGAAAGACCATTGGCTCTGGGCCATAGATTCGTTTAAGGCAAAAACCATTAAACAAATTAGAAGAATGATTTTTTTCATGTTTTTAATTTTCAGGTTGTATGTTAGTCATTTAAAAAATAATGAATACAAATATAAGGTTTTAAATAGAATAACCCTAAAATTGTGTAAAAAATGAAATCCAATCTTCTTTGTTAAAATAAGAAGATTGGATTTTACATATACATTCGGTTTTCAGCCTTTTACAACCTGTCCGAATAATAAGCCGCCGGCAGTTTCCGGCAGTTATATTGCGAGGCCATCACTTCGCCGTAAGCGCCGGCGGAGCGGAGGGCGATCAGGTCGCCGCGATGGGCGCGGTTCAGTTCGATATCTTTGCCGAAGACGTCGGACGATTCGCAGATCGGGCCGACAACGTCATAAGCTTCAACTTCTTCGTTGCTGGTGATATTCTCCATGCGGTGGTATGCGTCGTACATGGCCGGGCGGATCAGCTCGGTGAAACCGGCGTCTAAGATGCAGAATTTCTTCGTCTCGCCGACTTTTACATACAGCACTTTGGAGATCAGCGAACCGCATTGTGCGACGATGGAACGTCCCGGCTCGAAATGAACCTGCTGTCCCGGACGAAGCTGCAACAGTTTGTTGAACACGGCAAAATAGTTGTCGAATGCCGGGATAGGCAAATGGTTCGGGTGATAATAATCGATGCCGAGGCCGCCGCCGAAGTTCAGATTCTCAATTTTTATTCCACGCGCCTCCAGTTCTTCCTGAATTTCATTGACACGGATTACCAGGCCACGGAAAGCGGCCATATCTGTAATCTGTGAACCGATATGGCAATGGATGCCGATCAGTTTGACATGTTCCAGGCGGCTGACCAAGTCTAACACCTGTCCGAGCTGGCTCAGGTTGATACCGAATTTGTTCTCCTTCATGCCGGTCGTGATCTTGGCATGTGTATGCGCGTCTACTTCCGGGTTGATGCGGAGGGCGATCGAGGCCACTTTGTTCTTGGCGGCAGCCAGTTCATCCAGGATTTCCAGTTCGGCAGCCGATTCTACGTTGAAGCAGAAAATATCGTTGTCCAGTCCTAAATTGATCTCCCAGTCCGCTTTGCCGACACCGGCGTAAACGATTTTGCCGGCAGGGAAACCGGCATCGAGTGCCGCTTGTATTTCACCGCCGCTCACACAGTCGGCTCCCAAGCCGTATTCTGCGATAACAGACAAGATACGGGGATTGGCGTTCGCCTTGACAGCATAATGGACATGATAGCCATACTTTCCGGCTTCCGTTTTCACCATATTGAGCGTTTCCTTCAGCAACTCGATGTTATAATAATAGAAAGGCGTTGCCAGAGCCTTGAATTTGTCTATTGGAAATGTTCCTTTGAGCATATATGATAATTAGTATATAAAATTGGCACGGATTACACGGATTTCACTGTTTTCTGAGTTTGCTCAAACTGCGTAATCCGTGTAATCCGTGCCTGGAATTTTCTTATGGAATTACTGTTAGTTGTTGAATAAGTGATCGCTTAAAGCCTGCAATGCCCTCGTTTTGTCGGAGGCTTTAACAAGGAGCGAGACGTTGTAGTTGCTGCCTCCGTACGAGATCATTCGTACCGGGACATCCTTCATCGCCTGGACGATGCGGGCTTCGAAACCGACGTTGTCCCATTCCAGGTCGCCGACTACGCAAACGATAACCATATCTTCGTCCACCGTAACCGTTCCGTATTTTTTCAGGTCGTCGACGATCTCTTCCAAATGCTTGCGGTTGTCGATCGTAACGGAAACGCCTACTTCGGAAGTCGTTACCATGTCGATCGGAGTCTGGTAGTTTTCGAATATTTCGAACACCTTGCGCAGAAAGCCGGTAGCCAACAGCATACGGCCGCTCTTGATCTTGATGGCAGTGATATTGTCTTTTGCGGCGACAGCTTTGATCTTCCCTTTTTCCGTCATGTTGGAGATCATAGTGCCCGGAGCTTCCGGCTGCATCGTGTTCAACAAACGGACAGGGATATTGTTCAGCTTGGCCGGCAGGATGCAGGTCGGGTGCAGGATCTTGGCCCCGAAGTAAGCCAGTTCGGCAGCTTCTTCGAAATGCAGGTGGCGGACCGGCGATGTCTTTTCAACGATGCGCGGATCGTTGTTGTGCATACCGTCGATGTCTGTCCATATCTGGATTTCTTCCGCACCGATAGCCGCACCGATCAGAGAGGCACTGTAGTCGCTGCCGCCACGTTGCAGGTTGTCGATCTCGCCGTAAGCATTGCGGCAGATGTAGCCTTGTGTGATGAAGAGGTCTGCATCCTTGTGTTCGTCCAATAGCTTGACGAGCTTTTCTTTGATATACACGGGGTCCGGTTCTGCGTTCTTGTCCGTGCGCATGTAATCCAGTGCCGGAAGCAGGACGGAGTTTACGCCGCATTCGTTCAGATAGAGGTTCATCATGCCCGTAGAGATCAGTTCGCCCTGGGCCAGGACAACCTTTTCTTCGAACAGCGTGAAAAGATCCTTCGTGAACGTGCGGATATAATCAAAATGATGTTTTATCAGTTCTTTGGCCTTCTGCTTATATTCGTCTGTGCTGTAGAGTTCTTCAATATGGCCGTAATATTTCTGCGCCAGTTTATTGATGACCTCGTTTGCTCCGTCAGGGTTTTTCTTGTACAAGTAATCCGAGATTTCAACCAATGAGTTGGTTGTACCGGACATGGCAGACAAGACTACAATGTTACGTTCTCCCGTAATCAGTTTTGCTACACCTTTCATTCTCTGTGCAGATCCCACAGAAGTACCGCCAAACTTTAAAACTTTCATTTTCTTTTACTATATTAATTTGTTCTTCTTCGCTTTAAATGCGTGTGCAAAGTTACATAAAAAATTATTCTCCAACATCACTTAGGCAGGCATTCTCACATTTTACTATACGCGCGGGATAATTATGTACCAGCGTGTAGTTGTGGGTCGTCATGACGACTGCCGTTCCTTTGCGGCAAATGTCGTGCAGCAACTGTACGATTTGCCCGCTTGTTTCCGGGTCCAGGTTTCCGGTCGGTTCGTCTGCAAGGATCAATACCGGGTCGTTCAGCAAGGCGCGGGCGATCACGATACGCTGCTGTTCGCCGCCCGAAAGCTCGTGCGGCATCTTGTAGCCTTTATCCTGCATCCCGACTTGAAACAGCACGTTGTCGATGCGTTCGTTTATCTCGCTTTTCTTTTTCCATCCGGTCGCTTTCAGGACGAATTCGAGATTTTTGTGTACCGAGCGATCGGTCAGAAGCTGGAAATCCTGAAAGACAATGCCTAATTTCCTGCGCAGGTAGGGGATGTCTTTCCGTTTCATCTTGCAGAGGTTATAGTCTAACAGCCATGCCTCCCCTTGGTTGATGGGGATTTCGCAGTACAAAGATTTCAACAGGCTGCTCTTGCCGGAACCGACTTTTCCGATCACATACACAAATTCTCCGTTGTGGAGCGTAAAGGAGGCTTCGTGAAGGATTACGTTCTCATCACGGCAGATTTCCACTTTATCCAGTTTGAGCAGGGTTGTCTCTTCCATTGCTATCAGGCTTTATGTCTGCTTTTTAATTCGCGTGCGAGGTCTTCGATGCGAAGTCCTTTGCTTGTCAATAATACGATCAGGTGGTAGATCATGTCGGCTGCTTCGTAAACGAGGCGGTCGTCTGTTCCGTTGGTGGCTTCGATAACTGTTTCGACAGCTTCTTCGCCCACCTTCTGTGCCATGCGGTTGATGCCTTTCTGGAACAGGGTAGTGGTGTAGGAACCTTCCGGCATTTCCTGGCGGCGCTGTTCGATGAAGTTCTGCAAATATTTGATGAACATGATGTCTTCCACATTCTTTTCGCCGAAACAAGTATCGGCGCCTGTATGGCATACGGGACCGGCGGGAATAGCCTTGATCAGCAGCGTGTCATTGTCGCAATCGGCTGCGATGGTGACTACCTGCAAGGTGTTTCCGCTGGTTTCGCCTTTCATCCAGATACGGTTTTTCGTGCGGCTGAAAAAGGTTACTTTACCGGTTGCTTTCGTTTCTTCGTATGCTTCTTCGTTCATAAAACCTAACATCAATACCTTGTTTGTGTTGTAGTCCTGAACGATGGCGGGAATCAGGCCGCCCATTTTTTCAAAATCTAATTTCATTTTTTATCTGACTATTATATTGTTCTTAATTCATCCGTATGCGTCTCTTGGCCCTTCGGTATCTGTTTCCGGTTTCATAGGTATGGAACAAAAGTTTCACTTGTATGGAACGGAAGTTTCACCTGCATGAAACAAAAGTTTCTTTTAAAGGAAACGGTAGCTCTCTGCCGTGGGCATCAGAGACGGACGTTGATCCCTTCTTCGTGGAGATACTGTTTCAAAGCTCCCATGCCGATTTCCCCGAAATGAAAGACACTTGCGGCCAGAGCCGCGTCTGCTTTTCCGAGAGCAAAAGTGTCGCGGAAGTGTTCCATTTTCCCGGCTCCCCCTGAAGCGATGACCGGAATGTGGAGGTTGTCGGCCAGCGTAGCCAAGGCTTCGTTGGCATAGCCGTCTTTCACGCCGTCGTGTGTCATGCTGGTAAACAGGATTTCTCCGGCTCCCAGGCTTTCAGCTTCTGCCGCCCACTGAAAGAGATGTTTTTCCGTCGGAATACGTCCGCCGTTCAAGTAGCATATCCAGTCGCCCATTTCGAAATTGGCGTCGATGGCGACCACACATACCTGGCTGCCGAAGTTCTTGGCAATCTCTTCGATCAGTTTCGGATTGCGCAGGGCTGCCGAGTTGATGGAAACCTTATCGGCTCCGGCACTCAACAGGCGGTCCACATCTTTCAGCTCGTTGATGCCGCCGCCAACCGTGAAAGGAATGCTGATATTGGCCGCAACCTTCTTTACCAGTTCCGTAAATGTCTTACGTCCTTCGTGCGAAGCGGTTATATCCAGATATACCAATTCGTCTGCTCCCTCCCGGCTGTATTGTGCGCCCAGTTCGACCGGGTCGCCGGCATCGCGGAAGTTTACGAAATTGATTCCTTTAACGGTTTTTCCATCTTTTATGTCCAAACAGGGTACTATTCTCTTGGCAAGCATATATAATCATTGTTTTTTATCAGGTGAAGCGGATCAAATCTTTCAGCTGTATCTTCCCTTCGTAAATCGCTTTACCGAAGATGACAGCCGGAATACCCGCTTCAGCCAGTTTTTCAATATCTTGTATGGAACTGACACCTCCGCTGGCTATCAGGTAAAGCAGAGGTATTTGTTCCTGTATCTCTTTATATAATCCGATGGCAGGCCCTTGCAGCATGCCGTCGCGACTGATGTCCGTGCAGATTGTCTTTGTGATCCCTTTGTCGTGATAATCCCGGATGAAAGGGATCAGCTCTTTGTCTGTCGTCTCTTCCCATCCGCTTATCGCGATCTTTTTATCTTTGGCATCTGCTCCGAGGATGATTTTCTCCGGACCGAACTTGGTGATCCAGGAGGTGAACACTTCCGGGTTCTTCACGGCGATGCTTCCGCCCGTAACCATCTGCGCACCGCTTTCGAAAGCTATTTCCAGGTCTCCTTCCTGTTTCAGCCCGCCCCCGAAATCGATGATCAGCGATGTGCGCGTAGCCAGCCGTTCCAACGTGCGGTAGTTGATGATCCGCCCTTGCCGCGCTCCGTCCAGGTCTACCACATGCAGGCGTCGGATGCCATGATCTTCAAACATCTTGGCTACTTCCAGGGGATCTTCGTTATACACTTTCTTGGTGTCGTAATCGCCCTGGGTGAGGCGTACGCATTTCCCGTCGATCATATCTATTGCCGGAATCAACTCTATCATATCACCTTACAGTTTTAAAAAGTTACTTAATATAACCTCGCCGACCGAACCGCTTTTTTCCGGATGAAACTGGGTTGCATAGAAATTGTCTTTATGCAAGGATGCGCTGAACGGAAGGATATATTCGGTTGTCGCGGCGGTGTATTCGTTTACGGGTACATAATAACTATGTACGAAATAAACAAACTTGTTCTCCAATTGCTTGTTGAACAGTCCGCCTTTAACATCCGTAATCGTATTCCATCCCATGTGCGGGACTTTGTCCGCATGTTGCTGCGGGATGAAACGTTTTACTTCCGTATCGAAAATGTCCAAGCAATCCGCGTCCCCTTCTTCCGAATGGCGGCACATCAGTTGCATGCCGAGGCAAATGCCTAAAACAGGTTGCTTCAATCCTTTTATAATCGCATCCAGTTTATACTCTTTCAGGTGCTCCATCGTGGTCTGTGCTTCACCGACACCCGGAAAGATTACTTTGTCCGCTTTACATAACAGTTCCGGATCTGCTGTGATCGTTGCTTCGACTCCTAATCTCTTCAGTGCGTAACTCACAGAATAAATATTTCCGGCATTGTATTTGATAATGGCGACATCCATTGTTGCTTCCTTTTTTATATTGAGCTGCAAAACTAACAAATTATCATGACATATAGATGTCTGCTTTATGAAAAGTTGCAGAATAGATGTTATTTGTGATAAACTGGCTGGTTCACCATTCCTGACTTATTGTATAGTTTCCTCAAATACCCGCTGGTCTGAATCGAAACAGTAGCGCATGAATTTTGATTTTCTACCCCATTTATTCCGGATTATCCGCAGGGGTAATATTTTTTAATAAACATGGTATTTTTCAAAGCGCTGAACATTAGCGAAGTACGGATTTCCTCCGTTTAGGAGGGGTTGTTGTATTTTTTCGAGTATGAATCCGCTTGGAATCCGTTCACCTTTTGGCAGAAGCAAACTTTCCTGTCCTTGCATCTTCGCCCTGCAAAGACGCTGCAAAACATAACAGACGGAACACGGGATAATAGCAAGACCAGAAAACGGGTGCACTTTTCAGAATATGAATAAAAAAGTTCAGATGTAAGAGGTTTATTATCAGATATGATTGAAAAATAATGAAAAATATATGCGCGCATCTCTTGCATAATTCAAATAAACCATCTACTTTTGCATCGCAATTCAGAGGAATAGCAGTTAAATAAAATAATGGTTCGGTAGTTCAGTTGGTTAGAATACATGCCTGTCACGCATGGGGTCGCGGGTTCGAGTCCCGTCCGGACCGCCAAAAACATTTTGGTGCGTTAGTTCAGTTGGTTAGAATACATGCCTGTCACGCATGGGGTCACGGGTTCGAGTCCCGTACGCACCGCGAAAGCAAATAAAAAAAGATCTGAAATTCAAGGATTTCAGATCTTTTTTTATTTCCCCCGCTTCAGCAAAATATATTATTTATGATGAAACCATTCGGCTGTGGGTATTCTTCAAATTAGCTTTCCCGCTATGTGTACTATTTTAATAAAGGCAGTCGATGTAACATCTCTTTAATACGGATGGCGGTACGTGGCATGGGTTCGGCAACGGTTAGTCCGACGAGTTCTTTTTCATTGGCGATGTCGTTTATGACGCGAATAACTTCTGCTATCTTCATTCCATTTGAAACAACACCTACGGCTGCGATGATTTCAGCAGGGTCAAGTACGTCCATATCAAAATGCACGACAACTTTTGAAGCTCCGCATGATTTTAACCACTCTTTTATAGCATTGCTGTTTTCTGCAACATCTTCGGGCGTAAGGTGTTTTATGCCATATTGCTTCTGGCGGGCTTTGATTTCGTCCCGTTCCCAATCCCGTAGACCGATGAACAATATTTTAGCCGGATCAAATTTAGCCGGTAATTCGCCGATGATTTTTTTATCGCCCAAGCCCATGCAAGCTGTTACGGCCATTGCATGATAAGCAGGATATACGTCACCCGGCAGCGTTATATCGGGATGTGCATCGATCCAAATCATGGCGACATCATCTTTATATTTGTCCGCAAGGTAGGTGAAAGGCACGACACTAACGGAACACTCGCCTCCAAGCGTCACTATCTTATCGGGATTTTCAATCTTCAATATATCCAATGCTGCTTTTGTTTGGTTTACGAGAACATCCCGGTCGAGTACACCGTCGGTAATTTTGCGTTCTGTAATTGCCGTAGCAACCGGAACCGTGAACGTTTTCTGCCCGTTGTCAGGCGCAAGAAAATTTAGTAATTGCGCACCTAAATAGTAACCTCTCGATGCTTCTTCGGGATTAGGTACTTCTGTTATCCACTTGGCAATCTCGGCGCCTTGCCATTGCGGGTAAATCAAACGAATTGTCTCATTTTGTGCATAAAGGGTATTTATTCCTAATGCTAATGCTGTTGCTGCCATTTTTAATCTTATTTTAAATAATTATTAGATATTCTTGCTTAAGAACTTAGTCTATGTGGAACGTTCCCTGCGATTTTTTATGGGTGTAAATTTATATTGTTCTGCAATTATAAACAAGTACGGCAAAGTTATTCGGTCGGCGGGCAACTCGATCTGTGTTGTTTGGAAAGTAACGTCCAGATATTCGATCTGTCTGTTGTTGTGTCTAATCTCTTGAAAATAAGGAAGGAAGAATGAAAATTTAGAAACAGTATGGTGCTTTCTGTTTTTTTATAGGGTGATAATACTTGCCGATCCGATTAATAGTATTATCTTTGAATCAGAGTTTGAGTTACGTATTATTAGCGTATAGTTCTTCTTTATTATTAAGTAGGCCTCTCCATTAATTTTCCTCTCATACCCTATTAGTATTTATTAAAAACGAAATTTTAAATGAACATTTACATTACAGGCTTAAATTATAGCATTAATGATGCTGATTTAAATGATTTATTTGCAGAGTATGGAGAAATTACGTCTGCAAGAGTTATCATGGACAGAGAAACTGGAAGATCCAGAGGATTCGGTTTTGTTGAAATGGTAAACGACGCTGATGGCGAAAAAGCTATCGAGGCGCTTAATGGAGCCGAACTTGAGAGTAAAGTAATTTCGGTAAGTGTTGCACGTCCTCGTGAAGACAAACCTTCACGCGGTGGTTTCCGCAATAACAGAGGCGGTGGCTATGGCAATTCCAGAAGATATTGATTTCTTAATAGGTAGAGACAGAAGGCCGCGCCTTCTGTCTCTATGATTTTCTTCCGATCTCCCATTGAACCGGTTCTTTAATGCAATCCCAGACTCTTTAATCCTGTATATTCCTGTTTTTAGAAGTTGTTTTGCATTCTACTCAAGATAATCTTTACGTAATAGATTGATAATTAGTAAAAATAAAATTATATGGCAAAATCCGTAACATACAATAAACGAGAAAACGAAAAAAAGAAACAAGCCCGACGAGCAGAAAAGCAGAAGAAGAAAGAAGATAGAAAACTATCCGGTAAAGTGAATAGTTTTGATGATATGATAGCTTATGTGGATGAAAATGGTGTAATTACATCAACGCCCCCCGAATTGAATCCTAACAAAGAAGAGATTAAGCAAGAAGAAATTCTCATTTCGACTCCTAAAAAAGAGGAAATAGAAGCACCTGCCGTATTGAGAGGACGGATTGACTATTTTAACGAGTCGAAAGGGTATGGTTTTATCAAAGACCTTGATAGTGCAGAGAAGTATTTTTTCCATGTAAGTAATAATACGCTGACCAATATTTCCGAAAGCGATATCGTTACCTTTGACCTTGAACGCGGTCTGAGGGGAATGAATGCGATTAATATTCGCCTTGAAGATGAATCTGAAAATTAAAAGGAAAATGTATTTTATCACCGACAGCCTCTTTCTATTGAGGCTGCCTGTTTTAGGTTTTAAGGCAGCCTCGTTTGGGCAATAGATCATTCTATTAATGCAAAACAGCACCAAAGTATGGGAGCCTGTCCATGATAATCTCCTACTATCCTTCGACGGTCATAGTAATATTGTTTATCATTCTTTTTATTGGTTCCGATGCACACTTCTGTCACGTCCCCTTCTTCATTGATATAGGGAATTAATGCCATCCAAGCTTTACGGGCTACCGGAGAATATTCTTTTTTATCCAGCCACCCTTGCTTAACCCCTGTAATCATGGCATACGTGAACATTGCTGTTCCTGATGTCTCTGCCCAGCAGGCGGGATCGTCTACCAGTTGGCTCCACATGCCGTCAGGCAGTTGGTAATCTTTCAGATTTTTCATCATCAAGCGATACCCTTCCAGGATACGGGGACGATCCTGATTATCTTTGGGCAAGTAGCGCAGTAGCTCTGTCATGCCGGCAGCCATCCAGCCATTGCCGCGCCCCCAATAATAAGGAACATCAGGTGCATGGTAGAACAAACCGTTAGGGTGTTGGAGTTCATTCAGATACATCACCATTTCACGGGCGGCACGATCAATATATTCCCGTTTTCCAGTGGCTTTATATGCCTGGGATTGGATAATAGTGATCATGAACATATCATCGATCCATAAGCGGGTTTGCCAGGAGAAACCTTTTCGGACCCAGTCCTTTTCTTCCGTTGTTGCCGTGTCCGGTACTTGCCATTGCGTGTCTGCGTAAGGAATACCCATGTCATAGTAACGTTTATCCTTTGTGATCTGATAAAACTCAAGCGGTAAACAACCAAACATATTCAAATCTACATGAATCATACGCGGTTGATAATCCGCCTCGGTGGTAAAGAGCGGCTCAAACTTGTTCTGAAGTTGCTTGATCAACGCAGTGTCATCAGCGGCAACTGCATATTTTAAGGCTCCATACCATGTACAAACTTCTGCGTAGTGAATGCCGTCTTTTCCGTTTTTCTTGTGAAGCATATGTTTGCCGGAAATAAAACGTTTGCTTATTCGTGTTCCTACCTCTTCCGGTGTATAACCTTCAGGAAAGTTCTTAAGATCTGTGTCGGAATTTGTCGAACATCGGGTGAAAAGCAACAGAAATATTATGGGAATAAAATACTTTGTTTTCATATCGTTTATAAATGAGAAGCTGCCCGTTTTCAACAGGGCAGCTTCAGATAAATATCGTGTAATTAGAAATAACCGGGGTTTTGTTCTTCAGCATCCGTTCCTCTTGGGTTCAAGCGGTCTATATGCTTTTGAGGAATCGGACGAAGTTTGTGATGGGATTTAAAGGTAACGGCTCCTTCTGAATTCCATTTCTTAACGTATTCTTCTAGTTTCTCACACCGTACCAGATCATTCCAACGGCAAGTTTCACCCAACAGCTCGCGTCCACGTTCGTCTAACATGAAATCGATAAAATTACTTTGGATATCTGCTGCCGTGACCTGGATATCAGCAAAGGTGCTATTGGTATTTCCCATTTGTCCCCCTTCTTCACGCCAGTATTGAGGCATCTTGGTTTCACCATCCTGCCACGCGGCACGTTTGCGGACAATATTGATGTAATCGGCTGCGGTCTGGTAATCACCGTTTCGGCCGGCAGCTTCCGCAGCAATCAGATACGTTTCGGCCAAACGCATTTTTACCCATTCGCGGCCACCCTGACCGTCATTAACGGATAGACGCAGGGGATCGAAATATTTAAGCAGGGGAGGATAGTAGCGATTGTTTTTAGTAACATCTTCCTTATCCCAGGCAAAATATTTGTAACGATATGTTTCCGTGGTCGGGTTTATGCTGTAATAAATGGCTGTATCTCCCAATTCCAGTCCTGCACCTTCACGATTGGCATAATATGCCCATTTGAAACTTTTATAGAAGCGAGAGTCGTTTTTGCGGTCAAACAGTTGCAACATTGTCTTTTGCGACTGAAGATGCCTCCTGTACGGACGTCCGTTTTCGAGGTCTCTCGTCATACCCGGTTGATCTTCATACCAGGAACCCCAATATAAGTGGAAGGAATTTCCATCTCCACGGTAAACCGGATCAGTTGTGAATTGAACGGAGAAAATCACTTCTTTATTACCCTGGTTATTTATATCCCACAGATCGGCGAAGTCTGTCAGTAATTCGTATTGTCCGCAATCAATTACCATTTTGGCGTATTTCAGAGCATTCTCCATATCTGAAGGCTGCTGTCCACGTTGATCACTTACGGCACTCCCTCTGGTCAGATAGACCTTAGCCAACAGGTGAGCAGCAGCATATTTGGCTGCTTTCCCTGTTTTTGCCGGTTTCTCAGGAGAATATTGTACCGAATATTCCAGATCTTTGATAATTTGATTGTAAATATCGGCAATAGAAGCACGTGGAAAGTCGGTTCTCACATCGAAAGACACATCCAATACCAAAGGAATGCTTCCGAATTGCTGTACCAACTCGAAATAGAAGAAGGCACGTAAAAAGGACATTTCGGCGAGAGCTACTTGCTTTTGTGCCTCAGACATCGATGTAGAGCCTTCTACTTGCTGAATAACCAGGTTTGCAGTATTGATCGCTTTATAATGATTTTCCCAGAATTCGTATAAGACACTTGCATCGGGGTTCAACTGGCTTCCATATTTATTAAAAGCATCAGCCTGCTTTCCCGGATCTTCTCCCTGGGTGAAGAGGTCCGTACCGTATTCTGTGAGTACATTATATCTTTCATTACCAGCCCCCCAACGCATGAAGCTATATGTAGCTGTTGCGGCAGATTCCACACCGGCAACGGTTCCATAATAGTCGGGTGTTAAACGGGGAAGGTCTTTCTCCTTCAGATAATCATCACAGCTTGTAAGCCCGATACATGCGCTTGCCAGGCTCAAAAGAACAATTTTCTTTATGTTATTTGATTCTTTCATTGTTTCTGATTTTTTAGATTAAAAGCTTATATTAAGACCTACTAACCAGGTTGAGGGAGTTGGACGTGTATAGCCCGCGTATGTTCCATCAACATCTTTATTCAGAGCGCTTTCAGGATCCACTCCGGAGAAGTTGGTCCACATCCATGAGTTTTGTGCCTGGACGTAGACACGGCAGCGTGATATATCCCATTTCTTAGTGATATGGCTTGGAATGGTGTATCCTAAAGTGACATTCCGAAGTTTGATAAAGTCACTTTTTTCATAATGCAATGTTTCGTAATAAGGGAGATAATCGACGCCTTCAATCGGACGTGGGAAAGCATTAGTCGGATTTGTCGGTGTCCAGTAATCAACTTTCACATTGCCGTTTCTGTGTGCCTGATTCAGATAACTGATGTTATTTTTGATCATCGCTCCGAAATTGCCTTCGAAGAAGAAACTGAAGTCGAAGTCCTTATATCTGAATGTGTTATTCAAACTCAATATTACTTTAGGTCTCTGCTGGCCCTGGATAACGCGGTCTTCCGAAGTGATCTTGTAATCGCCGTTATCCCACAGACGGATAGTACCAGGAGCAAAGTTACTTCCATTCTGGTTGAACTTCTCCATTTCGGCACGATCTTCCGGCGTGTCTTGCCAGATACCGATTTTCTTGTAATCATAGAACACGTTGATCGCTTCACCTATAAACCAGGAACTTCCGGGATCATCTTCCTTGCCGTTATATAACTCAACGATTTCTTCCTTGTTGGTGTACATCATAAGGTCTGTAGACCATGTGAAATTCTTATTGTTGATATTTAATGAGTTCAAGGTAAGTTCGAGTCCCTTGTTACGCGTTTTTCCAACATTCGATTTTATTTGATTGAAACCGGACACGATAGGCAATTGTCTGTCTAATAGCAAATCTTTTGTGTTTTGTAAATAAACGTCGATTGTACCGTTCAGTCTGTTTCCGAGAAATCCGAAATCAAATCCGGCATTCCATTGTCCTGTTGTTTCCCAGGTTAACATCGTATTAGGCATTTTGTCGGGTGCATAACCGAAGATCGACTCGCTACCATAATTATATGGTTTTTGCGACAATGTGCCCTTGGTTTCATAAGGATCTACTTCCGAGCTGGCAACGACACCATATCCGGCGCGCAGTTTCAGATTGCTGAGGAAATGAGCATTTTGCATGAATGATTCTTCATTGATACGCCAAGCTAAAGCAGCAGCCGGGAAAGCGACCCATTGATGTCCTTCCGCAAGACGTGAGGAACCGTCATATCGGGCAGAAATGGTAGCCAGGTATTTTCCTTTGAAGCTATAGTTCAAACGAGCCATGAAGGAAGCTAATTTCCACTGGCTTTTACCGCTTTCCGTTTTTTCGGGATTGGAGGCTGAACCTACATCATAATATAATAGTTCATCAGCAGGTGTTCCTTGAACCGGAATTTTGTTGTATTCCCGGAGGTATTCGTTTATAGACTGAAGCAAAGTCACTCCGATCGTATGATCTTCAAACGTTCTGTCATAGAACAACAGGTTTTCCCAGGTAAACATGGACCTGTTTTCCGTACCGTTCCGGGCATAATTCATGGTATTTCCCCGTGCTTCGGCCGATTGGAAATTATAATCTTGTCTGGTTTCATAGTCTATACCTAAATTCGTACGGAACCGGAGTCCTTTCAGTGGTAACGTGATATCGGCATAATAACTGCCGATGAATCTGTTTATTTTTAAAGGGTTGGAAACAGCTCCTTCCGCTAATCTAAGTAACGGGTTACGCCACTGGTCGTCTGTGCCTGAAACTTTTTCCAATAAATCGCCGTTGTCATCATAGAAACGGCCCATAGGCATGACACGCCAAGAATTAAACAGGGTAGATCCTCTCTCTTGTACAGAATGGGTATATCCTGTGAATGCCCCCAGTTTGATGTATTTGTTTACGGAATGTTCGAGATTCAGACGAATAGAATAGCGGGAGAATTCTTCATCTTTAACAAGACCTTTATAGTCATAATAGGAACCGCTAAAAGTGAAGTTGGTTTTGTCGTTGCCTCCGCGAACGCTTAACTGGTGATCGGTGACCATACCTGTACGTTGTACGGCTTCCCACCATTTACTACCTGAGCGAACCTTTGAAGGATCATAATTCCCATTTTCATCGTATGCCATTTTCAAGGATTCCAATGTATAAGGGTCATTGGAAAAAGAACCGATCTTTTGGTCTTCTTCCCAGCTCGGTTTATCAGAGAGATATTTTCCGGTTGCACGGTAAGATTCACGGACTGTTTCGGCATAGGCTGCACCATCCATGTATTCCAACTGGTTCAGCACTGTTTGGAACCCCACATATCCATTATAGTCGACCTGGGTTTTTCCGGCTTTTCCCTTTTTGGTGGTTATCAGGATAACACCGTTTGAACCGCGTGCACCATAAATAGCCGTAGCAGAGGCGTCCTTGAGGATATCTATTGTTTCGATGTCTGAAGGACTGATTTCATTGATACCTCCTACAACAGGAATTCCATCGACTATGTAAAGAGGATCGCTGCTACCGCTGATGGAACGTTTACCTCTGATAACAACGGAT
Source organism: Parabacteroides hominis (assembly GCF_014287585.1). Classification (GTDB taxonomy): domain Bacteria; phylum Bacteroidota; class Bacteroidia; order Bacteroidales; family Tannerellaceae; genus Parabacteroides; species Parabacteroides hominis. Next base: position 84,259 of record NZ_JACOOJ010000005.1, on the reverse strand, counting down.
GCACTTTCACCCGGTTTCGTTGTCGAATTGGAAATGAACACACCGGGGAGGCGTCCCTGAATTGCCTGAGTCGCACTTGTCACAGGTGATTTGGAGATCGTTTCCGAGTTTACGGATGATACTGAACCGGTAAGGTCCTTTTTCTTAACGGTCCCATATCCTACCACAACGACTTCTTCCAACCCTAATGTCTCCGCCTCTAATGTCACATTCAGACTGGATTGATTGCCTACTTTTATTTCTTGCGACTTATAGCCGATATAAGAAATGACGAGAACAGCGTTTGCTTCGGTAACAGGTAAAGAAAATTTACCGTCGATATCGGTTACTGTCCCTGTGGAAGTTCCTTTCACAACAATATTAACTCCGATTAGAGGTTCTTTTGTGTTATCGACAATTGTACCTGTAATTGTTCTTGTCTGTTGTTGCGGTGCAGGATATGAAGAACCTGTTTTTTTCGACTTTGCGATTGATACCTGGCGATCGTTAATCGTATATTCCAGGTCTGTGTCGGCAAAAAGGTTATTCAAGATCACATCAAGTGTTTTAGAATTGACTTTGATGTCAACTCTTTTTTCTAAATCCTGACGGACATTGTCCGAAAAGAAGAAAACATATTCCGACTTTTTCTCTATGACGCCAATTACTTCTTTTATGGACTGCTTATTGATGTCAAGCGAAAGTAACGTATTCTGAGAGTAGGTCATAGAAAAGGAGTTCCCAATGCTTAAGACCAGTAAAATGATTATGATTTTCATAATATGTAAGGTATAACGTAGACCGTTAAACCACGATCTATCAAGATAATGATTTATTTTCATATATTTGTAGTGATTTTAAAAGTTTAGTACGCAATAATAACTTTGAAATCTTATGCCGGGGAATACGCCAATATTGTCCGGCATTTTTTTATTTTTCATGATATATGTTTCATAGGCATTTTAATTTTTTAATTAGACTTATAAGTTAGCAATTATGACTCTCTTTATTTCTTTCGAACCAATATCCGGTCTGCTTCGTGCGAATATTTGATCGGTATTGTGTTATATATGGTTTTCATGACATCTTCTATATTATCGAACAACACTAATTTCCCGTTACATTTTAGTTGTGCAATACTGCTATCACAATCAATAGGGGTATCATAATAACGGGACAAACGTTTTAGTATATTGGATAGCGGTTCACTTGTAAATTGAAGATATCCTTCTTTCCAACTTATATAGTTGTTGACATCTATCTTTTTTACAGAAATCTGATCTGTCGATACCGATAGCATCTGGTTGGGTAATAAACGGGCTTTTTCTTTGTCGATGCTGACATCTACACATCCTTCGACCAATACGACTGAATAATCCGTATCTTCGTCATAGGCTGTAACATTGAATTGAGTTCCCACGACGTTGATCACCATATGGGAAGTATTTACATAAAAGGGATGCGTTTTATTTTTTTCAACTTCTATATAAATCTCCCCATCTACCCAGATTTCCCTTTTATCGGCCTTAAATGTAGAAGGAAATTTGAGTGTAGACCCAGAATTAACCCACACTTTGGAACCATCGGCCAAAGTGAGGCTTGATCGTTTCCCTTTAGGAACGATCAAGGTATTTAAGGAGGTTTCTTTTGTGGCCTCTTTTGATACTTTTATTTGTTCGACTCCTGTGTTTGCTGTAATACCACCTTTTTTATCATACTTGATGTCAGCATCTTCTTCAAAAGTAATAGTCCTGTTGTTGGCCAACACCAATTGTATATCTTTTTGATTGACAGAGGTTGTGTCTGCAACAACGAGCATGTTTTCGTGCGGAATCTCGTTCTTGCCAATAAATAATGGTTGTAGTAAAACCAGAAGTAGTGCGATACAGGCAACTGCCGATACGGTCAGATATATCCGGAAGCGACGTTGTTTGTCCCTCTTTTCTATATCTTTTTGTATGAATGCAAATATTTCCTGTTTCTCTTCCGGAGAAAGTTTTTGAGTATTCAATTTTATTGATTTTAATATCCTTATTTCATTTTGGAAATGCGGGTTGTCTTGGATAAACTTCTCCCAATAGAGATTATCTTCTTCGGAAGGGAATAATCTCCATTGTATAAAAGATTTATTTTGTAACCACTGGTTCGACAACATACTTTCAAATCAATTTTTATAGTATAGACGATCCGGGATTTTTTTTGTTCCCATTTTTTTCTAAAAATTTTCGTCGCGCATGCGTTTTATCGCTCTGGAGATAAGTTTTCTTACTGCGGGAGCAGTCATATCCAATAAATTTGCGACTTCTTCGTACTCCAATTCTTGTATAAAACGTAAATAAACAGCTTCTTTTTGCCTATCGGTTAGTATTTTCAGCAAATTTTTTATTTCTGTTTCAATCGTTGCTTTATCCTCATTTGCTATCAGTTCATCTAAGACGGACGGTTCGATTAAAAAAGGCAAATCGGTTACGTCTATGATATTTTCTTTGTTTGAAGACTTATATATATCGAACAGGCGATTTTTAAGCATACGAAATAAGTAATATTTCAGATGGGTGACACCTTCCAACTGTTTCTTGTTAGTATAAAATTTGAAGAAAGTATCCTGTATGGCGTCTTTGAGTGTTTCACGTTCGAATCCTAACCCCATGCCATATGCAAATAGTTCATCGACATATTTATTGTATATCGATGAAAAAGCATTGTTGTCTCCTTTCAGAAATGAAAATAACAGGATCGGATCTTCTTCGTGTTCGCCTATTTTACTCACTTAAAAACAGATCTTCTTTTCTAATGGGGTACAAAAATACGAAAAAATACTATTAATCTTACTTTCTTGCTTGGAGCAATTATAAGTGTATGCAAAGTTCGTTATTTTTTCGTGAAGAGAATCTGATTTGGTATAAAAAAACGTTATTCGTCGGGGTGATTGTTACTATTTGCCAGTCGGTTGTTGGGAAAGATTTTGTACCTTTAGAGCAATTAAAAGAGTGTATTATGTTTGAAAGTTTTGATTTTCAGCAAATGATCAGTGCGTTTATTGTATTATTTGCTGTGATTGATATTATTGGCTCTATACCAATTATTATCAATTTGAAAGAAAAAGGTAAGGATGTGAATGCCACAAAGGCGACGGTTATCTCTTTTTTGTTGATGATCGGGTTCTTTTATGCAGGCGATGTTCTGCTGAGGCTTTTCCATGTGGATATCGAATCGTTTGCCGTGGCAGGTTCGTTTGTTATTTTCCTGTTGTCGTTGGAAATGATACTCGATATCGAAATCTTTAAAAACCAGGGACCGATAAAAGAGGCGACACTGGTTCCGCTGGTCTTTCCTCTGCTGGCTGGCGCCGGCTCGTTTACCACATTATTGTCTTTGAGGGCTGAGTATGCCAGTGTCAATATTGTGATAGCTTTAATACTGAATATGATATGGGTTTATTTTGTCGTTCGCATGACAGCCCGTATTGAACGTTTTTTCGGAAAAGGCGGAATCTATATTGTCCGGAAGTTCTTCGGCATTATTTTGTTGGCGATATCAGTCCGCTTGTTTACCGTTAATATCAATCTTCTGATAGAAGCCTTGCAAGGACATTGAAAAGGGAATTACAAAGTTTCCTTTTCGCTTTCTATCTGTCCTTTGTTTTTACGGGCGGCAGGTGAATAACTGTAGTCGCCTGCAAGCTGATGAGGCATTAGCTCAACGGACTTCACAGCAATCTTGTTGCCTTTTTTAGTGAACACCAGACATTGGTCGTTAAGTTTCCGTTCTTGAAGGTTGAATACCAGATTCGGATTGAAGTGTTGCCCGTTTACCCGTACTTCAAAATGAAGGTGTTCGGTCGTTGCTCGTCCTGTGCGTCCGGTCAGTGCAATCGGTTGTCCGGCTTTTACATAATCTCCCGGCTTAACCAGATTCTTGGAATTATGGCTGTAGACTGTTTCCAATCCGTTGTAATGGCGTACGACAATCACATTCCCGTATGCATAATAAGGCTTAGCTAAACGGACAATTCCGTCGAATGCCGATATGATCGTGTCATTGGCGCAGGTTTTCAGGTCCACACCCGAATGGTGTTTTCTGCGTCCGGCATATGGAGAGATTACTTTAGCGCCGGGTAAAGGAAAAGCATAGTCTTCTTTCTGTATCAGGCTTAAATCGATAAGCATCGAATTTTCATCAGCCATCAGGAGCGGGTCTGTTACGGCAATATCATTTTTTTCTCTGTTGGAGAAGTTTTCCGTTATATTTTTACGGGGAGAAGTTTGTTCGTTCAGTTTCGGTTCTTCCGGAAACAGAAAAGCAAAGTCTGCGTTTGGAAGAGGAATATCCGTTACCGGCAGGACCAGGATCGATTCCTGCTGCGGGGCTGGTTGTGTCTGGGCAGTCCACAAAGAATGGCACGCGCTTAACACAAGTAATGATATGACTGACAGTATGCTATAGTGTGTTTTAGACATTTTGTGAAATTGTTTGCGCCACAAAAATACGCAAAAACGGTTAAAATCGCGATCCTCTTTTTCTTTGTTTACATATCATTCTGATTTCTTCATATTTATTTTTGTTTTGAAAAAAGCGGGAAACGAAAAAAAAGAAAGGCGCCCGAAAAAGAATCGAACGCCTTTCAATGCCAAACTATTTGTGATTACTTGTCACTCATTATTTAAATAAAGAACGGGCAATACCCAGTTCCAAACCACGCAATTCAGCCAAGCTACGCAAGCGGCCGATACAGGAGTAACCCGGATTCGTCTTTTTGTGCAAATCATCGATCATTTGATGGCCGTGATCCGGTCGCATCGCGATTGAGCAACCGCGTTCCTGCTCGATTTCGAGAAGTGCTTTCATTACTTCGTAAACATTCACGTCACCTTCCAGTAAGTTTGCTTCAAAGAAGTTTCCGGCTTCGTCGCGTTTAGTGCTGCGTATATGAACGAAATCGATACGGTCGCCGAAACGTTTCATCATACCGGCCAGGTCATTGTCGCCACGAACGCCGAATGAACCGGTGCAAAGGCATAAACCGTTACTTTTGTTCGGCACGGCTTCGATCAGTTTGCAGAAATCTTCTTCAGTGCTCAAGATACGGGGCAAGCCTAAGATCGAGTAGGGAGGATCGTCTGGATGGATAACCATACGCGCACCAACTTCGTCGGCAACCGGAGTAATCTCTTTCAAGAAATAAATCAAATTAGCACGAAGTCTTTCTGCATCGATATCTTTGTAGCGATCCAGTTCTGCACGGAACTGATCCAATGTAAAACTTTCCTCGGAGCCAGGTAGGCCAGCGATCATATTGCGCACCAGCAATGCCTTTTCATCTTCGCTCATTTCGTCGAGACGAGCCTTTGCAATAGCTTTTTCTTCGTCTGTATATTCCTGTTCTGCAGCAGGGCGTTTCAGGATATAGAGATCGAATGCCATGAAAGCGGCACGTTCGAAACGCAATGCTTTGGAGCCGTCCGGCATGGTGTAGGCCAGGTTTGTACGTGTCCAGTCCAAAACCGGCATAAAGTTGTAAGTGATCACACGGATGTCACACGCTGCCAGGTTACGGATGCTTTCTTTGTAGTTCTCGATATATTTCTGGAAATCTCCGCTCTGTGTCTTGATATGTTCGTGTACGGGAACACTTTCCACTACGCTCCAGCGCAAGCCGGCAGCTTCGATCATATCCTTGCGTTTCTGGATTTCTTCGACAGTCCATACTTCTCCGTTCGGGATATGGTGCAAGGCATTTACAATTCCGGTAGCACCGGCCTGGCGGATATCGGAAAGGCTAACTGGATCGTTCGGTCCGTACCAGCGCCATGTTTGTTCGCATAAATACATAATGTCTTGTTTTTAATTGTGAGATTAAATAGAGAATGCATCAAAACCACCGTCTACAATAGCGATTGTTCCGGTTACGAATTTGGAAGCATCGCTGATCAGATACTGGATTGTACCAAACAATTCATCCGGTGTACCCAGACGTCTGAACGGAGTATGTGCAATAACGGATTCGGCGCGCGGAGTGTAAGAACCGTCCGGATTTGTCATCAAAGTACGGTTCTGTTCCGTCAGGAAGAATCCCGGAGCGATAGCATTTACACGCAAACCTTCGCCGAACTTGATAGCCAGCTCACCAGCCAGATATTTAGTCAGGTTGGAGATGGCAGCTTTAGCAGCACCGTAACCGACAACGCGGGTAAGCGGGCGCAAGGCAGATTCGGAAGAGAAGTTGACGATAGCACCTTCTTTCTGGTTAGCCATTACATCGGCAAATACCATTGTCGGGAGAACTGTTCCGAACAGGTTCAGGTCTACCACCTTACGGAACGCGTCGATGTTCAGGTCGAAAATAGTGCTGTCCGGTCCGATAGTCGCACCGGCCATATTTCCACCGGCTGCATTCAGCAACGCGTCGATACGACCGTACTTGGCCATGATATCTTTTTTGTTCTGTTCCAGAACTTCTTTGTTTAATACGTCTGTCAGGAAAAAGCTTGCTTCTCCGCCTTTTGCTTTGATGTCGGCTACAATTTGTTCACCAACTTCGGCTGCACGGTCGAGAATAACGATTTTAGCACCTTCTTCTGCCAGGTGACCGGCAATACCTCTGCCTAAGATTCCGGCTCCACCGGTAATAATGACGACTTTGTCTTTAACGCAAAATAAATTAGCCATATTTTTATTGTTTATGATTGTGATAATTTCATTGTTGCTATCTCATTGTGCTCGCGCACACATCGGGCACAAAAGTATAGTATTTATTTATCAAACAAAAAGAAAACAGGGAAAAAATGCCTTTTTATGTTTTCAAATATAATTGTTATAGTATTTGATATTCTCTTTCATCAGAATATCGATCGGCATATAATTGATCTGTTCGACTTTTTCCTTGAGGACCAGATGGCGGAACAGTGCCCGTATGCAATTGAATCCTTGTACTTCCGGTCGTTGGGCGATCAGGTGCGTGATGGAACCTTCGTTCAGGCAAATGATATTCGGGTCGATCACATCATAGCCGATCAATCTGAATCTTTCTCCTTTGTCACGGAAATATTTTCCCAGTAAGTGGGCGCGGGAGTTGAATATGATACCGGCGTTCACTTCCTTATGCTCTTCTAAAAAGGCATCCAGGATGCTTATGTTCTTTTCCGGCTCGTCAGCATGCAGCTGCACGGAATAGATGCGCCCATCGTAATTTTTCTCAGTCAGATAATTCCTGAAGCCTTCCTCGCGTTTCATGACTTGGGTTACCTGCATTTCCCCTTTGCGGATAAAGCGGAAGATTGCGATGTTTTCGGTCGGATTGATTTGTTCGTATAATAATCGGCCGGCGATATATCCGGAGTCGTACGAATTGGTTCCGTAGTAGGCTACGCAATTGGTATTCTCGATGAAAGCGTCTATCAGTATATAAGGAATCTGTAGTTGATCCAGGCGGGAGGTCAGCTTTACGACACTGTCCCGGAATTGTGTCGCGATAACGACTCCCTGGCAGTCGGCTTCTTCGATCCGGGGAATGAGCTCGTCGAAACTGCTCTTGTCGTATTGGTTGAAGCACATGCGTTCGACTTCTACGTTGTAGCTGAAAAGTTCCTGTTCCGCTTTGTCTATTCCTTCACAAAGCTTATCCCAGTATTCGCCTTTAGCAAAAGAGGGAATCAGCGTGATGAAATGATAGTTCTTTTTTAGTGCAAGGGAACGGGCTATCAGGTTCGGGTGATAGTCTATTTCTTTTAAAACCTTTTCTACTTTTTTCTGTGCCTCTTCGGATACTTTGCCTCGGTTGTGTAATATGCGGTCGACGGTTCCGGTCGAAACGCCGGACATCTCAGCAATGTCTTTAATTCTATATGTCTTACCCATAGGTTGGAAAGCTATACAGCCCGCAGAATTTTAATTTTTGCGGGCTGTTGTCTATTTTATTGATTTGATTATTATAGTTGTCGTACTTCTTCCGTAGAAATTGTATTTAATTTTCTGAATGTGTAGCACTGCATCATATAGATAAGAGGAGCAGCGACGAAGAGTCCGACGAAGAACAGGATACAGCCGATGATCGCGATACCGATCATGGCCAAGATTAATAAGAACAACGGCATTACCTGTCCTTGTGTCAGGTTCCAGCTTTTTTGCAGGGATTCTATGATTCCGCAATCTTCCTCCACGATATAGGCGGCATAAAATTGTAAACGGATCCCCAGATAGATTCCCGGAACGATCAGTAAAAATGTACCGATAGTTACCACGATACCCATAATAAGGCTGGCGATGAAATAAGTGACGATTTTACGGGACTGTTGTCCATAAGCAGAAAACTGTGGCTCTTCTCCATCCATTGTCTGGAACAAATTCTTTATGTATCCCAACATAAAAGCACTGGATATTGCAGCGCTTATCAGATACACGATGACTTTACCGACCATCGAACCTTGTGCCGGCATGCCGAAAATACTAATGATCATTGACAGGATGAAATACCCGATAAACAGCCCTACCAGTACCCAAATCTGAGACTTAGTGTACTTCCATGAAGTGCCGAACACTTCCGATATCATAAACTTTGGTTCCATATGAATTGATTATTTAGGTTATATCTGCCGTAAAATTAGGATAAATTATTGAATAAACAAATTCCATGTTAAAATTAAGTAGCAATTTGAACGAATCTATTTTCGATCGGTCAAAATCCTGATATACCTCTGATACTGACATGGAAAATAAGCTAATTTTTAGTATAAAAGATTGTATAAACGGGAAAAGTACAATAAAAAGATTCTACATTTGTACGTTTTTTATGAGAAATAGTCTGCAATCTCATAATTTTTGAACAGTACAGTTAGGAGAATTTGCATAGAGAGCGAGGAAAAAACTCTGCGCAGAAAGAAAGAGTTCCATCAGCATGGAACAAAAGTTTCATGGGCAAGAAACAAAAGTTTCATGGGCAGGAAACGCAACGTGGATTACAAACGGAATATATATTAAATAATGAATATGGATAAACAAATGTTGAGAACTACTATTACCCAATTAAGGCAAATTGCCTTATTTGCAGTCGGGGTGTCTTTTTTAACTGCTTGTGGAAACAGCCAGAGTGGTATGAAATTAGGGGATAATGAATTTGCTGTTCTAACAGTCAATTCGACGACGAGTGACCAGTCTACTTCCTATCCGGCCACGATCAGGGGAACGCAGGATATCGAGGTGCGCCCCCAGGTTTCGGGTTTTATTGTTAAGTTATGTGTGGATGAAGGAGCAACTGTTCGTAAAGGGCAGGCTTTGTTCCAGATCGATCCGACCCAGTATGCTGCTGCGGTAGGACAGGCGAAAGCGGCTGTCGAGATGGCAAAAGCCAATGTCGCTACTCTGACTTTGACCGAAAAGAACAAAAAGGCTTTGTTCGATCAAAAGATTATCAGTGATTTTGAATATCAGACAGCGGTCAACCAGCTTATGTCCGCCAAGGCAAGCCTGGCCCAGGCGGAAGCATCTTTGGTGAGCGCGAATCAGAATTTGTCTTTCTGTACGGTGACAAGCCCGTCGAATGGCGTTGTCGGCACATTCCCGTACCGTATCGGAAGTTTGGTCAGCCCTTCTGTTTCACAGCCGTTGACAACCGTGTCCGAAATCAACGATGTGTATGTTTATTTCTCAATGACGGAGAAAGAGCTGTTGCGCCTGACAAGAGCCGGAGGCACTTTGAAAGAACAGTTGGAAAAGATGCCGGCTGTCCGCTTGCAGTTGTCCGACGGCACGACCTATCAGTCGGAAGGCAAGATCGATGCCGTTAGCGGCGTAATCGACCAGTCTACCGGGTCTGTCAGCATGCGTGCTGTTTTCCCGAATGATAAAAATATCCTGAGAAGCGGCGGTACTGGTAATATCATATTCCCGTACACGATGGATGGAATCATTATTATCCCTCAGTCCGCTACTGTCGAAATCCAGGACAAGAAGTTCGTTTTCGTTTTGCAGGCGGATAATTCCGTGAAGAATACGGAGATTCAGATCTCCAATCTGGATGACGGAAAGAACTACCTGGTGACGAATGGTTTGAAATCCGGCGATAAGATTGTGATTGAAGGCGTACAGAACCTCCGTGACGGCCAGGCTATCGAGCCGATCACCCCGGAACAGCAGAAAGCGAAATATGATCAGGCCTTGAAAGATCAGAACGAAGGTAACCTGAAGACCGCTTTTAATTAATAACTCCCATTTGTTCGTTAAAAACAGAAAATATGAAATTAGATAGATTTATAAACCGCCCGGTGCTCTCAACGGTGATCTCCATCCTGATTGTCATACTGGGTATATTAGGCTTGCTGTCCTTGCCTATTACCCAATATCCGGATATCGCCCCTCCGACCGTTTCGGTGAGAGCCACTTATACGGGTGCGAATGCGCAGACTGTATTGAATAGTGTGATTGCGCCGCTGGAAGACCAGATCAATGGTGTGGAGAACATGATGTACATGACCTCTAATGCCTCCAACAACGGATCTGCCGATATTTCCATTTATTTTAAGCAGGGAACCGATCCCGATATGGCTGCCGTAAACGTGCAGAACCGTGTTTCCATGGCACAAGGTTTGCTGCCGGCCGAAGTAACCAAGATCGGTGTGACGACCCAGAAACGTCAGAACTCCATGTTGATCGTGTTCTCCGTCTATGACGCCGAGGACCGTTACGACCAGCGATTTATCGAGAACTATGCCAAGATCAACTTGATCCCCGAAGTACAGCGTGTACCCGGTGTGGGTGATGCGAACGTGTTAGGAACCGACTACTCCATGCGTATCTGGTTGAAGCCGGATGTGATGGCGCAGTACAACCTGGTCCCGAATGACGTTGCAGGTGTCCTGGCCGAGCAGAACGTGGAAGCCGCTCCGGGTTCGTTCGGTGAACAGGGTAATCAGAGTTTCCAGTACACGATCCGTTATAAGGGGCGTTTGCAGGAGGTAAACGAATTTGAAGACATGGTCGTGAAAGCCTTGCCGGATGGTGAAGTCCTCCGTATGAAAGATATCGCCGATATCGAATTGGGACGTCTGACTTATAACTTTGTCAATAAAGTAAACGGCCATAGCGCCGTGACCTGTATCGTTTATCAGATGGCAGGAACCAATGCGACGGAAACCATCAATAATATCCAGAACCTGCTGGAAGAAACAGAAAAGATATTGCCTCCGGGCTTGAAGATCGACGTCGGTATGAACGCCAACGACTTCTTGTACGCCTCTATCCATGAGGTGCTCAAGACGTTGATCGAAGCCTTCATCCTGGTATTTATCGTTGTGTATATCTTCTTGCAGGATTTACGTTCGACCTTGATTCCGGCTATTGCGATCCCGGTTGCGTTGATCGGTACGTTCTTCATGCTGTCGCTGATCGGCTTTAGCTTGAACTTGCTGACTCTTTGTGCTATGGTGCTCGCCATTGCGATCGTGGTCGATGATGCGATCGTGGTCGTCGAGGGTGTCCATGCCAAGCTGGACCAGGGATACAAATCGGCGAAACTGGCTTCTATCGATGCCATGAACGAGCTGGGTGGCGCTATCGTTTCCATCACGTTGGTCATGATGTCCGTGTTTATCCCGGTAAGTTTCATGAGCGGTACGGCTGGTACGTTCTATCGCCAGTTCGGTTTGACGATGGCTATCTCGATCGGTTTGTCCGCATTGAACGCCTTGACACTGAGTCCGGCTCTGTGTGCGATGTTCCTGAAGCCGCACGAAGAAGGACATGAGAAGAAATCGACTTTCGTTTCCCGTTTCCACTCTTCCTTCAATGCCGCATACGACTCTTTGCTGAACAGCTATAAAAAACGTGTCGTATTCTTTATCCAGAAGAAATGGCTTTCGTTCGGTATCGTTGCCGGATGTATCGTCCTGCTCGTTGTTTTGATGAATGCGACTCCGACAGGTATGGTTCCGAATGAAGATACCGGTACGATCATGGGTGCGGTGACGTTGCCGCCGGGAACTTCCCAGGAACGCACGATCGAGGTGATGAACAAGGTGGACAGCCTGATCGCTTCTGATCCGGCAGTCAAATCGCGTACGGCTGTCATCGGTTTCAGCTTTATCGGTGGCCAGGGACCTTCTTACGGTTCGTTCATTATCAAGTTGAAAGACTGGGAGGAACGTTCTATGATGCAGAGTTCGGATATCGTGTATGGCAGTTTGTTCATGCGTGCGCAAAAGATTGTGAAGGATGCACAGGTGCTGTTCTTTACTCCGCCTATGATTCCGGGTTATTCCGCTTCCAGCGATATCGAGTTGAACATGCAGGATAAGACCGGTGGCGATCTGGAAAAGTTCTTCGATGTGACGAAGCAGTATACGGCAGCCTTGACTGCCCGTCCTGAAATCAAGTCGGCACAGAGTACCTTCAATCCGAACTTCCCGCAGTATATGATCGATATCGATGCGGCTGCCTGTAAGAAGGTGGGGATCAGTCCGAGCGATATCCTGGCAACCATGCAGGGATATTACGGTGGTCTGTATGCTTCCAACTTCAACCGTTTCGGTAAGATGTACCGTGTAATGGTCCAGGCCGATCCGGCTTTGCGTACCAATCTGGAATCGCTGAAGAATATCAAGGTCCGCAACGGAAGCGAAATGGCTCCTATTACGCAATTCGTATCCATCAAGAAAGTGTACGGACCGGATATCATCAGCCGTTTCAACATGTACACCTCTATTAAGGTGATGGTCGCTCCGGCAGACGGCTACACCAGCGGCCAGGCATTGAAAGCGATCGAAGAAGTTGCCGGTACGACGCTTCCGGCCGGTTTCGGATACGAGTTGGGAGGTATGGCACGTGAAGAGGCCGAAACCAGCGGCAGCACGACCGGTTTGATCTTCCTGCTTTGTTTCGTATTCGTTTACTTGCTGCTGAGCGCCCAGTATGAAAGTTATATCCTGCCGTTGGCCGTATTGCTTTCCATTCCGTTCGGTTTGATGGGTAGCTTCCTGTTCGTGCAGGGTTGGGCTGCTTTAGGCAATATCCCGGCTTTGAAGATGATCTTAGGTACGATGTCCAACAACATTTATATGCAGATCGCCTTGATCATGTTGGTAGGTCTGTTGGCTAAGAACGCCATCCTGATCGTAGAGTTTGCCCTCGACCGTCGCCGTATGGGCATGAGCATCACGTGGGCTGCCGTTTTAGGCGCTGCCGCCCGTTTGCGTCCTATCCTGATGACATCACTGGCTATGGTAGTCGGCCTGTTGCCTATGATGTTCGCGTTCGGTGTCGGTGCTCACGGTAACCGTACTTTGGGTACTGCTGCCATCGGAGGTATGTTCATCGGTATGATCTTCCAGATCTTTATCGTTCCGGTTCTGTTTGTGGTATTCCAGTACTTGCAGGAGAGATTCAAACCTATCGAATGGGAAGATTTGGATAACAGCGATATGAATACGGAAATAGAACAGTACGCAAAAACAAAATAAGAGATGACAATGAAGAAACAGATTATATATATGGTGTGTGCAACCGCTCTTTTGAGCAGTTGCCACATCTATAAAGCATATGACCGTCCGGATACGATCGAAACTTCCGGTATCTATCGTGATCCGGTATCTGCTACCGATACGTTGGCCGAAACAGATACGACCAATATGGGCAACCTGCCCTGGAAGGAAGTTTTCCGTGATCCGAAATTGCAGGCACTGATCGAAGAAGGATTGGCAAACAATGTGGACATGCAAGCCGCTATCCTGCGGGTCGAGGAGGCTAAGTTATTGCTGACTTCCGCCCGCCTGTCTTTCCTCCCTTCTTTGAACCTGGCTCCGCAAGGAACCATAACCAAAATGGAAAATACGGGTTATGTGAAGGCCTATACCTTGCCGGCGGCAGCCAGTTGGGAAGTGGATTTGTTCGGCAAACTGTTGAATGCGAGCCGTGGACAGAAAGCCGCTTACTTGCAGAGCCAGTACACGCAGCAAGCGATACGTTCGCAGTTGATCGGCGGAATCGCCAATACCTATTTCACCCTGTTGATGTTGGATCGCCAAGTGGAGATTACTTCCAAGACGGTGGATATCTACAAAGAGAATGTGCGGGTTATGGAAGCGATGAAGATTGCCGGCATGACAACAGAAGCCGCAGTCGTCCAGATGCGCGCCGTGTTCCATCAGGTGTCCGGTTCGTTGATCGAACTCAAACGCCAGGTGCGTGAAGTGGAGAACTCCTTATCTGTATTGCTCGCGAAAGCACCGCAGCATATCGATCGCAGCACGCTCGAAGACCAGGTGATGCCGGAAGAGCTGATGGCAGGTGTTCCTTTGCAGTTGTTGGAAAACCGTCCGGATGTGAAGATGGCTGAAATGGCATTGGCCGGCGCTTATTATACGACCAACAAAGCCCGTGCCGCTTTTTATCCGGGACTCAATATTACGGCGACAGCCGGTTGGACGAACGGTTCAGGCGTTACGGTTTCCAATCCGGGACAGTTTATGTTCCAGGCTCTGGCTTCGTTGGCACAGCCTATCTTTAACAATGGTAAGTTAGTGGCTAATCTAAAGATATCGAAAGCGGAAGAACAGATTGCCAGGATGAACTACCAGCAGGCTATCCTGGAAGCAGGAAAGGAAGTGAGCGATGCTTTGCATCTCTATGATGCGACCGATAGAAAACTTGTCCAGGACCAGGCTCAGATAGAAGAGTTGGAAAAGGCGGTTACCTATACCAACGCCTTGTTCCAGTCCGGACAGTCCACGTATCTGGAAATCCTTTCTGCCCAGCAGAGTCTGCTCAGTGCGCAGTTGACGGAAGTTTCCGACAACGTTCAGCGTATGCAGGCTGTTATCAATTTATATAGTGCCGTTGGTGGCGGAAGAGAGTAAAAACTTTTAAATTTGAATTATTATGATTAGTCCGTTAGCTTATGTAGATGCAAGCGCGAAATTAGGAGCGAACGTAACCGTCCATCCGTTTGCATACATCGATAAGAATGTAGAAATAGGTGATGACTGCGAGATCATGCCTCATGCCAGTATCATGAGCGGAACCCGCATGGGAAAGAGAAACCGCATCTTCAATGGCGCCGTTATCGCTGCCGAACCGCAGGATTTTAACTACAAAGGAGGCGATACGGTCGTTGAAATCGGAGATGACAATGTGATCCGTGAAAACGTGGTGATTAACCGTGCGACCAATCCTGATGGAAAGACAGTTATCGGCAATGGTAATTTCCTGCATGAAGGCGTACATGTTTCCCACGACACGCATATCGGAAATCATAGCGTGTTCGGGTACGGGAGCAAGATATCCGGCAACTGCATGATTGAAGATTATGTGATTTTCGGCGGCAACGTACTGGTAAGCCAGGGATGCCGTGTCGGAACTTGGTCGATGACACAGACCGGTTGCCGCTTCCGCAAGGATGTACCTCCTTATATTGTTGCAGCATTGGAGCCTACGACCTATTACGGGGTAAATTCCGTAATCCTGATGCACGAAGGCATGAGCGAAAAGATCGTAAAACATATCAGCCATGCTTACCGCATCATCTATCAAGGTAACACCAGCATATTCGATGCCTTGCTGATGATTAAGAACCAGGTTCCGATGAGTGACGAAATCCAGCATATCATCGACTTTGTCAATGCTTCGAAGTTGGGGATCATCAAATAAAATAGGATTATCCGGTAGAAAAGAAAGAGTTGTTCTTAACGGGACAGCTCTTTTTTTTTATCTTTGCTACGTTTTAATATTCTCAATGTCTAATTTAAAAAGAATGTAACATGAAAAACTTATTGAAATCGTTTGTGGTCCTTTTGGCAGTCATGGCTGCTGTCCCTTCTTTTGCGCAAAAAGCGAATAACACGTTGACTGAAAAAGAAAAGAAACAAGGCTGGACCCTGCTGTTTAACGGGAAAGATTTTACCGGTTGGAGACAATGCAACAATACCGGGATGGCCCCGAACTGGGTAATCGAAGACGAGGCGATGAAAGTCTTTACCGCTCCGGGCAAGAAACCGGGACACGGTGCAGGAGGCGATATCCTGTATAAGGAAAAGAAGTACAAGAACTTTGAACTGTCTGTAGATTGGAAAACCAGCAAAATGGGAAATTCAGGTATCTTCTATTATGTACGCGAAGTTCCGGGCAAACCGATCTATTATGCAGCTCCCGAAGTGCAGGTTTTGGATAATGTGGATGCTACCGACAACAAGTTGGCGAACCACCTTGCCGGCTCTTTGTATGATATGCTTCCTGCCGATCCGAAAACGGTGAAACCTGCCGGCGAATGGAACACGATCGTGATCAAAGTGAAGGATGGCAAAGTGACGCATACCCAGAACGGTAAAAAGGTCGTTCAGTATACTTTATGGAGCAAAGAATGGGATGAGTTGGTTGCCAACAGCAAGTTCAAGGATTTCCAGGGTTTCCAGGAAGGTATTTCCCGTGAAGGTTATATCGGCTTGCAGGATCATGGCTATCCCATCTGGTTCCGTAATATCAAGATTCGGGAATTGAAGTAAGTTATTGTCTAAGAAGATTTGAACCACAAATAATGATTTATCAGTGAGCTAACAGACAAAGCTGCGCCTTATGCCGCAGGCTCTCTTTTGCCGTCTGCTTCAGCAGACGGTTTAAAAGGTCTGGAGGCTAAGCCTCTTCCCTTGTGGGCTTTAGCCCCCTTATGGATTATATTTAAAGGGGTTAAAACCCACATAGGAACCAGCAAAGCCGGAACAATCATCTATCCGTCTGCTGAAGCAGACGGCAAAAGAGAGCCTACGCACGCCATCCATATTATACACCGGTAAATCATCATTTCTGGTTCAAATCTGCCAAAATATGAGTCTGATAGACGCAAATATAATTTTGACGCGGATGACTCGAATAACGCGGATAAGAAAATATGTATCAGGTGTTTCATCCGCGTTATTCGCGCAATCCGCGTCAAAAAATCCTGTTTATTTATTTTAATCTGCGTCTATCAGACTCAAACCTCGTATGTGAAGTTGTTCCTATAGATGCCTGTCGCTTTCCAGAAAGGTAGGCATCGGCTGCCGAATGGATGCCTACCTTTTTCCTGCTACCCTATAGGCTTTTCACGGATAGGCTAAAGGCTGTATTTTTTAGCCTATAACCTATATTTTATGGGACAGGAACCAATCCCGATCCCTTATATGACAAAACTGAAAAACAGGGTTCACGGCGGTAAAAGGCTAATGGCCAGCGATTTGTTGTGAAGGCTGTGAAACCGGATTACGATCAGCCAATCCTATCGGTCAATCCCGCCTTTTTTTATCTTGCATTCACAGGGTTCACAGCAACATGCTGATCTACAGAGTTTCCCGGACAGTGTGAACCCTAATTAAATAAAAACAACCAAGGGATATTTAAAGGATAATCTAAGAAACAAAGTATACAGACAGTTATTTTTTCTGTATTACATAAGTCTTAATTCTCTCTTCACAACATTGCCTCGTGATATCCCGGAGTAGTTCAACTTTGGGAATAAGCGCTTCAATATCTTCTCTGGTGATGTTGAAGTGTTTATAATAGCGAGCTTGAATGTATGCATCCTGCAACAAATCAAAAAGGCGTTTTTCTTCTTCTGTATCCCTGGGAAAGGCTTTGGATGATTCCAGGGAATATGTTTTGGCTCTGGCTGACAACTTTTTCAGGCTGTGCTCTTTGGGGCTATACAGTGTGAAAGTCAAGATTATGCTATTATAGTAATTCTCACAAACTTGATGCAGATAAAATGATGCCATTTTATACCGCCCTCTTTCTTTATTTATTATAGCATCATCCAAAAAGAAATTACCTTTTTCAAACTTTTCTTTGTAATACTCTTCTGCCAGCTCTTTTATCTCCTGATAGTTCAGTTTGCGGCGGCGGGCCAACTTGCAACGCCCGCTATTGTAAAGCATGACACCTTCACGTTTGATGTCCGTATAGAAATAACGGTTTTTAAGGATGGCTTTGTTCAGGTCGTCGATGTTTTCATTTATGAACTGGATGGTCGCCGATTCGTACCGGTTCTTTCCTTTATAATAATTATTTGCGGCCTTGTCCAAGATATTGTTGATAACTTGGCTTTGGAAACGGGTTTTGGTCACTACCAGAATATCATAATCACTCATGAAACAGGTACGTACGCCATATTCGATGCGCTGATCATAATCAACGTATGTGTTACGGGCATAACTTCCGTAGAGAATAATCATCTCGCAATCAGGAAGTACTTCCAGTACGCACTTTACGATTCTTCTGAGGTCATCCCGTTTCTGTTCGGGAAGGTAGTTGATGGATGTTTTCATGCTTTGCTTATCTATTAGGTGCAAATGTAATGTTAATATTTAAAATCGTATCATTTAGAGGATAATATGTTATTTGCTGGCTTGATCGGGGATAAATTAGAGGTTGTTTAAATCGTTCTTTTGTACGGTAGAGAAGGTGTATAAGATAAAAATGAGGATAATCCTTCGGGATTATCCTCATTCTATAATTATCAAACCTTTTTCCGATTATTAGAGAGCGCCGACTTCTTTCAAAGCTTCGTTTGTTTTGTGAACGGCTGCTGCGCTCTTGGCGAAGAGTTCTTTTTCTTCGGCTGTCAATTCCAGTTCAACGATCTTTTCGATACCGTTCTTACCTAAGATAACAGGAACGCCGATGCAAAGATCAGATTCTCCGTATTCACCTTCCAGGTAAACAGAACAAGGAATCATCTTCTTCTGGTTGTGGATGATAGACTCGACAACATAAGCTCCTGCTGCACCCGGTGCATACCATGCGGAAGTTCCCAACAGCTTAGTCAGTGTAGCACCGCCAACCATAGTGGAAGCGACAACTTCCTGCAATTTTTCAGCGCTCAACAGCTTGCTTACAGGAATACCTTTGTAAGTAGCCAGACGAGCCAACGGAATCATAGTCGTGTCACCGTGACCGCCGATTACCATGCCTTCGACTTCGTTTGCGTTGCAACCTAAAGCCTGAGACAAGAAATATTTGAAACGGGAGCTATCCAGAGCACCGCCCATACCGATGATACGGTTTTTCGGCAGACCCAGAGACTTCAATGACAGGTAAGTCATTGTATCCATCGGGTTGGAGATTACTACCAGGATTGCGTTCGGAGAATATTTCAGGATGTTCTGAGCTACGCTCTTTACGATACCAGCGTTAACACCGATCAGTTCTTCGCGAGTCATACCCGGTTTACGAGGAATACCTGAAGTGATGACAACAACGTCAGAGTTAGCTGTTTTTTCGTAGTCGTTTGTGCAACCTGTAACTGTAGTATCGAAACCGAGCAGTTGAGCAGTCTGCATCATATCCATTGCTTTACCTTCGGAAACACCTTCCTTAACGTCAAGCATTACAACTTCGTCTGCCACTTCATTGAAGGCAAGAACATTTGCGCAAGTAGCACCTACATTACCGGCGCCAACAACTGTTACTTTAGACATAATAATAAGTTTTATATGTTTTACTTATAATAATATTTCCATCTCTCTTAAAAGCGAGACAAAGGTACAACCTATTACGAAATAAAGAAATATTTCCGTATATATTTTGCGCCTTCCTTTATTAAATATCGCTAAAGATGCTGATTCGCTTACTCTACATATAATACCAACCCCTTCAGATATTCGCCTTCGGGATGATAGATATTTACCGGATGATCGGCGGGTTGTGTCAGTTGGTGCAGGATGCGGACACTCCGGCCGGACTGGGCGGCGGCGCTGAATACGGCCAGGCGGAAGTTTTCCTTGCTTACCACCTGCGAACAGGAGAAGGTGAACAGGATGCCTCCCGGCTTGATCTTTTCGAAAGCGATGGCATTCAGTTTGCGGTAACCCTGCAAAGCGTTGCGCAATACGTTTTTATGTTTGGCGAAAGCGGGCGGGTCCAGGATGATGAGGTCGTAGTTGCTTCCCATCTTTTCGAGATACTTGAAAGCGTCTTCCGCATAAGCCTCATGGCGCGGATCACCCGGAAAGTTCAGTTCCACGTTCTTGTTGGTCAGCGAGATCGCTTTGGCTGAGCTGTCGACCGAGTGGACGACCTTGGCGCCTCCGCGCATGGCGTAGAACGAGAATCCGCCAGTGTAGCAGAACATGTTCAGGACGGAGCGCCCTTTGGCATAGCGTTCCAGCAACGACCGGTTTTCGCGCTGGTCGACAAAGAAACCGGTCTTTTGTCCCTTCTGCCAGTCGACGCAGAATTTCAAGCCGTTTTCCAATGCGATGTCTTCCACTTCGCCTCCGTAGAGGTAGCCGTCTTCACTGCCTAAGTTGGCCTTATAGGGCAGAGTCGCTTCCGATTTATAATAGATATTCTGTAAAGAATCCCCCAACACGGCTTTCAGGGCCTCGGCAATCTGGTGGCGGGCATAGTGCATGCCGACAGAATGCGCCTGCATGACGGCGGTGTGGGCATACATGTCGATGACCAGCCCCGGAAGATTATCGCCTTCGCCGTGTATCAGGCGGAAAGTATTGTTATTTTCCACTCCGGCAAGTTCCAGTGCCTGGCGCAATGCGTAAGCGATACGGATGCGTTCTTCCCAGAAAGCGGCATCTATCGTGACCGGTTTGAAAGATAAGATGCGTACGGCGATACTGCCTATCTGATAATGTCCGATACCTAAGAAACGCCCGTTCGTACCATACACTTCTACCAAGTCGCCTTCTTCCGGTTCACCTTCGATCGTCTGGATGGCGCCGGAGAATACCCACGGATGGAAACGCAGCAACGATTCCTCTTTTTTAGGTTTGAGAAATACTTTACACTCCTTCATTTATATCTGTTTCAATTGATTGTATATTTTCAGGCACGCCCATGCGTCGAGGGCTGCATATTTTTTCTGTGCCTCGCTGAGGACATCGGCTTCCCAGTTGCTCAGACGCTGCCCTTTCGAGATCTTCTTGTTGAAGAGGATGGCGTATATCTTTTGCAGGCTGGCGTCTTCGATGCCGAACTGCCCGACATAATTCTGCAAGTCCAGGAAGTTGGCGGGCTGTATGTCCGTGCGCTTCCGCATCGCCCCGAAATCATCGCGTAGCGAAAGGCCGATCTTCAGCACCTTTTCGTTCGCCAGGAACTCTTCCAATGCTTCCGGGATGTCGATCCGGTTCAGGCGGAACAGGAAGCAGGCTTCTTCGGTCGATATCTGCATAAGCGATATTTTGTAACGTTGCCCTTTCTTGAAGCTCGGACGCGTTTCCGTGTCGAACCCGACAGACTGGAATTCGGAGAGGTAGCTGATCGCTTTCTCCGCATTCCTCAATGTGTCGATCACGATGATCCGTCCGGTAAATTCCTCTATGGGAAGCCCGGATAGAGCCTCTTTTGCTATTGAATGTGTATATTGTTGTGTCATTCTTCTTCGTTGGTTTCTAAAAGCTCTTCTTCGCTGTATCGCACGGCGTGGAGTGCTTTTAATGCGTTTAATAATTGTTGTCCCCAGAATTCGCGGAAGTTTTTACGACACAAAACGATTGCTTCGAGCATAACTTCTTCATTGCCCTGGCGGAACAGAGAGATGAAATTACCCGTATCCTGATAGACATCGGCCAGATTCTCCGAGATAAAGGCGGCGATCGGCGTGTCGCTGTATTGCATATCCGGATGGAATGTTTCGAGGTAGGAGTCTTTCTCTCCGAGCAGCCCGGCGATCCGGTTGCGGACCGATTCGTACATGTCTTCCGTGACAGTCAACTCCGGTTCTGCATCTTCGTCTTCTTCCGCTTCGGGTAGAAGGGTGGCTTTCAGATACAGCAACGGCAAGATCTTGACTGCCTTGTCCAAAAAGTCGAAAAGACCGGTATTGCCGGCGTTCTCGACAAACGTACAAAATTCAAGTGCAACAGTTACAAATTCCAGCGTGTTGCGTTCATATATCGGGTTGTTTTCTTTTTCCATGCTGATTATCTTAGTAGATACCTTGCGTTTATAATCTGCAAAAGTAGCAATTTTTTCTTTGTAAAGCTAATATGGATTCTGACTTTAGTAAGCATTTATTCTGTAATCACCGCCGGCGATTATGTAATCAGCGTCGGTAATTATATAATCATCGTCGCTGATTTTATAATCGCCAGCGGTGATTACAGAATAAATGGTGAAAAAACTGTTTTTTTCTGATAGCTTCGAAAGAATTGGATGCAGTTGCCGGGGGAAAATGCGAATGTCGTAGGGAACTTAAAATTTTCTATGTACATTTGCGAGTTGTAAATTTAATTGTGTAATGGCTAAAAAGACGACTGCAAAACAAAATACGAATAACGGGGAAAGCAAACTTAAAGGGATTCGGAATTTCTTTACCGGCGAGCGGACCCGTTTTATTACCGGATTAGTTATTTCCATTGTTACCATATATGTCGGTCTGGCATTGATTTCGTTCTTCTTTACGGGAGGCGCGGACCAGAGCAAGATCGAGAATATCCCGTTGTCGGACCTGGTGATTAACCGTGGAGCGGTAGAGAACTGGACGGGTGTGCGCGGGGCTTTCCTGGCCGATTTGCTGATGAACCGGTGGTTTGGGATTTCTTCATTCCTGATCCTGTTTTTCCTCGGTTCGGTCGGGGCGAAGCTGATGAACCTGAGCCGGGTGTCGTTGATGAAACGTTTTCTGTTCAGTGCGGCCATGTTGATATGGGGATCGTTGTTCTTTGCTTTTATCTTTATTCGCGGATATGAAGATACATTTATTTATTTAGGCGGTCAGCATGGATATTATTTGTCGGAGGTGATGATGAATAATATCGGTGTGCCGGGCACGATCCTGCTGCTGGTCGGCCTGTTCCTGATTATTGCGATCTTCACCAGCAAACGGACGATTCCGTTCCTGCAAAATGTCTTCTCTTTCGGATGGTTGAAGAACCGTTTGAAACATGAAAAGAGCGAAGTACAGGATGTGCCGCAAGCTCCTCAGCCTGCGGCATATCACGAGACAATGGAAGAAGTCGTCGAGCCGGACGAATATGTTTTCGATACGGAAACCGAGATGCGGAAAGCCGAGGTAGAAGAGAAAATGCCGGAAGAAGAGAAAATGCCGGAAGAAAAGGAGGTTCTGCAAAAGAATGATTTTGAATTTGAAGTAGCCAGGGGAGATGATCCGGTTGTCGGGACGGCCGCCGATGGCGGTACGACCTTTGAAGTGGAAGTGCCGGAAGACGAGGAAACTTTCGATCAGTCCCAATTGGGGAAATATGATCCGCGCCTGGACTTGTCCCGCTATGTGTTCCCGACGCTCGACCTGTTGAAATTTTACGATTCGGGCAATGTCGAGGTGAACCGCGAAGAACTGGAAGAGAACCAGCAGATGATCAAGCAGACGTTGGAAGATTTCGGTATCAATATCGCCTCTATCAAGGCGACGGTCGGACCGACGGTTACGCTCTATGAGATCATCCCGGAAGCCGGTGTGCGTATTTCCAAGATCAAGAACCTGGAAGATGACATTGCTTTGAGCCTTTCAGCCTTGCAGATCCGTATTATCGCTCCGATGCCGGGCAAGGGAACGATCGGGATCGAGGTCCCGAACAATAAGCCGCAGACTGTTTCGATGCAATCGGTTGTTGCTTCGCGCAAATTCCTGGAGTGCACGTACGACTTGCCGGTGGCGATCGGAAAGACGATTGTCAACGAGGTGTTCATGTTCGACCTGTGCAAGACTCCCCACCTGTTGGTGGCGGGTGCGACCGGACAAGGTAAATCGGTCGGCTTGAATGCGATAATCACCTCTTTGCTGTATAAGAAGCATCCGGCGGAACTGAAGTTCGTGATGGTCGATCCCAAGCAGGTGGAATTTAGTATTTACTCGAAGATCGAACGCCATTATCTGGCGAAACTGCCGAATGCCGACAAACCGATCGTGACGGAGCCGGGAGATGCGGTGGCGACCTTGAACTCCTTGGTGATCGAGATGGAAAACCGTTATAAGTTGCTGGTAGATGCTTCGGCGCGTAATATAAAGGAATATAATGAGAAGTTCATATCCCGCCGCCTGAATCCGGAGAAAGGGCATCGGTTCCTGCCTTATATCGTTGCGATCGTCGATGAGTTTGCCGACCTGATCGCGACTTCGGGCAAAGAGATCGAGTTGCCGATCTCGCGTATCGCGGCTAAGGCACGTGCGGTCGGCATCCACATGATCCTGGCGACCCAGCGTCCGGATACGAAAGTGATCACCGGTACGATCAAGAGTAATTTCCCAAGCCGTATCGCATTTAAGGTGATGTCGCAGATCGACTCCCGAACGATTTTGGATACTCCGGGCGCCAACCGTCTGATCGGTAAGGGCGATATGCTGATCCTGATTACCGGAAGCAGTGAACCGACGCGTGTCCAATGTGCGTTTGTCGATACGCCGGAAGTGGAAGATATCGTGAATTATGTCGGTGCACAGGTGGCTTATCCGACGGCTTACCTGTTGCCTGAATATATAGGTGAAGGCGGCGAGTCCTCTTCTGCGGGAACAGTGGATTTGTCAGACCGCGATCCGTTGTTCGACGAGGCGGCACGTCTGATCGTGATCCAGCAGCAAGGTTCGACTTCGCTTATCCAGCGAAAATTCGCAATCGGCTACAACCGTGCAGGCCGCCTGATGGACCAGTTGGAAGCGGCAGGCATTGTCGGTCCTTTCGAAGGCAGCAAAGCCCGCCAGGTCTTGATCCAGGACGAATACGGCCTGGAACAGTTGTTGAATTCATTAAAATAAAAGATAAATGATGATTGAATACAAGATAAATCATCAATCATTTTGATAGTGAAGAATAAGATGAAAAGAGAGAATAAAATAAAAGTTTACCGTGTTTTAGTTGCTGTCTTCCTGTGCCTTTGGGCTGTATCCGGTATGAGAGCATCGGCGCAGAACGCCACTTCCATCCTGGATAAGGCCGCTTCCGCTTATGAGGACTCTAACGGGTTGACTGCTTTTTTTACGATGCAGACACGTTCGGATGTGCAGAAAGTATCAGAAAGCTTTGACGGTACGGTCGATATCAAAGGCGATAAATTCGTACTGAAGACTCCCGACATGATCACCTGGTTCGATGGAACGACACAATGGTCGTTTGTCGAGCGCAACGAGGAAGTCAACGTTTCCACCCCGACCGGCGAGGAGTTGCAGGCTACGAATCCGGCCCTGTTGCTTCGTTCCTATAAGAAAGGTTTTACCGCCAAATACAAGGGCGAGAGCACGGCCCCGAACGGCAAAGCCGCCTACGACATCGAGCTGGTTCCCAAAAAGAAAAGCGATATCGTACGGGTGGAACTACAGATAGAGAAGTTTTCCGGTCTTCCGGCCTCGATAGCCGTTTTTTCAAAGAATGGAATCAGCAGTACGATCCGTATCAGTAAAATGAAAACGGGAGTAAACCAACCGGACAGCTTTTTTGTTTTTAACGAAAAAGACTATCCTGATGCTGAAATAGTAGACCTTAGATAATTAAAAATTGAAAATTAAAAAATAAGATGATGAATACAACTCAGAATGAAAAAGTTCGTTGCCTGATTATCGGTTCGGGCCCAGCCGGTTATACTGCGGCTATCTATGCTTCGCGTGCAAATCTGTCTCCTGTCCTCTACGAAGGCATTCAGCCGGGCGGACAGCTTACGACTACGACCGAAGTCGAGAATTTTCCCGGTTATCCCGAAGGTGTTACCGGTACGGAACTGATGGAAGACTTGAAACAGCAGGCTGCCCGTTTCGGTGCGGATATCCGTATCGGTATTGCGACTGAAACAGACTTGTCTGCCGCTCCCTATAAGGTGACGATCGACGGCGAGAAAGTGATCGAGACGGAAACGCTGATCATCTCGACCGGGGCGACTGCCAAATATTTGGGATTGCCGGATGAGCAGAAATATGCCGGAATGGGTGTCTCGGCTTGTGCGACCTGCGACGGTTTCTTCTATCGTAAGAAAGTTGTGGCTGTCGTTGGCGGTGGCGATACGGCTTGTGAAGAAGCGCTTTATCTGTCCAGCTTGGCGAAACAGGTGTATCTGATTGTCCGTAAACCGTATTTGCGTGCATCGAAAGTCATGCAGGAACGTGTCCTGAACACTCCGAATATCACGGTTTTGTTCGAGCATAACACGATCGGTCTTTTCGGTGAAGACGGTGTGGAAGGCGCACATTTGGTAAAACGGATGGGCGAACCGGACGAAGAAAAGGTAGATATCGCAATCGACGGTTTCTTCCTGGCTATTGGCCATACTCCGAACTCCAAGATATTCAAACCCTGGGTGGAAACAGACGAAGTCGGCTACATCAAGACGGTTCCGGGCACGCCGAAAACAAGAGTGCCGGGTGTATTTGCTGCCGGTGACGTGGCCGATCCGCATTATCGCCAAGCCATTACGGCTGCCGGTAGCGGTTGCGCGGCTGCAATCGAGGCGGAACGGTATTTGTCGGAGATCGGAAAATAATCCGTTACTTTTCTCTTGAAAGAAAAGTAACCAAAAGTTCAAGGCCGAACCTGCTTCGCTACTCCGTTCCCTTCGTTCGCTGCGCTTAACGCTCACCAGCTTAGGCCGGAGATAGAGCCTAACGGCTCTGTTGAGGATGGTAGTAATGTCGGCTTTTTGCCATTCTGTCGGAACTTAAAGCCCATGACGGGACAATTTCCGAAGTGCGGGAACAGGCCTGTCCCCGTGCTTGACACGGGGCCGCAGAAGAACGGTAGGTATCGGCCATCCTAAGAGAAAGCTCCGCTTTCTAAGAAAGGCCTAAGCGGGTGGGCGTCAAGCGGAGGGCAAAGACGGAGCGTCCGGAGCCTGCGCTGTCTGAGCGAAGCGAGTTTTGCAGGCGACAGCGTAGTCTTTGCCCGGAGTAGCCCAGCCGGTTAAGCCTTGATTTTTTGGTTACTTTTGGATCAAGCCAAAAGTAACATATAAAATATATATTATGAAACAATTAAAACTCTCTCTTCTATTCCTTTTGTGTGTGTTGGTGGCGGTTCCCGTGTCGGCTAAAAGAAAGACAAAGGTGATTGCCCATCGCGGTTATTGGAAAACGGAAGGTTCCGCCCAAAACTCTATTCGTTCGTTGGAGCGGGCGAATGAAATCAAAGTATATGGTTCCGAGTTCGACGTGCATCTGACCGCAGATAATGTCCCGGTTGTGTTCCATGATAGCAAGATTCAGGGCAAGCCTATCCAGACGACTCCCTATGCGGAACTGAAAGACCTGAAACTCCCGAATGGCGAAACGCTCCCGACATTGGAGCAGTATTTGGACAGGGCGAAGAAGCTGAAAAAGACCAAACTGATTTTCGAATTGAAATCCCATGCAACTCCCCAGCGGGATCGGGAAGCGGCAAAGATTGCCGTCGACATGGTGAACGGCAAGAAATTGACGAAGCGCACCGAATATATAGCTTTCAGCCTGGAAGCCGCTAAAGAGCTGCACCGCCTGTCCCCGAAGACGCCGGTCTACTACCTGAACGGCGACTTGTCTCCCAAACAGTTGAAAGAACTCGGTTTTGCCGGTCTCGATTATAATTATAAGGTCATGCAGAAACATCCCGAATGGTTTGCCGAAGCAAAAGACCTGAAACTGAAAACCAATGTCTGGACGGTCGATGATCCTCAGGTGATGAAAGAAATGATTGAAAATGGCGTGGACTTCCTTACAACAGATTATCCCGAAGAAGCGCAAAAAGCAGTACATTTGTACCGCTGAATAAATGTGTGAAATGAGAAAGTATTGCCTGTCGTTATTGCTCCTGTTATCGATACAAGTCTCGAATGCGGTCGAACCTCCCAAACGTGAGATTCGAGGCGTGTGGCTGACAACCGTCTATGGCCTGGACTGGCCGCATAAGCCGGCAACGACGGAGGCGGGGCGGAAGGCGCAGCAACGCGACGTCTGCGACATTCTGGATCGTTTGCAGGATGCGAATTTCAATACTGTTTTTTTGCAGGTCCGTTTGCGTGGCGACGTCATCTGGCGTTCGGCTATAGAACCGGCAAGCAAGACTTTCTCCGGAAAATACGGAACGATGCCGGGCTATGATCCGCTGGCTTTCGTGATCGACGAGTGCCACAAACGCGGGATGGAATGCCACGCCTGGTTCGTCACTTTCCCGCTGGGAACGGACAAGAACGTGAAAGAGCAGGGAAAACTCTCTGTCGTCAGGCGCCAGCCGAAACTCTGCAAGCGTCATAACGGCGAATGGTATCTGGACCCCGGCGTTCCCGGAACTTCCGACTATATTTTGTCCTTAGTGAAAGAGCTGGTGAACGGATACGATATCGACGGTATCCATTTCGATTATATCCGCTATCCGGAACAGGCAAAATCTTTCCCCGATAAAGCCCAGTATACTAAATACGGCAAGAAACGCCCGTTGGCGGACTGGCGCCGGGAGAATATCAATAAGATGGTTTACCGCATTTACGACTGGGTGAAATCGGTAAAACCCTGGGTGCAGGTCAGCAGTTCGCCGCTCGGCAAATATAATCGCATCGAACGTGTCCCGAACGCCGGATGGACGGCTTACGAAAGCGTCTTCCAAGATCCGAAAATGTGGATGCAGAACGGAAAGCAGGATATGATCGTCCCGATGATGTATTACCTGCATGATAACTTTTTCCCGTTTGTAGACAATTGGGTCGATAATTGCAACGACCGTCTTGTGGTTCCCGGATTGGGCGCATACCGGATGCTGAAAGAAGAGGCGGACTGGACCGTCAACGACATCACGGACCAGATCGACTACAGCCGTTATTACGGCGGGGCCGGCTGCACATTCTTCCGTTGTGGGAACATCCTCGACAATACGAAAGGGCTATACGACGAGTTGAAGGATAAATATTATAAATATCCGGCACAGCTTCCGCCTTTGTCCTGGCTCAACGATACGGTTCCCGCCGCCCCGGAAGAGATACGGGTGGAAAAGGAAGGGAACGAGTTGAAGCTCTCCTGGCAGAAACCGGATTCGGAAAAGGACGTGTTGACTTATACCGTCTATTATTCGCTGACGGATTCGATCGACCCGGCATCCGCCCGGAATATCCTGATGACGGGAATCCGGGATACTTCCATCTATCTGCCTGTCGATACGGCCTCGGAGCGGGGATATACATTTTCCGTTTCATCTTCCACCCGCTACCATATCGAAAGCGGGCTTTCGAAAGAAACCTATTATTATCTTTCCAAATATCCTAAATAATATTAACGGTTTGGAAGAGAATCCCGGAATGCTATATCTTTGTGCCGGATGAAAAAGACTGTGACATATCTGTTTATCGTATTCCTGGCGGCACTTGTGTTTTACGGGGGCGCCGGTGTCAGTCTGGTGACCTACTGCTGCGGGGATTGCCGGACGGAGGGTGTCACGGCTTTGCTGGAAAACAAATGCTGCGAGATGCATGGACAGGCACAGTGTGCAAGTGAAGATGGCTGCTGTTGCGATGTCGAGTATGTCAGTTTCGACTGGAATGTTTTTCACGGTCATCTGTTCAATTTGCAGCCAGTGGCGATTGATTTGATTTCGCATGTCAGTTCGCATTTATCACTTGTCCCTGTCCCTTTTATAAACGAGGCGGTAGAAATCGAGCAGGAATCTCCTCCCGGATTCGATTCCGGAACATACCTTTCTTTTTTGACAGTCCTTTTGATTTAGTCTTAGCCGGCGTATCTCTTTTGTGGGATCGCCTTTGCCCGTTTTTGCAACCGGTTTGCATTGGCAATGCCTTATTTTTGTGCAAAAATAAAGGAATGCAATGGTGTAACCTTATGCATGTAAGTGATCTAAGTCAGGATAACAAAAAAAGAATTTATGATGAAACAACTCTATCTTACAATTTTATTATTTCTTATTGCGGTTCCGGTTTCTGCCGGGAAGCTGGTGAAAGGACATGTTTTGGATGAACAGGAAGAACCGATAATCGGAGCGAACATCTACTGGGAAGGCACTCAACAAGGGACGACCTCCGACGCCGACGGTTATTTCGAACTGGAAGGAAAGGAAAACGCGAAGAATCTGGTCGTCAGTTATATCGGCTACACCACCTCGATTGTCCCGGTCGAGGACACAAGCAAGCCTCTGCGCATCGTGCTGGTTGGCGAAGTCGCTTTGCAGGAAGTCGTGATCAGCGAACGCAAAATGGGGACGATCGCTTCCCGCACCAGCGTGTTGCAAACCCAGAAGATCACCTATGACGAGATTTGCCGCGCGGCTTGCTGTAATTTAGCGGAGAGCTTCGAGACAAACCCGTCTGTCGATGTCTCCTATTCGGATGCCGCTACCGGAGCCCGCCAGATCAAACTGTTGGGGCTTGCCGGAACCTATGTGCAGATGCTGACGGAGAATTACCCGAACTTCCGGGGAGCCGCCTCTTTGTATGGCCTGGATTACGTGCCCGGCGCCTGGATGGAAAGTATCCAGGTCTCGAAAGGAACATCTTCGGTCAAGAACGGCTACGAAGCATTGGCCGGACAGATCAATGTGGAATTTAAGAAACCGCCTACGGCCGATATCTTTTCCGTCAACCTCTTCGGTAGCGATGCCGGTCGCTATGAAGGGAATGCCGATGCCTCCTGGCATATAAACGACAAGGTGTCGACCGGTTTGCTGGTACATTATTCGAATGACAAGATGCAGCACGACGGAAACGACGACGGCTTTCTGGACACTCCCCTGAGAGAGCAGGTGAACCTGATGAACCGTTGGTATCATAAACTGGACCATTATGTCGCCCAGTATGGCGTGCGCTATCTGCATGAGAACCGTACGGGCGGACAGGCTACGAAACACCATGATTTTGCCGATCCCTACCGTGTGCGTCTGCAAACGAACCGCGCGGAACTGTTCACCAAGCAAGCCTATATAATCGACAAGGAAAAGGTGGAAAGCGTGGCGTTGATCCTTTCCGGCTCTTATCACGAACAGAAATCCATGTATGACCGGACGCCTTACAATGTGTATCAGAATAACGTATACGCCAGCTTGCTCTACGAAAAGGAGTTTTCTCCGGCGCATAGCCTGAGCACGGGATTGAGCATGAATTACGACGGTTTTGACGAAAACCTGACACTCGACGGCGTGCGGACGCCTTACAACCGGATCGAAGTCGTCCCCGGAGCTTATGTGCAATATACATACAACCTGAATGACAAGTTTATCCTCCTAACAGGATTGCGTGCGGATTACAGCTCGCTGTACGACTTCTTTGTGACGCCCCGCCTGCATATAAAATATAATCCTTTCGACTGGTTCCACGTACGTGCTTCGGCAGGGAAGGGATTCCGGACGGCAAATGTGCTGGCTGAAAACAATTTCCTCTTGTCCAGTAGCCGCAAAATGAATATAGCTGCCGACTTGGATCAGGAAGAAGCCTGGAATACGGGTGTGAACCTTTCGTTTTACATACCGCTGTTCGGAAAGGAGCTGACTCTGAACGGCGAGTGGTACTATACGGATTTCCGGAAACAGGTGGTTGTGGATATGGATAGCGATCCGCATGCAGTCAGTTTCTACAATCTGGATGGCCGTTCTTATTCCAACAGTTTCCAGGTAGAGGCTACTTATCCGTTCTTCCGCGGGTTTACCCTGACAGCCGCATATCGCTATACGGATGCAAAAACGGACTACCGGAATGCGGAAGGCGTCACCCGCCGGCTGAAAAAGCCGTTGGTCAGCGACTACAAAGGCTTGCTGACCGCCTCTTATCAGACTCCGTTGAAGAAATGGCAGTTCGACCTCACCGGACAATTCAACGGAGGCGGAAGAATGCCGACACCGGATGCCGTAAATCCCTTGTGGGAGCCCGATTTTAAAGCCTATACGGTCGTGAATGCCCAGATCACGAAATATTTCCGCCGTTGGTCTGTTTATGTCGGAGCGGAAAACCTTTTCGACTATAAGCAGCCGCATCCGATCATCGACGCCGGGAACCCGCGTGGAGATAATTTTGACGGCTCGATGGTCTGGGGACCTGTCCACGGCAGGAAGATTTATGCCGGACTGCGTTTCAACATCAGCCGGGATTAAGGATAAGTGGCAATGGGAAAATCAAATTCTCAAATAGTCACGTTCTCAAATAGTCACATTATTAAATTATTTATATTATGAAACGTTTATTAGTCGCTTTAATCTGTGCCGTATTTACTTTTTCTACGGCCTATGCGCAAGATGCCAAAAAGAAAAAGGAAACAGTAACCTTCTTTGTCGAAGGAATGGATTGTGCAAACTGTGTCAAGAAGATCGAGAAGAACATCGCTTTCGAGAAAGGGGTGACCGATCTCAAGTGCGATCTGAACACCCGCACGGCAGTCGTTACTTATCGTGCGGATAAGACATCCAAAACGAAGTTGGCCTCAGCCTTCAAGAAAATAGGGATGGAAGCGACCCCGGTAGATAACGGAGCCGGTTGCCCCGTTACCCCTGCCAAAAAGAAGTAGAAGGTAATTTCTCTTTCCTTATCTGATTATTTGCCGGAATACAGTATCTTTGTGCGTTCTCAAGAAAAATATTTTATCCGGAATGCAGCGTTTCGGATAATCTGAACATCATAATAAATGTACGGCCCTGGAAAGGGCATGAAGGCATACACTAAATGACGGAGAAACAACTGATAGAGGGTTGTAGGAATGGGGAAAGGCTGGCTCAGAAGGAGCTGTACGAAACGTATTCCCGTAAAATGATGGGAGTTTGTCTGCGTTATGTTAGCGACAGGGAGACTGCCCGTGATTTGTTACAGGACGGTTTTGTAAAAGTCTTCACCGGCATGGACTCTTATTCGGGACTTGGGTCATTTGAGGGGTGGATGCGAAAGATCTTTGTCAATTGTGCGTTGGAGTATTTGCGCAAATCGGATGTTTTGCGTGAGGCTGCCGATCTGGATAACACGGCGGAATTGATCCATCCGGACAGTTCAGCCATCTCCGATATGTCGGCAGTCGAGTTGATGAAACTGGTGCAGGAACTTCCTGCCGGTTTTCGGACGGTGTTCAACCTGTTCGCGATAGAAGGTTATTCGCATAAGGAGATCAGCGAGATGATGAATATAACGGAGAGTACATCCCGGTCGCAGTTTACGCGTGCCAAACAATTATTGCAACGCAGGATTAATGAATTGTATTGAGTAAAAAAGAAATGAAGGATAAGGAAAGAGATATATTTGACGATTTGTGCCGTTCGAAGTTGCAAGACTTTGAAGCGGATACGATGCCGGGCGATTGGGAGGCGATAGCCGACCGTCTGCCGGTTAAAAAGTCTGTCCCTTTCCGGCGGACTTTACGCTATTGGGCCGCCGCCGCTGTTATCTCCTTATTAGTTGTGACGGGAGGCGTTTATGTCTTTAACCACGACCGGGAACGTCTGCCGGTAGCCGAAACGATCCAGAAAGAGACTGAGGTTGTGGAGAACCGACTGGCTGAACAGTCTGAATCTGCGACACCTGCTGTTCCGGCCCGACCTTCTCAAAATGAAATAGCTGTTGCTGCTTCCGTGCCGGTTAACCGGGTGGCAAAACGTGCCGTTGCACAAGTTGCCGCCGCTACTGCATTCCGGTCGGATATGACGGAAGACGACGTTGCTCTTTCGCCGGAAAACGATGATACTGTCGCAGTAGTTTCTTCCGAGGCCGCCGAAGTGGTCGAAACACGTTCTTTGCTTGCAGACGCAACGCCAGTGAAAAAAGAAGAAAAGAAGGCGCCGGCAAAAAGGTGGAGTTTTGGAATGGGAGGCGGTAGCGTGAGTGCCGGAACCTCGAACTCCATAAATGCCTATGCCCTGAAGAATACGATGATGACGGATCAGGAGCTGTTGCAATTGAATTCCCCGTATTTCAATAGCCAGTCCCCGAAAACGAAAATTCGCCATAAGACACCGGTTTCGGTCGGATTGGGTGTGGGTTATTCTTTGAATGACCGTTTTTCCCTCCAGTCAGGTTTAAACTATACATTCCTTTCTTCCGAATGGGAGACCGGGGCTGTATATCATGGTGAAACGAAACAGAAACTGCATTTCATCGGAATCCCTCTTTCTTTGTCTTATAAGATTGCGGAATGGAAGCGTATACAGTTTTATGCAGCGGCAGGCGCCATGACCGAGATCAATGTAGCCGGCAAGCTGAATTCCAAAATATTTGTGGAACAAAATGAAATCCGTCACGAAAAGAAGCATATCCGTATGAAAGAATGGATGTGGTCTGTGAATGCCCGTGCCGGGGCCAGCTATCCGTTGCTCCGTTTCTTAAGTATTTATGCGGAAGTGGGGGCCGGCTATTATTTCGATAACGGAAGCGATATCGAAACGATCCGTTCCGAGAAACCGTTTAATGTGAATTTGCAGGCTGGCTTCCGTTTCGGCTTTTGAGCATGAATAAATAAATAATAAACAATATAAAATTAAAGAACAATTAAAATGAAGAAACTTAAAGTTTTAGGATTGGCAGCAATAGCTGCAGGCATGTTTTCGTTAACCTCTTGTTTGGATGGCGGCGGTAATCAACAGACGATTCCTAATCTCTTTGCAATAGTTGATTATTCTTCTACGATGAAAACATTGCTTTATCCTGTCGGTTATCCTAACCAATCTCTGCCCTTGTATATCTCGTCAATTGCAAATGACCCGACCTACAGTGCTGGAGATTGTGTAATTGCTAATGTTCAGATTGATTATGATTCACCGGATAATGCGAATATCTCTACAACTGGTTTTTATGTAGCGACAGGAGTGGCATCGTCTCCATTAGCTAAATATAATTTGAATTTTTCGTCTTTAGATTCAACGGCGCTGGATAATGAATTGCTTTTATCTGGTTCTGATGTAGGATTGTTGGTCTCTAATAATTATAAGAGAATCATTGCTATCCCTAATTTTGCATCTGTATTGACGGACCAGAAGAACGATTATACAATAACTATGGACTATGATCAAGAGCCGGAAGCTGTGGATGGCACTGAACGTGTTTATACATTATGTATACGTGCTCAAAAAAGGGAAGAAGGAAAAGCTCCTACTATTAGCAATGCAATAGATCCGATCGCTATTGAAGGTGGTCAATTCTATTCCATGTTGAAAAGTAAAGAATCGGCAGCAGGAAAAAAGGTTGTAAATTATCGTATGAAGTATCCGTTGACATTTAATTCGGATTCGACAAAGATCGCGACTTGGGGATATTCCCAGATTTCTCAATTCTCAATTGAAGAAGCCTCGAATTAATATCCTGTAAAAATAGATAGAAGATAGACACTGAATTTATTTAGGTGTCTATCTTTTTATTTTTTGTATGAAATAATGAGTCGTTTGCCCTAAAAAAGTAACGTGTCTCGACAAAAAAAGCTTATGCTTTCCGCAAAATATTCCGTTTTTAACACTTTCGGGGCATGTCTATTTCGTCTCTCCCTCTTTCTTATTTCCTCCTGTGCATCGCTGATTTGTTTACTTAAACAAAAAGGATAGCTTTTGCCGTATAAACCTTTTTTCTTACCTTTGTGCGTTTCCTCCATTAGGAGAGGGAGATAAATACAACTTCAAATTTGTATATGGAAATGAGAAAAACAGTATTATATGGCGTTTGGGTCTTTTGTTTGGTTGTGTTGAGTTCTTGTTTGGGAGATCCGGCCACCCAGTTGACGATGGCAAATCAGGCTGGGGTTGTGGTGACCGGATACGGACCGGGCAAGGCTATTTATACCAAAGGTAACGTTGTGGTCTCTTCGGAAGATTTCCAAAATGCCAATGTAGAAGATGGAGAATGTATCTTATTTGATTATTCCATCGATTACGGGACTGCAAACAATATGGGGGCAGGAACGGATACCAGTTATATCGAAGCTGTTATCTATGAGAATACGATTTCGGAGGTCAATCGATGGAACTTTTTCAATACGTTGACCGATACTTCCGTCGTTGAAAAGAATGAACTGCTGCTTTCTTCCCTCCAGGCGCGTTCCGCTTATATCAGAGGCAATTTGTTCCTGTTCACGGAGATGAGCAATCACCCGGCAAACCAGGTGGATAGTTTCTCTTTATCTTATAATCCGGATAAATTATTGGGAGACGATAAGATTTATAGCCTTTATCTCCGCACGATCATGATAGAGTCGGACACGACAAAAGGCCAGTCGATGATTATTCCTTGTGCGTTCAACATCGAAGATTTGGTGAAAGATGCTGAAAAGAACAATTTAGACGAGTTGAAATTCCGGATTAATTATGCTTCTGCATTTGGAAAGGATTCTTTTTCTATTGTATGGAAAAGTTCCTCCGACGTGTTTACAATAGACCTGTCTGGAAAAGACAAATAAACGATAAATAGCAAACGAGCGTATTGAAAATATGTATAAAGAGATATTTAAATTGGTCGTAGCCATCATCTCCCAGCCGGCAAAGGCGTGGGATATTCTGACGAGAAAGGAAGAAAATGACGATGAGTTTTTATCCCGGTTTGTCTATCCCCTGATCGGATTCGTTACGGTAGCGGCTTTTTTAGGCGTGCTGTTCACACGGAAAGAGTTTGATGTCGAACTGGCGCTGAAGTCGTCTATCCGGACATTGGTCGCTTCGTTCGGCGGTTTTTACCTGGCTTCCTATTTGCTGAACGAACTTTGGCAGGGATGGTTCAAACGGGAGAAGGACATGAAGCTGTGCCAACGCTTTGTCGGCTATTCGTCTTCGTTGATGTTTGCATTGAATATTGTGTTGATGCTGCTCCCGGAGTTTTTCTTTTTGCGTATATTCGTTTTATATACGTTTTATATCGTATGGGAAGGGGCAGGCCCTTATATGCAGGTGGAGGAGAAGATCCGGCTAAAATTTGTCGGGACTGCGACCGGTCTGATTTTGGCGACGCCCTGGCTGATCGAGATCATCCTTTCCATGCTGATGCCCGGTTTGCGTTTTTGATAGAAGAATAAGATGAAAGAGAAGATTAGTAATAATATACAGATAAAGAACAAGCGGGCGACTTTCGATTATGAGCTGCTCGACACGTTTACGGCAGGGATCGTGCTGACCGGTACGGAGATCAAATCGATCCGCCTGGGAAAAGCGAGCCTGGTCGACACGTTCTGCATTGTGGAGAAGGGCGAATTGTGGGTGAAAAATATGTATGTGGCCGAATATTTCTACGGGACATACAATAACCATACGGCCCGCCGTGACCGCAAGTTGCTACTGACTAAAAAGGAATTACGGAAGATTGAAACGGCTGCCCGCAATAATGGCTTTACCATTATTCCGACACGCCTTTTTATTAATGACAAGGGACTGGCCAAAGTCGTTGTCGCTATCGCCAAAGGTAAGAAAGAATATGACAAACGCGATTCTATCAAGGAACGGGACGACCGCCGGGAGATGGATCGTGCATTTAAACGGTAACGAACCTTTATATGGATAAAGAGATATTTTTGAATGCCCTGAAAGAACGCATTTTGATTCTGGACGGAGGAATGGGTACGATGGTCCAGGGATTTAATCTGACCGAGAAGGACTATCGCGGAGAACAGTTTGCCGATTGGGCGAGCGACCTGAAAGGTAATAACGATCTGTTGTGTATCACCCGGCCGGATGTGATCAAATCGATCCACCGACAGTATCTGGATGCCGGTGCCGATATCTTTGCTACCAACACCTTCAATGCAAACGCCATCTCGATGGAAGATTACGGCATGCAGGGGCAGGTACGGAATATCAACTTAGCTGCCGGGAAGTTGGCGCGCGAGGTGGCTGACGGCTTTATGGCGGAACATCCGGATCGCACGATCTTTGTTGCCGGTTCCGTCGGTCCGACCAATAAGACGGCCTCGATGAGTCCCGACGTGAGCGATCCGGCTTACCGGGCTGTCACCTACATGGATTTGTATGACGCCTATAAGGAACAGGTGGACGCCTTGGTAGACGGAGGCGTGGATATCGTCCTGTTTGAAACGACTTTCGACACGCTGAATGTGAAAGCCGGACTGGAAGCCGCCGAGACCGTGCTGAAGGAAAAATGCAAGGATTTGCCGATTATGCTTTCTCTGACGTTGTCTGCCCAGGGGGGACGTACGTTTTCCGGACAGACGTTGCTTGCGTTTTTGGCTTCCGTGCAACATACTAATATTGTCAGTGTCGGCCTGAACTGCTCTTTCGGCGCTACCGATATGAAACCTTACCTGGCTGAACTGGCAAAACATGCTCCTTATTATATAAGCGCTTATCCGAATGCAGGCCTGCCGAACAGCTTCGGCTCCTATGACGAGACGCCGGAAAAGATGGCTGTTCATGTAAAACCTTTTATCGACGAAGGGCTGGTGAATATCTTGGGAGGCTGTTGCGGTACGACGCCGGCCCATATCGCCAAATATCCTGAACTGGTAAAAGGGGCCAAGCCGCATGTACCGGCTTCGAAGCCTGACTGTCTTTGGTTGTCCGGGTTGGAATTGCTCGAAATAAAGCCGGAGAATAATTTCGTGAATGTCGGCGAACGGTGCAATGTGGCCGGTTCACGTAAGTTCTTGCGCCTGATCAAGGAGGAGAATTATGAAGAGGCTTTGACGATTGCCCGCAAGCAAGTGGAAGACGGTGCGCAGGTGATCGATATCAATATGGACGACGGAATGCTGGATGCCGTGAAGGAGATGACGACTTTCCTGAACCTGATCGCTTCCGAACCCGATATTTCCCGTGTTCCCGTGATGATCGACTCTTCGAAATGGGAGGTGATCGAAAAAGGTTTGATGTGCGTGCAGGGTAAAAGCATCGTGAATTCGATTTCTTTGAAAGAAGGTGAAGAGGTATTCCTGCAACATGCAGCCCGTATCAAACAGTTGGGAGCGGCTACGGTCGTAATGGCTTTTGATGAAAAAGGACAGGCCGACACGTTCGAACGGAAGATCGAGGTCTGCGGACGTGCTTACCGCCTCCTTCGTGAGAAAGTGGATTTCGATCCGAACGGGATTATTTTCGATCCGAATGTGCTGGCTATCGCTACCGGTATGGAAGAGCATAACGGGTACGGCCTCGACTTTATCCGTGCCGTGGAATGGATCAAGAAGAACCTGCCGGGCGCGAAGGTGAGCGGCGGTGTCAGCAATCTTTCCTTCTCTTTCCGTGGAAATAATTACGTGCGGGAGGCTATGCATTCCGTATTCCTGTATCATGCGATTCAGAAAGGCATGGATATGGGGATCGTGAATCCGTCGTCGTCCGTACTCTATGAAGATATCGAACCTTCTTTCCGTACGTTGTTGGAAGACGTCATTTTAGCGCGTCGTCCGGAGGCTGCGGAAGAACTTATTCAGTGGACAGTTGAAAGTGGAGAGTTGAAAGTGAAGAAGAACGACTCCGATAACTCTCCACTTCCCACTGTCCACTGTCCACTGGAAGAGCGTTTGGAAAACGCTCTGATAAAAGGGGTCGGCGATCATTTGGAAGAAGATTTAAAGGAAGCCTTGAAGGAATATCCGCGTGCGGTGGATATTATCGACGGACCGTTGATGAGTGGAATGAATAAGGTAGGCGAATTGTTCGGCGCCGGAAAAATGTTCCTGCCACAGGTTGTCAAGACTGCCCGTACGATGAAAAAAGCCGTTGCCATCCTGCAACCGGCGATCGAGGCGGAAAAGGTCTCTTCCGATTCTGCTAAGGCGGGGAAGGTCCTGTTTGCGACCGTGAAAGGCGATGTGCATGACATCGGAAAGAATATTGTTTCGATCGTCCTGGCTTGCAACAACTATGAGGTGATCGATTTGGGGGTGATGGTCCCGGCGGACGTGATCGTAAAAAAGGCAATGGAGGAAAAGCCCGATCTGGTCTGTCTTTCCGGTCTGATCACGCCTTCGCTCGAAGAGATGGTGCATGTGACGGACGAGATGCAGAAAGCCGGCCTGGGTATTCCCATAATGGTGGGCGGCGCCACGACTTCGAAGTTGCATACGGCCATTAAAATCGCTCCTCATTATGACTATCCTGTCATTCATGTGCTGGATGCTTCGCAAAACCCGCTGATTGCGGCCAAACTATTGAACCCGGATACGCGGGATGCTTATATTGCCCAGCTGAACAGCGAGTATGAGGCTTTGCGTGCCTCCATGAATAAGAAAAAAGAGATACTGGTCCCGTTGGCGGAAGCCCGGATGAATCGTCCGGAGATCGATTGGGCTTCTTATAGTCCGGTCGTCCCGGCCCGGAACGGGGTGCAGGTGATTCCTTATATTCCTTTAGAAGAAATAATCCCATATATCCATTGGACCTTCTTCTTCAGCGCTTGGAAACTGAACGGGCGTTTCTCGGAAATTGCGCAAATCCACGGCTGCGACGCCTGTCGCGCCGCCTGGCTGGCCGAGTTCCCGGAAGCGGACCGGGCGAAGGCGTCGGAGGCCATGCAGTTATATAAGGATGCTGTCAAGTTGCTGGATCGTCTGGTCGAGACGAAAGCCGAGTATTGCAAGGCGGTTTATGGTTTCTTCCCGGCAAACAGCGACGGGGATAATATCCGGATAGGAGAAGTCTTGCTTCCTGTTTTGCGCCAACAGGTGAAGAAAGAGGAGGGCATCTATAAGTCGCTGGCCGATTATGTGATGCCGGTATCGGAAGGGCGTACGGATTATGTCGGCGCTTTCGTGGTGACGGCTGGTGTCGGTGCCGAATCTCTGAAAGAACGGTTCGAGCAGGAGGGAGACACCTATAATTCCATGTTGCTGCAAACCCTGACCGACCGTCTGGCCGAGGCTATCGCCGAATATCTCCATGAAAAAGTCCGTAAGGAATATTGGGGATATGCTCCGGATGAATCGCTTTCCATCTCCGACCTGTACAAAGTGAAATATCAGGGAATACGTCCGGCTGTCGGCTATCCTTCATTGCCGGACCAGCTTTTGAACTATACGTTGGATAAATTGTTGGATATGTCACAGATCGGCGTCCGGTTGACGGAAAACGGCGCGATGTACCCGACAGCGACGGTTAGCGGTATTTATATCGCTCACCCTGAATCCCAATACTTCATGATCGGTAATATCGACGTGGAGCAGATGAAGGACTACGCCCGTCGCCGGAATCTGTCGGAAACGGAAGTAAGGAAGTTATTGAATAAAAACATATCGTAAAACATACCGTGGGGGCGAGGTTTACTCGCCCCTTATCGCAATGTCGCATTTCAAATTGAAATACATACGTTGGACAGTTTTGTCTCTCCTTTTAATCGCTATCTGGTTCGCCATGCGTTCGCCGGAAGCCGAAGAAGCGTATGCCCGGAACGTATATCCGTATATATCGGCTGCCCTGTCCCGTTTCTCATCTCTTTTCCCTTTTTCGGTGGGCGATTGCCTGATATATGGCAGTATTGGCGGTTTGCTTGTTTATGTGGTCTGTGCTGTTGCCGGCAAATGTTCGTGGAAGACGTTAGTGGGGCGGACGGTCGAATATCTGTTGTGGGTGTATGTCTGGTTTTATGTGGCATGGGGAATGAATTATTTCCGGCAGGATTTCTTTACCCGGACACAGCTCCCATATGCGGCTTATTCGGCTGAGGCGTTCCGCTCTTTCCTGTCTGCTTACACGGATTCTCTGAATGCATCTTTTGTCCCGGTAGAGGAGATCGATAGAGCGGTTGTAGCGGAGGAATCCGAAAAGGGTTACAAGGAAATTGCCGGAAGATTCGGACTGGTTGCTCCTGCCGGGTATCTGCATCCGAAGCCGATGCTGCTCCCTTCGCTGATGAGCAGTGTGGGCGTTTTGGGGTATATGGGGCCGTTCTTTACCGAATATAACTTGAATCCCGAATTGTTGCCTGTCCAGTATCCGTTTACTTATGCACACGAAATGGCGCATGTGTTAGGAATATCCAGCGAGGCGGAAGCGAATTTGTACGGCTTTCTGGTCTGTTCCCGCTCGGAAGTGCCGGAAATCCGTTTTTCAGCTTACTTCGCTTTGTTGCCTTATGTGCTGAGCAATGCATATCAACTTTTGCCGGAAGGAGAATTTAACCGATGGAAAGAAACGATCTCCCCCGAAGTAAAAGATCTTTACAACCGGAAAGTCGCTTACTGGCAGGATTTGTACAGCCCGCTTATCGGTGAAGTACAAGGTTGGGCTTACAACTGGTTCCTGAAAGGAAACAACATCCCCTCCGGCCGGAAGAATTATTCGGAAGTGGTGGCTTTATTGATGGCACTGGGAAATACGTCCGGAGAGATTTGAGGCCTTGCTGTTTCCATATTGCCTAATTCGAATTAAATCACTACCTTTGCGGCAATTTTTGAGAAGATAGATAAATATAACGCATATGAGTAAGAAATTTGCCGAATACTCGAAACTTGACTTGTCGAACGTCAATAAAGAGGTGCTGAAGAAATGGCAGG
Source organism: Parabacteroides hominis (assembly GCF_014287585.1). Taxonomy (GTDB): domain Bacteria; phylum Bacteroidota; class Bacteroidia; order Bacteroidales; family Tannerellaceae; genus Parabacteroides; species Parabacteroides hominis. The sequence continues at coordinate 42,012 of NZ_JACOOJ010000005.1, read as the reverse complement.
ATGGCGACATCTTCCATAAGAGTCTTGAAATCCGCGAAGGACATCCCTCGTTTGTATTTTATGAAGGTCCTCCTTCAGCAAACGGTATGCCCGGTATTCACCATGTGATTGCCCGTTCGATTAAGGATATTTTCTGCCGTTATAAGACCATGAAAGGATATCTCGTCAACCGTAAGGCAGGATGGGATACGCACGGATTGCCGGTCGAGCTGGGAGTCGAAAAATCATTGGGCATAACCAAAGAAGATATCGGCAAAAAGATCTCTGTGGCCGAATATAATGCAGCCTGTCGCCGCGACGTGATGAAGTTCACGAAAGAATGGGAAGACCTGACGCAGAAGATGGGCTATTGGGTGGATATGGAAAACCCGTATATCACTTACGACAACCGTTATATCGAAACATTGTGGCATCTGCTGAAAGAATTATATAAGAAAGGTTTGCTGTACAAAGGCTACACTATCCAACCCTATTCGCCGGCAGCCGGAACAGGTCTTAGCTCGCACGAGTTGAACCAGCCGGGTTGTTATCGCGACGTGAAGGATACGACTTGTACGGCTCAGTTCCGTATTCTCGATCCGAAACCGGAAATGTCCGGATTCGGCGAACCGTTCTTCCTGGCATGGACGACTACTCCGTGGACATTGCCTTCCAACACGGCTCTTTGCGTAGGCCCGAATTTTACATACGTGGCCGTACAGACGTACAACGCGTACACAGGCATGCCGATGACGGCTGTTTTGGCTAAGGACTTGTTGAATGTGTATTTCAATCCGAAAGCTGCCGACCTGGCTCTGACCGATTATAAACCGGGCGACAAGTTGGTTCCGTTCAAAGTGGTCGGCGAATGGAAAGGCCCGGAACTGGCTGGCATGCACTACGAGCAGCTGATCCCGTGGGTCAATCCGGGCGAAGGCGCTTTCCGGGTAATCACCGGCGACTATGTGACGGTTGAAGATGGTACGGGTATCGTACATATCGCTCCGACTTTCGGTGCAGATGACGACCGTGTGGCAAAAGCAAGCGGCATACCACCGTTGATGATGGTCGACAAAGACGGGAACCGCCGTCCTATGGTCGATATGACAGGTAAGTTCTATCTGTTGGAAGACCTCGATCCGGAATATGTGCAAGCTCACATGAATGCAGCCGACTACGACCCGTGGCAGGGCAAGTTCGTGAAGAATGCTTACGATGCGACAAAAGGTGAAAAAGACGAAACGCTGGATATCGAAATCTGTATGATGCTGAAAGCGCAAAACCGTGTGTTCCGCATCGAAAAGCAGGTACACAACTATCCGCACTGCTGGCGCACGGACAAGCCGGTGCTGTATTATCCGCTGGATAGCTGGTTTATCCGCACGACTGCTTGCCGCGAACGGATGATCGAACTGAACAATACGATCAACTGGAAACCGCAGAGCACCGGTACGGGACGTTTCGGCAAATGGTTGGAAAACCTGCAGGACTGGAACCTGAGCCGTAGCCGTTACTGGGGAACGCCGCTCCCGATCTGGCGTACCGAAGACGGGGCGGAAGAAATATGTATCGGTTCGGTTGAAGAACTGTACAATGAAATAGAGAAATCCGTAAAAGCCGGGCTGATGGAGTCCAACCCCTACAAGGAACTGAAATTCCAGCCGGGCGAATATACGAAGGAAAACTACGAAAAGATCGACCTGCACCGTCCGTATGTGGATGATGTGATCTTGGTTTCCGAAAGCGGTAAGCCGATGAAGCGCGAGACCGACCTGATCGATGTATGGTTCGATTCAGGTGCGATGCCTTATGCGCAGATTCATTATCCGTTCGAGAACAAGGAACTTTTCGACGACCGCAAGGTTTATCCGGCCGACTTCATAGCCGAAGGCGTTGACCAGACACGCGGATGGTTCTTCACTTTGCATGCGATAGCTACGATGGTATTCGACAGCGTGTCGTATAAAGCAGTCGTTTCAAACGGCCTGGTGCTGGACAAGAATGGCAACAAGATGTCCAAACGCTTGGGAAACGCCGTCGATCCGTTCGCCACGATCGAACAGTATGGTTCCGATCCTTTGCGCTGGTACATGATTACGAATGCCTCTCCGTGGGATAACATCAAGTTTGATATCGACGGTATCGAAGAAGTTCGCCGCAAGTTCTTCGGTACATTATATAATACATATTCGTTCTTCGCCTTGTATGCGAATGTGGACGGTTTCGATTATTCCGAACCGGATGTAGACTGGAAAGAACGTCCCGAAATCGACCGTTGGATTCTGTCGTTGCTGAATTCGCTGGTGAAGGATGTGGATGGATTCCTGGATGCATACGAACCGACCCGTGCCGGACGTGCGATCTCCGATTTCGTAAACGACAATCTGAGTAACTGGTACGTGCGTCTGAACCGCCGCCGTTTCTGGGGTGGAGGCATGACGACCGACAAGTTGTCCGCTTACCAGACTTTGTACACCTGTCTGGAAACGGTCGCCAAGTTGATGGCTCCGATCGCGCCGTTCTATGCAGACCGGTTGTTCTGCGACCTGATCGCTGCTACCGGACGTGAAAAGGTTGAATCTGTCCACCTGTCCGAATTCCCGGTTTGCAACGAGGCACTGATCGACAAGAATCTGGAAGAACGTATGCAGATGGCACAGGATGTGTCCTCTATGGTGCTGGCTTTGCGCCGCAAGGTGAATATCAAGGTTCGCCAGCCGCTGCAAACCATCATGGTCCCGGTTGTGGATGCCCATCAGCAGGAAAGCATCGAAGCTGTGAAAGCACTGATCCTGAACGAGGTCAATGTGAAGGAACTGAAGTTTGTCGATAACACTGCCGGTATTTTAGTGAAGAAGATCAAGCCGGACTTCAAGAAGTTAGGCCCGCGTTACGGCAAGATCATGAAGGCATTGGCCGCCGCTATCCAGACGATGAGCCAGGACGAAATCAATGCGTTCGAAAAAGCCGGAACGTTCACGCTGGCCGTCGAAGGACAGGAGGCGGTGATCGAACGTGCAGACGTCGAGATCATTTCCGAAGACATACCGGGCTGGCTGGTTGCGAACGAAGGCCGCCTGACAGTGGCGCTGGATATCACCGTGACAGAAAACCTCCGCAAGGAAGGGCTGGCGCGTGAGTTGGTAAACCGTATCCAGAACCTGCGTAAGAGCAGCGGCTATGACATCACCGATAAGATATCCGTCACCGTCCTTTCGAACGATGTGATAGATGAAGCGATCAAAGACTTCAATTCGTATATCGCAAACCAGGTGTTGGCTGTATCAGTGGAAATTACGGATGTGATCAGCGATGCGACCGAGTTGGATTTCGAAGACTTCAAGCTTTCGGTCCGAATTGAAAAAGCGTAAATATTCAATGAATAATGAATAATTAATAATGAACAATGGAAGAATTGCTTATATTTGTGGGCAAGAGAGAGGAGGAATCTTTCTCATTGTTGAATTATTCATTATTCATTAATCATTCTTAATTGTTAATTATTAATTTAAATGAACCATGGCAGAAAAGACAAGATATTCGGATGCCGAACTCGAGGAGTTCCGCGCCATAATATTGGAAAAGCTGGAGAAAGCAAAAAAAGATTATGACCTGTTGAGATCCGGTGTCACGAATTCTGACGGCAATGATGTTGCTGATACGTCTCCTACGTTTAAAGTATTGGAGGAAGGCGCTGCGACTTTATCAAAGGAAGAGGCTGGCCGTTTGGCACAGCGTCAGATGAAGTTTATCCAGAACTTGCAGGCAGCATTGATCCGGATTGAGAATAAAACGTACGGTATTTGCCGCGAAACCGGTAAATTGATCCCGAAAGAAAGATTACGTGCTGTGCCTCACGCTACGTTGAGTATCGAAGCTAAACAGGGAGGTGCCAAGTAAATGAGATATTCCAAAGGTTGGGGAGCAGCGTTGATTGTGATGCTGCTCCTTATTCTTGACCAGGCTCTTAAAATATGGATTAAAACTCACATGCAACTGCATGAGAGCATTGAAATCACTCCGTGGTTTTATCTGTACTTCACCGAGAATCCGGGAATGGCTTTCGGGATAGAAGTGATCGGTAAACTATTTTTGTCGGTATTCCGTATTATCGCTGTCGGTTTTATCGGTTATTACCTGTATAAGCTGGTGAAACAGAATTACACCTTTGGCTTTATCGCCTGTATCTCGTTGATCTTTGCGGGGGCTATCGGGAATATCATCGACTCCATATTCTATGGGGTGGTGTTCGATCATAGCTTCGGACAGGTTGCCTCGTTTATGCCGGAAGGTGGCGGCTATGCCGGCTGGTTGCACGGGAAGGTGGTCGATATGTTCTATTTTCCGTTGATACAGACGGTGTTGCCCGACTGGCTCCCGGTGTGGGGAGGAGAAGAGTTTATCTTTTTCCGTCCGATCTTTAACTTGGCCGACTCGGCGATCTGCGTAGGTGTCTTTTTGTTGTTGCTGTTCTACCGTCACACATTGTCGACAAGTCTCTCAAAAGAAAAATAAAAGAATTAATGCGGAACAGACTGCATAGATATAGTGTCGTTTTGCTGTTGGGAACCTTGCTGGTTGCCTGTAGCAAAGTACCGGATGGCATTCTTTCGGAAAAGAAAATGCAAGCTGTACAGGTGGATATGCAATTGGCGGAAGCCATGATTAGCCTGGACAGCAAGGCGTTTCCCGATAATGCCCATAAGGAGGCTTTATATCAGTCCATCTTCCGCAAATACGATATCACACAGGCCGAGTACGACAGTTCGCTCGTTTGGTATGGACGGCATCTGGATATTTATATGAAGGTGTATGACCGCGTGCTGGCCGATTTGAATAAACGGCAGAAAGCGTTGGGCGATGTGCAGGCTTCGGCAGCACCAGTTTCCAAACAGGATTCGGTGGATATCTGGCCTCGCCGTACCTCTTTAAGGCTGGAGCCCGATGCTTTGTTTAACGGTGTGACGTTCGATATCAAACCGGAAACGAACTATTCGTCCGGCAGCTCGTTTGTATTAGGCATGAATGTCTGGGGCATCAACAAGGGAATGACCTATAAACCGGAAATACGCATAAGCGCCGACCAGGGCGATACGATCGTGACTGTCAATGACAAGGTGCTTCGCGATGGCTATCACGAAACCGTTTTGAAGACGGTTCCGACCAAGCAGATCAAACGCGTGTATGGGTATATCTTTATGAACAATGCCGACTCCTCTTACTACAAGGTTTATCTGGACAGCCTGAACCTCATGAAATATAATTACGGTCGTCTGACCGATATGGCGAAAGATTCGTCAGCCGTACAGAAACAGGAGGAGAAATAGATCGATATGCGCAGGGTCGCTTCTCATTATGTTTATTGGAACGGACTTCTTCGGATGCATTACGTCGAGCTGGACGACGAAGGGCGCTTGGCCGGTGTCTATCCGCTGGAAGGCGAGATCGCCGGGACCGAGTTCTACGACGGCATCCTTTTCCCGGTCGGTAAAGTCGGAGAGGCGTTTCCGGTCGGTGAAATAAAAATCCCGTGGCGATGGGACAAACTTTTCAGGCAGAAGGAACCCGGCTTCGATGCTTGTCGGGAGTTGGGGCTTCCGCAAGCGGCTGCGATCGGCGAAACGGCTTGTTTGCTGTTATTGGGCGGCATTTCCCTGGCGACGGCGAAATTCGGCGCAGATGACAGCCGTAGCGATGGCTACATTCAAAGACTCTGAAGTCTCTCTTTCGGGTGGAAAACTCGGAATGTAGAGTTTCCGGTCGATCAGTTCTTCTATTTGCGGGCGTATTCCGTTCCCTTCGTTCCCCATCACGATAATTCCGTTTGCCGATAATTCCTTCGTGTACATATTTTCTCCGTCGAGGAATGTGCCGAACAACGGAACCTGCTTTGCCGCTTGTGCTTTCAGGTAGTCTTCCAATTCCGTATAATGGACTTTTACGTGCGCCAGTGCGCCCATTGTGGCCTGCACGGTCTTCGGGCTGAAGACATCCGCGGTGTCGGGGCTGCAAACGATATGTTCGATGCCGAACCAGTCGGCAAGCCGTATGATGGTTCCGAGATTTCCAGGGTCCTGTATGCCGTCCAATGCTAAAACGAGCGAGGAAGAAGGATCGGCTTCGTCGAGCGACCAGTCCGGACGTTTGAATACGGCAAGTACATCTTGCGGGTTTTTCAGGAAACTGGCTTTGCGGATATCCTCGTCTTCCGCTTCCAACAGTTCTTTCGCCGGAATGTTCCCCTGCATCGCCATCCAGGATGGTTTGGCGAGAACCAGTTCGCATTCGAAAGCAAACATCATGTCGGCAACCAGTTTGTTCCCTTCGGCAACGAATGCATTCAGTTCGTTCCGGTATTTCTTCATTTCTAACGAATGGATGTATTTAACTTTCCCCTTACTTAGCATCTTTACTCTTTTTATGCGGCAAATGTACGGGAATTTCTTTAAATTCAGTTACATTTGCGTGCGTAAAAGCTTGAATGATGAAGGGAATCCAAACACTATATTTCATTTGTTTCCTATTGCTGTTAGTCTCCTGTAGCTCGACGAAATATGTGGGCGAGGGAGAATACCTGCTGGACAAAGTGGAGATCGTGTCGGATGGCAAGACTTATAAAAACAGCGACTTGAAGCCTTATTTGCGCCAGCAGCCCAACTTTAAGGCATTCGGATTGATGAAATGGCAGTTGTTCGTGTACGACTGGTCGGGACGGAACGAGAAGAAATGGATCAATAAACAGCTTCGCCGGATGGGAGAGGCGCCGGTTATCCTGGATACGACATTAGTAACGCAGTCGGTCGACGAGCTGAAACGCTTCTTCATCAATAAAGGATATATGAACGCCGAAGTCTCGGCTTCTATCGATACTTCGCGAAGCAAAAAGGCTGTTGTGAGCTATAAGATCGTCCCAAACACTCCTTACCGCATCCACGACTATTCGGTTGATTTGAGCGATCCGAAGATCGACAGTATCGCCAAGCTCAAGCCGCCCCACCGTTCCGTGCTGGCTTCGGCTTTCCGTACTTATTCCGACGATTATACTTCGCTGATAAAAGACAGTGCCCTGTTTGACCGCGATGTACTGGACAAGGAGCGGCAACGCCTCACGGCTTTGTTCCGCCGGCGCGGTTATTATGCCTTCAACCGGGATTACCTGTCTTATATTGCCGATAGCTCTTTGAACCGCAATATCGTAGACCTGGATATGCTGTTGAAGCCGTACCGTTTGCAAAAGCCCGACGGGACGGTGGTCGACACGTTGCATCGCCAGTATTATATTAAAGACGTTTCGATTGTGACCGATTATAACCCGTTGACGTTGGAGGAAAACAACGCCATGCCCTACGATACGGTCAGGACCGGAGGTATTAATGTCCTCTACGGCAAGAACGGCAGAAGTATCCGTCCGGGAGTTTTGCGCAAGAGCAATTATATCATGCCGGGACGCCTGTATAACGAGCGGACGGTGGAGCAGACCTATTCTTCGTTTGCCACGCTGCGTGCTTTGCGTAACGTGAATATCCGCTTTTCGGAGGTCGAAGAGAACGACACGATGAAGCTCAACTGTACGATCCTGACTTCTCCCGCCAAGCTGCAAGGCTTCGGAGTCGACCTGGAAGGAACGAACTCGGCAGGTGATTTTGGCTTTGCTTCGAGTTTGAACTATCAGCACCGGAACTTGTTCAAGGGCTCGGAGGTTTTCTCGGCCAAAGTCCGCGGCGCTTATGAGGCGCTAACCGGTAGCCAGTCGGAAGGAAACAACTTTTGGGAGTTCGGTACGGAAGCATCTGTTTTGTTTCCCCGTTTCCTGTTCCCCTTCCTGCATGAGAATTTCCGGCGTAAGATTCGTGCAACGACCGAATTGAAGGTGAGCTACAGCATGCAGACGCGTCCGGAGTTCAAAAGGTCCATTCTCTCTGCCGGATGGAATTATATCTGGCAGGAACGGAGCAATATGCAGGCGCGCCATGTTTTCAAGTTGTTGGACATCGATTATGTATATTTGCCGAAAGTAGATTCGACGTTCAAGAGCGAATTGCCGGAATCCACACTTCGGTATAATTTTACCGACCAGTTTATTGTCGGTTCCGGTTATACCTATTCTTTTAACAATTATGATCCTCAGAACCGTTTGAGGAATACACATTCCGTTCGCTTCTCCTTCGAGATGGCGGGTAACTTGCTGTACGGGCTTTCCAAACTGACCGGTGCGGATAAAGACGACGAAGGGCGTTATAAATTGTTTGGAATTAATTATGCCCAGTTTGTGAAAGGGGATATCGATTTCAGCAAAAGTATCGTGCTGGACAACCGTAACAAGTTAGCTTTCCATGTCGGTGTCGGAGTCGGTTATCCGTATGGCAATTCGAAGATGCTGCCGTTCGAGCGCAGCTATTTCTCAGGAGGTGCAAACAGTGTCCGCGGTTGGTCTGTCCGTTCGCTCGGTCCCGGTAGTATGCCGCTCGATTCGGTCAAGTCCTTTGCCCAGCAGATCGGTGATATCCGCCTGGATTTGAATCTGGAATACCGCACGAAGCTATTTTGGAAATTCGAAATGGCCGCCTTTATCGATGCCGGTAATATCTGGACTTTCCATAAGGATGAGAGCCGTCCGAACGGCAACTTCGATTTCTCCCGCTTCTACAAAGAGATTGCCGTCTCTTATGGATTAGGTCTCCGCCTCGATTTCGATTTCTTCCTGATCCGCTTCGATACCGGTATGAAAGCCTATAACCCGCAGGAAAGCGGCAAAAGGAAGTGGGCCATCCTGCATCCGAACTTCCATAATAACTTTGCTTGGCATTTTGCGGTGGGATATCCGTTCTGAAACAAAAAATCGTCTTTATTTGCAAATGTTTTATTTTTTGATACGCCTAAAAGAAGGCAATATCAATCTTTTATCTGTTTTTATCATTCACATCTTTCACACATATATAAGCAATTGTTAATCATGCAGATATATGCTGTTTTAACCCCTATGCGAACCTTCACGTCCTTCACTACTTTCACATTCCCGGAAACTTCTGTTATTTATTGCATTTCTCTTGAAAATCTAAGGATTTGTCCGGTATATTTTATATCTTTACACACGTATGAGTCGCCTTGTCTCCCATGTCGCAAAGCTTAACGATCTATGTCGCTTTCTTTCTCCATATATATCGCAAAGCTTTTCCATATAGGTCGCAAATCGAATGACATGTGGTGTTGATCTTAAATCAATATAAATAAACTCGTAATGTCTTAGGATATAGGGAGTAAACAAATAACAACAAAGAATGGCTGCAAAGTATCAGTTTTTCAAAAATCCCCCTTCCTCTCTGGTCGAAACAGGCGCGAAACCTGTTTTACATGTGCGGATCGTGAACCGGGATGTGCTGTCCTTTAAGGATTTATGCTGGCGGATTGCCGGACGAAGCACCTTTAATGCCGGTGAAGTGGAAGGTATCATGTCCCTGTTCAAAGAAGAGATGGTCAGCGCCCTCTCCGATGGAGACCGTGTCGAACTGGAAGATATCGGAATATTCGAGGCGACGGCCTCTTGTCCGCCTGTTTCCGATGCAAAGGATATACGGGCGGAAAGTATTCGTTTTTCGCGTGTGGTATTCAGGGCTGCCAAATCGTTGAGGCGTAGAATGAACCTGATGAAGTTCGAACGGGCTTCCGGCTTCCGGAAGCAGGATGCGTTTCCGGAGGAAGAGCGGCTGGCGCGTATCTTGCGGCATCTCCAGCGAAACGGAGAAATCAGAAGCTCTACCTGCATGGGACTGAATGCTTGCTCACGCTATCAGGCACAGGCGGATTTGAACCGCTTGAAAGCCGGAGGGAATATCCTGCGGTTGGGGGGGCCGAAAGTGGCGGTTTATGTATTGGCGAATAAGGAGGAGGCCAAATGAAAGTTACGTGGGTAAAAGGAAATGGCGGCAGCCATAAGTTGATGGAGCTACAGGCTGTAGTAGAAATGCTGAAAGACGAGAAAAGGAAAAACGCCGTGTTGTCCTTACGGCAGTCGATTCCGTATTGCTCGCCTGGTAGCCGTCCGGTTGAAGCGGGGAAAATCCCGTCTGTAATTTTCTCTTCCGGTTATAAGGATCGTCTTTGGCGTCATTACAACGGGTTGGTGCTGGTTGTGATAGACCGTTTGGCAAGTGTGGAGGAGGCCGGGCGGATACGGGATCGCCTGGTTTTGTATAACCAACCGCTATTGGCTTTTGTCGGGGCCGGCGGACAGAGCGTGAAAGTGGTTGTGAGGTACACGTTGCCGGACGGGCGCCTGCCGGAGACGGAGGAAAAAGCGGCTTGCTTTCATGCCCACGCTTATCGGCGTGCGGTGCTGCATTTCGAGACGCAGTTGCAGCGTGCCGTCACACATCGGGAACCTCTGCTTGACGGGGGGTGTCGCCTCTCTTTCGATCCGGGATGTTTCTACAATCCCGAAGCGCAGCCCGTACGGATGGAACAACCCGCAGGGATGCCTGAGGAACCGGGGTACACAGAGCTGGTCGAGCGTTCGGACGATCCGCTCGACCGTGTCCTGCCGGGATTCGAACGGCATAAAAAGATTGAGATGATGTTTGAGAACTGTCTGGCGCAAGTGATTCGCGAGAAAGGGGCCGGTTGGCAGGAGGAGGAGCCGAAAGGGTTTCTGGTTGCTGTGGCGGAATTGTGTTTTGCTTCCGGAATCCCGGAAGAAGATGTGGTGAAATGGGTCTATTTCCATACTTATTATAGGAGCGATGAACGGCTGGTACGGCTGACCGTGCATAATGTGTATGACAGCCGGAAGGTGTTCGGGCGGAAACCTTGTGTCCCGCCCTCCATGAATTTGCTGGTCAGGATGGAGGAGTTCCTGAAACGCCGGTATGAGTTTCGTAAGAATGAGATACGTGACGAGGTGGAATATCGTGAACGGCAATCGTTTTGTTTCCATTTCCGTCCGGTTACGCCTGAGGTGCTGAATGGGATTTGTCTGAATGCGATGGAAGAAGGCCTGGAAATATGGGATAAGGATGTGCGCCGGTATCTCTATTCCCCGCGGGTTCCGGCCTATAATCCGCTGGAATCGTTTTTAGGCCAGTTGCCGGAATGGGACGGTAAAGACCGGATACGTCCGCTTGCCGACACGGTGCCGACGGGTGACCGGCTGTGGCGTGACCGGTTTTACATCTGGTTCCTCAGCATGGTGGCGCATTGGTATAAGCGCGACCGGCTGTATGCGAATAGTTTGGTTCCGGTATTGGTCGGCGGGCAAGGAATATCGAAATCGGTTTTTTTCCGTCTGTTGCTGCCTCCGTCTTTGCAGGAATATCATGCGGAAAGTATCAATCTGGAGAACAAGGCGGAAGCGGAGTTGCTGATGGCACGTAACCTGTTGATCACGATTGATGAGTTCGATCGGTTAAGCCGTAAGTATCAGGCCGATTTGAAACATCTTATCCAGAAACCTGACTTGAAAGTACGTGCTCCGCATCAAAAGACGTTCCGGCAGATGAGGCGGCTCGCTTCGTTCTCGGCAACGGCTAATCCGATGGATTTGCTGACAGACCCGACCGGGAGCAGGCGATATCTTTGTGTGAAGGTGAACGGTGCGATCGACATCTCGACTCCTCCCGATTATGGACAGCTTTATGCTCAGGCGCTTGCTGCTATCCGTAACGGGGAACGCTATTGGCTGGACAAGGAGGAGGAGTTGGCAATGGAGCAGGCGAATATGGATTTTCAGCAGCTCCCTCTTGAAATCCAATATCTCTACAGCTATTTCCGTGTTCCGGGGAGTGATGAGGAATTTGAATTGTATACGGCTGTCGAGTTGCTGGATTATATATCCGTAACTTCCGGACGAAAATTCAGCAATCGCTCCTCATTGGCCTTTGCCCGTACCTTGAACGCTTCCGGTCTGCGTTGTGTGCATACCAGGCGCGGAAATTGTTACCGGCTGATCAAAATATGATGGTTCGATAATGCAATGGATAGAAGATAGAATCGCAGTGTGGTGTGAAGGTTGTGGATGATGTGAAGGAAAGAATGCTGAGGAAAAGATATTGTAACCTGTTATTATTCAGCGATATATTGCTTTGTGAATGTTGTGAATGATGGTTATATCCAAATTGATGGGACAGAAGTGCTTCTGACAGGAATAACCGGTTTATATCCTCTAAAGTGAAAAAATGGCATAAAGCCTTTGCATATTTAAATAATAATACTACCTTTGCACCGCAAATAAGGATGGTTCCGTAGCTCAGCTGGATAGAGCAACGCCCTTCTAAGGCGTGGGTCGAGCGTTCGAATCGCTCCGGAATCACTTGTATAAAGCGCAAACTGTTATCGGTTAATAGTTTGCGCTTTTTTTGTGTTCGCACATAAGTATATTATTTTTGTGATACGATATAATACAAAGGTAATCAGGTCAGATGACGCATCCCCATGATTCAAATAGTCTTCGAAGCGGACGAAGAATACTGGCTTTTCCACTAAAATATCGGGTGAATGTTTGTTCTTAGTTCTCTAAGAACTATGGTAGAAACGTTGCAAATGTAGTCGTTAATAAGATGAAGTATTGTGTAAAATTATCCATTTCATGTGCATGAATTATCCAGACACATTTCTTTAACATATTCCCAATGTATTGTTATTTAAACAGTTAAATCAAATCCAATATTGTCATATCTCTAAAAATGATTTGCAAGAAATCTCTCCTTTAAGTAAATAATACAGATAAAACCATATTTATGGTTACCTCTGGAACAGGCATCCTTATTTTATTATTTTCACTTGAACTAAATAAGCTTAGTCTGTTTTTCAATAAATATTGTTAGCGTGTTTAAATTCCATCATCAAAAGGCCTTTTGGTAAAACAAGCCAATGGAAAACGAAAGAAAAGGAATCGGTAAAAACTATTTATCCATATCCTGAATGAAAATCCGCAGTACAAATCAGGCCAGAAATTCCATAGTTCTTAGAGTACTATGATACTCTGAGGGTAAAAGTGGAAAGCATTGTGTGAATTAATCAATTAATAAAATTTAATCGAGTAAGTCTGATTTATTATGACAAAAGATTTAAAACGTTGTGATGTATCAAAGGCGATGTTTTTAGGGGCTACCATGTTTCTGGCATCAATAGGGATAGCATCTGCTGCTCCATCCTCCGATACATTAGGCTCTGCGGAGCCTGTACCTGTTGCTTCTCCGCAACAGGCTAAGCATACTGTCAAAGGAGTGGTGGAAGATGCACTTGGTCCTATTGCAGGAGCAAATGTGGTAGAAAAAGGAACAACCAACGGGACTATCACTGATATGGATGGTAATTTTTCCTTGGAAGTTTCTGCTAATGCTATTTTAGTGGTATCCTATATCGGGTATCAGAATCTGGAAGTGCCGGTAAAAGGACAGGCGAACCTGACTATTAGTCTGAAGGAAGACTCTCAGGCGTTGGATGAAGTCGTTGTCGTAGGTTACGGTACGCAGAAGAAGGTGAATTTGACGGGTTCCGTCTCTTCCGTAAACTTCGAAGAACAGGCTTTGTCTCGCCCGATCACGAATGTGTCGAATGCCTTAGCCGGTATCAGTGCCGGTGTGCAGGTCATGCAGAACTCCGGACAGCCGGGTAGCGACGGTTCGACGATCCGTATCCGTGGTGTCGGAACCTTGAACAACCAGGACCCGTTGGTCTTGATCGACGGTGTGGAAGGTTCGATGGACTTGGTGAACCCACAGGATATTGAGAACATCTCCGTCCTGAAGGATGCCGCTTCCTCTTCAATCTATGGTTCACGTGCAGCCAATGGTGTTATCTTGATCACGACAAAAAAGGGTAAGGCTGGTAAACTGTCGGTTTCCTATACCGGACGTATCTCTTATGCGCAGCCGACTAACCTGATCGACCAGATCACCGATTATGCCGACTACATGACATGGATCAACGAGTCGTTTGAAAACATCGGCCAGCCGAATCACTTTGCACAAAGCACGATCGACCTCTGGCGCGAGAAGTCGAAAGATCCGAACGGGGTGAACGAAAACGGCGTGCCCAACTACATCGCCTACCCGAACACTAACTGGCAGGACTATCTGTTCGGACATGGCTTGATCAACGACCATAATGTGTCTGTTAACGGCGGTTCAGACAAGATCCGCGTGTTGATGTCGGCCGGCTATTTGGATAACCCCGGTCTGGTTGAAAATACCGGTATCAAGAAATATACGTTGCGTGCCAACATCGAGGCAAAGGTGACGGATTGGTTGACGGTCGGAACGCGAACGTTTGCTTCTCAGGAAGACAAGGAGGCGGGAAACTTCGATAACGCCAACAACTACCTGCGCCAGACGACGCCGGGCTTGTATCCGGAATGGAACGGTGCTTACGGTTATCCGGAAGCTCCCGAAGAATCGGCTACCGCCAACTCCATCGGGGCTTTCTTGAACGGGCAAGACGGAAAGAAGCAGAAGACGAACTTCAACACTACGCTCTATTCGACTATCTCTCCGTTGAAGGGCCTTTCGTGGGACTTCAACCTGAACTACAAGCGGTATTGGGAAGACAATGCGACTTGGACCAACCCGTATGAAAAGGTTCGTTTCAGTGACGGAACCGTTATGTCTCCCGCCACAGCTCCTTCCGAGATGACGACCTATTTCTACAATCGTTCGGATTATAGCTATACGATCCAGAATATTTTGCGTTATAATACGACAATCGCGAATGATCATGACTTGGGTGTCATGGCCGGTTACGAAGAATATTACTACAACCAGGATACCCGGAGTGCACAGAAGAAAGGGTTGATTGATGCGTCGGTACATACGCCGGGATCGGCTACTGAAATGCAGAGCATCAACGGTGGTACCATTGATAAGGCGCGTCGTTCGTTCTTCGGACGTGTCAACTACGCTTACAAGTCCAGATATTTATTTGAAGCCAACTTGCGTTACGATGGAAACTCCCGTTACCACAGAGATTACCGTTGGGGTACGTTCCCTTCCGCATCTGCCGCATGGCGTGTTTCGGAAGAAGCCTTTATGGAGAATACGCGCAATTGGTTGGATAACTTGAAGCTCCGCGTCTCTTACGGTTCCGTAGGTAATGACGGTGGAGATGATGTGGGCAACTACGAATACCAGTCTACTTATGGTAGCTCCCGCTACTCGTTTGGTGGTATCCTGACCTCCGGTCTGGCCAGTACCTCTTTGGCCAACTCCATGCTGTCATGGGAAACGTCGACGATGGCTAACATCGGTATCGACTTGAATGCCCTCAACAACCGTTTGTCGTTCACGTTCGATGCGTTCCATAGCAATACGACCGGTATCTTGTACACGCCGTCTATCTACTTGACGGTCGGTAGTAAATCGGCTCCCCGTCAGAACTTGGCCGAGATGGTGAAGAAAGGCGTCGAATTGACGTTGGGATGGCAGGATAAGATTGGTGAAGTTTCTTACTCGGTAAGCGGTAATTTCTCCTATACGCCGAACAAAGTGACCAAATATAAGGGCAAATTCAGTGCCGGATACGATGAAAACGGCGAATGGAAGAGTAACTTGGGTGAGGTGGCTTCCAGCTCATCTGCTGTAAACCCGATTATCGAAGGGAATATCAAGAACGAATATTTCCTGAAGAACCCGTATATGGGTAGTGGCAAGGGCTATGCTGCCGACGGAATCAACGGTGGACCGGTCGACGGTATGATCCGTACGGAAACCGATATGGAATGGGCGAAAGCCATGATCGATGCCGGCTATACGCTGATGCCGAACAAGACGATCAGCAAGGACAAGATCTGGTATGGTGACTACATCTATGCCGATGCCAACGGTGACGGTATTTATGGCGGTTCGGACGACCGCGAGTTCCAAGGCATTTCCAAAGACCCGAAATACAACTTCGGTTTGCAATTGTCTGCCGCCTGGAAGGGATTCGACGTTTCGATGAACTGGGCAGGTGCTGCCGGATTCAAGCTCTATTGGGGCACTTCGACCGGCTACAACTCGCCGAGTACCCGTGTCGGGGTGGCATTGGGTACGGACATTGCTTACGACCACTACTTCTACGATCCGACAAATCCGAGCGATTCCCGCACGAACGTCAATGCCAAATACGGACGTTTGGTGAACGGGGAAAGCGGATTCCAGAACTTAGAGACAAGCTCTTTGTATCTGTTTAACGGGAACTATCTGAAGCTGAAAAACCTGACTGTCGGCTACACATTGCCGGCTACTATCAGCAAGAAAGCTTATATGGATAATCTGCGTCTGTATATGTCTATCGAGAACGTATTCAATATCACCAAGTATCCAGGTCAGGATCCGGAATTGGGAGCTACTCCTGAATACACCTCTTTGAGACAATTCGCTTTCGGTGTTAATGTATCATTCTAATCAAAATAAGGTATCAAGAATATGAAACTCATTAAAAATATATGTTTGATCGGTGTGGTAACCGCTTTGTTGACCGGTTGCCGGGGAGACTTGATGGACTTGACTCCCTACAGTTCCATTTCTTCCGGAAACATGTGGACGTCCGAAAACTTGGCCGACATGGGGGTGACGGGGATCTATAACCGGTTGCTTGCTGACAATGTCGCTTACGATTTGTACAAGTTCGAATGTTTCGGCGTATCGGCTGATTGCCGCGACCGCGACTACGCGCTGACTATCGGCAACATCACGACGAGCGACGGCCTGTTCTCCGGCTATTGGTCGGCCCACTACGAAGGCATCAGCCGTTGCAACGACGCCATTGCCAACCTGCCGAATGCGCCCCTGAGCGAATCGAAACTGAACCGCCTGATGGCTGAATCAAAGTTCCTGCGTGCATTCTTCTATTACAAGTTGAACATGATGTACAAAGGTGTACCCTTGTATCTTGAACCGACCGAGTTGGACGACTTTACCAAAGGACGCAATACGGAAGCCGAGGTCTGGAATCAGATCATCACTGACTTGACGGATGCTATCAATACGGCTGACCTGCCCGACAAGTATGCCGCTGGCGATGCCAGCTACGGACGTGCCACGAAGGGTGCCGCTTATGCCCTACGTGGAAAAGCCTATATGTGGATGAGCGAATGGGCTAAGGCCGAAGCTGACTTCCGCAAGGTGGGCGATTTGGGATATGCCCTGTTCCAGGGTGGCTACAAGCAATTGTTCAAAGAAGCCAATGAGCAGAGCGATGAAATGATTTTCTCCATGCAGTGCATCGGCGAGAGCGGTTACGGTAACTCATTCTCCTTCCGCTATGGTTCGCGTGTGACGTTCGGTTCTTGCTGGAATACCTACTTGGTCAGCACAGACTTCGTCAATACGTATGAATGTGTGGACGGCAAGCCGTTCGATTGGGACGACTATATCCCCGGCTACAACAGCATGAGTGCAAGTGCCCGTTCTGTCTACTTCCTGCGCGATGGCATGACGGACGATGAAAAGACGAAGATGACGGACGACGGTGCCGACCTGTCTAAATATCTGGATTCGGGCAACGAGGCGCGTATCTTGGCGGCTTATGCCAACCGCGACCCGCGTTTGCAGGCAACTGTCATCACCCCGTATTCCCAGTATGCCGGCGCTAACAGTGCGACGGACTACACTTATACGCTTCGCTGGCCGTACAGAGGATATGACACGGCAGATCCGTTCGACGTGAAGACGGATACAAACAACCGTTTCTACTATCTGTTCCGTAAGTTCGTGGCTGAGGGTGCTTCTGAAATCCCGAACCGTACGTATTCACCGATCGATATCCCTATCATCCGCTATGCAGACGTAGTCCTTTCGCTGGCCGAATGCTTGAACGAGCAGGGGAAGACCGACGAAGCGGTGCAATGGGTGAACATGGTACGTGCCCGTGCCGGCATCGCGTTGCTGAACAGCAATACCTATACGCAGGTGACCGGTCAGGACAATATGCGTGAACGTATCCGCAACGAACGTCGTTGGGAGTTTGCCGGCGAAGGTGTCAACTTCTTCGATGAAATGCGTTGGAAGACGTTGCATGAAAGCAAGTTTCACGAAGGTGCCGGTTTGAAGCAGATCTGGGGTACGATCCAGTATTCCTATTCTTGGGGAGGCGACCAGTTGTACAATTGGGCCATTCCGAGAACAGAAATCCAAATGAACGGGAACCTGAAGCAGAACGAAGGTTGGATAGACTAAT
Source organism: Parabacteroides hominis (assembly GCF_014287585.1). GTDB lineage: Bacteria > Bacteroidota > Bacteroidia > Bacteroidales > Tannerellaceae > Parabacteroides > Parabacteroides hominis. Next base: position 23,886 of record NZ_JACOOJ010000005.1, on the reverse strand, counting down.
AGGATAGATTAATTTTTTTTACATAAAAGCGTTTGACTTTGACCAGGCCGTGAGGTTGTAGTCAAAGTCTTTTTTTGTCCGTACCTATCTTCGTTCCGAAAACTTAAACATTCCGATCGATTTCTCTTCGGTTCATTATCAGGCAGTACCGATGGATGTGACGAAACAACAAACGGTCGAGGCGATACAGGTCGAATGAGGTATGGGAGACAGCCGGTTGCCGGCTGAAATGGAACGATTATCCCTGTATGATGTTTTTCTTGACTAAATGTGCCATAGTTATATATCTAATGCTTATATTTACAACCATTTTGAAAGATGAGCTTGTCGATAGATATATTGACTTGTAACGTCTGGACAATATCTATTTATTTATTCCAAATACAAAAATGTATTTTTTGCACTGAAGAAGAAATGAGAAAATGGCGTATTGAAGACTCAGAAGAACTCTACAACATCAATGGTTGGGGTACTTCGTACTTTGGTATCAATGACAAAGGTCATGTGGTAGTAACTCCTCGTAAAGACGGCGTCGGTGTAGACCTGAGAGAGCTGGTCGACGAACTGCAATTACGGGATGTGGAGGCTCCTGTACTGATCCGTTTCCCAGATATTCTGGATAACCGTATTGAAAAGATAGCGAACTGCTTCAAGCAGGCTTCCGATGAATATGGTTATAAGGCGCAGAATTTCATTATCTATCCTATTAAAGTAAATCAGATGCGTCCGGTAGTGGAAGAAATTATCGGTCATGGCAAGAAGTTCAACTTAGGGTTGGAAGCCGGTTCCAAGCCGGAACTCCATGCGGTGATTGCGGTCAATACGGATTCGGATTCTTTGATTATCTGCAACGGCTACAAGGATGAGAGCTATATCGAACTGGCTTTGCTGGCGCAGAAAATGGGGAAACGCATCTTTTTGGTTGTCGAGAAGATCAATGAGTTGGCTTTGATCGCCAAGATGGCTAAACAACTGAATGTCCGTCCGAATATCGGCATCCGCATCAAGTTGGCCTCTTCCGGCAGTGGCAAATGGGAAGAGAGCGGGGGCGATGCCAGCAAGTTCGGCTTGACGTCCAGCGAATTGCTGGAAGCACTTGATTTCCTTGAAAAGAAAGATTTGGCAGATTGCCTGAAGCTGATCCATTTCCACATCGGCAGCCAGGTGACCAAGATACGCCGTATTAAGACGGCTTTGCGTGAAGCGTCGCAGTTCTATGTGCAGCTGCATGCAATGGGCTTCAATATAGAGTTTGTGGATATTGGCGGCGGACTGGGAGTCGATTACGACGGAACCCGCTCTTCCAATAGCGAGAGCAGTGTCAATTATTCCATCCAGGAATATGTGAACGACTCTATTTCAACAATGGTCGATGTCAGTGATAAGAACGGCATCCCGCATCCGAATATTATAACGGAGAGCGGACGTTCGTTGACAGCCCATCATTCTGTTTTGATATTTGAAGTACTGGAAACTGCTACGCTTCCCGAAATGGATGAAGACTTCGAAGTGAGTGAATCCGACCATGAGCTTGTGCAGGAACTGTATGAAATTTGGGATAAGCTGAATCAGAGCCGTATGCTGGAAGCCTGGCACGATGCGCAGCAGATACGCGAGGAGGCATTGGATTTGTTCAGTCATGGCATTGTCGATTTGAAGACCCGCGCCCAGATCGAGCGGTTGTATTGGTCTGTGACGCGCGAGATCAGCCAGATCGCTTCCGGCCTGAAACATGCACCGGATGAGTTTCGCAAGCTGGACAAGCTGTTGGCTGATAAGTATTTCTGTAATTTCTCGCTTTTCCAGTCTTTGCCGGACTCTTGGGCGATCGATCAGATTTTCCCGATCGTGCCTATCCAGCGGTTGGATGAACGGCCTGACCGGACGGCGACTTTGCAGGATATAACCTGCGATTCGGATGGCAAGATCGCTAACTTTATTTCGACGCGCAATGTTTCTCATGATCTGCCGGTCCATTCGCTGAAAGGAAAAGATGCTTATTATATCGGTGTCTTTCTGGTGGGGGCCTATCAGGAAATTCTGGGAGACATGCACAATCTTTTCGGCGATACGAATGCCGTGCATGTAACAGTGGATGAAAAAGGCTACAACATCGAGCAGGTCATCGACGGAGAAACGGTTGCCGAAGTGCTCGATTATGTTCAGTATAATCCTAAAAAACTGGTGAGGACGCTGGAAACTTGGGTGACTAAGTCTGTAAAGGAAGGCAAGATTTCGGTTGAAGAAGGCAAGGAGTTCCTTTCCAACTATCGTTCCGGCTTGTATGGATATACTTATTTAGAGTAATCCCAATCGCTGAATTCGAAACTGAGTTGTTCCCAGCGGGCTTTTTCTTCGTTCTTCTCGTAAGGGTTGGAGACCGAAAGGCCGATCAGGCGAATCGGGTGGGTCGTATATTCGATGTCTTTCAACAGTCCTTTGGCTAAAGGAAGTATTTTGGCTAAAGTAGTCAGTTCGTGGCTTTGGGTGATGCTTCTTGTCTTTTGGTTGAAATCATGGAATTTAATCTTTAAAGTAAGGGTGTTTCCTTTGAAGCCGGTTCGTTGCAGCCGTTCGATCAGTTCGGTTGCAACATGATATAATTCGATGATAACGGACGATTGCTGCGAAATGTCTTTTTCAAGCGTATGTTCGCAGCCTACGGATTTGCGGATTCGGACCGCTTCGACCGGGCGCAGGTCTATCCCTCTTGAGAACTCATAATATAAAATCCCTGCTTTTCCGAATTGCCGGGTGAGCATTTCTTGTGAACAAGCTCTCAACTGTTCTCCGTTATGGATGCCTAACGAGTGCATCCGTTGGGCGGTGACCGGGCCGATCCCCCAGAAGGATTCGATCGGCAGGCGTTTGATGAACTCTTCCGCTTGGGACGGATGGATGGTGCAAAGTCCGTCCGGCTTGCGGTAGTCGGAGGCGATTTTGGCTAAAAACTTATTATACGAGACTCCTGCCGAGGCAATCAGATGCAGTTCTTCCCGGATTTTTAGCTTGATCGCTTTGGCTATGTCGACGGCAAGAGGGATATTCTGCTTATTCTCGGTTACGTCCAGAAACGCCTCGTCCAGTGAAAGCGGCTCGACAATGTCCGTATACTCGTGGAAGATTTCGTGTATCTGGCGGGACACCGCTTTATAGACATCCATCCGTCCGGGCACGAACGTGAGTTGCGGGCATAGACGTTTTGCCCTTTGTGACGACATGGCGGAGCGCACGCCGAATTTCCGGGCTTCGTAGCTCGCTGCCGCTACGACACCCCGTTCCTCCGCATGGCCGACTGCAAGCGGAATCCCGCGAAGTTCCGGATTATCCCGCTGTTCTACTGAAGCGTAGAAGGCGTCCATGTCGATATGTATGATCTTCCGTTCCATTAAAATCCGTTCATTGGAACCAATACTGTCGGTATTAGCAACAGGAATCCGACTATTACCAGAAGCAATATGAATTTCCATGCCCAGCGAAACCATTTATCGTAAGGGATGCGGCTGACACCCAGAACGGCGATCAGCACTCCCGATGTCGGGGTGATCATATTGGTGAATCCGTCTCCGAACTGGAAAGCCATCACGGTCGCTTGCTTTGACAATCCGATCAAGTCGGAGAAGGGAGCCATGATCGGCATGGTCAGGGCCGCTTTGGCACTTCCGGAAGGAATGATCAGGTTGATCAGCGTCTGGATCACGTACATCATGCCGACGGTTGCCACTTGTCCGAGCCCTTCCATCCCTTTCGCCAGGTTGTAGAGAATGGTGTCGATGACGAGTCCGTCTTTCAGTATCACGATAATACCGCCTGCAAGGCCGACTACCAAGGCTGCGCTCATAATGTCCTTGCACCCGTCCAGAAACAGTTTGACCAGTTCGTTCGGAGTCCGGTTGTTGGCGATGCCGGCAGCCAGTCCGAGGGCAAAGAACAGGGTGGCTATCTCCATGATATACCAGCCATATCCCATCACTCCCGTTATCAGATAAAAAATCGTGAAGAAGAGGAGGTTCAGGATATAAAGATGGACTGTCTTGCGTAGGGTGAACAAGGAAGTCAGGATGAAAGCTGCCGTTAATACGGGAAGGAGAGGCAACCCTTTGATTACGCTGTTCCCGATTTGTAAGGTAGTGGTCGGATAATAAGCCGCGAAAATGATTTGTACGGTTGCCAGTAGCCCGAAACTGATCCAGGCGGCACGTGGCGTATGGTAGCTTACATCCGGCGAATTATTGCCGTGCAGGTCCCGCCAATACTGGTCCTCTTCGTAGACCGGTGATGATTTCGGGTCTTTCCTGACCTTGGCGGCATAACGCAGTATCCAGGCGAAACCGATCAGGTTGATTACGACCCAGCAAAATATCCGGTATTCGATCCCGGAAAAGAGCGGAATACCTGCCAGCCCTTGTGCGATACCGATTGTAAACGGGTTCAGTATCGCTCCGGCAAATCCTAATCCGGCGGCGACAAAGACCATGCAAACGCCTGTAATGGAGTCATATCCCATCGAGATCGCCATCGGGACAAGCACCAGGCAAAATGCGATTGTCTCTTCACTCATCCCGAAGACAGCTCCGAATATGCTGAATAGTAGCATGATGGATGTAAGTAAGAAATTCTCTACTCCGATCTTACGCAAGAAGCGGTTGTTTTCCATCTTGCGGGCACGGCGCAGGAAGCTGACGGTTCCGATATCGAAAGCCTTACTGTCGTTGACGATCCAGAACGCCCCTCCGATGATCAGGATGAAAACGATGATATCTGCCTTGTCGACAAATCCCTTGTAAAAAGCCGAGAACACCTGCCAGGTTTGCGGAACATGTTCTACCGCTTCGTAGACAACCGTTTTTTCTCCGGCGGCATTGATGCTTTCCTTGTATTGTCCGCCCGGAATGATCCAGGTGAGGGCGGCACAGAAAAGAATGATATAAAATATGATGGCGTATGTATGTGGAATCTGTCTTTTTTTCATAATCCGTTTTCGTCTTCTTCCTCCGTTAATGAACCGATTTCGGGAAGGATGGCACGTGCCTCCCTGTCGCTGAGGGTGTCTACATCTTTCAGTTTGCGCTGGATCACGCGTGTGCGTGTCCCTAACACTTCTTCGATCTGCCCGCTGGCTGTCTGCAGGTTCTTCTGTGCTTTTTCCAGCATGCCGCCTACCTTCTCGAATTCTTTCTTTACCGCTCCTAAGATGGTCCATACCTCACCGGAGTGTTTCTGGATCGCGAGCGTGCGGAATCCCATTTGCAGGCTGTTCAGGATCGCGGCAAGTGTTGTCGGGCCGGTGACGACCACCTTATAGTTGCGTTGTAGTTCTTCCAGCAGGGAAGAACGGCGTACGACCTCCGCATAGATTCCTTCGAAAGGCAGGAACATAATGCCGAAGTTGGTGGTGGCGGGGGGAGCCAGATATTTGTCGGAAATATCCTTTGCCATCTTTTTAATGGTTGTTTCCAATAGTTTTCCGGCTACCTCTATTGCCTGGGGGTCGGCGTGATCGTATGCGTCGAGCAGCTGTTCGTAGACGTCTTTGGGGAATTTTGCGTCTATCGGCAGATAGACAAATTCGCGGACATCGTCACGCCCCGGAAGTTTGACGGCAAACTCCACGACGGCATCCGATCCTTTGCGGGTGTGTACGTTCGCCTCGTATTGTTCCGGCGCCAAGATTTGTTCGAGAAGCATGCTTAACTGGATTTCCCCGATGTTGCCGCGTGTCTTTACATTGCTGAGGACACGTTTCAAGCCGCCGACGTCTTGTGCCAACGTTTGCATTTCTCCAAGCCCTTTCTGTACGCTTTCCAGTTGTTCCGTCACAAGCCGGAATGATTGGCCGATCCGGTCGTTAAGTGTCTTTTGTAATTTCTCATCTACGGTCAAGCGGATTTCTTCCAACCGTTTTTCCGTGTTGGCGACAAGCAGGCGCTGCTGTTCGTCCAGGTTGGCGAACTTTTCCCGTTGGAGGGTGTTGAACGAAGCAATCCCCCGATCGAAAGCATCCCGGAATTCGTTCATGGAGCGCGTCAGTTCTTCCCGGTTATCCCTGGCGACGATGCGGCCTTCTTCCCGGTTCAGACGAAAATCTTCCCGGAAGTTTTTTTCGATACGTTCAAATGAGCGTTGCATTTCGTCGAGCAACCGTTTCAGCTCGCTCGCGATATCCGAATGGTCTTTCCGAGGGCGGAAAAAGACCTGTAAAGCAATGATTACGACAAGTAAACAAATAATCAACCAATCCATCTCTTTCTATTTTGGGATCAAAGATAGAAAAAGAGTTATCGCGAGCAGTAATTAAAAAGAGTTAAAAGGAGAAACATTCTTCAGATTCCTTTGTTTAAGTTATACAAAGCAGCTTATATTTGTAAGCCGCTTTTGATAAAGAACATAAAATACTACAAAAGATGGCAAAGATAACATTAAAAGGTAATGAAGTCAATACGAACGGTTCATTGCCCGCAGTTGGAGTAGAGGCTCCTGATTTTAAAGGTGTAAAGAGCGATTTATCCGAATTGCATCTGAAAGATTTGAAAGGTAAGAAAGTCGTGATTAACGTATTTCCGAGTTTGGACACCGCTGTGTGTGCCGCATCGGTAAGACGTTTTAATAAAGAAGCCGCTTCTCTTCCGAACACTGTGGTGCTTGCCGTGTCAAAAGACTTGCCTTTTGCGCAAGGACGTTTCTGTACCACGGAAGGTATCGATAAAGTGATTCCACTTTCTGCATTCCGTTGTTCTTGTTTTGAAAACGGGTACGGGATGTTGATGGTCGATGGTCCGCTGAAGGGTTTGTTAGCCCGTGGCGTGATAGTTGTCGACGAAGCAGGTAAAGTTGTTTATGAGGAACTGGTTTCCGAAATAACAAACGAGCCGAATTACGAAGCCGCAATCGCTTCGCTAAAAAACTAATTAAGTAGATTATTGTTTTTCATTGGTTAAAGTTAAGGGTTAGTGTAGGAGGCCGTCGGATGTGAATCCCGCGGCCTTCGTTTTTTTATATCAGGTTTGTTAATTCGGATTTTATTCGTATACTTGCATTTCCTATGAATAACTGGAAAAAAGTATTCGCTATTATATGGACCGGGCAGTTTTTCTCTATCCTGACCAGTTCGATCGTTAATTTTGCAATTGTCTTATGGCTAAGTTTTGAAACTAAATCGGCGGAGGTATTGGCTTTGGCTACTATCATGGCTATGCTTCCCCAATCCGTATTGGGCTTGTTTACCGGTATTTTTGTGGATCGATGGAAAAGAAAGCGGGTGATGATCCTGGCCGACAGTTTTATCGCTTTCTGTACGCTGATCCTGGCAGTCCTGTTTTATCTGGATATAGCGAAGATAGGACATGTCTATCTTTTGCTGGCCCTGCGTTCGGCCGGTTCTGCTTTCCATATGCCGGCTATGCAGGCATCCGTTCCTTTGCTGGCCCCTAAATCGGAGTTGATCCGGATTGCCGGGATTAACCAGATTATACAGTCGGTTTGTAACATTGCCGGTCCGGCGTTGGCGGCTCTTTTCATCTCTTTTATGAAGATGACAAATATTCTTATGTTGGATGTGATCGGAGCGGCATTGGCATGTACGTCACTATTATTTGTGACGATCCCTGATCCGGATAATGCGGAAAGAACCCGGAAGGTCCGGCTACTGAAAGAGGCAAAGGAGGCTTTTATGGAAGTCCGGCGTCAAAACGGATTGTCATTGTTATTCCTGGTGTCTATCTTAGGAACATTCTTTATCATGCCGGTGAGTGTGCTCTATCCGCTTATGACGCTTAATCATTATTCGGGGAATGCTTATCAGATCAGCCTGGTAGAGATTGCCTGGGGGATCGGGGCGCTGTTGGGAGGGACTTTCCTCGGCTTGAAGAAATTCCGGTTGAATGAGATTTCACTGATTAACTGGATGTATATCCTGTTAGGGTTTACATTCGTGCTGTCCGGAATCTTGCCGGTCTCCGGATATCCGTTATTTGTCCTGTTGACGGCTGTCGGCGGAATATCAGGTTCCCTTTATATGGCGTCTTTCACGACTGTAGTCCAGACCCGTATCGATCCGGTAGTAATGGGGCGCGTGTTCTCTTTCTATATGAGTGTCAATATGCTTCCTTCCATGATCGGACTGTTGAGTACGGGATTTCTGGCGGATACGATCGGGATCGGCAACACCTTTATGATCGGTGGCGTATTGGTCGGGCTGATCGGAGTTGCCTCGTTCTTTATTCCTTCAATCGAAGATTTGAGAAATAGCTTCCGGAGATAGAATATGCAGACCTGGATTAAAGGACTTAAAGCAGTTCGCATATTAACTTGTAGCCGATTCCTCTTACGTTCAATATCTTGATGCGAGGGTCTTTGTCCAGCTTATGGCGCAGCTTGGTGATGAAAACATGCAGGCTGCGCGCATTATAAAAACTGTCGTCTCCCCATAGGTTCAGCAGGATGTCTTTGCTATAGATCGGCTGGTTCTCGTTTTCGCATAGGCGTTTCAATATTTCGGATTCTTTGTAGGAGAGCTTGTTGCTTTCGCCGGCTATCAGTAAGGTCTGGGTTTTAGGATAGAAGGTGTAAAGACCGATCTCATAGAATCCGGCTCTTTCTTCCTCCTGTTTATTTTTGACCAGGAGGGCTTTGGCACGGACGACCAGTTCGCGCAGGCTGAAAGGTTTGCGGACATAGTCGTTAGCACCTAATTCGAAGCCGGAGACGATGTCGTCTGTCGAGGAGCGGGCACTCAGGAAGAGCACGGGCACTTCTTTGTTTTCCTTCCGTATCCGCCGGATCATTTCGAACCCGTCTATTTCCGGCATCATGACATCCGCGATAATCAGGTCGGGAGCATACTTATAGAAACAGTCGATCCCCTGCAGGCCGTTTCCGGCTGTTATGACCCGGTAGCCTTCTTCTTCCAGTGCATCTTTGATGATCATGGATAGGCTCACTTCGTCTTCAACCAATAATATCGATTTCTTATCTTTCATGTGTTTGCGGTAATATGATTATGAAACGACTACCCTTTCCGGGTTGGCTTTCTACCCGGATCGTACCGTTGTGCTTGTGTATCATTGTCCTGACATAAAACAGCCCGATGCCGTACCCTTTGACGGGAGGTTGCTTGCCGTTCGAAACCCGGTAGAATTTATCGAAGATATGCGCCAGGTGTTCTTCTTCTATTCCGATGCCGTTATCGGTAATGCGGATGATGACCGAACCGTCGCTTTCTTCTGCCTCTATCCGGATTTGCGGATTATTGCCGGAATATTTGACGGCATTGTCCAGGATGTTGCTCAAGATGTTGTAAAGATGCGTTCTGTCGGCTTCCAGCATAATCCCGTCCGGTATAAATTCCTGCCGGACATGAAAGGGTTTGGAGGATTTGATGGCCTGTTGTTCGACGATTTTATCGAGCAGTTCGTTCAGGTTTACTTTTTCGTATTTGAGTTTGAAATCTTTTTTACGTTCCAGGCTGAGCGAAAGGATTTGTTCGACCATATTGCCGAGACGTTGCAATTCCTCGTGGCAGATATGCAGGTATTTGTTTGTCTTTTCTTTGTTGCCGGTTATGTTGTAATGGATCATGGCTTCGACTGCCGCATAGGTGATCGCTATCGGGGTTTTCAATTCATGCGTGACATTGTGCGTAAAGTCATCTTTCAGTTGTTCCACCGTCTTTTGGTGGATCAGGAACCAGAACATATAAGCGAAAGAGAGGATCAGGATCAACAGGATCAGGAAAGAAGAGAGCAGGATGCCCGACATCATCCGGATCGTGTCCCATCGGGTCGGTTCGGTGTAAACCAGATAAGCCCTTTTATGATAGGTCGTGTACTCCCATTTGTGCAGGTCGTATTCTGTCCGGTTCAGGTTTGCCGGAACGGACGAGGCGATGATCGAACTGTCTTCTAAATTCCACATTTCGGTATAATGGCGAATATCCAATCCTCCTTTTTGCAGGTGGGAAGACAGGATGCTGTCGAACTTCGCAAGGTCGATCGGTTTGACCGAGTCGATCACTTCATGTAGGGTTTGCTGCATCTGTAACCCTAACTCTCCTAACGAACTGAAATCGTTGCCGACTTTCACTGCCGTGTTTTTTAGCATTTTACCCGCATCATTACGGAGTGCCTGACTCCGGTATCGGGGATGATAGATATTCGTGTCTAAAGGTAGGACGCTCAGTTCGGGAATAACCGAATCCTTGTCCGTAAACCGGGTGCTGAGAGCCGCACCGCCTTTCGTATCGGCAATGACGGATGTCTCTCTCTGCCTGTGCGTGACCTTGCTGAGGAAATCGGCCCGGTCGAACAGTTCGATATGATCTGCATTTTTGATCGCCATCCGGATCTCTTCCCGGTTCTGCTTTTGCCGGGAGTGGTAGAGCCCGGTTATCCAGAATAGCTGATAGATGAAGATGCCGGACAACGACAGGATAACGAGAATGATTACATATTTGAACGAAGATTTCATATAAACAAATGTAAGGAAAGTTTATCTGATCCGCTTTATTTGGTAAGACTAAATAACATTAGGATCGAGGGATGTTATATAGTCTTACGAAAGAAAGGCAAAGTTTGGAACTCTCGTTTCCGAATATAACCTTTACAAGAAAAAATAATACGATGAAGCACTTCTATCATTATTTGTTGATCGTTTTCCTGGCAGGGCAAGCACCTGTATGGGGACAGAACGCAACGGAAAAGAAACACATCCTCGTGAACGACAGCATAACCGTAGACCTTCCGGAGGTGTTTGTAAAAGCGGAACGGCCGCTGGTGAAGGTGTCGGAAGGCAAATTGCAGTACGACATTCCGAACCTGGTAAAAGATAAACCGGTCGATAACGCTTTTGATGTAATAGGCGAACTGCCCGGCATACAAAAAGAAGGGGATAAGGTGTCGATTATCGGAACCCCTTCGACCTCGATCCTGATCAACGGGCGCAAAAGTTCGATGACTGCGGAACAATTGGCAGGCTTATTGAAATCCACATCTTCATCCAAAGTAAAACAAATAGATGTGATGTATAGCACGCCTCCCCGGTTTGGCGTGAAAGGTGCATCCATCAATGTCGTAATAGAAAATGACAAATCTTTGAAAGACGTGCTGAAGGGGGAAATCTCTTTGACGGGTAAGCAAGGCTATTTCTTTTCTCCATCCGGTCAGGCGAACCTTTCGTATATCGGGAAGAATTACTCGGCTGATATCTCTTATTCGGCCGCTTATAATCATAGACGCCAGGAAGAGGAAATGACTGCCCGACCGACTGTAAACGATCGCCCGTACGATATCAGGCAGGATGATTGGTATAATAATGTAAGCCTTTCTCACAATATACGGGGAGCTTTCGATTTCGATTTGAAGAATAAAGACCGCTTGTCACTTTCCTATACCGGCCGTTTTTACGACCCGGATAAAGTATCGAGAAGAGGCGCGTTGACCGAGTTTGTCGATATCCAGCAGGTAGAGACGGAGCTGGAATTGTCCGGCGCTTCGAATCTGCATAATGCCCGGATGGATTATATCGGTCATAAAGGGTTCAGTGCCGGGATGGATTATACTTTTTATAAGAATGACGACAAGCAACATTTGGTTAATGACTTTGAAAAAGAAGAAGAGCAGACAATCTCAACTCTGTCTTCCCAGCAGGTACAACGCGCTAATCTTTATATGAACGACAGCCGTAAATTGAAAAAAGAATGGATGTTGGATTACGGATTGGATGCTTCTTTTTCCGATACCCGTAACGAGTCCGGCCAGTCGATCAATGGCGGGAAAGCTCCTGAAGGAACTTTCCGCCTTAAACAAAAAGACTATTCAATGGGTGCTTTTGCCGGTTTTACGAAACAATTCGGGAAAAAGGTTTCATTGAATGCATCCCTCTCTTTACAGTATTATAAGGCATCCGTCGATTCGGCAGGAAAGAAGAAAACATTATGGAACAGGGTCAGCCTTTTCCCTCAATTGAATTTTACTTACAAGGTGGCTCCGTCCGGTATGCTGATGTTTTCCTTTTCGAGTGATAAAACCTATCCGTCCTATTGGATGACAACTCCCAATACCTATTATATGAATGTCTACAGTTCTATAATCGGGAACCCGGACCTGAAGCCGCAGCTCTCTTATTCGATGCAACTGAATTATATCCTGAAGAGCAAGTATGTATTCGGCTTATTTACGAATATACAGCCCGATAAAATACAACAGATGACGTACCAGCGCCACGATGAGTTGAGGTCCGTATTCCAGACGGTGAATATGGATATCTACAATATGTACGGAGCGGTTGCCGTCATCCCTTTCAGGCCTTTTGATTTTATGAGTTCCAGGCTGACGCTGATGGGCTGTGCCATTCATAACAAAGGGACGCTTTATGATGTCTCTTTCGACCGTAAAAAACTGTTTGGCCGGGCCGAACTGAACAATACGTTCTACCTGACCAAGGACCGGAACTTGTCGTTGGAGTTGCGGGGCTATTGTATCTCTCCGGTCATACAGGGATTGTATGATGTCGATCTGATATACAATGTGTCGGCCGGCCTGACCTGGACATTCGCAAAAAAGAAGATGCGCCTGACGGTTCGGGGCAATGATTTGTTCGAGGGAGGCAATCCCGTCACCCACGTGGATGAACAGGGACAGAAAAGCCGCATGAAACTGTGGCAGGATAGCCGGAATGTGACACTGACATTGCGGTATAGTTTCGGTGGCTACAAAGAGAAAAAGGCAAAAGAGGTAGACACTTCACGTTTGGGGACGGGGATCTGACAAACTCAGACTGTGGCTACTTTAAAGAATGTTGAACGTTATAGGTTTACTTCCGAAGAAGAGATCTAAACATTCTCGTAGTAATGACGTTTCAGCAATATTTTCGTGCCTCCTGTTTCAAAAGAATAAAATCCTTTCGCGCTGTATGATGAAAGGAACTTATTATTCAAGGGTGAAGGTGGAATGATTGAAGCATAGGCGTAATCATGTTATTATATCGGGACAATACGGGAAATAGCTTTCTCCCTGTTGGATACGATGGTGTGAGAGATCGGTAAACGTGAAAATAGGAGACAGACGCCTACGATTAGCGTTTACCTCCTACTCGATTTTTAAAGTATTCCATCCAGCTCATTGACAATTTGCCCGTCAAAGAGGTTGATGATCCTGTCGGCGTATGTGGCATCGTGTTGTGAGTGTGTCACCATGACGATAGTCGTTCCTTCGATATTCAACTGGCTGAGCAGTTTCATTATTTCGAGGCTGTTCTTGGAGTCGAGGTTACCGGTCGGCTCGTCGGCTAAAATCAATTTAGGTTTGCCTACCACGGCACGGGCGATGGCTACTCGTTGTTGTTGACCTCCGGAGAGTTGTTGCGGGTAATGTTTGGCACGTTGGCTGAGGCGTACTTTGCGCAGGATGTCAAGTACCTGCTGCTTGCGTTCGGCTTTAGGTATGCCAAGGTATTTCAGTTGGAGGTCTATGTTTTCTTCCACCGTCAGCTCGTCAATGAGGTTAAAACTTTGGAACACGAACCCGATACGTCCTTTGCGGTAACGGGTTCGGTCTTTCTCTTTCAAGTGTCCCATTTCTTCCCCATCCAACAGGTAGCTGCCATCGTCCGGATTGTCCAGCAGACCGAGAATATGCAGCAAGGTCGATTTGCCACATCCGCTGGGACCCATGATGGCGACGAACTCGCCCTTTTTCACATCCATGCTTACGCCGTTGAGCGCGATGGTTTCTACTTCTTCCGTCCGGAAGTTTTTGCAGAGGTTCTTTATTTTAATCATGATTTGTTTCGTTTTTTTGTAATGATGTTATCTGTTATATAGTGTTACTTTTATTCCGTCCGGATGCTTTCGATGGGGTTGCGGTGGGCGACTTTCAAGGTTTGGCTGATGATTGACACGAAAGCGATGACTACGGTTGCCAAAACAGCCACGGCTATGAGATGCCACGGGAAGGCGATGCGGTTATAGAATGACTCCAAACTGATTTGAACCGCTTTCATGCTGATGGGCAGGGCGAAGCAGGCGGCAAGCAACGAAAGCGTCATGAATCGTTTGGAAAGTTCCCATACCGCACCGCTTGTTTCGGCTCCCATCACTTTGCATAAGGCAATCCGCTTGCTTTGCTGTTCGGTGTAGCTTATCGACATGGCCAACAGGCCCATGGCAGAGATGAGGATGGAGATGGTCATGAAGCAAAGGACGAGTATTACGATGTTCTTTTCGTGTGTCAAATCTTTGTCTAAATAATCGTCGATATAATCGGCCTTCAGGTCTTTCGGCATCCCGATAATTTCATTGGACACTTCCCGGCAGGTACGTCGGATGGCAGCTAAGGCTTCCGACCGGTCACCTCGGGTCCGGATGACTTGGCAGATCACATAGCCTTGCGGGTCTGTCACTATGATTGCTCCGTGCGAATCGGGTGTCGGAGTGTCTAACGCCGTGAGTGAGCGGTAATCACGTATAACGCCACAGACGTTATACCGGTAGCCACCCTCGTCATCGTTCTTCCCGAAATGGGGGTTGTCGGCCGAAAGGTTGTAACGGCGGCAGGTCTCTTCCGTTACCCAGACCATACCGGGTAGCGGCTCTGACCAGCGTTCTGCCACTTCGAAGCCTAACATCCGGAATGCTGTGCTGTCCATATCCGAGAGGTGGAGCCATGACATTCCCTCTTCGTCCGGTTGGCGTACGCCATCGTGGCCGCTGATGAAAGGTAGTTTCCGTGCCAGCGCCACTTCTGCCACCTGGGGCAATGTCTGTAAATGTTTCTGGAGGATAGCTTGTTTGTCGTAGGTCGCACCTAAATCCCAAGCCCGAACAAAGACCAGATCGGTATTATAACCGGTCGGCAGAGTAGCAAGGTAGTGCATTTGGACGGCCATTGTCAGCCCCAACGTAATGAGGAACGTACTGATCACGTTCTGCACGATGATGAACAGGCGGCTGAACAGTTGCTTGTTCTGCAAGCGGAAGTTTCCCTTTACAATATCGATCGGGCTGTATTTACGAATGATGAGTGCCGGCAGTAACCCTGATATGCCGGAGATTCCGGCTAACAACAGCAGGGTGTAGGCGATTGTTACGGGAGAAAGCGACATGGCGATTTGGGTAGAGAGCAAGTATTCGAAATAGGGTTTGGCAATGACAGCAATGAGGCATCCGCCGATGAAGCACCCGGTTGTGAAGATTGCCGACTCGGCGAGGTAGCGCAATACGATTTGCTCGGCAGAATCGCCCATCAATCGGCGAGTCGCCATCTCATGTGCCCGCTTTCCGGTTTGCGACACGGTCAGGTTGATGTAGTTGAAGACAGCCGAGAGGAGCAAGATCGTCGCGATGGTCAATAAGATTTGGACCTGTTTCCGTGTTCCGCTGCGGAAAGGAGTGTAATGATTCAAAGGTGAAAAGTATATTTCGTCCATGCGTGTGAGTGATGATCCCCATATAAAGGTGTTCGTGCTGCTGTCTTCTTTCCAATAATCCCAATAACTTTTATAGCTGTCGAGCAGTTTTCGGGTGACGGTGCCGGGTGTTGCCCCTTCCGCTAACGTGACGAATGTTTGGGTTGAACCGAAGTTATCCATCCAGGCATAATTCTTTTCCATCAATTTGATAGGAACTAGGAGGTCGACCGGTTTCAACAGTTCTGTCGGACCGAAAGCCGGAAGAATTCCGATGACCCGTAGCGGTGTCTGGTTTTGGTACATGATTGTGCGTCCGATAGGATCTTCATTGCCGAATATTTTACGGGCGAACGGTTCGGAGATGACGGCCTCATCTGTTCCGCTCAGCCCCTTGTCGCGGTTGCATCCGATGAGCGGATAGTCCAGCATCCGGAAGAAGTTGGAGTCAACGGCAAGGCTGTTCACCTGGTAGTAGTTGTTATCAATAGTTAGGTCTGTTTCTTCGTTGTTGATGAAGCGTGTCCATTCTTTTATTTCCGGAATAGAAGGGAATAATTCCGGGGCGGTACCGACCGTCATACCGATACCATCGCCATAGCCGACGGCATACAGTTGGCGGGAGTATGGCTGTCTGTTACCGATATTGAATTCGGTTTTAGCATATAGCGTTAAGAGGAGAACAACTCCCAATGCGATAGCCAGACCGGAGAACTGGATAACCGTGTAGAGCTTGTTGCGGCTGAGAAAAGTGAAGTACGATTTCATATTTGTTTATTGTTTTGTTTGCTACAAATGTATAGGGTTGCCGGCATTCGACAATGGATGGAAAGCACGGCCGGAGCAGATTGTATGATTTTCATACACCTCCTTGTATGAAAATCATACAGCCTTTTTCCGTACCTTTACGCTCGCTTAACGAAAAAGAATCAGAGAGGATGAATTACGGTACGATATTGGTTGTGGATGACAATCCCGCCATCCTGACGGCAGTCAAGATTTGTTTGAGTGGAACTTTTGAGAGAATATTGACACTCTCCGTTCCCGATACGCTTTTGACATTATTGGCGCAGGAGGTGGTGGATGTGATCTTGCTCGACATGAATTTCGTGCAGGGGGTAAACTCCGGCATGGACGGTTTGCTTTGGTTGCAGGCGATTCATAAGAAACATCCGGCTATTCCGGTGGTATTGGTGACGGCATACGCCGATGTGAAGTTGGCGGTGCGTGGCTTGAAGATGGGGGCGGCAGACTTTGTCACCAAGCCGTGGGACAATCATGAGTTGGTGCGTGTCTTGAAAGATGCGATTGACAATAACCGGGAAATCATTCCCTTGGAGCAGGTCGAGACGGAACATGTTCATAAGGTGGTGGAACGTTGCCACGGCAATATCAGCCGTGCGGCCGAACTGTTGGGCATTACCCGCCAGACGCTTTACGCTAAAATGAGAAAACCATGACTTTGTTGCTTATTACTCTGATTGTTGTGATTGGTATTGCCGGCTGGTTCTACCATCACCAGATGTTATTGAAAGAACGTGCGCATTTGATGCGTGAGGCAATCCGTAACCAAGAGTTCACGTTCCGGTTGCCGGTAAAGGGGCTGTTCTTTGGTGAACGGGCATTGCAAGAGGCCTTCAATGAGACGGGACGGGAGATTGGCATGTTGCTTGCCCGCAACGAGGTGGAGTCCTGGCAAAAGCTGACCCGTGTACTTACACATGAAATCATGAACGCCACTACCCCCATCACCAGTATTTGTCAGGCCTATTTGGAACATCCGAACATTGCGGGGACGGCATACGAGGAGGGAATCCGTACCATCCACGATACATGCTGGGGGTTGTCCCTCTTTGTCGACAGCTACCGGAAACTCTCGGAATTGCAGGAATCGGTCTTGGTGGAGATTCCGTTACAGGCTTTTTTAGAGCGGATACGGGTGTTCTATCCTGGCTTAGAGTGGCAGATTGCTATTCATTCGTCTGTCACGCTCTCGGCGGATGAGAATATGTTGCGTCAGGTGTTGATAAACTTGATTAAGAATGCTTGCGAAGCCGGGGCAACCCGTATCGATGTGCGTTGGAAAGAGGAATTATGGGTCAGTAACAACGGGGCACGTATCCCGGTCGAGGTGGCACGTGAAATGTTCATCCCCTTCTTTACGACCAAGCGGAGCGGTTCGGGTATCGGCCTGTCGCTTTCGCGGCAGTTGATGATGCGGCAAGGAGGAGACCTCCGGTTGGCGGAACGGGCGGTTCCGGGCTATTCGGTGACATTTATCCTGACCTTTTCAAATCCATTTTCCTAAGTGCATATATAATATATAGGTAATCCATGAACAAAAAGATACTTCAGTTAGCAATTCCTTCTATTGTTTCCAATATAACGGTCCCTTTATTGGGGTTGGTCGATGTGGCGATTGTCGGGCATTTGGGAGCCGCTTCCTATATCGGGGCGATTGCGGTAGGAGGGATGTTGTTCAATATTATTTACTGGCTGTTCGGCTTTCTGCGGATGGGAACGAGCGGAATGACTTCGCAGGCTTTGGGGAGACGGGATCTACGGGAGGTAACGAGGGTTTTGTTCCGGTCGGTCGGTGTCGGAATTCTGATTTCTTTGGCTTTGCTTCTGCTCCAGTATCCGATACGGGAAATAGCTTTCTCCTTGTTGGATACGACGGATGAGGTGGAACGCTTGGCTACCTTATATTTCAATATTTGTGTTTGGGGCGCACCGGCTGTGCTGGGACTGTATGGATTCTCCGGTTGGTTTATAGGAATGCAGAATTCCCGTTTCCCGATGTTTATTGCGATCACCCAGAATATCGTGAATATTGTGGCAAGTCTGATCTTCGTTTTTGTGTTCGGTATGAAGGTGCAAGGGGTTGCGACGGGAACGCTGATCGCCCAATATGGGGGCTTCGGGATGGCTGTATTCTTGTGGTTCGCATTCTATCGGAAACGGCTGAAAGTTCGTTTTTGCTGGCATGAGGTCATGGATAAGGTCGCCATGCGTCGTTTCTTCCAGGTGAATGGCGATATTTTCTTTCGTACGCTTTGCTTAGTCGCGGTTACTACATTTTTTACTTCTACAGGTGCGAGACAGGGCGATATCGTTTTGGCCGTTAATACATTGCTGATGCAGTTGTTTACGCTTTTCTCCTATATCATGGACGGTTTTGCTTATGCAGGCGAGGCTTTGGCGGGACGTTATATCGGCGCCCGGAACAAAAGTGCCCTTAGCCGGATGATCCGTTTGTTGTTTAGCTGGGGGATCGGCCTGTCTCTTTCGTTTACCCTGCTTTATGGAGTAGGGGGGAAAGGTTTTTTGTCCCTACTGACAAATGATTCTGCTGTCATACAAGAGGCCGGAACCTATTTCTATTGGGTGCTGGCCGTCCCGTTTGCCGGCTTTGCTGCTTTTCTTTGGGATGGCATCCTGATCGGTGCGACGGCCACTCGCCTGATGCTCTATTCGATGCTGGTCGCCTCCGGCACTTTCTTTCTGGTCTATTACCTCTTTTTCGGGATTATGGGGAATCATGCGTTATGGATGGCATTCCTGGCCTACTTATCTTTACGTGGCATTATGCAATGGATCTTATGGCATCGCCTTCAATCAGTTGAGAGTTGAGAGTTGAAAGTTGAAAGTGTAAATAGTGATGCGTAGCCACTTTCAACTTTCACTTTTCAACTTTTAACTGATGTTATTGTCTGTAGCTTGTTAATTCGTCAGCATTGAAACTGTTGATGAAACTGCAGTGTTTTTCAACTTCCGCTTCGGCATAGTTCAGATATACAACAGCCGATTTGGCGAACAATCCGGGAGCTTTTGTTGCATCCTGAATCAGCAGATGGGCCATGATGCAGTCGGCAGCCATTTCCATCAGTCGGCGGGCAACGAAGTCCAGCAATTCCTGGTTCTGCGCTTCCTTCACCTTGTTCATGCAGGCTTCGAACTTATTAGCCATTTCAACCAAACGGGCTTTCAGCGGTTCCATTTCCGGAGAACACGGGATTGTTTCGAATTCGCGGATGGTAGCCAGATAAGAACCGTTTGTCACGTAACGGATCGCTGCAACTGTCTGCAACTGCGTCGTTCCCTCATAGATGGAGGTGATGCGGGCGTCCCGGTAGATACGTTGACAAGCATATTCCAGCATGAAACCTGAACCACCATGAATCTGGATACAGTCGTATGCATTCTGGTTGGCATATTCGGAGTTCATGCCTTTTGCCAGCGGAGTGAAAGAGTCGGCTAATTTGGCATATTTTTTCTGCTCCTGACGTTCTTCCAGAGTCAGTTTGCGTTCGCGTGCGATATCTTCCAGCGCTTTGTAGATATCAACATAGCGGGAAGTCTGGTACAGTAATGCGCGACCGGCATCCAGCTTAGCTTTCATGATAGACAGCATGTCATAAACAGCAGGGAATTCGATAATAGCTTTGCCGAATTGTTTACGTTCCTTCGCATACGCCAACCCCTCGTTATAGGCGGCCTGGCTCAGACCGACAGACTGGGCGGCGATACCCAGGCGAGCACCGTTCATCAACGCCATCACATATTTGATCAAACCTAATTTGCGGTCTCCGCAAAGTTCGGCTTTTGCATTCTTGTAAACCAACTCGCAAGTAGGTGAACCGTGAATACCCAACTTGTTTTCAATACGGCGGACATCCACGCCACCCTGACGCTTGTCATAGATGAACATAGACAAGCCGCGTCCGTCTTTCGTCCCTTCTTCCGAACGGGCCAGAACCAGATGAAGGTCAGCATCCCCGTTTGTGATGAAACGTTTCACTCCGTTCAGCAGCCAGCAATTTTCTTTTTCGTCGAAAGTTGCTTTCAGCATCACGGACTGCAAGTCGGAACCGGCATCCGGCTCCGTCAGGTCCATAGACATCGTCTCTCCGGCGCAGATACGCGGAATGAAGCGGCTGTGCTGGTCTTCGTTTCCGAATTCATATAATGTTTCGATGCAATCCTGCAACGACCAGATGTTTCCGAATCCTGCATCGGCAGCAGCAACGATTTCGGCACACATGGTGTACGGCGTGATCGGGAAGTTCAAGCCACCGAAACGGCGCGGCATCGTCATACCGTTCAGGCCGGCTTTCACCATTGCATCCAGGTTCTGCTTCGTCCCGGAAGCGTATTCCACACGTCCGTTTGCGCAGTGAGGGCCTTCTTCGTCGACACCTTCGGCATTGGGGGCAATGATCTCGCCCGTGATTTCACCTGTGATTTCAAGCACTTTGTCGAACGAGTCCATTGCATCGGCATAATCCTGCGGTGCATAGTCGAACTCTTCTTTATCTCTGTAATTGCGTTCTTTCAGTTCGCAAATACGTTCCATCATCGGATTGTTCAAGTGATACTTGAGTTCCGGAATGTCTGTATAATAATTTGCCATCTCTTTACTTGCTGTTCTGTTTGTAATACTTAATCATCTTCGGGATCACTTCCTCAACGGTGCCGTTGATCACGTAGTCGGCAATCGTGTTGATCGGAGCGTTCTCGTCGTTGTTGATAGAGATGATGATACCTGCATCCTGCATACCTGCAATGTGCTGGATCTGTCCGGAGATACCGCAAGCGATATACAATTTCGGACGGACCGTCACACCCGTCTGGCCGATCTGGCGGTCATGGTCGCAGAAACCGGCATCAACGGCTGCACGGCTGGCGCCTACTTCAGCATGAAGTTCTTTGGCCAGTTCGAACAACTTGTCGAATCCTTCCTTGGAGCCCATTCCGTAACCGCCGGCTACTACGATAGGAGCACCTTTCAGGTTATGTTTAGCCTTTTCTACGTGGCGGTCGATGACTTTTACGACATAATCCGTTTCCGGAACATATTTGGCAACGTCGTGTTTTACCACTTCGCCTTTATAATCAGCGTCCAGGATTTCTTTTTTCATCACACCTTCGCGTACGGTCGCCATCTGAGGACGGTGTTCCGGATTGATGATCGTCGCCACAATGTTGCCACCGAAAGCCGGACGGATCTGGTATAACAGGTTCTCGTATGTCTTACCTGCTCTCTTGTCTTCGTGTGAACCGATTTCGAGAGATGTGCAGTCGGCAGTCAGACCGCTTGTCAGTGCTGAAGAAACACGGGGGCCTAAGTCACGGCCGATAACCGTTGCTCCCATCAGGCAGATCTGCGGTTTTTCTTCTTTGAACAGGTTGATCAAAACAGAAGAATGAGGAAGCGAAGTGTACGGGAACAGACCCGGAGCATCAAAAATATGCACCTTGTCCACACCATAAGGCATCACTTGCTTTTCAATTCCTTCCAGTCCGGAACCGGCCACGATGGCTTCGAGTTGGCAGTTCAACTGATTTGCTAACTTGCGACCTTTGGTCAGCAGTTCGAGGCTTACATCGGCAACCGTCGTACCTTCAAGCTCACAATATACAAATACGTTATTCATAATCTTATCCGATAGTGTGGTTAGCTAACAGTTCAACAATCAAATCTTCCACATCCTTGTCAGAGCCGGTCAGCGTCTTGCTTTCCTTTGCCTGGAACACGATGTTCTGAATGGCTTTAACCTTTGTCGGCGAACCGGACAAACCGCATTGTGCGAGATCCCCGTTCACATCGGCAACACTCCATTCTTGAATATTTAGGTAAGGACGTTTTTCATACAGTTCGGGGTATGACAGCGCCGATACGCCTTCCGGGTGGCAGGCGGGAGCGGGGGCTTTTTCCTGTGCACCCAATGCCCGTTTGTATTTCATCACCAGTTTAGCGTTACGCGGACGGCAGGGGGCAGCCGAACCATTAACCGTAATCACGATAGGCAGCGGGCCTTCCACTGTTTCGACACCGCCGTCGATATGCCGTTTCACTGTGATACTGCGATTCTTTTCGTCTACGTTCAGGATTTCTTCGGCGTATGTGACTTGTGTCAATCCTAACTTTTCAGCAACTTGGGGACCTACTTGTGCTGTATCGCCGTCGATAGCCTGGCGTCCTCCGATGATGATATCGTAGTCACCTATTTTTTTGATCGCTGTGGCAAGCGCATAAGACGTTGCCAAAGTGTCGGCGCCGGCAAATGCACGGTCGGTCAGCAGATAACCATCGTCTGCTCCCCGGTATAAACCTTCACGAATAATTTCTGCAGCACGCCCCGGGCCCATTGTCAACAGGGTTACCGTAGTCCCCGGATAGGCATCTTTCAAGCGGAGGGCTTGTTCTAATGCGTTCAGGTCTTCCGGGTTGAAGATTGCGGGAAGAGCGGCACGGTTGATAGTTCCGTCCTCTTTCATCGCATCCTTTCCCACATTGCGTGTGTCTGGAACCTGTTTCGCCAATACAATAATTTTTAAACTCATATTATAGGAATATTAGATTTCTATATTGGATATTTGTTCGAATTAACCTTCTGAATACTGACCTGCAAAAGTAATCAAACATTCTTTATATCAAAGAACTTTCTTCTGGAATCTGCACACTTTAGGTTTTTTTGAGCATATCCTTTCGAATATCTTTTGTATTTTCGCCTTTGATTAGACCAATAAAAATATAATTAATAGTACCATGAATTTTAATCAGAAAACCACAAAGCCATTAATCATGTTTTGTGTGACCGGATTTCTTCTCTCTATTCCGGGGATGATGTCTTGCTGGTAGGCAACGGCTGCGGTGTAGGAGCCTTGAAAGGATGAGACGGAAGAAAGCAATTCATATCGAACCGGTTGCCAGCCTGACGGAAACGATACGGGCATACGGTTCGGTGTGGACTGTTACGGATATTGTTTCAACCGATTGGCAATATCAAGGTTCGGCGCTTTAAATGACGGTCGGTTATATTTTGATCGATAGTTGTATGAAGTTGTGAGGGTAAATGTTGTTTAATCGCATGTTTATGAGGTGTTTATGGGTGTTGCAAGGTGATGGTTTTAACCATAGTCTTAGCAGAACTACGTCACTATTTTTACAGTATTATATTGATTTTATGTTTGCGAAACACTTAATATAATTAACTTTCAAATTTAATCTTTTAAACACTGATCAAATAACAAGAAACTTATTATTTGTTGCTTTTACAGTAATATATTTTAATGTTTATCTGTTGTATGCTTTCGAAAACATCATATAGTCACATTTTCCAATACACGTAAAATTATTCACAAAAATAGCATATCAAATATTTTTTTATATCTCAACCTGCATTTTTCATCAATATAAATTGCGTTTTAAATATTTTTGTTTAAATTGCGACCGTTTTGAATGTGTAACTAAATAAAAAAGTGTTTATGGAAAGGAAGATAGTGTTGTTGTTGACCTACTTGCTGATAAGCATAGGTCTTTTGACGGCTCAGATTTCGAAAGTGACTGGAGTTGTTAAGTCTGCGGACGATGGAGAGCCTATTATTGGTGCTACTATTTTAGTGGAAGGTACTTCTATTGGTACAGTTACAGACATGGATGGCAAATTTGAGATCACAAATTTACCGAGTTCTGCTAAGACT
>NZ_JACOOJ010000004.1 GCF_014287585.1 Parabacteroides hominis | reverse complement strand
TTCGAGAAAGTTGCTGCAATTTCGCAAGCAACATGTTTTTTGAAACAGATATTGTCATTGTGCCTGATTTTATGGAAGGCACCAGGTAAATGGTTATTTATCGGATGTTTACAGGAAAGCTTAAGACAATGTGTATAAACACAAAAAGTTGGATCTCAAACTTTCGTCTAAAATCCAACTCGAATTCTCTGCTGCAAATATAGGGAGCTTTTTTATACCTGCAAACATTTAGCCTGTTTTTTTTGAGATATTTTTTTAAGGTAGTCCAAAACCGTCCGGTTTGACTTGTCAAATATAGAGTAATCGATCTCTATATAAATATCAGCCATCTTATAATCATTGTTCACATGGCCAAGACAGAAGTCCACATCAGCTTTTGGAACACCGGCTTTATTCCTCGCAACACTCGCCCAGCTGTGCCTAATCCAGTTTGTTGTCAATTCGCAGTGCAAGTTCAATTCATCGGCTATCTTCTTTAATCCCTTATTGACTGCTTTCATAAAACTCTTATGATTACAGTATTTCCGGCGAAAATATGACAGGAACCCAATATCGCTATATTGTTTTATTAAAGGCTCCAGTTCCGGCTCTATCCTTATTGATAGCGGGAACCGGTATACATTATCTTCTGTTTCTGTTTTACTCCGTTCATATTCCAACCGGCCTCTTTTCGTTCCTCGCATCTGGTACAGGTCTTTTACATTGATCCCCATCATATAGAACATGATCATAAAGACATCACGTGCCATGTTAGCCCGTCCAGTTGAGAAGTGTCCGTCCCTAATCCGGATAATATCTTCAGCGGAGATCGTTTTGCGCTCCCGGCGATACTTGGGTACTTTCACCTTTGAAAATGGGTCGTTCGGTATCCGTATGATATCATAGTCCTCATTATTATAATATGCCTTAGCTTTATTCAGTAGTGATCGGATCGCGCGGAGATAGTTACTGATACCACCTGGAGAAAGTGGCTTCCCTCCCTGGCCAGAGATAGATAGCTGCTGCTTAAATTCGTTCAACCGTTGAGCCGTGACATCCCGAACATCAATCTTTTTCCGGTTATAAAACCAGCATAAAGAGTTCAAGGCTGTTTGATACCATTCCCGAGTAGCTTCTTTATCCGTTTTTTCTATAATACCATTACAGAAGGCTATAAAGTCTATGAACTCATACTCCGGTTCCATAGCCGCTGTTATCTGCTCCTTAACCTCTATACAGCTCATGCGTGATACTCGCTCGATGCCAAGCTTAATACAGACACTACGATATTTTTGAATCAAGTTACCGAGCTCGTAGTTGAGTAGATCCGCATCCCGGTAGCCGGAAGTGATCACACCATCTTTACCCAAATAGTCCTCCTGAATATAATAAGGAGTAGAGATATACTGTGATGCCTTGTTATGATATATACGGATCTTGATATTTTTTGTTCCGTCTGATTTTATGTGCGAATTACCGGCCATAACGACCGCTTTAAAAGTTGCCATAGTACTTCATGTTTTTAATGTTTGAAACCAAAAACATATTGTACAGAATCGTTTAAAAGATATTTAAAAGAAATACCCTGCCTTATCGACGCTTATTAAAGAGAAATAAGCCGTTTTGGCATAAAAAAAACGAGCCAATACAATTATGTACCGACTCGTCATCTCTTTAATTAGCTTAAATACAGCCTCTTATTCTCTGTCGGGGTACCAGGATTCGAACCTGGGACCCCCTGCTCCCAAAGCAGGTGCGCTAACCGGACTGCGCTACACCCCGTTTTCGCAATCTCTTTATTTTTGATTGCGGTGCAAAGGTAGGTATTTATTTTTAACTACCAAATATTTCATTGTTTTTTTTATTTGCGTACATTCGCATCAGTTTAGGAGATCATTATAACAATATGCATCCTCCCTCTTATTAATTTTTAGAATGAACATATTGCAAACCAATCTGTTATATATCAAATAATGAAACAAAATTTAAATAATTAAGAAATATGACAATTGCTTATATCCGTACATATTCAAATAAACAACAAACAGAGAGCCAGAAAAATGCAATCGAACAATTTGCAAAAGCAAAAAAAATTGAGATTGATAAGTGGCTGAAAGATGCTAAAAACTCTTCCAAAGGGAAAAACCGACTCGAAGACGTGATAAAGAATTTGCAAGAAGGCGATATTCTTATCGTTGCCGACGTCACCCGACTCAGCCGGAAGCTGATGGAGATAATGCATTTGATTTTGTTGTGCATTGAAAAGAAAGTGACGCTTTACTGTATCAAGGAAGGCTATTCATTCGAAGACAACGTGGATAGCAAGACGCTGGCATTCACATTCGGACTTGTTTCCGAAATAGAAAGTAAACTTATTTCTGCCCGTACGAAAGAAGCACTGACGGCCAGCAAAAATAAAGGAACGAAATTAGGACGACCTTTGGGAAGCCCCAAAACCGAATTTCTCCTTTCCCAGAAAAGCCAGATCGAAAGAGAATTGAAGGAAGAAAATGCGACATATGCCGAATTAGCCGATTATTATAAGGTTTCTTTAAGCGGTTTCAAGCGCTTCGTCCGGGAAAATATACCGAACCTGCCTTCGAGAAGGAAAAAGAAAAGCGATACCGAATAAATATAAAAAAAGAGCGGTACGGACCTAAAGTTTATAAATCTTTCGGAAGTACCGCTCTTCTTATAAATAGACAATCTGATTTTTATTTCAAGGCATCGAGTACCTGGGACATCATCGTCCAGATGCTATTTTCATCTTGAGCTGTGTAAATATTTCCATCGACCTCAGATTTGTTGTCTGTTGCCTTTCCCTTTTGTATAGCCGGCTTTGCAAGCGGATGGACGGCAACCGTCTTTCCATCGATAACACCTGCCATATCAAACAGCATTGCTCCGGCACAATGCCCGATCATGATTTTCCCCTTTTGTCCGAACGCTGAAATGACAGCCATCAGATCCTGGTTGTACGGTTCTCCTGCATGTTGAGCAAACTGCGGTATAGCATCTCCACATGCGAATACCATCGCATCAAAGTCATCTTCATGTCCTTTCAAGTTTGCGACGACATCGTCTACGATCAAAGCGATACCGGAGTTTGTACGAATCTCCTTCGAATTGCTGACAGCAAACACTTTATAAGAAATACCATTTTCAAAAAATGCTTCCAGATACTGAAACAATCCACATCCGTTTACCGGATTCACTGCCAAAACGGCTACTTTCTTTGCCATGATAATAATAATTTTAGTGATACAATAGTTCTTTTTAGTAAGTTTATTACCTTTGTACAGCAAAGATAAGTAGTCTGATTCGGTAAAACAAGAACGCACCTATGAATAAGCTACTTACATAAATGTAACTATTGTTGAGACACAAGGCGCTACTAAAACAAAAAAAATGAAAAATTTTTATCCGACAGGGAATTGTCCTATCCGGGACATCTTGTGCAGGCTCGGCGACAAGTGGTCGATGCTTGTTATGATCACACTGAACGCAAACGGCACGATGCGTTTCAGCGACATCCAAAAAACAATATCCGACATTTCCCAGCGTATGCTGACTGTCACGCTCCGGACACTGGAAACCGACGGGCTTGTTTCGAGAGCGGTCTACGCTGAAGTCCCGCCCAGAGTCGAGTACCAGCTTACGGAAACCGGCAAAACGCTGATGCCACATATAGAAAGCCTTGTCGGTTGGGCATTGGAACATATGACAGTTATTTTCGAGAGCCGGGAAAAGACAGGGCAGTTACACGGATAGTCAAAATCTTTTGCGCAAAGTATTTTACGATGTATTTTATCTCTATCTTTGCGCAAAATTAAAAAATTAATCATCTTGGCAAGAAATAAGAAGCAGTTGCCTTTATTGGAAAAGGTAACGATAACAGATGTAGCCGCAGAAGGAAAGGCTATCGCACGAGTGAACGACATGGTGGTATTCGTACCTTTTGTCGCCCCCGGAGATGTCATCGACATACAGTTGACACGTAAAAAACATAGTTATGCGGAGGGAAAAGCAGTACATTTTCATGAATACTCGCCCCAGCGTGCAGTGCCGTTCTGCAAACATTTCGGCGTGTGTGGCGGCTGTAAATGGCAGCATCTTCCCTACGAGGAGCAGATTCGTTATAAACACAAACAAGTAATAGACAACCTGACGCGCATCGGCAAAATCGAGATGGAAGAAATTCTTCCGATCAAAGGGTCTAAACACACGACCTTCTATCGCAATAAGCTCGAATTTACGTTCTCCAACAAGAAATGGCTGACTGAAGAAGAGGTGAAAACCGGAGCTAAGTTCGATTGCATGAATGCGGTCGGTTTCCATATTCCGGGGATGTTTGACAAGGTGCTCGACATTCACAAATGCTGGTTGCAGAACGATATATCAAACCGTATCCGCCTGGCGGTCAAAGAATATTGTCTGACACACGAAGGTTATCCGTTCTTCGACCTCCGCAATCAGGAAGGATTTGTGCGCACATTGATGATCCGTACGGCTTCAACAGGCGATCTGATGGTGGTGTTAGTGTTCTTCTATGAAGATGTGGAACACCGGGAAGCACTTCTCTCCCATGTCGCCGAACAGTTCCCGGAGATCACTTCACTGATGTATGTCATTAATGGAAAATGCAACGATACGATTACCGACCAGGACGTTCTTGTGTTCCGCGGAAAAGATCATATCATCGAAGAGATGGAAGGACTTCAGTTCAAAGTCGGTCCGAAATCATTCTACCAGACCAACAGTGAACAGGCTTACGAACTGTACAAGGTTGCCCGTGAGTTTGCCGGACTAACCGGAAACGAAATGGTTTACGACTTGTACACCGGAACCGGCACGATTGCCAATTTCGTCTCACGCCAGGCAAAGAAAGTGATCGGCATCGAATATGTGCCCGAAGCAATCGAGGATGCCAAAGTCAACTCCGCACTGAACAAGATCGAGAATACACTGTTCTACGCTGGTGACATGAAGGATATCCTGACACAGGATTTCATCAACCAACATGGCCGTCCGGATGTTATTATCACAGACCCGCCCCGTGCCGGTATGCATGACGATGTGATCGACACGATCCTCTTTGCAGAGCCGGAACGTATCGTTTATGTAAGCTGTAACCCGGCGACACAGGCACGCGACCTGAGCTTGCTCTCCGTGAAATATGCCGTCAAGAAGGTGCAGCCGGTAGATATGTTCCCGCATACGCATCACGTGGAGAATGTCGTTCTCTTGGAGAAATTAAAAAACAAGAATTAATAATTAAGAAATGAAGAAGGTCATCCTTTTGTTTTTTGTTACGCTGTTGTTATCCGGCTGCAATCGTGCGAGGCAGGAACAAGGACAGGAGGATGACGATGTGACAATGGACCTGCCGCAACTGAAGGCGCAAGGCGAAATAACTGCCGTCACGCTTTACAGCTCGACATCTTATTTCCAGTATAAGATGCAACCGATGGGTTACGAATACGAACTGATCAAGGATTTCGCCCGCTCGGAAGGATTGAAACTGAACATCAAGGCAGCAGAAAGCCCTACGAAGTTGATCGAGATGCTGGAAGCAGGCGAGGCGGATGTAGTCGCCTACCCGATCCAGATCAGCAACCGCATGAAAGAG
Source organism: Parabacteroides hominis (assembly GCF_014287585.1). Taxonomy (GTDB): domain Bacteria; phylum Bacteroidota; class Bacteroidia; order Bacteroidales; family Tannerellaceae; genus Parabacteroides; species Parabacteroides hominis. Next base: position 194,221 of record NZ_JACOOJ010000004.1, on the reverse strand, counting down.
AAGCTGATCTATTGCGGACGGGAAGAACAAGACTGCCAGGTGTTGATCCAGCAAGCCAACAAGGGCGACAAGGTCATCACCGACGTGACGGAACTGCTCGGAAAAGATGTCTATGTAAAACCAGGAACCAAATACTTCGAACGGCTGAAAAACCTCGATGTCGAACTGGGCGGCGGTATCCGGATTCATGAAGTGGATGCCGATACGGTGACGACAGAGGATCTGATCGGCATGGTCTCGCAGGGGGAAATCCCTTACACCATAAGCGACGAGAATATAGCCCGCCTGAACAAAACTTATTTCTGGAACCTGAACGTTTCGCTGAAGGTCAGTTTCCTGCAACGCTCTTCCTGGGTCGTACGCAAAAGCAGCCCCAAACTGGCCGAGGCCATCGACGCTTGGGCGTCCGACAAGGCGGGAACACATGTCTACAAGGCTTTGACGAAACGTTATTTCGAACTGAGCAAACAGCCCGTCACAGCCGAACTGCCGGAAGTCAAAAATGGGCATGTATCGCCTTACGACGAACTCTTCCGCAAACATGCCAAAAATATCGGATGGGACTGGCAGCTGCTCGCCTCGATCGGCTACCAGGAGTCCCGCTTCAATCCGAACGTCGTCTCATGGGCCGGCGCAGAAGGGCTGATGGGGATCATGCCGAATACAGCTAAGGCTTTGGGCGTGACGCCTCACGAACTGAAAGACCCCGATACGGGCATCCGTACAGGTGTGGATTGCCTGCGCCGTTTCCGCCAGGGATTCGGTAAAATAACCGACCCGGTCGAAAAGATCAAGTTCACGCTGGCGGCCTACAATGCAGGGATCGGGCATATTTACGATGCGCAACGGCTGGCAGAGAAATATGGCAAGAACCCGTACGTTTGGGACGATAATGTGGCCGAATATATCCGGTTGAAAAACGATCCGGAATACTACAACGATCCGGTCTGCAAACACGGTTACCTGCGTGGTTCGGAAACCTTCAACTATGTGCGCGAAGTGATGGAACGTTACAACTACTATCTGACAAAAACAGGTCAAAAAGGTTAGGGCCTGATATTCTCCCTGATCATCTCTTTTACCAACAGCATCACTTTCGGATGGCTAAGCGGGATGCCGTCCAAAATCTCTTTTATCTCATTCGTACTGATAGAGAATGTAGTTTTTCCTGCCTGATATTCAAAGCGAACATTAATATCCGGATTGCCGGTGATCAGCATGGCGACCGTTCCCGGAAGATCCCCCCAGGGCGGACAGTCGATATGGTCGGAATGGAAAGAGGCTGCCACCTCCGTTCCCTTTCCCGGCTTGGATGTAATGGACACAGCCCCGCCTGTCTGCTCCGCATTCTGGATCAGGAAGGGAATACCGAGCCCCACTTTGCGGGTCGTGCGGGTGGTGTAGAACGGATTTGTGATGCGGGCAACGGTTTCCTCGTCCATTCCTGAACCGTCGTCCGTAATGCGGATAATGATTTGCGCATCTTGTTCTTCTATATGCAAACCTATCTCCGAAGCATTTGCCCGGATGCTGTTTGCCGTGATATCAGTGATATGGAAAGATAGATTATTCATGCTGTTACAATCGTATGACTGTTTTCCTTCCGGAAAGCCATCGCCAAATGCTGGAAATCGAGCGCATCAGCTTTCAACAGGGAGTATTTTGTGCCGATCTGTTCGGGATAATGTGCATCGGAAGCGCGGTAAACCGTATACTGTTTCAAATAAGCATGTGCCGCCACTAACTTTTCATAGCGGACAGCATCGTTGAACTCGATTGCATCCAAAGGCAAGGAAGGATCGATGAATCCCAACTGGCTGATCAGGCTGAACGAAGGGCGTTCGACATGGGCTGCAATGAACAACCCGCCCAGGCGATGCACCACTGCGGCAATCTGTTCCACACTCTGGTCAAGGGCGGAAATAAGCAAATAGGGAGCTTCTCCCACAATCTCGTTCCGGCCGTTCACCCAAACCTGGTCGCCAAAACGTTCGGGATCGTTCGGGACAGGCGGCAGATGGTCATATAGATAGGCCTGGAAAGCAGCGCGTGCCTCGTCATCTGCAAAAAGCGCAACACAGTGCGCCTCTTCGCGTGTCGTCACCTCCGCGCCGGCAAAGACCGTCAGTCCCCGCTCCTTTCCCAATGCCTGGATTTCGGGACATTGCAACGTGCTGTTATGATCCGTGACAGCTATGGCATCCAGTCCCCGTTCGAGGGCCGTTTCCACAATCCGCTGCGGACTCATCTCCAGGCTTCCGCAAGGCGAAAGGCAAGTGTGCAGGTGCAAGTCTACCCGGAACTCTTTCATGCCTGTTGCAAAAGGCGGTAGATTTTTCCTGTTACTTCGAATGCGGAAAGCGGCGTTCCGAGCAAAGGCACGTTTTCCTCTTTTCCTTTATCGAGCGTCTCCTCGTCCGGCGAAGCCCCGTTCACGATCAGGACGGCAGCCGCATCTTTCAGGGTGGCGACGGCCACGATGTTCTGGTGCGTCTGCATCGTGATCCACAACATTCCTTCATCGATATGTCCCATTACGTCACTCAACAGGTCGCTGGTATAACCGCCGGAAATCTCCGCGTCCAACCCTGCTTCCCCGCAAAAAACGGTTAAGTTCAATTCTCTCACTAAATCACTGACCTTCATATTTAGCTCCTTTCTTATAACAATCTTTGTTCAACCGGTCTTTCCCCCAAGTCTTTTCAATCAGGCGGAAAGCGTGTTCCTTGTCCAGCTTCCCGTGCTTCTCCATATTACGCTGCATAAAGACACAATCGCTGAACTGCGCCTCATGGCGGACGATATCTTCCGCCAACGCCTGGCAGTTGGGCGAACCGCAGGCCCCGCAGTCGATGCCGGGCAGATAACACATCAGCTTGCGCACCTGCTCCATCTTTTTCAGGACTTCTTCGATATTCCCTTCGTACCGCAGCTTCGGATTGGGCTGAAGCGGACGAATAGTGATGTGCTGTTTCAGATAGGACAACGCTTCCAAGCGGTCGGAATAGATCAGCGGGGCCTTGTCACGCTTCATCGAACGCTTCATTACCCGCTCGGCAGTAAGGAAACGGTTGGCGACAGCCAGCACGCCGCCCGCACAGCTCCGGTCGCAGGCACGCAGTTCGAGGAAATCCACATTGCGGACCTCGGTTGTCGATTCCATCCGTTCCAAGAACTCGATAACATTGTGTATCTCGTCGATCGCCAGACAGCGGCCGGAGAAATGCTTGGCTTCGCCTCCCGTCTGGCTCCAACGCATCTCCTTCTTGGTCAGGGACGGCGGAAGGACACATTCGGGCACAAAGTCTTTCGGACGGTTTTTCAGAATATGATATACCTTATTATATAGCGTATCCATATTGATCACGCCCTTGATCGTGGACGAATAGCCTTCCGCGCCTTTCAGGGAGGCGATCTTGGCTGCACAGGGGGTCACATAAAAGATGCCGATCTCTTCGGACGAGAAACCGTCTTCTTCCAGCACTTTATGATAGTAAGTTGCAGTGGCATTGACCGGCGGTTTCACCAACAGGATATTATCGACCAGGGCCGGAAAGCGCACCTGTATCAGCCGGACGATAGCCGGACAGAACGAACTGATGACAGGCTTTTCCTCCGCCTGCTCCATCTGCCGCAGCATTTCGCGGTGGATCATGTCTGCCGTAAACTCGACCTGGAACACATGCGTGAATCCCAGTTCGTATAGCGCACTGAAAATCTCCTCTTCTGTCGTATATTTGGAAAACTGCCCGATAAAGACCGTCGGGACCAGCACGACACGCGCCTTATAGTCGAAGATTTTCTGGAAGTCGTCCTGCTCCACATAGATCGCTTCCGTCGGGCAGGCTTTCAGGCATTCGCCGCAGTCCACACACCAGCCTTTGCGGATGGAGGCTTTCCCCTCGCGGATGCGGATCGCACCGGTCGGGCACTTTGTCATGCAATGGGTACAGCCGACACAGCGGTCATTGTCTATTTTCAATGCGTGATAAAACTTTGTCTCTTCCATGCCTATCTGTCGTTTGCGGAGAAATAGGTTAGCATACGGACAACCGTACCCTCTCCTACTTTGCTCTCGATCGTTAATTCATCTACATTCTTCTTCATATTGGGCAACCCCATGCCTGCACCGAACCCCATCTCGCGGACGGCAGCCGAAGCAGTGGAGAATCCTTCCTGCATCGCCTGGCCGATATCGGGAATGCCGGGGCCTTCGTCTTGCAACAGAAGGCTGATCCTGTCGGCTTCGATATCGGCCAGCACCGTCCCGCGCCAGGCATGGGCAACAACATTGACCTCGGCTTCATAGAGGGCGACGACCACCCGCTTGATGATGCGCGGATCGACGGACAGTTGCTTCAAGACCTTCTTTATCTGGCTCGAAGCATAGCCGGCTTTTGAGAAGTTGCCTCCTTCCAGTTCAAATCTGAATTGCATATCTTCACCTCCTTTGCTTAATAGATAGGCGGAAGTCCGTTGCAATAGAGCTCGCCGACCGTGTGGTACATAGAGTGGTCCGTTTCCATCAGGATCATATCGTTTTCCGCTGCCAGTTGCAGTATTTCGGGAGTCGCTTTCTTTCCCCGCACGAACAGGATGCAGGAAACATCCGCCATCTCCGCCGTCCGGATCGTCTGCATATTGCATAAGCCCGTGACGAGCAGCACACCGTTACAATCCAGTGTCAGGACATCGCTCATCAGGTCGCTGGCGAAAGCGCATTGCACTTCGTGGTCTTCCCGGCCGCTTCCGCACACGACTGTTGCGCCGGTAAGCGCCATTATCTGCCGTATCTTCATATTATATAAAGGTTATATTTGCCGGGACAATGTAAGAAATAGTTATAACTTTGCAAGCGAAAAGATACAGAAAATTACAACTAAATCATGAAAATATGGGCGTAGTAATAGGTATTGACGTCGGTGGAAGCACAACCAAGATTGTCGGAGTGGAAAACAAGAGCATCAAATCGCCGATGTTCGTCAAGGCGACAGATCCGGTCACCTCGCTCTTCGGAGCTTTCGGCAAGTATATCTATGACAACGGGATCACCTTGCCGGAGATCGAGATGGTGATGCTGACGGGCGTGGGAAGCGCCTTCATCGACCAGCCGCTATATGGCCTGCCGACAGCCAAGACAGATGAATTTCTGGCCAACGGCCTCGGAGCCAAATATGCCGCTTCGCTGGAGAACCTGATCGTTGTAAGCATGGGAACGGGAACTTCTTTCGTCAAGGTGGAAGGGCAGCAGATCCAACATATCGGCGGGATCGGCGTCGGTGGCGGAACCTTGCTGGGACTCTCCCGCCTGCTCCTGAAAACGCAGGACATCCATCTGATCGCAGAAATGGCCCGAAAAGGGACTCTGACGAATATCGACCTCCAGATACAGGACATCTGCAACCGGCCTCTGCCCGACCTGCCGCTGGACGCCACCGCCTCCAACTTCGGAAAAGCGGACGGCAACGCTTCTCCCGAAGATATTGCTTCGGGGATCATCCACATGGTCCTGCAGTCGATCGGCCAGGCCGCCATCCTGTCGGCTCTCAACAGCCCGATACGGGATTTCGTCCTGATCGGCAACCTGACGCAGTTGCCCCAGTGCAAGGAAATCTTCCCCAAGCTGGAAGAAATGTACGGCGTCCGTTTCCTGATCCCCAAGTATTCGGAATACAGAACCGCCATAGGAGCCGCCCTTACCTACATAAACGGCTCGACGGTTCATCCGGTCTGTTAGTTTTCCCGGTCGGATTATCATTCTGTCATCTTTATAAGAACAAAGCAGTGCATTATGAAACGTTAAAAAATATTACCCGCTATACTAAATCCAAATAGATGCACTACTAATCCGATTTAGACGGGGTGGCAGTGACATTTTGATAAACTAAAATCCGAATATCTAAGAGCCGTGGGGGCATATAAAAAATTCGGACATGGCTATTCTTCTAAGAATCGAAGTAGACATGGAATCCGGAAAAGCTACAGTTTTTCAAGATATGCAAGACCGTCCTATTGTGACATTGGTCCAGTTATAAAGCAGACAAAAATCGACTTATTAAGCAGCCTCCTGTCTACTCGATAAGTAGAGGGGTGGTCTGCTTACTAAGTAGACAAGAGCCTGCTTATCGAGTAGTTTTTGAGGTACTCGATAAGCAGGTTTTTATTTATTACTGATAACGGCAACTTTTATATTACCCTGCTTGTTGACTCTGTCTATATAAAAATAATACCTCCCGAATATGTTAGGATTCCAATTTATGCTTATCTTTGGTAGCATTAAATCAAATTTATAATATCATGTTCGCAAAAGAAACTTATATCGCCCGCAGGGCTAAATTAAAACAGACGATAGGTTCCGGCCTGTTGTTATTTTTAGGTAACGATGAGTCCGGTATGAACTATGCCGATAACACATACCACTTCCGCCAGGATTCCACTTTTCTGTATTTCTTCGGACTTCCCTATGCCGGACTGTCCGCCATCATCGACATAGACAACAACCGCGAGATCATTTTCGGCGACGAACTGACGATCGACGCAATCGTCTGGATGGGTACACAGCCGACGCTGAAGGAAAAGAGCGAAGCCGCCGGTATCACCGAAGTACGTCCCTTCAAGGAAATCGAAACCTATCTGAAGAGCGCACAGCAGAAAGGCCAGCCGGTTCATTACCTGCCGACTTATCGCGCCGAACACCAGATCAAACTGTTCCAATGGTTAGGCGTCGTTCCGGGAGCCGAAAAACCTTCCGTACCTTTTATAATGGGCGTTGTCAACCAGCGTAACTATAAGAGCGAAGAAGAAATTGCGGAAATAGAAAAGGCCTGTATCGTGACAGCCGACATGCATCTGGCTGCCATGCGCACCGTTCGTCCGGGCATCCGCGAAAGTGAAGTGGCCGCTGCCGTTGCCGAAGTGGCTTATGCAAACAATTACGAACTCTCCTTCCCTATCATCGCGACGATCAACGGACAGACGTTGCACAATCATGATCATAGCAACAGGATCAAGAGCGGCGACATGCTTCTGCTCGATGCCGGCGCCGAAACGGAGATGGGATATGCCGGCGATATGTCGTCTACGATTCCTGCCGATGCCAAGTTTACGACTCGCCAACGCGAGATCTACGATATCCAGGTGGCGGCCCACGAAGCGGCTGTTGCAGCTTTGCGTCCGGGCATCCCGTTTGTCGATGTATATGAATTGTCCTGCAAAGTGATCATGGAAGGTCTGAAAGAGTTAGGCTTTGTGAAAGGTGATCCGATGGAAGCTGTCAAAGCCGGTGCTCATGCCATGTTCATGCCTTGCGGTTTGGGACACATGATGGGACTGGATGTTCACGATATGGAAAACTTAGGCGAAGTCTACGTCGGATATGACGGCCAGCCGAAGAGCACGGAGTTCGGACGCAAGTCTCTCCGCCTCGGACGTAAATTGGAACCGGGCTTTGTCCTGACCATCGAACCGGGCGTTTACTTCATCCCCGAACTGATGGATCTCTGGAGAAGCCAGAACAAGTTCACTGAATTTATCAACTACGACAAGCTGTTCACATACAAAGATTTCAGCGGTATCCGCAACGAAGAGGACTATCTGATCACCGAAAACGGCGCCCGCCTGTTAGGTAAAAAGATCCCCGTTCGTGCTGAAGAAGTAGAAGCGATAAGGAAATAAAAACAGGACAGACACATGAGGAGAGTGCGTCGACCGTTGTATTTGCGGGACGCACTCTTTTGTTTTTATCTAATTTTTTACAACTTTTATCCCACCCCGGAAGTTATATATCCGAGAACTGTTTCTATATTCGCGCCATGATAAAGAAGATGCTGTTCATATTATCTCTGATCTGCCTTTTCGCGCTGGATGGAAAGATTGCAACCGAAGAAAATAGTATCTCCGCCTTACCTTCCGCTGTCGCGACGCTCCTTGACAGGCTACCGGATTCCGGTGTCAAGCAGGAACAGATCGATTACGAAAAAATATCCCAGTTCAAATGTACCGGACTTTGCGTGACACCCCGTTCACAGGTCTTGCAGGAAAGCTACGAGCGGCTGGTGAAAATAGTGTCCAGGCAGTTTGAAGTGTTTCTGCAAAAAGAACAAAACCTGCTCAACAAGACTTCCGAGACTTTACGAATCGTACAATCCATAAAATTCTCTTCTCTTCGCATACGTGCAGGCCATTGGGTCTACGTACTCCGAAAAATAATTATTTAGCACTCTTCAGGGATTTAGTGATTTTAAATTACTTCCGGTATCGCATCGGAAGCAGAATCGTTATTCATATAAATTAGTTAAGAAATATGTTAAGTCTATTCATTTCTACCCTGGAGATGATGGGCCTTACCTTTGTCATTGGCTTTTTTGTCGCCGGTGTCATCAAAGGTATCGCTTTCTGGGCCGACTCCCTGGAATATCATCACTCGCACGCTGCTGAACTGGCGCAGTTCAACAGAATAAATAAAGTTCGGGCCAAAATAAGCGAACTGTTAGGTCTTGTTCCTCCCGAAGGAATAGAGCAACTCAATGACGAACGCGAAGACTTCGCCAGAGGTGAAAATCCCGATCTTGCCAATATGAAGCCCGGCGGATACTATCACGGTGTCAGCCACGGGGCATCGCAACTCGACCTGATCGACTATTACTACCCCCGTGACACGCGCTTCATGTATCTGAAAAAGAAAGAACAGATCATGAAGAAACGAAACTCAAATAAAAACAAACCTCTTTCTCCGGAAGAATAAAAAACGTAACTGACAATATGGAAAATATAGATTTCTTAGGACTGTTCCAAGGCTTTGGAACAATGGTAGCCGGTGGCTGGCTATTGGCCGCAGCCCGTATATTTCTGATCCTTTTAGGTGGGCTACTGGTCTATCTGGGCTGGAAAGGTGTGCTCGAACCGATGGTTATGATCCCGATGGGACTGGGTATGATCGCAATCAATTGCGGTACGCTGATTATGCCGGGCGGTGTATTGGGCAACTTGTTCCTGGACCCGATGCTTTCCGATACAGACGAGTTGATGAACGTCATGCAGATCGACTTTCTGCAACCGGTCTATACGCTGACGTTCAGTAACGGGTTGATAGCCTGTTTTGTATTTATGGGAATCGGTACGCTGCTGGACGTCGGTTTCCTGCTGCAAAAACCGTTTGCCAGCCTGTTCCTGGCACTGTGTGCCGAACTCGGAACATTCCTGACTCTCCCGATCGCTTCCGCTATCGGTTTGAATTTGGGAGAAAGCGCTTCCGTTGCTATGGTAGGCGGAGCCGACGGACCAATGGTATTGTTTACTTCGTTGATGCTGGCCAAGCATCTGTTCGTCCCGATCACGGTTGTCGCCTATCTGTATCTCGGACTTACCTACGGAGGCTATCCGTATCTGGTAAAACTCCTGATCCCGAAACGCCTGCGTGCAATCAAGATGACAACTAAAAAGGCTCCCAAAACCTATGATGCCAAAGTAAAGCTGGCTTTTTCCGTAATCTTATGTGCCGTGCTGTGTTTTCTGTTCCCGGTTGCTTCCCCGTTGTTCTTCTCCCTGTTCCTGGGAGTTGCTATCCGTGAATCCGGCATGAAGCATATTTATGATTTCGTCAGCGGCCCGCTTCTGTATGGTTCGACTTTCATGTTAGGTCTGCTGTTGGGAGTCCTTTGCGATGCCAAACTATTGCTCGACCCGAAAATCCTGAAGCTCCTGGTCTTAGGTATTGCTGCTTTATTATTGTCCGGAATCGGTGGAATCATCGGCGGATATATCATGTATTTCATTAAGAAAGGCAATTATAACCCGGTGATCGGAATCGCAGCCGTGAGTTGTGTACCGACCACGGCTAAGGTTGCACAAAAGCTGGTCAGCAAGGAAAATCCCGAATCTTTTATTTTGGGAGATGCCTTAGGTGCAAACATCTCCGGTGTAATCACTTCGGCCATTATTACAGGTATTTATATAACGATTATTCCATATCTCTGATCATAATCATCACGAGTTTGAAATTCAAGAAAAAGCATTATTTTTGGAAAACACTTTTTACTTAAAAGAATTATTCGTTTCTTCGCCTTACAATTATAATAGTATGGGACAAAAAGACGAAATAATACTGATAAATATAAATGGTGCGGATCGTCCGGGAGTGACTGCTGCCCTTTCCGAGATACTGGCCAAGAATAATGCTGTTATTTTAGATATCGGTCAAGCCGACATCCATAACAATCTATCTTTAGGCATCTTATTTCAGAGCAGCGAAGGAAACTCAGGAGATATTCTGAAAGAGTTGCTCTTCAAGAGCTACGAACTGGATGTGAATATCCGTTTCAATCCGATCACCGAAGAGGCTTATAACCAATGGGTTTCCATGCAGGGCAAGAACCGGTATATCATAACGATCCTGGGACGGAAACTGACGGCACGGCAAATCGCCGGCGTTACGCGCATCGTTGCCGACCAGGATATGAACATCGACGACATCAAGCGCCTGACGGGACGTATTCCGTTAGACGAAAATGCCCGTACGCCGAAAGCAAGCGTGGAATTTTCCGTGCGCGGAACTCCCAGGGATAAGGAACAGATGAAGGCCGACTTCATGAAACTTTCCGCCGAACAGGAGATGGATATATCCTTTCAGGAAGAAAGCATGTTCCGGCGCATGCGCCGCCTGATCTGCTTCGATATGGATTCGACGCTGATCGAAACGGAAGTGATCGACGAATTGGCTATCCGGGCCGGTGTCGGCGATCAGGTGAAAGCCATTACCGAAGCGGCTATGCGGGGAGAAATCGACTTCTGCGAAAGTTTCCGCCAGCGTTGCGCTTTGTTGAAGGGCCTGGATGTTTCCGTTATGCAGGAAATTGCCGAGAACCTGCCGATTACTGAAGGGGTGGACCGCCTGATGCGTATCTTGAAAAAGGTCGGCTTCAAGATCGCGATCCTTTCCGGAGGATTTACCTACTTCGGCAACTATCTGAAGCAGAAATACAACATCGACTACGTCTATGCCAACGAGCTTGAAGTGGAGAATGGAAAACTGACCGGACGCTATGTCGGTGACATTGTAGACGGAAAACGCAAAGCAGAACTGCTCCGTCTCATTGCACAAGTCGAGAATGTGGATATTCGCCAGACGGTCGCTGTCGGAGATGGCGCCAACGACTTGCCGATGATCAGTATTGCGGGTCTCGGAATTGCTTTCCATGCCAAACCAAAAGTAAAGGCTACGGCCAAACAGTCCATTTCAACAATCGGTCTGGACGGCATCCTGTACTTCTTAGGCTATAAAGATTCCTATCTGGATGAAAAAATGTAACTACAAATAATAAGAGAAAAATGATCAGACACATCGTAATGTTTAAATTGAAGGAGTTTGCAACTCCGGCCGACAAGCAGGCTAAAATGCAGGAAATCAAAACGGGATTAGAAGCATTGATCGACAAAATCGACGTCTTGCGCATGATCCGCGTAGATTTTAACGTGAATCCGGCAGAGACATGGGATATCATCCTGACTACGGAACTGGATACACTTGAGGATGTCAGCACGTATGCCAACCATCCCGAACATGTAGCCGTAGCCAAAGGCATCATCGGTCCCGTCAAGGCAGACAGGGCTTGCGTCGATTATGAATATTAAAAGATATAGGTAGTATCATGAAAGACTTCGATATTGAAGAACGTGTAAATCGTGCAGTCCGGAACTTCGAAGCGGGTTATAACTGTGCGCAATCTGTCTTTCTGGCCTACTCGGATGTTTTTGAACTGGACATGGAGATGGCAAAGAAAATGTCTGTCTCTTTTGGAGGAGGTGTAGCCCGTATGCGTGAAATTTGCGGGACGGTCAGCGCAATGGCCATGTTGGCCGGTTTCAAATATCCGGTTCTGGATATCACCGATCAGGAAGCTCGCACAAAGAACTATGCTATGGTACAGAAAATGGCTGATATGTTCAAGGAAAAGAATGGAACGATTATTTGCCGCCGCCTTTTGCCTCCTGAAGATGCTGCAGCTACGACACCGGCACCGGCTGCCCGTACGCAAGAATATTATCAGAAACGCCCCTGTGGAAGATTCGTTGAAGATTCGGCTCGCATTGCAGGGAGAATGCTGAAAGGGGAATTGGATTGATGGCTTATGCCATCAATCTGATTTGTGTAACAATACCTAAACTCCGTATTTCGTTGAATAAGTTTGTATAGGAGGAGATCGCCTTTACGTTCACTTTGTATGTGATAACGGACCGGTCCTCTTTATAAAATGTCTCGAAAGAGACACTTACGATAAAAACGCCTTTACTTTCCAATATTTTACGGACAGCCTTTAAATCGGGTGTTGCCGTAGAACAAGTAATAGTCAGTATCTTATTGACACCGTTCAGGAACATTCTTCTCTCCAAACGTTCCAAGCTGACCAGAATGAAAAGTGTTATGACAGTTGCAATAGCAGCCGGAATATACATTCCGGCTCCCACTGCCAAACCTATTACCGCCATTACCCAGATACAAGCCGCCGTAGTCAGTCCATGCACGCTCCCGTGGCTCTGGATGATCGCTCCTGCTCCGAGGAAACCGATACCCGAAAGCACTTGTGCCGCAATACGTCCCGGATCGCCATTCAAGAAATTAGGATAACATTGCGGAATCCAGATCGAGACCAGCATGGCAGCAGTCGAACCCATACAAATCAATGTAAAGGTACGCATTCCCGCCTCCCGTCTTCTGAACTGGCGCTCTATCCCGATGACAGCTCCAAAGAAGAAACTGATCAACAGCTTTACGGCTGCCGTATAGGGGGTAATAACCGTGTTTTGTAATATGTCGTTTATCTGTTCTAACATACTTATTGCTTTAGTAACACGCAAATATAAGTATTTGTTTGATCACTTTACCTCTGTAATTTCAATCACATGACTGTTTGTCGGCCGGCTTGAAAACACAGGAATGCCGACATTCATCAGGAACTCTCCGGAGAACGTCTTGCCATTGCAGGCCAATCTGGATTGCGTACCCGGAATCAGGTTGATTTCCTTCAGTTCGTAACGGGCATCTTTCTTCAATCCCTGTAAACGAAGTGGTTGCATCGACTCTGCGTATCTCGGATGGATATCGAAAGCAAACAGAACGGCCTTGCCTGCATTGCCATTGGCATACATAACGGCAGCATGCTGGCTTTCATAAGGCGACTGCAAACGGTATTGGTCTCCGTCCAGAATAACATCGTCCAGACGTTTGAAGTTAGCCACTGCCTCCTTGCAATATTGCTGATCCGCCTGGTTCATTTCGTGGATACGGATGTCGAAACCTAACTTGCACATGCTGGCTACGTCCGTACGGAACTTAACCGGCTGTTTACCCCAACTCGTTACGTGGGCAGCCATGCTTTTAGCCGGGAAGAAGTGGGAATAACCCCACTGGATAAAGATTCGCTCGATAGCATCCGTATTATCGCTCGGCCAGAACTCCGTGAAATATTTCAACGCTTCATAGTCGCAACGGCCACCGCCACCGGAACACAACATCATCGGCAGATTCGGATATTTCTGTTTGATCCGTTCCAGCACGTTATACAGACCGCGCACATGCTCGATGTATAAATGAGACTGCTGGTCTTTCAGATACGGAGAATAGATATTCGTAATCGGGCTGTTGCAATCCCATTTGAAATAGGCGATACCCGGATATTTAGTCATCAGATTGTCTACCACGCCATATACATAATCCTGGACTTTCGGATTACTCAAATCCAAAACCATCTGGTTTCTAAAGTAATACTCGTCACGGTTCGGCAAATGGATCACCCAGTCCTTATGTTTCTCATACAATTCGCTTTTCGGGTTTACCATTTCCGGTTCGATCCACAAGCCAAATTTAATGCCTCTGTCCGTTGCTTCCTTCACCAGCTTTCCGATACCGTTAGGCAGCTTGGTTACGGTTTCTTCCCAGTCTCCTAAGCCTTGATGGTCACTGCTGCGGGGATATTTATTGGCAAACCAGCCGTCGTCAAGCAGGAACATATCGACTCCTAATGCAACGGCTTCATCCATAATATTCACCAACTTGTCCTCGTTAAAGTCAAAATAGGTCGCTTCCCAGTTGTTCAGCAATGTCATACGGGATTTCTCGCCGTCTTTCAACTGATATTTACGTGCCCAACGCTGGAAATCGCGGCTGGCTTTACCTTTCCCTTCCGTACTGTAAGTGAAAATAAATTCCGGCGTGCGGAACACTTCGTTCGGTTTCAATGAGTATTCCGATGCATATGGGTTGATACCGGAAAGGACACGCAGTCCATTCTCGTTGTCTACTTCGAATGTGAAACGATAATTACCTGTCCATCCGATAGTTCCGAATAATATATCTCCTGCATTCTCTTCCGCTTTCCTGTCCAGGGCAAGCAAAAAGAACGGGGAGCAAAACATATTGGCACGGCTTCCCAATTTGGTGTCTAACATCTTTTTACCAAAAGCCAGTTCGGTTTCCTTCATATTGACTTCATGCGCCCAATCTCCTGTAAATTCAGTCAGAAAATACTTGCTGCCATTCAGATGCAACAAAGAGGAAGCATAATTATAAAGGGTTACAGGCTTCTTCTCCTGATGTGAGATCTCCGCATATTCCTTGATGATGTTTTCCTTTGGATAAGCGATGAAATGCAACTTCACTTCGACCGGATATTTATCATCTTTCAAAAGAATTACCGTCTCGTTAACTCCCGACTGAAGCTGTTTGCTTTCGTGGGAGACATATTTCAGGAGCAGGGACGGATTGCCGTCATTATGCAAAACACGGATAGCCGGCTCGAAATAATCTTCCATACCATGTGTCAGATAGGCCTCATTTCCGAGAGGTAATTGTGCAATATCCGAATCAAATGACAGTTTTTGTCCCAGATAAGATTGATACAGGCGACCATTTTTCTCATCAACCTTATAAATAAGGCTAATGTTATCGGTCGTAATTGGAATTACAGTTTTTCCATTTGCACTCAGCGTCGCTGATATCGCTATTAGACATAGCATAAAAAGGTGTCTGATCTTCATGTTTTTCTTCTATAATTTATTAATTCGATATTACAAATTCAAGGTTTATTTTATATACGAACAAAGATATCATAATTATTGGAATAATCATGTTCCAAACAAATAAAAATTACAAGAAAAAGCCGGTAAAACGACTTATTTTATGCGTTTTACCGGCTTTTCTTTAATTTGTTATTCCGGAAAGGATTATTTCATCCTGTTTTTTATACTTCCAAGGCTCCGATCAATTCGCGGACAGACGAAAATCCATGTCTGTTACAATAGTCGTCCATTCCTTCGATAACCTTTATACCGACGGTAGGATCTACAAAATTGTAGGTTCCGATCTGGATTGCCGTAGCTCCGGCCAGCATGAACTCCACCGCATCTTTCCAGTTCGAAATACCACCCAGGCCGATAATAGGAATCTTCACAGCCTTATATGTCTGCCATACCATCCGCAAGGCCACCGGCTTTACACAAGGACCGGAAAGACCACCGGTTATTGTAGATAATATCGGTCTACGCTTCTCCGCGTCAATGGCCATACCCAGCATGGTATTAATCAATGAAACGGAATCAGCTCCCTCGGCTTCGACCGCCCTGGCAATCTCCGTAATATCGGTCACATTAGGGGAAAGTTTTACAATAAGGGTCTTCGGATAAACCTTGCGGACTGCCTTCACCACTTCGCTTGCCCCACAAGTTGTCACTCCAAAAGCCATACCTCCCTGTTTTACATTCGGGCAGGAAATATTCAGTTCGATAGCCGGAATCTTGTCCAAATCCGCTATCTTTTCAGCACATTCCACATACGTTTCTACAGAGGAACCGCTCACGTTTACAATCATGTTCGTGTCGATATCCTTAATCTCCGGATAGATATGATCGACAAAATATTGTGCACCTTTATTCTGCAGACCTACAGCATTCAACATTCCCGAAGGGGTTTCCGCCATACGGGGATAGAAGTTCCCTTCGCGCGGCTGGATCGTTGTCCCTTTCACAAAAATACCGCCCAAGCGGGAGATATCCATAAAGTCCGAATATTCAATGCCATATCCGAAAGTACCCGACGCCGTCATGACCGGGTTCTTCAATTGTAAATTACCGATGTTTACGTTTAATTCAGCCATGTCAAATTTTCAATATTAAATACAGGTCCTTCAGTACATACACACACATGATGTTCATCCTTAGTCTTCTCCACACAGCATAAGCAAGCACCTATACCACAAGCCATTGTGTTTTCAAGAGATACTTCGCATGCAATAGAGCTTGCATGAGCATATTTGGCAACAGCCACCATCATAGGTTTGGGTCCACAAGTGTAAATCCGGTCGAAATGTACATCTTTCAAGATGGAATGGTTCGTTACATATCCCGTTTCGCCCAATGAACCGTCTTCAGTTGTAACATATACGGTTCCAAACTGTTCGAACTGTTCCAATTGTAGCACATCCTCTTTAGAACGTGCCCCTAAAAGGAATGTAGGTGTATAACCGGCCTTTTTCAGGATTGCACCTAAAAACAACATCGGAGCCGTCCCGACACCACCGCCGATCAGCAGTAGTTTTTGCCCTTTATCGGCAGGCAGCGTAAAACCGTTCCCCAAAGGCAACATGATATTAACAATATCACCCGGCTTATACTCAGCCATCCGACGCGTTCCGTCACCAACCAACTGAATGAGCAACCACAGTTCATTAGTCGCTCTGTCAACATAATTAATTGAGATCGGACGACGAAGAAATGTTGTAGGAGAGTTATCCACACGTACCTGTACGAACTGTCCCGGCAACATTTCCGGCAGGATCTGATCAGATGTTAGTTTAAGCAGGCAGTAATTTTTGTGAAGGTTGCAGTTTTCAGTCACCTTCATGTCAAGCATGTACTTCTTCATATAATATGATTAGTCTAATTCTATACAAAGATACATGAATATGGTATATAAACCAAAACAAGCTATTCTTTCTTGTTTTTTTCAGAAATAAAAGTATCAAATGTATTATCGGAATAGAATACCATTATTTTACTTACTTTTCTTGCAGCCGTTTCTTGTTGTATAATTTGCTCAACAACAGGTGGTTTGATGCTGTTTACAGGTGTATCAACCCTCATTTCCTTGCGATATTCAAGAGCGACTTGCCCTTCGGACGGATTTATCGCCATATTTGAGAACAAATCGGGCTGTGTCGACACATGATTTCGCACCATTTCGCCTTTACCGAAAAGGAGCCAGTCGGAATCCACATAAGTGAATCGATCCAGAATTTTTATAAGGACATCCAGACTTACATTATTTCTTCCGTTCAGAATATGCGACATTGCTGAACGCTGGATACCGATTGCTTCTGCAAATTTAGAAGGAGTTAAGCCTTCACGCTCCATGATTTGGGTAATACGTCCTATCATTTTTGTAAATCCTAATTTATTTATAGAAATACTGACATTATGTCCGTTTACATGGTATAAATGTATACGAATCAACAATGATACAAATATACACTATAATTCTCATTTGTGCAATTTAATTATATAAACTTAAACTGTTACTTTTGTATCTAATGGGAACAATTGTGCTTGGTATGATTGTAAACAGATTGTTTTAGTGTAAAAAACAAATTAAAGCATCACTTCATTTATTACATGCATCTTATTGTTATACTTATAATTATATACGTAAATAGCAGGAGTAAACCCACTATTAAGCCACATTTGTACACATATGTAGCAGAAAAATTAATGCATTAGATTAATAATTCTGTATAATTCGATGGTTTATGAGTATTTATGCTGAAAATATAAAGCTGAGATGAAAGTATTATTTTTACTTGTTTAAGATAGTAACGTAAACAGAAACAAATGTTTCATCCTTGTTGCTTGTGTACAAAATAGAATTGTAAACTGTTATTTTTTATACAAAACGCATGTTTACATTTATAATCTACGCTATTTTGTTCACAATTCAATACTCTACTAAAAAGACTTGATTTTACTTACTGACAAAGTGTCCCTATTTACGTTTGTCCCATTTATGGACGAATATATTTTTGTGCAGCTAAAACCTTAACCCTTCCATTTTGGTGATTTTTGTGAACAGATATTCAGGAAAAGACAAATATTTAAATCTCAGCAGGGTAATATTGAAGATAAAGGATTGAAAAACAAGAAAAAGAGGCTTTTTATCAGGTTCAGCTTTTTTATTGTTCCAGATAAAAAGCCTCTTCTTAGGGCTAATTAGGTATAAAAATCGTTTTAGTGCAGGATTTTGTAGAGCAATTCCTTTAAAAGCTCGGCATCGGAAACGGAAGTGTTTTCCACTCCTTTCGAACGGGCATCCGTCATACGGATATCGCTGATCAGGTTAAACACTTTCATCGCCGAATAGTTTCGCATCCCTAAAAGGTAATCCTTAACCTGGAATGTCCCCCGAAGTCCGAGCGCCGTCATCAAGCCGGTTTCGGAACGATCCTTCGTATAATAGCAAATCAGAAGATTCGAGAAATAGTTAAATAATACAGGAAGGGTCATCTGGATCGGATTGCTTTTCGGGTTCTTCTCGAAGTACTGGGCAATACGGTTTGCCTTCAAGACATCTTTCATAGCAAGCGCCTTTATCAGCTCGAAGTTATTGTATTCTTTACTGATTCCGATATTCTGCTCCACCAACTCCGGCGTGATGCGTTTTGCGCCTTTTTCAGGCAGGATTAATGCCAGCTTGTCCAATTCCTTACTCAGGCGGCTTAAATCGTTTCCAAGGAAGTCAGAAAGCATCTGAGCCGCCTTCCCATCTATTCCTACTGAACGCAGTTGCATAAATGATGTGATAAAAGCCGGCATCTTATAGTCGGGAATCTTTTTGGACTCGAACAGCACACCGATCTTGTCGGTCGCAGAAGCCAAAGTCTTACGACGATCCAGATTTTTATATTTATAATTAATGACCAGAACCGTCGACATTAGCGGGTTCTTAACATAGTTAGACAGAAGCTCGATATCACGAATTAATTGAGCTTCCCGGACAACCACTAACTGATATTTTGACATCATCGGGAAACGGCGTGCTGCATTAATTACAGATGCTGCATCCGTATCCGCTCCATACATGATAATCTGGTTAAAATCCCGTTCGGATTCTTCCAATACATTTTCGAGCAGCAAGTCAGTTATCCGATCCATAAAAAACGGTTCTTCTCCCATCATTATATAGACAGGAGCGAATTTTTTAGCGACGATATCCCGGCATATTTCTTCGTATGTATATTCTTTTTTTGCCATATTTGCGCGTGATTTCAATTAAAATTACCAACTGAAACGGATGTGACGGATCGTCTTTTTTCTATCAATAATCTGGCGAAGCGCTTCCACTCCCAACATCACATGCTCTTCCGCAAAATTCCGGGTCACCTCGCGGTCGCTGGCTTCCGTCTTCACCCCGGTTTCTTCCATCGGTTTGTCGGAAATCATCAATAAGGCTCCTGTCGGGATCTCGTTTGCAAAGCCTGCCGTAAACAAGGTAGCCGTCTCCATATCGATACCGGTAGCGTGCGTACGGCGAAGATAGTTTTTGAAATCACTGTCATATTCCCATACCCGGCGGTTCGTCGTGTAGACGGTCCCGGTCCAGTAGTCTTTCCCCCGGTCACGTATGGCGGACGAGATGGCGCGCATCATCGAGAAAGCCGGGAGCGACGGCACTTCTGCCGGCAGGTATTCATTCGAAGTCCCTTCTCCCCGGATAGCCGCAATCGGCATGACATAATCTCCCAGGTTGTTCGCCTTCTTCAATCCTCCGCATTTCCCCAGAAAAAGCACGGCCGTCGGCTTTATCGCCGATAGCAAATCCATAATTGTCGCCGCATTCGCGCTCCCCATCCCGAAATTGATAATCGTGATGCCATTGGCCGATGCGTTCGGCATGGAGTTTTTCAGCCCCAGGATCGGCACGTTAAAATGGTCGGCAAACAGCTCCACATACTTCGTAAAGTTGGTGAGCAGGATATATTTATCGAAGTCTTCCAGCTTCCGCTCCGTATAGCGCGGCAACCAATTCTCGACAATTTCTTGTTTTGTTTTCATAAATCACTACCTTTGATGGTCTATTTTTACAGAATAAAAGAACAAATATAATAAATGCTTGCATTAAACTTACCCGGTTTCGTACCTAAAGTAGCAGAAAAAGATGGAAAACGTACGATCTTCGATCCTGTACGGCAAAAATATGTGGCCCTGACTCCCGAAGAATGGGTACGCCAGCATTTTGTCAATTATCTGATCACCCGGAAGAGTTACCCGAAAGAACTGCTGGCAAACGAAGTGCTGGTCAAACTGAACGGAACCTCCAAACGTTGCGACACGGTCGCCTATAACCGTTTCCTGGAGCCTTTGGTCATTGTCGAGTATAAAGCTCCCCACATAAACATTACCAATGCTGTTTTTGACCAGATAGCCCGTTACAACATGGTGTTGCGTGTCGAATACTTGATCGTTAGCAACGGCTTGAACCACTATTGCTGCAAAATCGATTACAACAACCAGGCTTACGCCTTTTTGGAAGGAATACCCGCATACAACGAGCTATAACCTTCTTTTTGCCAAATAGATCATATATTTCTCCCCAAAAGAAACGGATATTTCATGATAGAGCATGATAGAGGTGTGATAAAGTGATACTAAAAAACACAGGTAAACAACAAACTCTAACTAAAATTCACAAAACGGATGCAGTCTGATCCTTGTATATCACGATGGAATCGGAGATTTGCATATTGATCGGTCTGTCGACGTATACGGAATTACTATCCTTTATGACAGGCTGGTCAACTGTCTTCCCTTCATCAAAGATGAGCGAATAACCTAAGATTACTGCAAAAAAAGATAATATCAACGCTTTCATATTCTATTACAATTTTAATATCATATATAAGTATGATGTATTCAAAACGCAAAACGCTGCACTATATTACAAAAGAAATGTATTTTCTTTGTAATTCTTTCGTGACAACTCGCCTTTCACCTTTGATTTTTAAGGATAACATACTAATACATAGAATAGTTTAAAAAAAATCGGGAAAGAATAAATATCCTTTCCCGATTCTATTATTGTTATGTTCGAATAACCTGTTATGCGCCGAAGTCGTCAAAATGCAACATTTCACGCGGCACGCCCAGATTGTCCAGCATATTTTCCACTGCCTTTGACATCGGGCCCGGACCACACATGTAGTATTCGATATCTTCCGGAGCTTCGTGATCCTTCAGATATGTATCGTAGATTACCTGATGAACGAAACCGGCCGTGTACTTCACGCCTGCTGCATCTGCTACAGGATCCGGACGGTCGAGCGCCAGATGGAATGTGAAGTTCGGGAATTCCTTTTCGATTTCCAGGAAGTCTTCCAGATAGAACACTTCGTTCAGAGCGCGGGCTCCGTAGAAGTATGACATCTTGCGGTCCGTAGTCTTGAGTGTCTTTGTCATGTGCATGATCTGAGCACGTAGCGGAGCCATACCGGCACCACCACCGACCCACATCATCTCTCTCTTCGAGTCGAAGATCGGATGGAAATCACCGTAAGGACCGCTCATCGTCACCTTGTCACCCGGTTTCAGGGTAAAGATATAAGAAGAAGCGATACCCGGCATTACATCCTGGAAGCCCACTTCGGGTTTCGGTTTGAACGGCGGGGTTGCGATACGTACCGTCAACATGATACGGTCGCCTTCAGCAGGATAGTTAGCCATAGAATATGCACGGATAGTCGGCTCGTCGTTCTTACATTTCAGCGTGAACAAACCGAACTTTTCCCATGCCGGCAAATATTCATCACCGATCAGGGCTTTATCGATATCCTTGTTGTAATCCATCGAGTATGCCGGAATCTTGATCTGTGCATAAGAACCCGGCAGGAAGTCCATGTGTTCGCCCTTAGGCAATGCCACGATAAACTCTTTGATGAAAGTAGCCACGTTCTTGTTGGAGATAACTTCGCATTCCCATTCCTTCACGCCGAAAACTTCGTCCGGAACCTGAACAACCATATCTTCCTTCACTTTGCACTGGCATGCCAGACGCCAATGGTCTTTGACCTGTTTACGAGAGAAGAAGCCCTTTTCGGTCGGCAGGATTTCTCCGCCCCCTTCGAGTACCTGCGCACGGCACTGGCCACATTTACCACCACCACCACAAGCAGAAGACAAGAAGATGCCGCCACTCTGCAAAGCGCCTAACAACGTTCCGCCGATAGGGGTTTCTATTTCCTTTTCTTTATTTACCTCCAGTTTCACATTTCCGGATGGAACCAATTTTGCTTTAGCGAACAAAAGTGCAGCTACCAGGATCAGCGTAATCAACAGGAAAACAACTGCACTGGCTGCGATTGTAAGTCCGCCCGACATTAATAAAATCATCTTTATCTGTTATTTAATGCGTTAATACTTAAATCTTAAGACCTGAGAAGCACATGAAGGCCATCCCCATCAAACCGGTAATGATAAAGGTAATACCAAGACCTTTCAACGGTTTGGGGATATCCGAATATGCCAGTTTTTCACGAATAGCCGCCATACCAACGATAGCCAGCAACCATCCGATACCAGAACCTAAGCCATATACAGTCGCAACACCTACATTCGGGAATGCTTTCTGTTGCATGAACAGAGAACCGCCCAGGATAGCGCAGTTTACAGCGATCAGCGGCAAAAAGATACCCAGGGAAGCATATAGAGAAGGAGAAAACTTCTCGATAACCATCTCAACCAATTGCACAAAGGAGGCAATAACGGCGATAAAGATGATAAAGGCAAGGAAGCTCAGATTCACATTAGCGAAATCCGGCCCTAACCAGCTCAATGCACCTTCTTTCAGTACATAATTTTCAAGCATATAGTTGATCGGCAGTGTACACAAGAGAACGAATGTCACTGCTATACCTAATCCTAAAGCAGTCTTCACATTCTTGGAAACAGCCACGAAAGAACACATACCCAGATAGTATGCAAAAATCATGTTGTCTACAAAAATCGAGCGGACAAATGTGCTTAATAATTCTTCCATTCTATTATTCGTTTAATCGTTTAGCATTAATTTTCCTGAAGTTCTTTGTTACGAGCACGATGAACCCAAATAATCACAGCGATCACGATCAATGCCATCGGCGGCAAAATCATCAAGCCGTTGTTCACATAACCAAAATCGTAAAATGCCTGCGGAATCACCTGGAAACCTAACAGTGTTCCTGAACCTAACAGCTCGCGGAAGAAACCTACAATCACCAGAATCAATGCATATCCCAGACCGTTACCGACACCGTCAAGGAATGACTCCCACGGGCCGTTGCCCAGCGCGAAAGCTTCCAGGCGTCCCATCAGGATACAGTTGGTAATGATCAGACCTACAAACACGGAAAGCTGTTTGTTTACATCATAGGCAAACGCTTTCAGCACTTCACTAACAATAGTCACCAACGCAGCCACAACAACCAACTGTACGATAATACGGATACGGTTAGGAATCGTGTTACGAATCAACGAAATAATCACGTTGGCAAAAGCCACGACAGCCGTTACTGAAATACCCATTACAATAGCCGGCTCCAGTTTTGATGTCACAGCCAACGCAGAGCAGATACCCAGCATCTGGACGATCACCGGGTTGTTGGCGCTAAGCGGGCCTAACAGAACTTCTTTATTCTTATTCGATAATAATCCCATCTTCTACTTAATTTTGTGAGGTTAAAAACTTGACATAACCACTCAAACTGTTGAACAACATTGCATCAACACCCTTGCTTGTGATTGTACCACCGGAAATACCGTCCACATAATCCTGACCGGCAACACCTTTGCCAGGTTTAACAACAGCGACAGACTTAAACGTGCCATCCATGAACAGCTTCTTTCCCTTGAATTCATTGCTGAATGCAGGCTTTGAAATTTCAGCGCCCAAACCCGGAGTTTCACCCTGGTGGCTGAAGTCCGCACCATAGATGGTGTTTTTATCACTGTCGACAGAGATGTATCCCCACAGCGGTCCCCACAGACCGGCTCCATGCAAGGCCATGATATACTTAGGTTGGCCATCTACATTTGCAACAAAAACAGGATATTCGTGTTCGGCAGCGGCCTTCACCACGTCGGCAGCAAAAGCGTCACCTTCCACCTTTTCACCGTTTTCATTTACCAAAAATGCTTCTTTGATCAGTTCCGTATATTTGGGTTCGGCTTCATTTGCCGATACCGATACGTTGATAGAACGCAAAATCTGCTGGCGTTTGTCGTTTTCTTCATTCTTCTGCTGGAAACTTCTCAGCGATTGTGAAGTAAATGCCAACACGACAGCAACCAAGACAACCATTACCGCAGCATATACAACCGTATAAACATTACTATCCCGGTTAATACCTTTCTTAGCGGCGGCAGCCTCGTCCTTCACTTCTTCGAAATCAGAAGCAGGAGCTGCACATATAGGACAAACATCCGGAGCTTTATTCCCTTCGTGGATATATCCACATACTTTACATTTATATTTTGCCATACTCCTTCTTACTTTATTTGATTACACGTTTCAATCTGCGGTTGATGTTAGCTTCCACTACATAGTAGTCGATCAGCGGAGCAAATACATTCATCAACAGGATAGCGAGCATCATTCCTTCAGGATAACCCGGATTCAATGCACGGATAATGATAGCCATAGCTCCTACCAGGAAGCCGTAGATATACTTACCTGTTTCCGTACGGGCAGAAGTTACGGGGTCGGTAGCCATAAACACGGCGCCGAATGCGAAACCGCCCAGGAACAAATGATCAAACGGAGAGACACACATCGCAACCGTTGTTCCGATCATATTGAAGATCAGAGACATCACTGCGCCACCCACAAATACGGATATCATTGTCTTCCAGCTTGCGATCTTAGTGAAAAGCAGGATGAACGCACCGATCAGGATTGCCAATACGGATGTTTCGCCGATTGAACCCGGAATCAGTCCTAAGAACATGTCCCATGTGGAGATCGGATGTCCGAGGACATCGACGGCCTGGAACGAGCCGATCAGTTCCTTGCCTGCGATAGCAACCTGTCCTAACGGAGTTGCGCCTGAGAAACCGTCCACCACCTGTCCCGCACCGATACCGAACGTATCAGCCGTACGAACAAACACCTGGTCGCCCGACATGGCTGCCGGATATGCGAAGAACAGGAATGCACGTGTAACCAACGCTACATTAAATACATTATAACCTGTACCACCGAATACTTCCTTAGCAAAAACAACAGCGAATGCAGTAGCAACGGCGATCATCCATAACGGAGTGTCGATCGGAACGATCATCGGGATCAAGATACCGGAAACCAGGAAACCTTCCTGGATTTCTTCCTTCTTAACCTGGGCAACAGCAAATTCGATACCCAGACCTACCACATACGAAACAATGATTTTAGGCAATACAGCCAGAAAACCAAAAATAAAAGTCATGAGAAATCCCGGATCAGCCCCTACTGCAAGGTTATGCTGATAACCGACATTGTACATACCAAAAAGCAAAGCGGGCAACAAAGCAATGATGACAACGGTCATCGTGCGCTTCGAGTCAATATAGTCATGAATGTGTACGCCTGATTTGGAAGTTGTGCTCGGAACAAACAGGAATGTTTCGATACCTTCAAAAACAGAACGGAACATCGCCAGCTTTCCGCCTTCCTCAAAGTTAGGCTTAATCTTGTCGAGGTAATTCCTTAACGCTTTCAATGTATTCTAATTTTTAATGTTATTAATTCATTTCCTTGTATAACACATCCAGACCGTTACGGACGATCTTCTGAATTTCGAGTTTGGATGTATCGACAAATTCGCAAAGGGCGAAATCTTCGGGCGCCACTTCATAGATACCCAGGTTTTCCATCTTATCGATATCGAATGCGATAATGGCCTTCAGCAGATATTCCGGCATGATGTCCATCGGGAACACGCTTTCGTATTCGTTGGACATGATCATAGCGCGCTTGCCTCCCTTGATACGGGCGTCTA
The DNA here is from genome assembly GCF_014287585.1 of Parabacteroides hominis. GTDB lineage: Bacteria > Bacteroidota > Bacteroidia > Bacteroidales > Tannerellaceae > Parabacteroides > Parabacteroides hominis. The sequence continues at coordinate 168,179 of NZ_JACOOJ010000004.1, read as the reverse complement.
TCACATATTCCTTGTTCTTGCCCGTCAACCAGGTCGGGAATGAATGGCTCACACTGTATTTTCCGAAGCCGGGAGTCGCCCAACCGAAGAAGTCGTATGTTTCGTCGCCTTCCGGAATAACCGTGATCTGGTTATCGTATGCTCCCAGATAATCGTCTTTCATTACCTTCGTACCGCTCAACACGTTACCGCTGATAATACGGATATCTTCGTTGCCTCTCATGATCTTTCCGTCAACCAGGCTACCGATCGTACAGCCGGCGATTGCCTTGACGTATCCTCTCTCTGTCGTTTCGGAACCGGTTATCACAACCAGGCGGCTGAAATCGGCGATCCCCTTATTGAACAGACGGCCGATTACAATCACGTCGGCCGGATTGACCGTCCAAACCACTTCGCCCTTATTGACAGGCTTGATGTGATTAATTTGTACTCCCACATTAGCAGCAGGATGCGGACCTTCCACTTCTACGGTTTCAACACCTTTCGCACTTACGGAAGAACCTTTGCGGATGCCGACATACACCTTACCGTCGGTAAGTTTTGCAAGTGCATCCAACCCCGTCTGAAAATCAGCCTCCTGTCCTTTCAAGATGAAATCGAAGTTCGGAGCTAACGGCGCGGAATAGAATGCAGAAACAAAGATGTCACGCGGTTCGTCAGCCGGCGAAGCGACGATGTCGTACGGACGTTGTTTGATAAACGGCCACATACCAGCGTGCTGAATTGCCTCCTTTACCTCTTCTCTCTTCAGGGAAGCTACATTTTTCTTACCGAAATCTTCATAGTCGATCTGCGCTTCCGGCTTAACGACTACGCTAAGCACTTTGCGCTTCTCACCTCGATTTACGGCAGTTACTTCGCCACTGACTGGCGAAACAAACTTGATCTCCGGGCGGTTCTTATCGATCATCAATACAGAACCGGCTTTGACTTTTTCTCCTACTTTGGCAACAACTTTGGGTACAATACCGTTATAATAATCGGGAACGATAGCGTAACTATCGCTTTTCCCTCCGTTTAACAGTACGTCCGAGGCTTTGCCCTTCAGATTAATGTCTAAACCCTTTTTAATCTTAATCACATTTGCCATGATACAACTAAAATTGTTTATATGTAATTTTCCCGCAAAAGTAAGCAATTTTTCATGCTTTAAAGCAGGGAACAGAAAATAAATAAAGAAATAATTCCATAATTTTGCACCGACAAAGAAAGAAATATGAAAAAGAGAGTGTACAGTTTACTATTTGTGATGGTTTTTGCCCTTTCCATCGGGGCAAACGCACAGGTGAAATACTTCACCAATGTCAATAGCAAGCAGATAAAAACGCTTCAGGTGAAAGTCGCCGGAGAGTTGATATCCGAGCCTTATATAACGTTGGGAGGAGAAGAGCGGATCGAAATCAATTTCGACGGTTTGGGCAGCGGATACACACGATATGCCTATAACGTGGTGTACTGCAACGCCGACTGGACGCAATCGCAGTTGAGTCCGATCGAGTATATGAATGGTTTCCAGGGAACGACAATCGACGATTTTGCCAATTCCATCGGGACTACGACCCAATATTCGAACTACCGCCTGTTGCTTCCGAACGACGACATCCAGTTCAAGGTCTCCGGCAATTATGCCATCCAGGTCTATAACGAGGATACGCCGGACCAGATCATTCTTACAGCCTGCTTCTCTGTGGCAGAACCGGTTGTCAACATCTCGGCCTCGGTAAGCGGGAACACGGATATCGACACCAACCAGAGCCACCAGCAGGTGAGTTTCAACATTAACAACAAGAATTTCCCGATCACTTATCCGCAGACGGACCTGAAGATATTCGTTTACCAGGACAACCGGCGCGACAATGCCGTGACGGACTTGCAACCTATGAGTATACTGGAGAACCAAATCTCCTATACCTATAACCGCAACCTTATTTTCCCTGCCGGGAACGAGTACCGCCGCATGGAATTCCTGAGTAATAGATATAATGGCATGCATGTCGAAAACATCTCCTTCCACAATCCTTACTATAATGTGGAACTTATGACCGATTACAAGCGGAACAAAGGCACTTACCAATATGACCAGGATCAGGACGGACGTTTCTTCATCCGTTGCAGCGATTGTAACGATCCGGATACGGAAGCCGATTATTATATCGTACACTTTACGCTTGCATGCGACCCGCTGCCCGACGGGAGCGTCTACCTGAACGGCGAGCTATTTAATAATGTATTGGATGAAAAGAGCAAAATGGGCTATAACTTCGAGACCAAGCAGTATGAGAAAGCCGTCCTTCTCAAACAGGGAAGCTACAACTACCAGTATTTGTTTGTCCCGACCGGCTCCACTGTCGGCCAGACAGGCCCGATAGAAGGCAATTACTACCAGACGCAAAACGAATATAGCATCTATGTTTATTACCGTCCGATGGGAGCCCGCTACGACCGGCTGATCGGCGTCACGACTGTAAGGAACGAAATGCAGGTATTCTAAGTCTACGAATTGTTCGTTGCTTTTTCTCACCAAATCTCATACTGCTGAGAAAAGATTCTCACCGGCATGAGAATTAATTCTCAACATCATGGGAAAAAGTTCTCACTGCTATGAGAAAAGATTCTCACACCTTTGAGAACGCGCGGGAACTACTTCACTCGCGTACCTATTATATAAGTAGCTTGAATATTCCGGTCATCCCCTATGGCTTGCAAGCCGAACAGCTTGTTCTCCAATGTCCACTTCCCATTCCGTTTCAGATAGTCCATGCGTGCCTGCAGGGAAGGTGTCGCAGCATAATCCACGACAATGAAGTCCGCTTTCCGGCCTTTCCCGAAACAACCGATTTCATCGTCCAGGCGAAGTGCCTTGGCGGCTCCCAATGTACATTTATATAAGGATTCCAACACAGACATAGGATATCCGTTAAGCTGCTGCACTTTATAGGACTCTCCCATCGTACGCAGCAAGGAGAAAGAAGTTCCGGCTCCGACATCCGTCGCCAATACGGTTTGCATGCCGAGGCGATTGGCCTGTTGCATATCGAACAGGCCGCTTCCCAAAAAGAGGTTGGATGTTGGACAATGCGCTATGACGGAACCGGCTTCGGCCAGCCGGCGGCATTCCGAATCAGACAGATGAATGCAATGCCCGAAGACTGAGCGGTCCGTAACCAATCCTGCCCGCTCGTATACTTCCAGATAATCCTGGCAATCGGGACACAAAGAAAGCGTGCTGTCGATCTCGTCTTTATTTTCGGAAAGATGCGTCTGTATATAAGTGTCCGGATATTGTCCGTGCAAACGCCCGGCAGCAAGCAGTTGTTCCATCGAGCAAGATATGGCAAAACGGGGCGTGATGACATAGCGGTTCCGACCTTTACCATGCCAGGTTTCAATCAGGGAACGGCTTTCGGATTCCCCCTGTCCTGCCGTATCGGTCAATCCCGCCGGGGCGTTCCGGTCCATCAGCACTTTTCCGGTCAGCATACACATATTATATTCCGACGCAACGGAAAAGAGAGCGGTGACGGAAGCCGGATGTACCGTCGCATAAGCCATACAGGTCGTCGTACCGTTCCTGAACAACTCCTGTATAAAGAAGCGGGCCATCTTGTCCGCATGCTCCGGAGAAGCAAACGCCTGTTCAGCAGGGAAAGTATAGTCATCCAGCCAATCCAGCAACTGCTTTCCGTACATCCCGATTATCTCGGCTTGCGGGTAATGGATGTGGGAGTCTATAAATCCAGGCATCAGGAGTTTGCCGGAATAATCAACCAGTTCGTAATCGGCATAACGGCCTTTAATCTCCTTGTAAGGACCGCAATCGACTATTTCCCCATCCCGTACGGCCAATGCTCCATCGGGAAAATACCGGTAAGCGTCTTTTCTATTTAAGGGAGAATCGATAAAATCAAAAACTTCTCCCCTGTATAATGTCAGTTCACTCATCTTTTTTCTCTTTTATCGGTTCGACATGCAAGACGATATGGGTTGCCGGACCGAATTTCAAACGTAACTTATTTTCTATATCTTTCGTCAGCTCATGCGCACGGCTTACGGTTATTTGCCCGTCGACCCGGATATGTACTTCTATCGCAAAATCGTTGCCGATTCTACGCGTACATAAATTATGCGGGTTCCTGACCTCCGGCGTCTCATTTATTATAGAAAGAATCTCATCTTCGATCTCGCCCGGTAAAGATTTTTCCAGCAAATCATTAATTGCAGGTATGACCAACTGGAATGCCACCTTCACAATCAGTATGCTGACGATCACGGCAGCTATCGGGTCCAGCACACGCCAGTTATCTCCTAAAAGGATAGCCCCGCCAATCCCCAACGTTGTTCCAATAGAAGAAAAAGCGTCCGAACGATGATGCCAGGCATTCGCGATAACGGCCTGGCTATTCTCTTTCTTCCCGACATATAACGTCAGACGATACAGGGCTTCCTTTATTATAATAGAGACAATGGCGGCAATAAGCGCGATCTTACCGGGGCTTTCCAACTGTTCGCCCCTAAAATAGAATCCGAAAATCTTATTCGCACCGTCCCAGAAAAGGCCGGCTCCTACGCACATCAGGACAATCCCGATGATCGTGGTAGCCAAAGTCTCATATTTCCCGTGCCCGTAATCATGTCCTTCGTCTTTCGGTTTGGACGATATGTTAATGAAGAGCAAAACGATTACATCCGTCACAAAATCGGATAGCGAGTGCACAGCATCCGCGATCATGGCGCTACTGTGCCCCAATACACCTGCTATGAATTTGAAAACCAATAGCAGAAAGTTGGCAAGCGATCCGATCAGGGTCACGGCCATGATTTTTCGTTTTCTGATATGCTCTTTCATTTCTTTTCTAATGAACAACAAATTTATCGAAAAACCAGCTCAGATGTCCCCAGTTTTCATTCAAAATACCCGAAAGCTTATCCAGTTTGTTCCGGATGACAATCTGGTTGGAGCGCAATTCCGCTTTTTCTTCCTTCGACTTCGCAGCATTCGATTGTTTGGCAAGCGCCTGCTGTTCACCCACCCACTTATCCCGCAAAGCATTCAAGAATACCAAACGGGTAGACTGGCGGATATAATATTCAAATTTAGCCACTCCCATCCTCCTGTATAAAGCAGAAAGATCCTTTTTGGACAATGACAAGCGATAAGTCACTGCCGATGCAAACGATAAACGGGCGGCTGTCTTTGTCGCCCTGACCTGATTGGGTACTTCAGCGGTATGAATTATAACGATCCGGTTCGCATATTTCAGAAGCAAATGAATCTGCTGATCGGTCAAATTGCCGTTACAACACGCCACCGTATTGGTAAAACCGGCGACATGCATAGCCAATAGATCCTTGCAGTTCCATACCAGATAGACAAATCCGAGTTTTTCGATCGCCTTGATTGCCTGGTAAAGACCTAACAGACTGTTATCCGCCAGATTTGGCGGATAACAAATGCATCCCTGGTCTTTCTCTTCTGCCATATATTTCAGGAAGCCTTGCAGTACGCCTTCCCCGTCCCGGACAGGAAAGAGCATAAGGCCTGCAAGCCGTTCATACTTATCAGGAAGTACCGACGGGCTTAGCCCCAGCTCCAGATACTTATGGCCGGCTGCAAACAGTGCATTATCACCCTTCCAAAAATCCAACGACTCAAACAGCATGTTAAATTCCCTGTTTTCATGTATAGAACACAGTAAACTTACATCTTTCGAACATTTTTCTCGCCGCCTGTTTTTTTGTGCAGCAAGGTTACCAGGCCTTTTTATCGGTATATCATACCAATCAGACAGGACATACAAGGCTTCCGTCTCGTTGCACCCGACTAAGGACTGTACCAGATCTACTACGTTGCCGGCTTCCTTACAGATGCCGCATTCGTAAGTCTGTTCCGTCACTTTTACTTTAAAAGACTTACCATCATCCCTATGAAATAAGCAATTACATCTTAGGGTTTTCCCGGATTTACTTCCTCGAAATAGCTCTGCATACCGCTTTACTACATCTTCCAACCGGACTGCTTGAATAATTTGTTGCTCCAAAATTTTTATCCTCATTTTTTTTCGTAGTTATTGAGAAAAACAAAAACAATCTTCCTCCAAAAATCAATCATAAAAAACGTGTTTTCACGTTCTCGGAAGGAACAAATATAAAGAGAAATTGAATACAAAACCCACTTATTGGTTCATGTCTGACATTTAATTACAAAAAAACAAATCCGTTCCCTCTATTTAAGCGGCAGACTATCTTTCGATTAAAGATTATTAATATCGCCTGCAAGACCATAACCAATAAAAATCTTACCTTTGCTGTCTATATCCGAGAAGGAACAACGTTAAATACATGGTAAGATTTATCCGTTATATAATATTAATAGCTCTGTTACAATCAGTAGCAGGAACTTTTCTATCATACGCTCAGAGTTTTACCTCGGCCTCCGGTATTGTCAAAGACTCGATTACCGGTGAACCGCTCCCGTTTGTATCCGTCTATTTTGACGGATCGACTATCGGAGCTATGACAGACGAAAATGGAGCATTCACCCTCCAAAACAACCAAGGCTACACCAAACTGGCTGCCGCCTCATTGGGCTACGACACTAAATTCATCGACCTCAAGCCCGGTAAAAAGAATGACAATCTGGAATTGTTGTTGAAACCGACTGCTTTCGAGATATCGGAAGTCGTGGTCAAACCCAAAAGAGAAAAATATACCCGCAAGGATAACCCGGCTGTAGAGCTTATCAAAAAAGTAATTGCACACAAGAATGACAACCGGATCGAGGCAAAGCCGGAATATCAAACGGAAGTATATGAAAAACTAAGCCTGTCGCTGGATAATTTCAATCCGAATCTCGACAAGAACAAATTTCTGAAAAAGTTCAAATTTATCAAAAACTACCTGGATACGTCCGAATTTAACGGCAAACCGATTCTGACCGTTTCCGTGCGTGAAAACCTGTCGGACTTCTACTACCGGAAAAGTCCCAAAGCGGAAAAGACAATTGTCAGGGCCAAACGCATGCAGGGGATCGATAAGACGTTGGATGACGGTGGCGGCATAACCTCCAACCTGGAAGAAATATTCAAGAGTATCAATATTTTCGATAATAACATCCCTATTCTATTGAACCGGTTCGTCAGCCCGTTATCATCGACACTGGCGACCACATATTACCATTACTACATCATGGATACGCTCGATGTGGGAGGAGACAAATGTGTGGATCTGGCTTTCGTTCCGGCAAACAGTGAAAGCTACGGGTTTACGGGACGGCTTTATATAACGCTCGACGGTAATTATGCGGTCAAGAAAGTATTGTTGAACACACCCGCCAATATCAATCTGAACTGGGTGGACAAGCTCCGTATCGAACAGGAATTCAAACAGATGCCGGATAGCACCTGGGTACTCGACCAAGAGAACACTTTCGTCAATTTCTATGTGGTAAAGGGGGCGCAACAACTCTATGCGCACCAGCTCAGGAATTACGACAATTATAATTTCAACGTGCAGAACGCAGACTCCGTTTTCGGGCTCTTAGGGGCATTGCATGTCTTGCCGGAAGCGACGGCACAGCCGGATACGTTCTGGACGCACAACCGCCCTATTCCATTGAAAGAGAAGGAAGATGCGCTAAAAGATTTATTGGGGCAACTGCGTAAAGTTCCGGCCTTCAATGCCATTATCAAAACCGCCGAAATCTTGATAACAGGCTATATCCCGACAGCAAACGACAAGAAAGTGACCAAATTCGACTTCGGTCCGATGAATACGACCTTTAGTGCGAACCATCTGGAAGGTTTCCGTATGCGTGTCGGAGGAATGACGACCGCCAACCTCAATCCGTATTGGTTTGCAAGCGGCTATCTGGCTTACGGCACAAACGACCGCAAGATCAAATACAACCTGAAATTAACGCACAGCTTCACTAAAAAAGAATATCACGAAGGTGAAAATCCGGTCAATAACCTGTCGTTTATCCAGGAATATGACGTGTACACCCCAGGCCAGGACTTCCTTTTCACAAGCAAGGATAACATTTTCGTTGCCTGGAAAGTAGGAGAACCTGTGACCAAGATGCAGTATATCCGCAAAAGCGTATTGCAATACGAGAAAGAATGGCTGAACGGCCTGACATGGAAGTCCTGGATGATGAACCAGAACAACGAGGCGGCAGGAACCCTTCAATACATTAAACGGGACGACTCCGGGAATTTGTTCCATATAAAAGATTTCACGACATCCGAAATCGGGACACAATTGCGTTTCGCTCCGGGTGAACGCGCCTACAACGGGCGTTCGGGTAAAGAATCCGTATTCAACCTGTCCAAAGACGCTCCCGTATTCAAACTCTCCCATCAATTAGGCATTAAAGGCGTATTAGGTGGCGATTACAATTACAACCATACGGAGCTCAGTGCCGAGAAACGCATCTGGCTTTCTTCGTTCGGCCATATCGATGCACAGGTAAAAGCAGGTAAAGTTTGGGATAAAGTACCTTTTCCCTTGTTGATTTTGCCGAATACGAACCAATCCGTCACAATCCAGCCGGAAGCATTCCACATGATGAACGCGTTGGAGTTTGTGACCGACCAATATGTATCGTTCAATGCTACTTATTATCTGAAGGGCTGGATCCTGAACCGTATTCCGGGTATCAAGTGGCTGCGCCTGCGTGAGGTTCTTTCCTTTAATATGATCTATGGCGGACTGACGGATAAAAACAATCCGACCTTGACGCCGGGACTTTTCTTGTTACCGGAAGGGACACAGCCGTTGGGCAACACTCCATATATGGAATGCAGCGTCGGTTTGGAAAATATATTTAAGATCCTGCGCATCGATTATTACAGACGCTTAACTTACCTGAATCATCCGGATATCAAGAAGGGAGGCATCCGTATTGCGTTGAGATTTACTTTCTAACATGCGGTTTAACAAGAATGACAGATCCGAATAGTTCACGTTTACATCATGCCCCTAACCCCTGGGCATTGACACCTCTGGTTGTTTTTTTATTATCTTACCTTGTAGTGTCCATTATCGCAGGTGATTTCTATAAGATGCCTATTACCGTGGCCTTTGTTATCGCCTCGGTAGTTGCCATCGCCATGTCCAAAGGAGGCAAGCTCAGCAACCGGATCGAACAATTCTGCCGGGGAGCGGCCAACAGTAATATTATGCTGATGGTATTGATCTTCATCTTTGCCGGTGCTTTCGCCCAAACAGCCAAAGCGATGGGAGCTGTCGATGCTACCGTGAATCTGGCCATGTCCATCCTGCCGGGCAATTTGTTGGCAGCCGGAATCTTCCTCGCTGCTTGTTTCATTTCGATTTCCGTCGGGACATCGGTCGGGACAATCGTCGCCCTGGCTCCTGTTGCCGTAGGGATCGCCGGCAAAACCGGAATGCCCGATGCGCTCATGTTGGGCGTTGTCGTAAGCGGGGCCATGTTCGGAGACAACCTGTCTTTCATATCGGACACCACTATCGTTGCCACACGCACGCAAGGTTGTAATATGAATGACAAGTTCAAGGTGAACATCCGAATCGCCCTTCCGATCGCCATATTAACCGGCATTATCTATGTGTTGATCGGAAGCGGAGTCGGGAGCGGATATGAAACAGGGCCGATCGAATGGGTCAAGGTCCTGCCCTATCTGGTTGTCCTCATAACAGCTATTTGCGGCGTGAATGTCATGATGGTCCTGATAGTCGGGATTATCCTTTCCGGTATCGTCGGATTGCTGACAGGCGGGTTCGATATCTGGGGATGGAATGCCTCGATGGGGCTGGGTATTACGAATATGGGCGAACTGATCATCGTGACTTTACTGGCCGGCGGTATGTTGGAAATGATACGGTATAACGGCGGTATCGACTGGATCATCCTGAAACTCACGTCCCGCATCCGTTCCTCCAAAGGAGCCGAAGGAAGCATTGCCGCACTAATCAGTTTTGCAAACCTTTGTACCGCAAACAACACCATCGCCCTGATCATGGCAGGTCCGATAGCCAAAGATATCGCCGATCGTTTCAAAATAGATCCGAGACGCAGTGCCAGCCTGTTGGACATTTTTTCCTGCTTCGTACAGGGCATCATACCTTACGGCGCACAATTATTGATGGCGGCAGGCTTAGGGCACGTCTCTCCCATCGAGATCATGCAATACCTGTACTATCCTTATTTATTGGGTGCAGGTGCATTATTAGCCATCGCGTTCAATTATCCTCGTAAATACAGCCAGAACAAGAGATAAGACAACTTGCCAAATACAGTCCAAACTACTCGGTTACACTTTCATGGTCTGAATCCTGTTCCTCCTACTCACCGGACAATACGGCATCTTCTATTTTTTCATTCTCACACGAAGACATTGTGGACAGAAAGAAGAACGATAATACAGACGGTTCATCATTTCCCTTTCCAATCTATAAACACGTTCAATCTGCTTCTGTGTCAGAAATTTGCTGTATTCCATATAATACTTCTTCCTTAAGTCAAGTATCTTTTGGCTGTGGGAAAACCGTTCTTTCAGTATTTGTTCGGCCTCTGCATCCGTACGGTCCGAAGTTTCTCTTTTGGGTCTGGGACCAAGTGCCCAAATTTCTTTCTGGAACTGACAGAAAGTCTCGATAAACTGCCCGGCAGTCGTGTCGTCCATCGACATCTCATTGGCTATAAAATTGGCCTGAACTTCAGCCAACTGTTCCCTCGTCATACGCTGGTGATCATTTTTTTGGGCATAAGTACTTACACTGATAGTTACCATTGCTACGGTAAGCATGAAAATTCTAATGATGTTCTTCATAATTTTTCTTTTTTATTGATTCATAAACAAGTCGTCTTGATAGACGGTAAGCAGATAATCCTGATCAGCATGGCTCAGGTTTGAGAAAGCTTGTTCAAACGCCTCAAAATCGTCCGGCTTTTGATGACCGGGCAGGATGTTGAAGACAAGCAGCAACGTTACACTTGCAGCCACAAGTCCACCGGATATAAAATACCAAAGGCTATAATTCCGCTTGGGCTTGGACGGCTTCACCTCGTCTTTTACCTGCTCCCACACCTGTTTTTCCAGATTGTCTAAAAAGCCTTCAGGTGTGGTATAGGGCATTCGCTTACCTATGCGGTTGAAGTCAAATTCTTTTTTCATATGTCTAATTATTTAAGTTCATATATCTGATAATCTTCTCTTTTGCGATATGATAGCTTGACTTCACACTGTCAGCCGTAGAGCCTGTGATTGCGGCTATTTCGTCATATCCCATTTCGTTATAGTATCGCAAGTTGAAAGCCAATTGCTGTTTGGTAGGCAATGCTAAGATAGCCTGTTGCAGCCTGATCACTTCCAAATCGCTGTAGTCCACATACTCATCAGCCATCATACTGTTTAGCTCAACCGGGGAATCATCCAACGACACCCGGTCTTGACGCCGGTTCAGAATGCGCAAGGCCTCGTTAGTGGCAATCCGATAAATCCACGACCGGAAGGAGCATTCACTCTTGAATTGCGTCAAAGAGCGGAATATTCGCACAAATGTTTCCTGTGTTGCGTCTTGCGCATCATCGTGCGACACCACCAGTCGTCTAATGTGCCAATATACCGCATCTTTGTACTTTGCCATCAGCAATCGGAATCCTTTTTCCGGTTCTTTAACTGCTATCACCACCAATTCCCGGTCATCCTTTATTTCCATAAGTAGCTGGTTCTGACTCCGCCGGACATTCGGCAGAAGTTAGGTTGAACAAGGCCGTGCCGGTTATTGGCTGTGTAACGACAAAACAATGTCTGTGATGGCGATGGTGGCAAGGCGGACGCACGGTCACACACGATTGCAGCAAGAACATAACGATTACCCCTAAAGCCAGTAATTTACAAATTGGTTTCATATTCTATTATTTTCTAATATAAACTTTCTTTTTCCCCCTAATGACAAGTTGTATGGGCTTTTTCTTATCCATTGCGAAAGCGTCAAGCTCGGCTTCTGCCGAAGTCTTGCTAAGTCGCGTCATTTTTGCATATTGCTTGATGGTTAGATATTTGTGCGTCTCCAAATAAGCCACCGCCATCGCCAATCGCTCCTTTTGGTTAAAACGGTTACTGACATGAGATGTTACGTCAGGTCGAACCACAACGGTAACCACCCGATCCGGATGGTAATGGTTATACCGACGCCAATGTTGTGCGTTTGCCGAACCGCAAACCAATGCCAACGCAATTACCAGTATCCCTGTTTTCCAATTTTTCGTTTTACACATAGTCATTTATATTATTTCGTTATACATTCATGTTCCACGTACCTCTTTGTGAGCTCATCTGAATGGACGTTTTATAATATAAGACCCGGTAAAGAAATGAAAGTAAAATAGGGTAAGCAATTTTTTTCGATTTTTTCATGAGAACCCAATAGAGTTTGACGCATACATAAAAGGGGATCAAAGAAATCTCGAAATCTATTTATTAAGCGTCAAATGGTATAAATTCTTCATTTTATGATTATGTCAAAATGATATTTATGGGAAGTAATGAAAAAAACGTATATTTGAAAAATAATACATTTATGAGATGTGCGCGACTTTGATGAACTGTCTGTTATTAATTTGTTTGTGTCTGACTCTTTTTTCTTGTTCTGAAAAAACACAAAGAACGGATCGTCTGTTTACGGTCGATATAGAATCCGGCTTCAGCAAAGAGCAAGGAATGAATATATCCGAGGTTGCAGATACAGTGGAATACTTAGAATTGAAAACACCTGAAGATTTGATAATCAGTCGTATTTGGGATGTCGTTCAGGCAGAAGATTGCTGGCTTGTCCGCTCGATATCGGGAATCAGCAAATTTACTTTAGATGGGGAATGGATCATGCAGATCGGCAAAAAGGGACAAGGACCGGGAGAATATATATCACTTCACGGGTTCGACTATGACCCGATTCATAAAGAGGTCCTTATTGCCGATTGGCATCAGATTTTGTTTTATGACCTGTATGGCAATTATCTGCGCAACATTAAGATTGAGGATGAATTCTTTTACAACATCGCAGTTTCCGACACGGTGTTTTGGACAACAGCTTTGGGTATCCATCAAGAAAAGTATCTGGCACATGCTTTTAATCGCAACAATGACACCTTGTCGGTTTGCCTGAACCCCAATTATGGGATAAAAATAAAAAACACTGACGGTGTGTATTTCTCCCATTCCCGTTGGGAAAGAGAATTTTATCATTACAATGGCAATCTTTATCTGAAAAACAGAATATCGAACGATACCGTATTCCGTCTGGATGGAGTGAAAAAAACGCCTTATATCGCATTCGACATGGGAAAATACAAATTGCCTTTGGAATATGAGTATTGGTATTCCGCGGAAGACAACGATCGGTATGGGGGTAATTACTGGGGTATTGTATCAGTGGCGGAAGATGACCGTTATGTGTTTTTTCTGGCCAAACGAAGGGGGAAACATGATTTTGATGACGATGACAAGCGTTACCTTGTATATGACAAAACAACGAAAACCGAGTTCACCGTAAAAGGCAATCATGGAAAGATGCTGAAAGATGATCTCTTAGGCGGATCAGCGATCTGGCCCCGTTACCCTTCTGAATTTGTTTGCTCAAAAAGGCGATACGGAAGGAGATGACAAAGTGTATCTTCGCGTGGATCACATGCCTTATTATCTATACGGAGGATCGGAGGAAAATTACGCTAAAGATGTAGAAGCAATCATGAAATTCATATCCGACAACATCCGATACCCAAAAGATGCGTGGAAGATCGAGAAACAAGGAAAAGTGATTTGCCGGTTCGTGGTTGAAAAAGACGGCCGCTTATCCGATATCCATATTCTGGAAGGAGACAGCCTCTACCCTTCTTTGGACAAGGAAGCGATTCGTGTCATTAGTTCTTTCCCGAAATGGCATCCAGGAACTATGGGTAAAAAAGCAGTACGAACCGGTTTCTCCCTTCCCGTCATTTTCCGTATGCGGGGAGCGAAAGTACAGGAGTGATATCCTCTATCCGAGAACTGTCAAAGCGGCTATCTTCATGACTAACCCGAATGGGCTTATTGTATATTATCGTTTCTTTAACAACGAAACATATTATTTAGGAATAGTCGTCAGTTCCGGTTTTTCCTGCAACAGAAAGGGCTTTCTGCCATGAGTTGCGCAGTTTTTCACCTTGAAGACGGTCGTCGTTGCCGTGAGATGCCGAGACCATGTACCACGAAGACGGTCGTCACGGCGATAAGAACGGTCGTCATGGCCATGAAGACGGTCTTCGTGGCAAAAAAGCGGTACATCGCTTTTTGGATATTCAGGCTCATGTCCACCTTTTGTTTGCTACAGACGATTCTCCAGGAGTTTAGCTTTTTCACAATGTTAGCAGTCCTTGCTTTTCAGTAACAAATATTTTTTGTTTTTCAATTTCTTGCCGATCTCATTCTACTAATTGCCAACGAATTTCTATAAAAAAATAAATACGTCATACATAAATCATTCGAAATTTCATTCAAAATAGAAAAATGTCCCAATAGGGGATATTGTACTTTTTAACAATTTGGTTTTAAGATTCGGCAAAAGCCACAAAAGTAAAGAACAAGCCGAGTACGATTTGTGCATAGTACAGCCTCACCCCGATATCATTTTATTTGCTTTATCTGGATAACACGCTTCAAATAGAAACGTTAAAAAATATTACCCTTAAGTGTAATTCCAAATATATGGGTTACTAATCCGATTTTCATGGGGTGGAAGTGACATTTTGATAAAACAGAAATTTGACTTTCCCAGTCTGACGCTTCTGTGAGAAACAAGCGTTTTTAAATGGCTGCTTTCTTTAAAGATAAAAGCGTCATCACGTGTTTATTTTGTAAATATTATGCGATTTTACCAATATAAACAATATATTTGCACTCTAATTTCATGAATCAAACACATTATAATGCAAAAAACGATGGAATATTGGCAGAAAGATATTGAAACAATGAATCGCGAAGACTTGGAGAAACTGCAGTTGGAGCGATTGAAAAAGACAATTGAAGCAGCCGGAAATTCTCCTTTCTACAACAAAGTATTCAAAGAAAACGGCATAACAGCCGACAGTATCCAATCATTGGACGATTTGCAAAAGATCCCTTTCACGACGAAAGACGACCTTCGCAACAATTATCCGTACGGCATGGCGGCTATTCCTATCAAAGACTGCGTCCGCATCCACTCGTCGAGCGGCACGACAGGAAACCCGACGGTCGTGTTGCACTCGGCCAAAGACCTGGACCAATGGGCCAATCAGGTGGCACGCTGTATGTATATGGTAGGCATTCGCGACACGGACGTATTCCAGAACACTTCCGGCTACGGAATGTTCACCGGCGGATTAGGGTTTCAATACGGAGCCGAAAAATTAGGTTGCCTGACCGTACCGGCAGCAGCAGGAAATACCAAACGGCAGATCAAGTTCATCACGGATTTCGGGACGACCTGCCTCCACATCATTCCCAGCTATGCCACCCGTCTGGCGGAAGTGATGTATGAAATAGGTATAGATCCCCGCCGCGACACCAAACTGCACACCGTTTGTATCGGTGCTGAACCCCATTCGGAAGAACAACGCCGCCGGATCGAGCAGTTGTTAGGCGTAAAAGCATACAACTGTTTCGGAATGTCGGAGATGAACGGTCCCGGCGTCGCATTCGAATGCACGGAACAGAACGGACTCCATATCTGGGAAGATAATGTAATCGTAGAAATTATCGATCCGGTCACATTACAGCCGGTCAAAGAAGGTGAAGTCGGCGAAATGGTCCTGACGACCATCAACCGCGAGGCTATGCCTTTGTTCCGCTACCGTACCCGCGACCTGACCTGTGTCCTTCCGGGCGAATGCCCCTGCGGACGGACGCATAAACGCCTGGCACGTTTCAAAGGCCGTAGCGACGATATGATCATCTTGAAAGGGGTCAACCTCTTCCCCATCCAGATCGAAAAGATACTGATGCAGTTTAAAGAACTGGGCAGCAATTACCTGATTACAATCGAAACGGTAGGAAACAATGACGAGATGCTGATCGAAGTGGAATTGAGCGACCTGTTTACCGACGATTACAGCGTTTTGCAACGTCTGACAAAGGAAATCACCCGCCAGTTGAAAGACGAGCTGCTCCTGACTCCCCACCTGAAACTGGTAGCCAAAGGCTCCCTGCCGGTGCAGGATGGAAAAGCCGTCCGGGTGAAAGACTTGCGTAAACTTTGCTAAATACAAACCATAAATTTTAAATTAAAATGACAGTCAATCAGATTTCTATTTTTCTGGAAAACAAATACGGTAAGTTAAGCGAGATCCTCGCTTTGCTGGCCGAAGAGAAGATACGAATTATTGCCGCAACGGTTGCTGACACGTCCGAATACGGTATTCTGCGCATCATAGTCAGCGATCCGCAAAAGGCTTATAAAATCCTGAAGGGCAACAATGTCAGCGCGAACCTGACAGATGTGCTGGCAATCGTCACGGACTCCTGTGCAGGCAGCTTTGCCCAAACATTGTCCTGTTTCACAAAGGCCGGCCTTAGTATAGAATATATGTATTGTTTCTCTGTCAAAGAGAAATCGATCCTGATCTTGCGCACGAACAACCGGGAAGCAGCCCGCGAAGTAATACGCCGTCAGAATCTGGAATATATTTGTGAAAGTGATTTGATCAAATTATAAAAAGCGACAATACATGTTCGGAATAAGCGACCCTGGCATCTGGCTGGCCTACCTGTTAGCCCTCGTCTGCCTGTTTTATTCCATTTGGTTCGGAGTAACCCATTGGAATAAAGACGACGAGGATAGTACTAACCCACAACAGCCGGAAAAATGAACACACTGACTTTAGGTATCGTAGTAATCATCTATATGTTCATCCTGGCCTGGCTGGGATACATCGGATACAAACAGACGAAAAATGCCAGCGATTATTTGCTGGGGGGACGGAAAGTGAATCCCATCATCATGGCCCTTTCATACGGGGCGACCTTTATCTCCGCATCGGCCATTGTCGGCTTCGGAGGGGTTGCGGCCACCTTCGGTATGGGAATCCAATGGCTTTGCTTGTTGAATATGTTTATGGGCGTTGTCATCGCTTTTATCATATTCGGGCGGAACACCCGTAAGTTAGGCGAAAAGTACAATGCCCGCACATTCCCGCAATTATTGGGATTGCACTATAATTCGCGTGCCATACAGATATTCATTGCCGCCATCATCTTTATCGGCATGCCGCTGTATGCAGCAGTCGTAATGAAAGGAGGTGCAGTGTTCATCGAACAAATGTTCCACATAGACCTGCATCTGGCGCTGCTTATTTTCACGCTTATAGTGGCAGCCTATGTAATCACGGGAGGTATTAAAGGCGTGTTATATACAGATGCTTTGCAGGCCGTCATCATGTTCGCCTGCATGCTGTTCCTGCTGTTCTGGTTCTATCGGGTGATGGATATGGGCTTTATCGAAGCCAACCGGAAGCTGACGGAAATCGCCCCGCTTGTCCCTGAACGGTTCAAGGAGGTAGGACACCAGGGATGGACAGCCATGCCGGTGACCGGGTCTCCGCAATGGTACACTCTCGTAACCTCGCTTATCTTAGGAGTCGGCATCGGCTGCCTCGCCCAACCGCAGTTGGTCGTACGTTTCATGATGGTGGAAAGCACCAAGCAATTGAACCGGGGCGTACTGATCGGTTGTGTTTTCCTGATCGTGACCGTCGGAGCCATTTATCATGTCGGAGCGTTATCGAACCTCTTTTTCCTGAAAACGGAAGGCGTGGTTGCATCGGAAGCCATCAAGGACATGGACAAGATTATACCGCTGTTCATCGACCGGGCAATGCCGGAATGGTTCAGTGCCGTTTTCATGCTCTGCATCCTGTCGGCAAGTATGTCTACGCTTAGTGCCCAGTTCCACACGATGGGGGCCTCTTTCGGGGCAGACATGTTCCCCAAGCTGGGACATAGGAAAAATGCCAACTCGACGATAGGCGTACGTATCGGAGTGCTTTGCTCCATCCTGGTCAGCTACATAATCTGTTATACGCTGAGCGCAGGAGTCATAGCACGCGGAACAGCCCTGTTCATGGGGATTTGTGCAGCCACTTTCCTCCCGGCCTACTTCTGTTCCCTCTTCTGGAAGAAAGCGACCAAGGAAGGAGCGCTGGCAAGTTTATGGACGGGAGCGCTGGCAAGTTTGTTCGCCATGCTGTTCCTTCACAAGGCGGAAGCCGGAGCGGTCGGTTTATGCAATCTGTTGTTTGGGCGCGATGTCCTGATCGACGTTTATCCCTGGTTCGCCATCGATCCGATCCTGTTCGCATTGCCTTTATCCACCCTTGCGATGGTTCTCGTAAGCCTGATAACATATAAAAAGCAAGACATTTGAAGATATTAGATTTTATTACAATCAAATGAACAAAATTTAATACTTTATCTATTGACAATTACAGAAATATCCGTACATTTGCAATGTGGTTTTTTCATAATAGTATTAGATTTAAGGTTAACAAAGTTGGTTAGGGGTTGTCGTGAGACAGCCTTTAATTTTTTATATACATTCCTTCCCTCTCCACCCTGATAACTTGTCAGTCAAAATGTCATTTTGTTCGTTTGGCATTGTTTTTGTAATTAAACATTGCGTGAATAATTATAGTTATAGGAAACAATAAGTATAACATCAAAATATTTTATATCGGATTATGGCAAAACAAGGAAACATCGGTGTTACGAGTGAGAACATCTTCCCTATCATCAAAAAGTTTTTGTATAGTGATCACGAAATTTTTCTTCGTGAATTAGTATCTAACGCAGTTGATGCAACGCAGAAATTGAAAACACTGGCTTCTGTCGGCGAGTTCAAAGGAGAACTGGGAGACCTGACTGTACATGTCAGTTTCGATAGCGATACGATCAAAATCTCCGACCGCGGTATCGGTATGACAGCCGAAGAGATCGACAAATATATCAACCAGATCGCCTTCTCCGGTGCTGAAGAGTTCGTTGAAAAATACAAGAACGACGCAGCCGCTATCATCGGTCACTTCGGACTTGGTTTCTATTCTTCTTTCATGGTTTCCAAGAAAGTGGAAATTGTCACCAAATCGTATAAAGAAGGAGCCGTTCCTATGAAATGGAGCTGCGACGGTACACCCGAATATACATTGGAAGAGACGGAAAAAGAAGATCGCGGAACAGATATCATCCTGTATATCGACGACGAGAACAAAGATTTCCTGAACAAAGACAAGATCAACAGCCTGTTGACCAAATACTGCCGTTACCTGCCGGTTCCCATCGCATTCGGAAAGAAGCAGGAATGGAAAGACGGAAAATATGTCGATACCGACGAAGACAATATCATCAACGATATCCAGCCGGCATGGGTTCGCAAGCCGACGGATATGACGGATGAAGACTATAAGAAATTCTATCAGGACCTGTATCCGATGTCCGACGAACCATTGTTCTGGATTCACCTGAATGTGGATTATCCGTTCCATCTGACCGGTATCCTGTATTTCCCGCGTATCAAGAGCAACATCGACCTGCATCGCAACAAAATCCAGTTATATAGCAACCAGGTGTTTGTGACCGATTCGGTTGAAGGCATCGTTCCTGAATTCCTGACACTGCTGCACGGTGTGCTCGATTCCCCGGATATCCCGCTGAACGTGTCCCGTTCTTACCTGCAGAGCGACCAGAATGTGAAAAAAATCTCCAACCACATTATGAAAAAGGTGGCAGATCGCTTGGAAGAAATGTTCAAGAACGACCGTCCGCAATTCGAAGAAAAATGGGACAGCCTGAAACTCTTCATCCAGTACGGAATGTTGAGCGAAGAAAAATTCTACGATCGCGCAGCCAAATTCGCCCTATTGAAGGATGTAGACGGCAAATATTATACATTCGAAGAATACAAAGCGCTGACGGAAGCCAACCAGACAGACAAGGAAGGCAACCTGATCTACCTGTACACAACGAATGCCAATGACCAGTACAGCTATATCCAGGCTGCAAAAGACAAAGCCTACAGCGTGCTGATCATGGACGGCCAGCTGGATGTCCATGCCATTAGCCAGATGGAACAGAAGTTCGAAAAGACACGTTTTGTCCGTGTGGACAGTGACACGATCGACAATCTGATCCGTAAGGACGATGTCAGCAAGGTGACGCTGAATGAGGACGAAAAGAACGCCCTGCAGGAAATGTTCAAAAGCCAGCTGCCGAAGATCGAGAAGACGGACTTTATTGTCACATTCGAAGCGTTGGGCGAAAGCTCCAACCCGGTCATGCTGACACAGAGCGAGTATATGCGCCGTATGCGTGAAATGTCTGCCATGCAGCCCGGTATGTCGTTCTACGGAGAATTGCCGGACAGCTACAACCTGGTACTGAACACAGACCACGAACTGGTTAAGAAAATCCTGACTGAAGAAGAAGCGGCTTGTGCCGAGAAACTGAACCCGATCCTTGCCGACCTGAAAGGCTGGAAAGCACGTCAGTCCGACCTGCGCGAAGCCCAGAGTAAGAAGAAAGAAGAAGAAATCACTTCTGAAGAAAAGGAAGACATGACGAATACAAACAAAAAGATCGACGAACTGGCAGAACAACGCAACAACATCCTGTCCGAATATGCCGGTGAAAACAAACTGGTCAGCCAATTGATCGACCTTGCCCTGTTGGCAAACGGCATGTTGAAAGGTGAAGCATTGAGCCGGTTCATCAAACGTAGCGTTCAGATGATCGGTTAAACCGGAGCCGGAAGAGAATAGCAAAAGGGTGTCAAACTTCCCATTCCCGCACTTGACATGGGAATGGGATGTTTGACACCCTTTTTATTTCGGCCAGCAGCCGGAACCAAGTTTCTTCGCAGGATTAACAAAACGGACCAATTTTATGTTGTATTTTATATATCTCAAACTCTTGTAGTCTGGGAAATAACGACTACATTTGAATTCATTAAGCAGAGAAGATACAAGTATGAAAAGAATAGCTGTACTGACAGCCCTGTTGTTTGCGGCTTTACAAATAGGATATGCCCAGAAAGTGGGATTGGTTCTGAGTGGCGGCGGCGCGAAAGGAGCTGCCCATATCGGAGTAATCAAAGCACTGGAAGAAAACGGAATACCAATTGATTACATAACAGGAACATCTGCCGGCGCGATTGTCGGCAGCCTCTATGCAATGGGATATACGCCTGAAGAAATGGTTGAACTGATGCTCTCCGAAGAGTTCAGCTACTGGCAAACCGGAACGGTGGAAAACGAATACAAATATTATTTCAAACGCCCCGACCCGACACCGGAATTTGGCCATTTCTCCATCGACATGACCGACTCGTTGCAGGTGAAAGCCAGTTTCTTCCCACAAAGCCTGATCAATCCGATCCAGATGAACCAGGCGTTTATGGCCCTGTTTTCGCAGGCTACGGCAAAAGCCGGCTGGAATTTCGACAACCTCTTCGTCCCGTTCCGCTGCGTGGCCTCGGACATCTACAGCAAGAAAGCCATTATCTTCAAAAACGGAGACCTCGGAGACGCCGTCCGTGCATCGATGACATTCCCCTTCTTTTTCCAGCCGATCTGGAAAGACAGTGTCCCCATTTTCGACGGCGGCATCTACGACAACTTCCCGGTCGGCCCGATGAAAGAGGCTTTCCACCCGGACTTCATCTTCGGTTCGACAGTGGCAGGCGGCAACAACAAACCTTCGTCCAATCCTTATAACCAGCTTGAAACGATGATCATGCAGAAGACGGAATATGACGTTCCGGAAGACGAAGGCATGATGATCAAATTCAGCTTCCCCACCGTCTCCCTGCTCGATTTTCAAAAAGCACGGGATTTGATGGATATCGGCTACAAGCGGACGATGGCAATGATCGACTCCATCAAAGCACGCGTCCCCCGGCGTGTGGAACTAAGCGAAGTCAACAAACGCCGCGAGGCTTATAAGCAAGGCCTCCCTCCGCTGATTTTCCAAAATATATATGTGACAGGCGTGAATGAATCGCAGAAGAAATACATTGAATCCCAGCTACATCGCGACATCAACCATGAGTTCTCGATGGAAGAGTTCAAGCGTGCCTATTTCAAGATGCTGACCTATTCCAAAATCAAAGAGATATTGCCCCACGCCGTTTATAACCGGAAGGAAAAGAAGTTCGACCTGTATCTCGATGTCAAGATGAAGGAAGAGATCACAGTCGGATTCGGAGGCAACATTTCTTCCTATCAGGCCAACCAGCTGTTCCTGGGACTGGGATACCAGTATTTGAGACGGTATGCTGCCGATGTGAACGCCAATTTCCAGGTTGGCAACTCTTTCAGCGGCGTGATGCTGAACGGCCGTATCTATTTGAAGACGAGAATACCGACCTATCTGAATTGGCAAGGCGTATTCTCGGACAAGAAATACTCCGAAAGCCAGTCTTTGTTCTACGAAGACGTGCTGCCGGCTTTCATCCACCAGAAAGAATTGTACACGAAGGTCAAGTTAGGATTTCCGTTCCTGAACCGTGCCAAAGCCGAGATCGGTTTTGCTTACGGTCGGCTGAATGATTACTATTTCCAGACCTCCAACATGACCTTCCCGAACGCGACCACCGATCACAGCTGGTATGATCTGTTTGCCGGCTCTCTCAGTATCGAACGTAACTCGTTGGACTATAAACAATATCCGATCTCCGGGCGAAAACAATTCTTAGTGGCGCAATATGTAACCGGCACTGAAAAGTATATACCGTCCCCCATTACGGATATGGGTTCATTCGACCGGAAAGTCCATAGCTGGCTGCAAATGAAAGGCGAATGGGAACAGTACAAGACGATCAGTTCGCATTTCAATCTCGGCTTTATGAGTGAACTCGTGCTCTCCAGCAAGAACCTGATGAACAACTACACGGCTTCCGTTTTGCAAGCGCCCGCCTTCACGCCGACGCCGCATAGCCAGATTGTCTTCAACGAAGCGTTCCGTGCCAACCAGTATGTGGCATTCGGATTGTCGCCGATCTGGAAATTCAGCAAACTGCTGCACTTCCGCCTCGACATGTACGGCTTCGCGCCGTTATACGAGATAAAGAAAGAAGAAATATGGAATAACGACACATACACGGCAATCCCCTATTACGGGAAATTCCTTCATTCTTTTAAGTATATGGGAGAAGCAGCCATTGTTTTGCAACTACCCTTCGCCAGTATCAGCCTGTATGCAAACGGATACAGCTATCCGGCAAAAAATTTTAACTTCGGCTTGAATATTGGTTATCTGATATTTAACCCGAAGATGCTCGATTAGTAAAAAAAAGATATAGAAAAGACTTGCAGATATTAAAGAAAGTGCTACCTTTGCACTCGCAATCACGAAATAATGGCCGCGTAGCTCAACTGAATAGAGTAGCTGACTACGGATCAGCCGGTTACAGGTTTGAATCCTGTCGCGGTCACCATTTCAAGATGAAGTTTAAACAAAAATGAAGATTGGCCGCGTAGCTCAACTGAATAGAGTAGCTGACTACGGATCAGCCGGTTACAGGTTTGAATCCTGTCGCGGTCACCACTCAGATAAAGTTTAAACGAAAATATAAAGATTGGCCGCGTAGCTCAACTGAATAGAGTAGCTGACTACGGATCAGCCGGTTACAGGTTTGAATCCTGTCGCGGTCACAAAAAAAAGAGAATGCTATCAAGTTAGCATTCTCTTTTTTTGTTTTTGAAGAATCATGAAAGTTCATTCTGCTCTTCACTATTTCCTGCATTCTTTTGTGCATCCATAAACTCCTGGTGCAATTCGTAGAGCAAGTCAATATCTTGTATGTCTTTAACACCCAATATCTCCTGCATCAAAGCAACTTTCCCGTTTTCAGCGTCTGTGTACGATATCATACTTTTCATGTTTTTTAGATTATTTGAATTTACATTCTTTATGTACCTCAAATAAACATTCTTGTTTTTCATATTGTTCACAAACCTCTGATATTTTTTCATTTCAATTTATCTCTTTATTTAAACGTCTACCATTTCAACTCTCCTATTTTTTTGTTGCATTTACTGGTGGAGTTCCTAATATATAGAGCAGTTCGTGGATAGAGGGTGACCGACATGGAAAGTATGTCTGTTTTCGATGGACGATATGCAATCAAGTCACTATGTTTGCATTGCTCATTTCCACCGACCCGTCGGTATGGCTGATTACTGTAGGGCGTTTCCCGCCCGATGAGATTTGATAAAAAAATAGGTGCAATAACTAAATTACTTACATTTGTAACTACGAAAACAAAATTCAGTAATAAAAGCTATCACACCTATGACACAAAGTAACGAAATAAATTTCGAAGATCAAAATATCTATATAGGTTTTGAAATTAAATTTTCTTCAGCTTTCATTTGTGATATATTATTATCACTATATTCACACATTATCAAACAATAATAATAACGAGCAAATATAACGATAACATATTACATATGAATAAATTATAAACACAGAAGGCAGTCATTAGGCTTAGAGGCCGTTATTACCTCGTAAAACCTTGACGGACGAATCGGCTAAATGCTCTTCACCGGAACACAAACAACACTTTGAGGCGAAAGATACTCGACTGGTTTAGGCACAAGATGAGGAAGTGAGCAGGCGACCAACTACCATAAAAGACCCAGTATCAAACAGGAAGAGGGCAAAAGCAAAGGTTTTAAGATATAATTGAAGGCTGTCTGCTATATATTCCTTATCTTTGATGTTCAAATATAATAACGCAAATAAATATGACATTTGATCCCAAAGGTATTACGAAAGAGCACATACTTCAGGCTATTTCACGAATTAATCGAGATGGCATAGAACTTAGACCTTCAACACGATGGACAAACAAATAGGACAATCTCGAAATTATTGGCGTATTGGCACCAGTGATGGTTATAATAATTACTGGGAAATAATGAAGAATAATCAGTATGTATCGATTGGATGGCCGGAGATAGGAGATTTATTAGAAAGCGGCATTCAAAGTAAAAAAGATATAATCCGATTGTTTCATGATGAGGGCTATTATCCCGATAAGAAAAATGTAGCAAGCCGAAAAGCAGGAGAAATATTCAGTTTTTTGAAGGATATTAAAGATGGCGATATTGTTTTAGCCCAAAACGGAGCAAAAATCTTAGGCATAGGAGAAATTGTGGGTGATTATGGATATAATAGTTCCGAGAACTTTCCTCATTTTAGACGAGTAGTTTGGAAAATTATAGAACCTGAATTGAGAAATGATGAAGGTTTACAAACTACCGTGTATAAAATTCAACATTTAGACACCATTCAAAAAATCGATAGTCTTATCAGAACATATAAAAAGGAATCAAAAATGGCTAATGAGTTAAATCAAATACTTTTCGGTCCTCCGGGTACAGGAAAAACATATAATACTATAAATAAAGCATTAGAACTTTGTGGAGAAGATTTAACAGGTTTAAGTCGACAAGATGTAAAAGAACGCTTTGAGCAAAAAGTCAAAGAAGGGAGGATTGTTTTTACAACATTCCATCAAAGCATGACATACGAGGATTTTGTCGAAGGAATTAAGCCTGTTGAACCGGAAAAAGAGGGAGACCCTATCATTTATCGAATAGAAGAGGGTATTTTCAGGAAATTGTGCATTGAAGCGGCTTTTGCATTGGCGAAAGAAAAGGAGTCCGAAATCACTGAGAATGTGCTTGATTTCTCACTTGCTTTTGATGATTTTGTTCAAAGAATAGAAGAGAAACTTACATCAGAACAACAAGTAGAATTAGCTACTAAAAATGGAGGGAGGGTTATTGTTGATGGAATTTCCCAACAAGGGAGTATTCTGATTAAACATCCGGGCAAAGACAATATTTATCCGGTTACAAAACAAAGACTTTCAAAACTTCATGCCGCTTTTAGCGATTTATCGGAAGTTCATAATATAGATCAACAGTTCAGATCAATTATTGGAGGCAGTAACTCTACGGCTAACTGGGCCGTACTGAATGCCATAAGAAATAACATCTCTGATTCTGTAGAGCCGAATAAGAGTATAAGAAAATATACTTGGGAGGAAAAAAAAGAAGTCGTTCAAGCCCTTTCGAGAGAAGATTATAAAGATAAAGATGGAGAGTCATTTGTGCTGATTATTGACGAAATTAACCGCGGTAATGTTTCTCAAATTTTTGGAGAGTTGATTACTTTAATAGAGGAAGATAAGCGTTTGGGAAATGCAGAGGCGATTCAAGTACGATTACCATATAGTAAGGATTCTTTTGGCGTTCCCCCTAATGTGTATATTTTGGGGACTATGAATACTGCCGACAGAAGTGTAGAGGCTTTGGATACTGCTCTCAGACGAAGATTCAGTTTTATTGAAATGCCTCCCTGCTATAGTTTAATAAGAACTGATGGTAAGGCCAAAGATGGAATAATAAATGGAATAGACTTATCCCTCCTTCTTGAAATTATTAACAAGCGAATCGAAAAGTTGTTGGACAAAGACCATATGATAGGGCATAGCTATTTTTTAAATATTAGTACCCTAAATGATCTAAAAAGTACATTTCAAAATAAAATCATTCCACTGCTACAAGAATATTTTTATGGAGATTATGGCAAAATAGGATTGGTTATTGGTGCCGGATTCTTTGAAATTAATGAAAATCAGATTGAAGAAGACTTCTTCGCACCATTTGATGATTATGAGAGTAGCGTTCTTTTGGAGAAGATAGTCTATCGTATCCGAAATGCCCAAGACATGACAGATGAAAGTTTCACGGCAGCAGTATATTCATTAATGAGAAAAGTGTAAAAGTTGAAAAAGGTGGATGGACATATTACTGTTTTTGAACATGAAACCCTGCGTTCTGATCGGGGAGAAAAACGACTTTCTCAAAAGCAATTAGGTGTTTTACAGACATTCTATGGCGAAGATGGAGTTCCCTATTACTCATTAGTGCATCATGGAGTCAAATTCAATGAATATGTAGGTGTTATTCAGATTGGTAAAACCATAATAGAAGTTTTGCCAAAAGCAGATAAGAGCGGAGATGAAAATACTTGGCGGAATGTCTTGATATCTATGCTACGCGCAGTGGGTGTTATTGATATCCATGCACCCAGTAGTTCCGATTTGCAATTACGTGCCAATTCTGTACTCGATTTATACTTTGAATTATTCGTTAAGGAGTTAGAATATCTTTTACACAGAGGATTAGTAAAAAAGTATCGTAAAACGGAGGGGAATCTCTCTATATTGAAGGGAACCATACATTTTGCTAAGCATATTAATCAGAATATAGTTCATCAAGAGCGTTTCTATGTCAAACATTATACTTATGATAAGCAACATGATATCCACGCTATTCTTTATAAGACATTAAAACTCCTGAAAAACATACATACCCATACTGAGCTTAATAGCCGTATAGGAACACTGCTTTTAGATTTCCCGGAACTATACGATGTTAAGGTAACCAAGACCCTTTTTGAACGAATTTCACTAGATCGTAAGACCGAGCCATATAGAAAAGCTTTGGAAATTTCTCGTTTATTATTATTGAATTATCATCCGGATGTGCGCAAAGGTGATGATAACGTATTGGCTTTGATGTTTGACATGAATGCACTTTGGGAGCAATTTGTATATGTTAGTATAAGAAAATTCAAAGATAAAGAGACAACGATTGCAGCTCAAAGTATCAAAAATTTCTGGAAACCGAATACAGGCCATCGGTCAAGAATCAGACCGGATATTGTGCTAAATAAAGGGACTGAGAAGTGCGTGGTATTAGATACTAAATGGAAGAACTTAAACGGTCATAATCCGGTGCATGAAGATCTCAGGCAGATGTTTGTATATATGAAATATTTTGGTGCCAAAAAGGTTGCATTAGTTTATCCCGGAATAGACTGCAGCTATAGAACCGGTAAGTACTATGAATATGACACCTATAATCCTAACGAATTGAGTGAGAATGAGTGTGGGGTGATTTCCATTGGAGTAGATGTCAATGTGAAGAGGTGGCAAATGATGATCTCTGATAGCATAAATAAATTACTCGAATAATTAACGACTAAACCGAATTAACAAATTATAAAGGGGATAATCCTTTATATCTAACCACAAAAGGGAGAATATATGCTTGAGATTTCCTCACTCCCCCTTTGCCCTGAGTTATTTGATAGCATTGCACCGCAAAGCACAGAAAGAAGAACGGTCGCCAAACCGTTACCCAACTTCTCTCGAATTCAGCATAATCTCTAATTCAAAAGAAATTAAAGTCAGATTATTTCTTTTCAGGTAAAACAATACGCTGAATACACTCTTTTCATTTTTCACTGTCTCACTTTTTTAGATTACAAAACAAATTCTAATCACTGAAAATGAAACAAATAGAACATAAACAAATCACACCAAAAGTAAGCCATTTTCCAACAACCGTACCCCCCCTATTTGGAAACTAAAGTATGTCTTTTCGTACCCCTTTTTTGTCTTTCAAGCAAGACTGAAACAATAAAAAAAGTCCCACAATACGTTGATATTGTAGGACTTATCTCTTTTTTTGTCGCCGTTTGGCTTTGTTCTTATGTGATCCGCCTGGGATTCTCCTGTCGGAGTTACCATGCTGATATTTAAAACTTTATATTTTTAGTTTCAAGCATATCCCATGAATTATCCCACTAATTTGCTACGTGCTTTTGCAGTAGTTTGCTCATGGAGAATACTAATAGCAAGGATAAGACTTTTCTTTAAGTCTACAAAATTATCAATATGCATTAACTACTATCAGAAAGTAAATATTTTGCATCTTACTACTAACAAATAATTATCTATATTCTTTATTGGGAAATCTCCACCGCTTCATATAGAATAGTGATGTGTGGCGTAATTATATACTTATAACATTAAATATTTTGTTCTCATGTTTCACAGATTCATCATACTTGGATCGTGTCAACTTCTTTTGTATAAACAAGTTTTTTTCAACTAATTTAATTTGATCCAATCCCTCCTTTGAAACAATGACAAACCAACCTTCTCCAACTTCTCCATCTTTGCGTGGATCCATATGAATGTTTCCATTTGACCAATAAATAGACTCTGCCATTAAGCTTCCTTTGGAATTTTTCCATGCAAATAATTTATTTGATTCTGGCTCCCATCCTAAATATCTGGCTAAGACGGGGTTTATAGCAATCCATCTTGATTTTAATTCGAATTGATTAAATCGATGATCTCTAATAACTACAATGAAATGTCCTCCACCTCTCAAATAATGGTAATCCTTACTCAACTGATGAAAAACAGCACCAAAAATGTAGTGGTTTTCTTCATCCAATTTATCGCTAACAGCAATTTGTGACATGTATTCTTCTGTAGGTGCCCCCCAATCTAGATTCTTGATCATTGTATATTCTGCTATAATCTTGAAATCTTTTCCGTAATCCAATAAAGGTTCAGCTAATCTAGATGATTCAGCAATCCTATCCAACCAATCATTATTTACACCTCCAAATTCTTTTTCTTCAATTCTTGGGATAAATGAAGGCTTAACAGTCTCACCAAAAAGGGGGACTGTATAATCATGTGACCTGAAAGCACCTCGAATTCTTATATCATCAATAATGCCGGAGTCTATTAACTCATTAACAACACACATAATAGCTCTTTGTGCCGCAATAACTCTTGGTCTTGGATAAGAATACTTTAAGTTAACTTCTTCTAAATGGTATCTTAGCTTCTTTTCATAATCAACAGTCCATTCTTCTTTATTTCCAATTTGTTTCATAATAGAACAAGTCCTATAGATTAAATTAGATTCATCGATGCCAGATTCTTGATATAAAATATTTATGTAGTATTCAAAGGGCCTGATTAGGTCTAGTGGGTCATTAATGTCAATATCCGGAAAATATGGATCAATTGGCTTATTGAAATCTGGCTTTTTAGTTTCAGGAATATGCAAAGAATATATTTGAGGTAAATCAATTATTGGAGGAATAGGGATTTCTTCTCCTTTTATTGCAAGAATCTGACTTGCATTATCTCTCAATTGATAGTCTTTTGATATTGCAAATTCTTTAATTCGAGGAAGAAGATCATTAACCTTTATCGATTTTAACTCAAACAATGCCATTATAACATCCATAGATAGGTAATCATCTAGCTTTTTTTCTATTAATTGATTAAAAGCGTAGCTATTTCCCTGATCAATGTATTTTGCGAATAATATAGTCGACTGTTCTTTTACGATGACCACAGGGGATTTTAACAAATACATCAAATAGTCCACCAAAGTCTCTATTATAGGCTGATTAATAGATGAAAGCACTGGCAAATCTTCTGTTGGATTACTATTGGCCATTACCCTTTGCAAATAACCAAAAATTTCAAACCAAATTTCTTCCTCATTATACGTTTTGACTAATAAGGGAATTATTTCATCAAGATGAGTGATATATGTACTAGGATAATTTGTACTTGCAATATCATGAGAAAAAACTTCAAATGCTTTTTCTGAAGACAGCTCTGAATTTATCCTTCTCAAAGCATTAAAAGCTGTTATTCTAGTTCCGCCATCCATATATTTAATCCATCCAGACTCACTTGATGATTCAAGACTTTTATTGGCTAATTTCTCTGCTAATTCAACATCACCTTTCTCAAAAGCAGCTATACTTAGCTTGGCATAAAAATCGGACTCTCTCCGTCTTATTTGGGATATATTAGCAATCTCTTCAATTTGGGAAGTGGAAAGTAGAGGGGTTATATTCTCCAATACATTTGACCAATTGAAATACGATCTCACATCTTCATCTTGAACAAAATTTTTCAAATCGTCATAATTTACACTCCGTTTCAATACTTCACTTTCATGAAGGCTTTCATTATTTGTTTTTAATTCTAAAATATTAGATGACTCTGACGATCCGGTTCTTTCTTTTTTTTCTGGTATTCGAAAGTCCGGAAGATAATTTTCTATTTTCATTCCAGATGACAAGAAAAAATTATTGATTTCAGAAAGTAAATAATGTCGATTAATTTCATACGCCTTAATATTAATAGCGGAAATAATTCCCAATACCTGATTCACGAAAAACTTTCTTTCTAATATTTTATGCCCTTTTGATAAAATAGTCTGAAGTAAAGACAAGTCTGTTGATTCTGATAAAAGCAAGTATAAATGCGTGTACAGTTGAACAATACTAACAAACTCATCTTGACTTTTAGTTCGTTCAACAAAGAATTTTATAAAAAGGGACATAGCTTCATTGAAATCAATCAAATTATGTTCCAACTGCCAAGCGGTTTGTTCAAAACCATCATTATGATTATGTTCATATGCTACTTCCAATAATTCTTCGGATGCATCCCAATAAGCTTTTCCCTCTGTGGTTTCTTTTATATGGTTTAAATGAGATAAAAACCATTTAATTCTTTTTGTTGCGTCTTCTGGATTTTTCAGAATGGTTATTTTAAGCCATTTAATCCATGAACTAAATTGATAATCTTTGCTATAACCTATTCCTATAGATTCTTGAATTGCTTGTTTGAGCCATTTTTCACCTTCAATGAACTTTCCTATTTTGAGCCATGCATTTGAATGTGCTAAACATTCATTGATACGCCCATCAATATCGTGACCAACAAACATAGATTCTTCCAATTTTATCAATTGTTTTTGTGCTATTTCTTGATTAAAACCATTTTCTAAAAGCGATACTATGATTTTCCTTTTTAAACTGGATCCCCAATATTTTGGAGAATTCTCAAATTCCTGAAACAGATAGTTTCCTAAATTTTCTAGGCATTGGGGACTAAACTTAGAAACGGCATAAATAAGGTAGTCAAAATAGGATCCTTTAGACTCTTTGAGTTTATACCAATATCTATTTCTATGAGAAATTTCTTTATAATAAAATCTAACTATGGGAAAAACCCGTTTTGTAATATCTTTAGTTAAAGCCACTGGTGTTTGAAGAATTCCATCTGTTAAAATTTGAGTTGTAAGACATAACATTCTTTCAAATTCAACTAAAATTTCTTCGTCACTTCCTCTTTTTACTGATGGAACCGCTGTTGTAATAGAAATTCCATTGCCACATAGATTCTGCAATTTATTGAGCTTTATAAGAGGCAAAAAGGGATCTAATGAATCTTTATAATCTAAATCAACTTGTTCAGCATTAGGAGAGATATTAACACCTTCTATCCAATCACCTGTTTCATCAATATCTTGAGTGACTTTATATATCAACTCCGCAATATATATTTTACCTATCGGGGTTACCTTATCTTTCGGAAAATATGTTCTTAATAAAGACAAATATTCTGTTGCACGACTACTATCTGCTAAATCTAAGCATTGTTCAATAGCATATTGGAGAATCTGAAACAATGTATCTCTTTCTTTTGGTGTAGAAGTATCTATTCTTTTTAAAATCAACTCGAAGTCATGCCACTTATTTTGATCTGCTAAACTATAAGCAAGATGAGTAAGAAGTATTAAAGATAAATCAGACTCTTTTTCATCACACCTATTTTTAACTACACGTTCAGAGAATTTTATATTTTCAACCTTGGAAAGAATGCTTTCAGTTGTTTCAAAATATGGCGCAGTATAAACCCACTCTTCTAATGCATCTTTTGTTTCATCATATCTGTGCATTTCATCATCTATTGTAATACCAGTGTCAGTTACAATTTCTGGATATGCTAAATTGAATAAGGCAGTTCCTTCAGATCTATACCCGTTTTCAATAAACAAACGAGATGCTTTAAGTGCATATGCTTCATTACAATGGAGAATATTTCCTGTTCTCAAATAACCACTCGCTATTTCAAATTTATTTAGAATTAGTAATTCTTCTGTAAGCGAAGCAGGATCGATATTGAACAATCTTTTTTCAATTTCTGCCAGTGATAATAAATATCGAACAAGGATATTGAGATTTTTAGTCTGCCTAGCAATTTCAATGCCTAATTTACAATCTTTTTTTATTTCATCTGCCGGCCTGAAATTCAATAATTGTTCTGTAAAACTATCAGGTGTAACTTCCAAAATAAATTCTTCATATTTCTGTGCCTGATATAAGTGAAAATTCTGCTTCCATGGTTTTTCAATACTTGATTTCTTGTAAAATTCGGCAAGTTGACTATGGTAGTCTTGGTTTCTTTTAGAATCAAAATCATTTATCAAATAATCAAAAGATGTCTGGTATAAAAGAAACTGCCTGAATGAGTTGTGGAAAAATGTCAAATTTTTATTATTTTCATTAAACAGAATTCTTGCTTTTTCATTAAATGCTTTATGAACGTCATATTCAAATCCCCATTCTTTGACGAAATGAAGGCTTATAATTCCATTGATTCTTGCAATTAGACCCAATAATTGCACTAATTTCGTATCTTGTTGAATTGGCGACCAGATTTTTTTGTAATAATTATCAATATTCCCTTCTATTGCATCAAATAATTCAATTGTTTGGTCAATAGAATTAGATTTGATGACCTTTTCAACTAAATAAGACAAATACAGAGGATGTCCTTGTGATTTCTCAAAGATTTTTAGTTTTTGTGAATTTGCAAGTTGAACAGAAGTGTCAAAAGTGTCAAGATATTTATATACTTCTTCTTTCTTGAGAGGATCTATTGCAATAGTCCTGTTTTCTCTTTGGAATTCACCTTTAACCTCCTGTGGGAGGTCTTCAAGCTCATAAGTTTGGCTGCCTAAGACAATAAAAACGCCTTCTGGTAGAGATGATGGCAAAGGAAGCTCTCTTAAAAAACTGTTTGTTACTGATTTGTACTCTCTAGGCACATGGTCTAAACCATCAATAATAATTATAGTAGGCTGTCCATTTCTAAGGTAATCTTCTCCTATAGCCTTGAGTTGTTCTGCAAATACTTCTTTCAGAAAAACAATATCCTTATAAGGTAGAACCTCCCTTTTATAAATACCAGCATCTTTCAATTGAAAAACGAGGTCAAAAAATAGATAGGTAGCATTTCCTCTTTCATAAAAGTTTAAATGTGAAGATGGATTTACGAAATCAAATGCATAATACTTCACAACTCGCAGCTTCAAGCCTTTTGACCATTGGTTCAATAATGTAGATTTACCAGAACCAGGCCCCCCAACTAAGAACAAATATCCATTTTTATGCTCGGTTAATTTAGTATTTAACAGATCAATTGTTGACTGTATTGGCTGATATTTTTGTCTATCAACAATTAACTCATGGTTAAAACTAGTTCTAAATCTGTCAGTCCATCCTAATTTTTGAATAATTTCCTGACGGCTAAACTCTACCACTCTATTAGGATTGGCTACCTGTTCAACTATGAACCTACTGATTTGCTGAAGATCTTCTTTTTCCTTAGAATATTTAATATTATCAACGCTAAACTTCTTCTGTTTGTAGTTCGGTTGAAAATCAAAACAATAAATAAATTCATGAAATTCAGAATCGTTCAAGGTTGATACTTTTTTTAGATTATCAATTATAGGATTCCACCTTTCATCAATTGTTTGTTTTGATTTGAGTTTCTTCCATACTTCGGAAATGAAGTCATAAAATGAACCAATCTTTGTTTCGTTTTCTTTTATGTTATCATGAGATGATGCTGACTTATTTGTAATTAGGTGGGGGGTAATCTTTTTTGTCGGATTATCCGTCTTTAAAGTCTTCCAACTTGAAGCAATCAGAGGAAATAATTCTATAAAGTTTGCAAATGATATGTTTGCTTCGTCAATAGTCCATTTTACTTGATAAGCATGAATTTCAGAATGAGTGGAGTATTGGATATCATCTAACTTCCCCGCTTTATGATCTGCTATTCTAATCCATTCAAGTTCTCGATTAATCAAGTTTAAATAGACAAACCATGCAAATTCATCAAATTGAGGCAAATAACCTCCTATTGCAGCTCTTTCGCCACGGGCAGGGACTTTATTCTCTTCTCTCATTTCCTGTATAATGCTATAATCTAAAACATTTTTTCTTATTAAACAATAGAAAAACTGCAGCGAATGGCTGTCACTGCAATTATCTTATGAAGTACAAAGATAGTGATTTTATACAAGGGCCATATATTTACCTAATACAATTTACTTATAATGCACTGAATAATAGACAATACAGACACAACACAATGCATAAACGGTTCGCATATATTTTTGTTTACAAAATTCTTTTAGACAATTTTTCTTTTATATCTGTTAAACACCTCTTTCGTATAGGGAATAAATAGGACTACACTTTTGCGAGAAATACACTCTAAAGAGTAGATGTAGAGATTTTCTGTAAAACTCATAGTTTTTGGTGTTAACGCTTTATTACTGAGATGTATATTTGTTTATATGTTTTATGGGATGTAAAATAGAATATTTCAACTTAGTCCTAGTTTTCGCTTCTTTTTTTTCTTGTGTCTCAGTTGCTGTTGTTTATCCCTTGGATTAAAGTCAGTTACAGATGGGAGTATCGGAAACAAAAAAGACAAAGCGTCTCTATCGCTTGATTGATTTACTGAATTATTGGTGGATTGGTTTACTGATATACTGAATTGCTGTTGTATTGAAATATTTGAGGTTGTTTTTACATTTTCATTTGTTTGCACATCAATAGTCTTTCTACCAACAATTTTTTGTTCTTGTAATTCAAGTTGTTCAAGTATAGAACCGTTCTTCATCGTGTTGTGATAGTTGAATGATTCTGTTTGTTGGCGATTGTAGTCGAATACTTTATCAAATCCCTGTTCTACTTGCAGGAATAGATTCTTTCTATCAAAACCACCTTTAATCGTTCCTTTCTTAGTATTCTTGTGGTTGGTTAGCGGTGACAACTTCTTTTTATTGGCTTGGTCTTTCCGGCTCACTATTAAATGACAGTGCATATTCAGTTCATTATCGGAACGGTTACGGTCAAAATGGATTTTACAGTAAAACTTTATATCCGAAGCGGATAGTCCTTTGTTGAAGTTCTTGGCATATTTAGGAATAAATACCTCACGAATATACCGTTTCATAGCTTTGGCTTGTTCCTGCTCACTGGATGAAGAAGCCCACAAGTTATCAATTATTTCGGGTGAAAGTTGTTTTATTGTATGCAACATAGCTCTGCTTTGGTCTCCACAATCTTCTTGGCTAATTGAATATCCATTTTTCCATAAAGTTAAATCCAATTTCCTGATTTTACTAAAAGCGGCAAATGCAGCAATTAAAGCAGATGAGGAACAAGCTGCGTAAACATTTGCTATTAAACTATTTTCTTCAAATGCAGTTAGTACACCTTGTGTAAATGCATTTTTATAACCACCTGATGTACAAGAAATCGCAAGATTAGTTATATTTTTCATAAGACTGTATATTTGTTTTCAACTAATAGTGTTTCTTTAGCAAATATCCAACACTGTGTATTATTGATAAAGAAATATTATGCAAAAATATGCGCTAAAAAGAAGATAAGTCTTGATTTGAATCAAGACTTATCTTCTAAAGTGACTTTTTATGTATGTTGTGCTTCAAGAGTATATGCGATGCCTGTTTTATATATACCCAACAGTTGTATATTATAAAAGGAAAGTCTATCTTTGTAATGTGTTTTTTGAGATGATGTAATTTGAAGCAGACAAAGGTAGGCTACACGTTGCTAAACCGTTACCCTTTTCAAAAATGACTTTCATAATAATCTGTATTACAGTTAAATAAGTCATAATATAATAGTAGTTGCAAACGTGTGCCTTGCAAGGTGAAATGTCATATTTTTATCAATACCGCACACGATGGCAATTTCTTTCAAATAATCATTTGTCTTTTGATTGCTGATAACAGGCAACAACATACCATTTTTTAATTTCCCCTCGTATTTATTTAGGATAGCTTTAGGAATATCCAGCAAACGGATATTCGATGTTACTTTTGTTTTGTGCCGCTTCTTTATAATCCACAAATTATCGTCAAATGCCACACGTATATTGTCACGGGTTAGTTCGCATATGTCAATATATGAAAGTCCGGTGAAGCAGTAGAATATTTTAGTTTTATCTATTGATAAATAGATATTTAGAAGAAAAAGAAAGAACAATGGGTAACGATATAGAAACGAGCGAACTTCTTTAGTCTGCTGTGTTTTTCCATTGCTTCAAATAACTTTCTCACAAAAGTACGATTATTTTCTAATATATTTTCTCCTTTGGGAATAAAATATTAATTTGGCGAGATTGGACAACATTTGCTCATAGCAAAATGAGTAATTTTGTTGCAAATAACAGAAGCAATGAGAAATAGTACTGAAAACATATATCAGCAAAAGGTTAATCAGGTTATTGATTATATCAGTGCAAATCTGCATTTGCCTTTACAGTTGGATGTCATTGCCGATAAAATAAACGTATCTCAAAGGCAATTACTTCGTATTATGCGTTCTGCCCTAAATGAATCATTATATACTTATGTGGCAAGGCAACGTATTGAACGGGCTGTACTATATATGCAAACCGAAGAAATGAGCTTGACAACATTGTCATCAATGGTAGGATATGATAATCCACAGTCTTTTTCAAAAGCATTTAAGAAACAGTTTGGTATATCTCCTAAAGCATACATTAATGAGTTACAATCTCGATTAGAGGGCTACGTACAAAGTAGTGGAAATAGAAGTAGTCTTCAAGCCGAAATATGCTATTTTGAAGGATTGGAGTTGGTCTATATTCGCATATTTGGAAAGTATGGTGAAGCAGAGCCTTATGAAATAGCATGGAATAAATTGATGCTGTTTTTAAAAGACAATCAAGCCTTAACACTTGAAACTCGTTTTATCGGATTGAGTTTTGATGACCCAAACGTAACTAACTATAACCAATGCCGATTTTATGCTTGTGCATCGGTGAAAAAAAAGATTGTTCCAACTGGAGAGTTTGGAACAATTCGGTTGCAACAAGGTAAGTATGCGGTTTACACGTTAAAGGGGAGTTGTTCAGGGCTACAAGAGTTATATAACAATATTAGTGTGAATTTTGAACACACCATACGGCATGGGATGGCTTTTGAAGAATATATTAGTTATAGAACTGAAAATAGCAAAGAAAACATTACAAAAATTTATATGCCAATAAAATAGAACATTTATGGAGAACAAGTATTGCCAAAGTTGCGGAATGCCGCTACAAAATCAGGACGAGTTAGGAACAAACTCTGATGGAAGCAGAAATGAGGAATATTGCTGCTATTGTTTTAAGGACGGAGCATTTACGATGGATTGCACAATGGAGCAAATGATAGAGCATTGTGCGCAATTTGTAGATGAGTTTAACAAAGATTCTGAGGTAGTTTATACTAAAGAGGACGCTATTACAAATATGAAAATTTACTTTCCAACACTTAAACGTTGGAAAGTACAATAAAAAGATTATGCGATATATTGAAACAAAATCAATTCTATCGAAACTAAGGGAACAAGATACTTGGTTTGGCATTACTTACAACATGAATTTGTATAGGGGATGCCAACACGGGTGTATCTATTGTGATACACGAAGCGAATGTTACAGAGTTGGAGATATATCGCAAATATTAGTTAAGCAAAACGCTTTAGAATTACTGACAAAGGAATTACAAAGTAAACGTAAAAACAGAGCTACCATAGGTACAGGTTCTATGAATGACCCATATATGCCAATGGAAAGAGAACTGCAATTAACCCGGAATGCTCTACAAATTATTGCTTCATATAAATTCCCAGTCCATATAATAACCAAAAGTAATTTAGTAGAGCGTGATATAGATATTTTGCAGGAAATATCAAAAACGTATGCAGCCGTAAGTTTTACAATAACCAGTGCAACAGATTCGCTTGCAAAAAAAATTGAACCTAATGCACCACCCACATCGGAGCGTTATAATGCGATGAAAGTGTTAGCAGGCAAAGGTGTTTATACAGGAGTTACATTAATGCCTATATTACCTTTTATCAATGATACAATAGAAAATATAGAAACAATAATCAGACAAGCAAAGGATTCGGGTGTATCTTATATACTACCTATGTTTGGTGTGACACTCCGAAAAGGGTCACGAGAATATTTCTATATGGCATTAGACAATCAGTTCCCCACAATAAAAGCTAAATATCAATCAGCATTTGGTGAACGATATGATTGTTACAGTTACGATTATAAGAAACTGTCAGATGTATTCTATAACCTATGTATCAAATTGGGGATAGAAACTAAAATGAGATTTTACGAGCCTAAAATATATGAACAACCATCATTATTCTAAGTCATGGAAACAAAATACATTACACTTACAAAAGAAAATATAGATACAGAACATATCTGCTGTGCATTTTCCGATAAAAAATGTTTAAAAGGCTATGAAATGAAAAAAGCATGGCTAAAAAAAGAGTTTGATAATGGATATATTTTCAGACGATTAGATGCACGAGCAAAAGTTTTTATAGAATATGTCCCTGCTGAAAAGGCTTGGATTCCGGTTGATGCTTCCAATTATTTGATGATAAATTGCTTTTGGGTATCAGGACAATATAAGGGAAATGGGCACGCTAAAGCATTGCTTCAATCCGCTATTGAGGATGCAAAAACACAAGGTAAAAATGGTTTGGTTACGGTTGTTGGAA
The DNA here is from genome assembly GCF_014287585.1 of Parabacteroides hominis. Taxonomy (GTDB): domain Bacteria; phylum Bacteroidota; class Bacteroidia; order Bacteroidales; family Tannerellaceae; genus Parabacteroides; species Parabacteroides hominis. The sequence goes on along the minus strand of NZ_JACOOJ010000004.1, from coordinate 128,502 downwards.
CAAAAAAGTTTCACTTTATGAGTGATACAAAATGGTTACTTAAACAAGGATTCAATATTATTGAAAATTTGCCAAACGGATTTTCACTCTTAGGGCTGAAATTCGATAATAATGCACCGCCGCCATCTTTTAAGGAATGTGTAAAGAGTGGAGAGTGTGAAGAAAAGAATGGACTGGTTGTATATTACACAAATCGTTGTCCTTTTACAGATTACTATGTAAATGGTTCTCTCTGGGTGTTAGCACAAGAACATAATATTCCACTAAAAGTAATAAAGTTGGAAACAATGGAACAGGCACAAGCCGTACCTACTCCAGCCACTATATTTTCAGTTTTTTTTAATGGCAAATTTTTAACAACAGATATGAGCATATGCGTAGAATCCCGATTTACTAAGTTGTTGAAAATTGATTAAAAATAGATTCTCTATCAATTTGAAAAATGCATTTTTCATAATCAATTCATTTACTCTAAAAAGATTGCTTATGAATGATTTATTACAAACGAGGATATTTGGACTATTGTCTGAAACCTCACAGAAAGTAACTAACCAAGAAATGCAAAATGCCTATGGTGAATTTGTCGAACAAATAAGAATTGTGGGGGATGGAGAGGATTATTCAACTACTTACCGGATTCTTGTAGCTACCCGTATTGAGATAGCTTCACTTGAAACAGCATCTCTTTACGGGCAGGGGGAAAAATGCGCTTAAAAAGCGGTTCTTACAAAAGACACTGGCGATTATTAACGCAGAACAGGAACTACTAAATTTCAAAATCACACATCCCAAATCGTTTCCTTCGGCAACTCCATTGACATTTGAATCACCTTTATCGGTTATACCTAAGTTTCCTAATCTCGGAATCATGGGTATGACCGAAATTCTTTCAGCCCTGATGCTGTTGGGTGGCATCACCGACAACACAGGCAAGCATCCAACTATCATTGCTTTTTCGGATGTCTTTGAACAGGCTTTCGGATTTAGTTTTAACGGTATCTATGACCGTCAAAACGAACTATTCAAACGCAAATCATGTAATCTCACCAAAACATTGGATGCTTTAAAAGCCGTCCTTATTAAAGAATATAAGAAACGACAAGCGGAAGTACTGAAAAATAAAGATGAAAAAAGATGATTTTGCAACAGGTTGATAAATAATAATTTGCATTTATAATATAGAGGGGTCAATACCGGACTCCTCTATTTTTATTTCCTTATTCTTCCGTCCTTTGCTTCATCAATCGATTGGAAAACTTAATGTTCAACTAAAAAATGAAGCAAAATGTATATAGACAACGAAAACTTCGACAAGTGGATGGAACGACTATCTAAAAAACTCTCTGAAATCGGGCAAGACCTGAAATCGCTTATCAATACTGACAAGGTATTGGACGAAAATGATAAGATACTCGACAATCAGGATTTAGCTTTCCTGCTAAAAGTATCTTTCCGAACCCTGCAACGGTATCGGGTAAGTGGCAAACTCCCTTATTTCACGATAAGCCATAAGACCTATTACCGTGCAGCAGACATCCGGACATTTATTCAAGAAAATGCCGAAAGTAAGACCTATGAACGGTTCAAAAAGGAAAACCAACTCGATAAGCAAACCACTGCAAAACAAGACGGGTAATGTTACCGCCTGATGATGTGCCACCGCTCCCCATTTAGCAGAAACCGCCTCGCCTTGTGGCTCGGCTCGTTTCGCTAAATGAAGCAAGAGGGAACTGGACTTTGTCCTGTTCTCCCTCTTGCCCTGCGGGGCAAAGCCTTCGGCTTTAAGAGGTTACATTCGTAACCGTTTATAACAGTGATTATAAGTCGAAAACGTATTTCGCTTATAATCAACTGAATGAATATCACTTTCTTTATAAAAAAGTTATAATCATGGATAAGACCAATAATATACCCACACTTACCACCATCGGAATAGACCGACTAACGAGTAAGTTAATAGATAAGCTCTGTAAACGCTATTCGATGAAAAAAGGGGAAATAGTCCGGTTGGCATTTGTCTATATTGATAAAGCCTGTATCAACCCATCGGAATCACCGGAATCCGTAAAATCGGAACTGGCGAAAATTAACAAACGGCAGGACGATATTATCCGCTTCATCCGACACTACGAGGAGGAACAACTGAATCCCATGATACGAACCGCTAATTCTATTGCAGTTCGGTTTGATACCATTGGCAAGACATTGGAAACACTTATTCTTTCGTGGCTGGAATCCAGTCAGGGGAAACAAACAGCCGTACTACAAAAAGTAAGTGAGCAATTTGGCAAACATGCCGATATAATCAACCAACAAGGGAAGCAACTAAACGCACTCTATCAAATACACCAACGGGATTACAAGAAGCTACTTCAACTGATACAACTCTATTCGGAACTGTCCGCTTGTGGAGTAATGGATAGCAAACGGAAAGAGAACTTAAAAGCGGAAATCATTAATCTGATAAACACATAGAACCATGCACATAGATTTTGCCCCACCATCAAGCGGAACATACAACAATGCAGGAAGTAGCCGCCAATTAGCTTCATATATGGAGCATGAAGATTTGGAACGGATGGAAAAGGGTATCTATACCGATGGCTTTTTCAACCTGACGGATGATAATATCTACAAATCAAAGGTTATTAAGGATATAGATAATAATATCGGGCAACTGTTGAAAACGGATGCAAAGTTTTTTGCCATCCATGTCAGCCCATCGGAAAGTGAACTTCGGGCAATGGGGAATACTGAACAAGAGAAAGCCGAAGCAATGAAACGGTATATTCGGGAAGTCTTTATTCCTGAATACGCCAAGAACTTCAACAAAGGACTATCCGAAGCGGATATAAAGTTTTACGGGAAGATACATTTTGACCGTAGCCGTTCCGATAACGAACTGAATATGCACTGCCATTTGATTGTGAGCCGGAAAGACCAAGCTAATAAAAAGAAGCTATCTCCACTAACCAACCACAAGAACACCAAGAACGGAGTTATCAAAGGTGGTTTTGACCGTGTGAACCTGTTCCAACAGGCAGAGCAAGGATTTGATAAACTGTTCGGCTATAACCGCCAATTATCAGAATCCTTTGAGTATGCCAATACCATGAAGAACGGTTCTATTTCCGAACAGATTGAATTACAGGAACAAGATTTGAAAGAACCAAAACAACATTTTACTGGCGAAAATAAAAAAGAAGTATTCCAATCCGGTGAAAAAGAAAACATGATTTCTTGCAATATTGATAGCAAGCGAAATGAGTATCATTCTTTTAATCAGGGAGATAATAAGAGCGGCGATTCTCTGTTATCTATCTTTTCATTGGGAGATGGCAGCAGCTACGATGCAACATTAGCGGAAGAATTACAGGCACAGAAACGTAAGAAGAAAAAGAAGAAAGGAATAAGAAGATGATTGAATACGAAGAACTACGAGCCGACATAGACCGCTATCTGATGGAACGGTTCAAGTATCGAAAATCACTCGTTTGCCTGACGGTGGATAATATAATTGCCACCCGGAGAAACAGCCGGGTAGATTTGTATTTGCGTATCAGGAGGATTGAAAGTCGTTTTCCACCTGATTGCCTGATTATCGCCCGATTGGGTTTCATTAAAGAGCGGATAGGACATGGAACACACTTTCTTAGGTTCTTGACCGAAGTAGCCCGGAAATATGGTTTCAATTATATCGGCATTGAGTGTGCCAACATCAAAAGCAGTGCATTTGCCAAGAAGTTAGGCTTTTATTCCATAGATGGCGAAAATTACGCAATAGCGATAACCAATCTAATATCTTATTTTCAATGGAATAATCTTAGTTAATCCTTTCTTTCTCTGAACACAAAGGTATATTCCAAGAATAAAACGGCAACACCGAGCCGCAAGCGGTTTTTGTAAATTTCTTCCTTTTTCGTCCCGAAAAAGAGTAAATTTACAAAAAGTGTTGCCTTATTTATTCTTTCCATATAGTGAACGTGTATCAGAGAAAAAAAGGAAAAAATATATTGGTTTGGGAGTTGCTTATTCTGCCAGTTCATATTTACCCTCAATCCGTTCCGCAAGGTTAGTCATATCCTCATTGATTTTGGTACGGGTAACTTCCGCATAGATTTGAGTAGTCTTTATTGAAAGGTGTCCCATCATTTGGCTAAGGCTTTCTATTGGAACACCTTGCGTCAGGCAGACGGTCGTAGCAAACGAGAAACGACTCATATGGAACGTCAGCCGTTTGTCTATATCGGCAGCCTTAGCAATACGTTTCAGTTGCCAGTTCATAGAAACATGGTGCTGTAATTTGAAAACTTTCCCATCTGTTCCGGCAAACTCCGTATTTCTGTATCTTTCAAGAATACGTTTAGGAATATCCAACAGTGGGATATACGAAGTTGTTCCGGTCTTTTGCCTGTCAAGAATAATCCATTGGCTACCGTCTTCCATTTCCTGAATATTGGAATGTTTCAGATTTCGTAAATCAATGATTGAAATTCCTGTAAAGGTCGAAAAAATAAACATATCACGGGTAAAACGCCATGTGGCAAGTTTGAGCTTGGCTTGCATCATTCGTTGTATCTCGTCATTAGAGAGCCACGGACGTTTAGGAATTACCCGTTCAGGGACAAAATCAAAGAACGGGTTCTGACGTAGAACTCCTTTATTACAAGCCCTTACAACAACTTGACGAAATGGATTCATATTAGTTTTAACTGTTCGGGGTGTCATTTTCAAATCAATTTTCAGATAATGGAAATAGCTCTCTACAAATGGAGTATCAATCTTTCCAAAAGGCAAATCGGAAAGATTATACCTTTCTTGGAGGAACTCTTTCATGTGTCGGTAGGCATTGGTATATACCGGAAATGTACCTTCAGTTATCCGTATTCCGATACTTTTCCGTTTTTCATCGAGTAGTTCGGCAAATTCCTGCATCAAGGTATTACGGTTTACACCGATACCACGTAACGCATTTTTAAGAGCTTCGGCAGTAACGTAACCATTGTTATTCACCATATTGTTATAATGGGAAGATATTTCTTTATGAAGCTTTTCTATTTGCTTATTGATAGATATTAATTCCTTAGATTGTCCCTTTGCAGCCCCTATTTGATTATCCCAATTGTCGGGCATTATTTCCAATCCGGTGCTGAATGTGGTGTTCTTACCATCCACAGTGATACGCCCGACTATCGGGCAAGCTCCTGATTTCTTGGTTTTACTGGTGTTCGGGTAGAATAATATAGCGAAAGTACTTCTATTTGTTTTCATTGTTATATGGAATTTATTGTTCGACATAAGTGTATTTATCGGAGATACGGAGAGATAGCAATTTCATATCATTGCCTATCTTCTCATTATTGACACGTGCGTAGCGTTGGGTAGTCTGAATATTCTTGTGCCCCATCATCCGGCTGACACTTTCAATGGGTACGCCTTGCGAAAGGCATAATTCGGAAGCGAAAACATGCCGCCCGACATGGAAGCTTAGTTTGGTTGTGATATTGCAGAGTTTAGCGATAATTTTCAGTGCATAATTAATACGTCCCGGTCCTAACATGGGAAATACGTTTTCTCCTTTTGCCAGTCCTTTGTATTTCTCTATAATCTGTACGGGTATATCCAGCAATTTAACATTAAATGGTATTCCGGTTTTTTGTCTGTCGGTGGAAATCCACAGACTACCATCTTCTTCGGTAATAATTTCTTTCCAAGTAAGTTGTTTCAGGTCAATGTAAGGAAGCCCCGTAAAGGCTGCGAATACGAACATATCACGGATAAAGCATTGGCTTTTGGATTCTATCGGAGTGGATATAAGCCTTTGAAACTCTTCTTTTGTGAGTGAGCGTATTTTGAAATCGGGCTTCTTCAACTTGTAGCCAAAGAAAGGAGGATTGATAATCAATTTCCGATGCAGGGCGATACGCACGACTTTGAAAAGCACCAACATAGTACCGGAAACTGTTTCATCCGTCATTTTTCTTTCCACTCTTAAATGAAAATCGAACGCTTCGATAAAGGTCAGGTCTAACTGGTTCAGGGGTATATCTTGAACATTATACTTGACTTTCAGAAAACGTTTGACTTGTTTTCTGATGGTAACATATTTGTGGTAAGTGGCTTGGGAACGGTCTATTCCGATGCGTGTTTGGAAATCCTGCATCATTTCATCAAAGAGAGTAAGCAGTGTTTTTTGTGCGGTCGCAATCCCTTGAAATGCGTTCTTAACTTCTTGGGCTGTAACTGTTCCGGTTCGCTCTAAAATAGCCCTGTAATGCGTGTGTATGGAGAGATTAATTTTATTAATCTCTCTGTTGAGTTCAACGGCTACACGACTTTTTCCGGTAGCCCGACCGGATTTAACACTCCAAAGCCGTTCTTCGATTTTCAGTTTGGAACTGAATTGGGCGATAGAGTTGCCAATAATGATTTTTCCGATAACCGGATAAACGGCATCGGGGTTTACTTCTGTTCTTTCTGTACTTCCTTCCCGTTTGAGGTAAAAGGACACTTTCAGTTCGTTGTTCATAACGCTCACATTTTAAGTTCGTAAAATTACTTTCTCTGTGAGTTATTTGAACAATGTAACAAGCAGACAAACAGTGTTATAACCAGACGTTCAAGGTCATTGGTTTGCTGTGTTTTTCTCTAATCTCAATGGGTAACGATTTAGAAACGGAAAGTTTGCTTAAATCTGCTTTTTCCTGCTATTTCACTATCGGACACCCAAAGACACTAAAAGACGTACATTTCTATATTTCAATCAATTACATCGCTTTTCTCTTTCTTGCTTCTACTGTAATAAGTCGGTGAAGCAGCTAAAAATGAATATATCCCGTACCTGTTCCAATCGCTTTGAAGCAAAATCTTTATTGCATATCCTGCTAATCTCGTCTTTATCAAGATACCCTCTTTCTATATACTCGAATTTCAGTTTGTAATTGGCGAATGGGTCGGCTGTAATCAATCCCGTGCCCTGTGCGAAGTTTACGACTGTGCGGAAACGCTGGATGAACTTCATAGCCGTGTTGGGTGAACAGTCGTGGTTCTTTATTATATAAAGGTAGAAATTCTCAATAAATACTTTGTTGATTTGGCGTATTGGCAAATCTGATACACGAAATTCATCTTTCATGTATTCGATTAAACGCTCTTTGGTGAGTTCGTAACGGGTGTATGTTTTCTGTGTAGCTTCTCCGGCGGCAACCTTTTTCTTGTATTGTTCGTTGTGCTGAACAAAAAAGGAAATAATGGTATTGGCTTCTTCCTCTCTGCCTAAAAGTGCATTTTTTACGCTTTCGGGTGTAACATAGCTATCCCGCATTAATTGATTGTGGAAGTGAGAACGGATATTTGCTTTGATGTCGTCCAACATGGAATTAAGCCTTTGTATCTCCATTGATTTACCTATGGCTCTGCCGGATTTCCAGTTAGTTTCTAATACTTCTAACTTGGTATTGAATTGGGTTTGTTTGCCGTTTATTGTGATACGGGCATGAATGGGTACTAAACCATTCTTTTTCATCTTGTCTTTTTTCAGGTAAAACAATACGCTGAATGTACTCTTTTCATTTTTCATACTCTCACTTTTTTTAGATTGCAAAACTAATTCTAATCACTGAAAATGAGATAAATAGAGTATAGACAAATCACGCCAAAAGTAAGCCATTTTCCGACAATCGTACCCCCTAATCGTTTTTTGGGGCAGGGGGTACGATTTGGATACTCAACAGTGTCTTTTCGTGACCCTTTTCTGTCTTTCAGGCAAGACTAAAACATAAAAAAAAGTCCCACAATACGTTGATATTGTAGGACTTGTCTAATTTTTGTCGCCGTTTGGCTTTGTTCCTATGTGATCCGCCTGGGGTTCGAACCCAGGACCCCATCCTTAAAAGGGATGTGCTCTACCTGCTGAGCTAGCGAATCATCCTGTGCGTTACTTCTGTAATGCGGGTGCAAAGATATGTGATTAATTTTTATCATGCAAGTGTTGAGCGCATTTTTATTTACTTTCCATTAAGAGAAAATATTCGCCAAACTAAATTATGGCTGAAAATCAACATTTTTTCAAAAAAGCAACTTTTCAAGGTGAAGGGTTGTTTTCATCAATAACATAACCAAATTTATTTCACATGAACCAAAATAATATTCGAACAAAGGTGGTGAACGCGTTTGCTGTGTTTACGGTAATGCTGATACTCTATTTTATCGTGGGACTTTTTACCGTAATCAATCAGCAGTTCCAGATACCGCTACAGACGGCCATGCTTCCCCACGATGGTAATATAACGAATGCATTAGTAACGATGTTGAATTTCTCCTGGTTCCTTGCCTATCCCCTATCTGAAGGATTCGGGACGCGATGGTTGGAAAAATATGGATACCGGAAAACTTCCTTTCTCGCCCTGCTCATACTCGTCACCGGACTGGCCATCTATGAAGCGGCTGTGCTTTTCCATATTTACACACCAGTACGGATCTCCATACTCGGAAACCAGATTTCTCTCGGATTCTTTATTTTCCTGATCGGATCTTTTGTGATCGGGATGGCAGCGACAGTACTACAAGTCGTGCTCAACCTATATCTGGCCGTCTGCCAAATCGGAAAAACGACAGCTTTGCAACGGCAAATGATCGGAGGAACAAGCAATTCGATCGGTATGGCTGTTGCACCGCTTGTCATCAGCTATCTGATTTTTTACGGAACACCTTTACACGATATCCGGACAGAACAGTTTGTCGTTCCGCTCATCATATTGATTCTACTTATGTTAGTTATCATATTTTTTGTTAACAGAACACAAATGCCCTCCATCGATAACATCCGGCAAGGACCGGGAGAAACACTTGAAAAAAGTGTGTGGTCCTTCAGACATCTTAAATTAGGCGTATGGGGAATCTTCTTTTATGTCGGCATCGAGGTTGCAGTCGGGGCCAATATCAATATGTATGCATCCGAATTGGGTGGAACGTTTGCCACCAATGCCACGCACATGGCGGCCTTATATTGGGGGTTGCTCCTACTGGGACGCTTTTTAGGCTCTTTTATCAAAAAAGTACCTTCCGAAAAACAATTAGTGATTGCCTCCATAGGAGCAATTGCGTTGTTGATATTCGCCATGATCGCAGCTAATCCTTGGGTATTAACGGGAATCGGCTTCTTCCACTCCATCATGTGGCCGGCAATTTTCACACTGGCAATCGACAAACTCGGAAAATATACGACCAAAGCATCCGGCGTTTTGACCATGGGCGTCGTCGGTGGAGGGATCATTCCTTTCCTGCAGGGGATTTTCGCCGATCTGCTGGACGGGAACTGGCGCTGGACATGGTTGTTGGTCATTGCCGGGGAAGTATATATATTGTATTATGGGATAAATGGATATAAATTAAAAACTAAGGGGCAGGAAGGATAAAAATACACGCTATTTTCATCCGACATATATAAACTATGAAGATATTTATGTAAGTTTGTCCACGAAGAAAAATGATCATATAAATACATATAATTTGAAACATGGCAGACGACAAGAAAATTATTTTCTCGATGGTAGGCGTGAGTAAAGTCTTTCCGCCTCAAAAACAAGTATTAAAAAATATTTACCTGTCCTTTTTCTATGGAGCTAAGATCGGGATCATCGGTTTGAACGGTTCCGGTAAATCTACATTGCTGAAAATTATTGCCGGTGTCGAAAAAGAATACCAGGGAGAAGTGGTTTTCTCACCCGGATATTCCGTCGGATATCTGGAGCAAGATCCGAAACTGGAACCGGGCAAGACGGTAAAGGAAATCGTTCAGGAAGGTGTACAGGATATCGTGGACACCCTCAAGGAATATGAAGAAGTAAACGAAAAATTCGGCGATCCCGAAGTGCTCGAAGATCCGGACAAGATGGACGCACTGATCAACCGACAGGCCGAATTGCAAGATAAGATAGATGCAACCGACGCATGGAACCTCGACAGCCGCCTGGAAAGGGCGATGGATGCCCTGCGCTGTCCGCCTGAAGACCAGGTGGTCGATACGCTGTCGGGAGGCGAACGCCGCCGTGTGGCTCTCTGCCGCTTGTTGTTGCAGCAGCCGGATGTCTTGTTGCTGGACGAACCGACCAACCACTTGGATGCCGAGTCGATCGACTGGCTGGAGCAACATTTGCAACAATATGCGGGCACGGTTATCTGCATCACACACGACCGTTACTTCCTCGACCATGTGGCCGGATGGATTCTGGAACTGGACCGCGGAGAAGGTATTCCCTGGAAAGGAAACTACTCTTCATGGCTGGATCAAAAGACCAAACGTATGGCACAGGAGGAAAAGCAGGTTAGTAAACGCCGTAAGACATTGGAGCGCGAGCTGGAATGGATCAATATGGCCCCGAAAGCCCGTCAGGCCAAAGGCAAGGCTCGCCTGAATTCGTACGAAGCCCTTTTGAACGAAGACCAGAAAGAACGGGAAGCCAAACTGGAAATCTTTATCCCGAACGGCCCGCGCCTGGGTAACAAGGTGATCGAGGCCCAGCATGTAGCAAAGGCATTCGGCGACAAACTGCTGTTTGACGACCTGAACTTCATGTTGCCGCCAAACGGAATTGTCGGCGTGATCGGTCCGAACGGTGCAGGTAAGACCACGTTGTTCAAGATGATCATGGGAATGGAAAGCATCGACAAAGGCTCTTTCGAAGTGGGCGAAACGGTAAAGGTCGGCTATGCAGACCAGACACACAAAGATATCGATCCGAAGAAGACCGTTTATCAGGTCGTTTCCGGCGGACAAGAGTTCATCCGCGTAGGCGGCAAGGAAGTCAACTCCCGCGCCTACCTCTCCAAATTCAATTTTGCGGGAGCCGACCAGGAAAAACTTTGCGGTGTGCTCTCCGGTGGCGAACGGAACCGCCTGCATCTGGCCCTCACGCTGAAAGCGGAAGCAAATGTGTTGCTGCTCGACGAACCGACCAACGATATTGACGTGAATACGCTCCGGGCACTCGAAGAAGGGCTGGAAAACTTCGCCGGTTGTGCGGTTGTCGTTTCCCACGACCGTTGGTTCCTCGACCGTATCTGTACGCATATCCTTTCGTTCGAAGGGGATTCGAATGTCGTGTTCTACGAAGGTTCCTACTCGGAGTATGAAGAGTACAAGCGCAAACAGTTGGGCGACGTGGAACCGAAACGCGTCCGTTATCGTAAACTTATTGTTGATTAATCATATAAATAATTTTGTAAGACCATGAAAAAAAGAATGTTATCAATGGCAGTAGTGGCTGCCGCCTTTTTGTGTTCCGGTAGCGAAGCAAGTGCACAGAAAACAACCAAGTTGTTCAACGGGAAAGATCTTTCCGGCTGGAACTTCGTTGTCGACAAGAATTCCGTCCCAGCCGAACAGGTATATTCCGTAAAAGACGGCGTCATCAACATCACGGGACAGCCATTCGGATACATGTACACGAAAGAAAAATACGGAGATTATAAACTGCATGTAGAATACCGCTGGCCGAACGGCAAGGAAAAGGCGAACAGCGGCATCTTCCTGCTGATCGAAGACCCGAAAAACCCGTTCCCGAACGGTATCGAATGTAACCTGATGCTTGACAATGCCGGCGATTTCGTCCTGCTTGGCGGTTCGGACCTGGCCGAATACCAGGGTAAATCCGGACAGCCGCGTCCTGCCTTCCCGGTCGTACGCAAAAGCAACCCGGACAGCGAAAAACCTGCCGGTGAATGGAACGAAGCCAACATTTTCGTAAAAGACGGCGTCATCACGGTTTACATCAACGGAGTTTACCAGAACACCGGGACGAACAAAGTAAAAGAAGGTTACATCGGCTTGCAGAGCGAAGGCAAGGAAGTCCAGTTCCGCAACGTGACGGTCACCCCGTGGTAAACGGGCGCGGATTTATTCCCTCCGCATGAAACTTCTGTTCCATAGGCATGAAACTCTTGTTCCCTGCCTATGGAATTTTTGTTTCATGCCTATGAAACTGTACCATCATTCCGTAAAACATATCGTTTCTTTGCTATCTTTGCAACATTCTCACGGATATTCCGGTTCTTTTTAAAATTATATCACTATGGATAATCGTTTCTTGGGCCTTATAGAGAGAAGCATGAAGGAGCATTGGGACCTCCCCGCTTTCTCCGATTACAACGGACATACTTTTCATTTCAAAGACGTCGCACGGCGGATAGAGAAGTTCCACATCCTGCTGGAACATGCCGGTATCAAGAAAGGCGACAAAGTAGCCATCGTCGGGCGTAACTCCTCCAACTGGGCGATCTGCTTTTTCGGAATACTGGCTTACGGGGCTGTTGCCGTGCCGATCCTGCATGAGTTCAAACCCGACAATATCCATCATATCGTCAACCATTCGGGAGCGAAAGCCGTATTGGCAGGTTCCAGCAACTGGGAGAACCTGAACGAAAAGATGATGCCGGAAGTCAAGCTGTTCATGATGCTGGACAACTTCTCCATCATCGACTGCAAGAATAAGGAGGTACGTACCGTGCGCAACCGCATCAACGAATATTTCGGAAAAAAATACCCCCGCTCCTTCACCGCCAACGATGTGAAATATCATGTCGAAGACCCGGAGGAACTGGCTGTCCTGAACTATACGTCCGGCACGACCAGTTTCTCGAAAGGAGTGATGATCCCCTACCGTAGCCTGTGGAGCAACACGCAGTTTGCCTACGACCGGCTGCCGTTCATCCATCCGGGAGACAACATCGTCTGCATGTTGCCGATGGCACACATGTACGGATTGGCTTTCGAAGTGCTGAACTCCGTCAATAAAGGCTGCCACGTTCATTTCCTGACACGCACACCGAGTCCGAAAATCATTGCGGAGGCATTTGCGACGGTTCGCCCGGCGCTGATCCTTGCCGTACCGCTCATCATCGAGAAGATCATCAAGAACAAGGTTTTCCCCGAACTGGAAAAACCGTTGATCAAGCTGCTGCTGAAAGTACCGTACGTCGACCAGAAGGTACGCGAGAAGATCGCCCAAAAGTTGAATGCCTCTTTCGGCGGAAACTTCGGCGAAATCGTAATCGGCGGTGCGGCCATCAATAAAGAGGTGGAGACGTTCCTCAAATCCATCGACTTCCGCTATACGGTAGGCTATGGAATGACAGAATGCGGCCCGCTGGTTTCCTACGAGCAGTGGGACACGTTCAAGCAGGGTTCGGTAGGCCGTGTCGTCGACCGCATGGAAATCCGGATCGACTCGAACGATCCGGAGAACGAAGTAGGCGAAATCCTGGTTCGCGGCATGAACGTGATGTTGGGCTACTACAAGAATCCGGAGGCGACGAAGGCGGTGATGCTGCCCGACGGCTGGCTGCGGACAGGCGACTTGGGAACGCTCGACAAAGACGGTTTCCTCTACATCCGCGGACGAAGCAAGAGCATGATCCTAAGTTCCAACGGACAGAACATCTATCCGGAAGAAATCGAAGACCGCCTGAACAATATGTTGTACGTAGCGGAGTCGTTGATCATTTCGCAGGGAGGCAAACTGGTCGCCCTGATCTATCCGGACTGGGAACAAGTGGACAAGGCAGGCATCCAACATTCCGAGATCGAAGGGCTGATGCAGCAAAATATCGACCAGTTAAACACCGAAATGCCCGCCTACAGCAAAGTGTCCTGCTTCAAACTTTACCAGGAAGAATTCGAAAAGACACCGAAACGGAGTATTAAACGGTATTTATATCAACCCGCAGAGGAAAATTAAGTAAATAAAATCGTACCTTTGTTTTCTGTTAATTTACAAACAGCTCATATGAACAAAGGGAAAATTACTGTTGCCGGCATTGGGCCGGGAAGTCGCGAAGACATAACGCCCGCGGCGTTATCTGCCATCAGGCAGTCGGATGTGATCATCGGATATAATTATTATTTCCAGTTTATAAAAGATATAATCCGCCCGGATGCCCAATGTATCGATACCGGGATGAAGCGTGAGAAAGCACGTGCCGAAGAGGCCTACAAATACGCTTCGGAAGGTAAAACGGTGACAGTGATCAGTTCTGGTGATGCCGGAATCTACGGGATGGCCCCGTTGATATATGAAATGCGGACGATGAAAGAGGCGCCGCAAGTGGAGATCGAGGTAGTGCCCGGTATCAGTGCGTTCCAGAAAGCGGCTTCGCTTCTGGGAGCACCTATCGGGCATGATCTCTGCATCATCTCCCTCTCCGACCTGATGACTCCCTGGCTGCGGATCGAAAAACGCATACGGGCTGCCGCCGCCGGCGACTTCGTGACAGCCGTCTACAATCCGAAAAGCGAAGGGCGCTACTGGCAACTGTATCGCCTCAAGGAGTTGTTCCTCGAAGAACGTGCACCCGAAACACCAGTCGGCTATGTCCGCCAGGCTGGACGCGAAGAGCAAGTCGTCAACCTGACCACGTTGGCAGCGTTCGACCCGGAGCAGGTCGATATGTTCACCGTCATCCTGATCGGGAACTCGCAGTCGTACGAGGCCGGCGGCAAATTCATCACACCGCGCGGCTATTACGGGGAGATCAAGATGAAAACGGATGTCGGGATCGGCCAAGACATCATGATCCGCAGCTTCCGCACCATCGAGAAAGAACTCAAGAACAAAGAAATACCACTCGACAAGAAATGGGCTTTGCTCCATGCCATCCACACGACAGCCGATTTCGATATGGAAAACATCCTACGGATTGACGACAGGGCGGTGGCTTCCCTCTACGGAAAATTCAGCCGGGGCGAGGTGCGCACCATCATCACAGACGTCACAATGGCCGCTTCCGGCATCCGCAAAGGAGCCTTGCAGCGCATGGGGATCGAGGTGAAATGCTATTTGCAGGACGAGCGTACTGTACAACTTGCAACAGAAAAAGGGATCACCCGCACACAGGCCGGCATCCGGCTTGCCGTACAGGAACATCCCGACGCTTTATATGTTTTCGGCAATGCGCCAACCGCATTAATGGAACTTTGTGACCAGATAAGGAAAGGGAAAGCCACTCCCGCCGGCGTCATTGCCGCTCCTGTCGGTTTCGTACACGTACAGGAATCCAAACACATGGTAAAGCCATTTGTTTCTATTCCTAAACTCATCATCGAAGGACGGAAAGGCGGTAGCAACCTCGCCGCGACTTTGGTAAACGCGATTTTATGCTACAACGATGCAGAACAATTAAAACCAGGTAGAGACGTATGAAGGCTAAAGAAATAGTAGAAAATTACGGCAAAATACACATCTATATGGTCGGGATGGATGATAATCCACAACCCAAACATATAGAAGTCATCATCAAAAGTGTCAAACACGACAATATCTTCTCCGGAGGGAAGCGTCATTACGAGATTGTAAAGCCGTTCCTGCCCGCCGATGCGGTATGGATCGAGATCAAGACTCCTATAGATGCAGTCCTCGCGGAATACAGCCGGTTGATCCAGGAAGACAAAGTGATCGTCTCCTTCGTTTCGGGAGACCCGTTCTTTTTCGGTTTCGCTTCCACCATCCGGAAAAACCTTTTAGGGGTGGGCATGAAAGTGTTTCCCTACTTCAACTCATTGCAGATATTCGCACACCGCGAACAAATCGCGTATGAGAACATGCACGCCGTGTCTGTCACCGGACGTCCGTGGCACGAACTCGACCGGGCGTTTCTGGAATGCCGGCCGCTGATCGGTGTACTGACCGACCGTGTCCACACGCCCAGAGCCATTGCCAAGAGGATGATGGAATATCATCTGGACAAGGATTACACCATGCGGGTAGCCGAACACTTGGGTAACCCGAAGAAGGAGAAAATCTATAAAAGCTACCCGATCGAGGAAATCAGCGAGATGAGTTTCACCAATCCGAACTGCGTCCTGCTGATAAAGGACCTGAACAGCAAGCTGCAACGACCGGCCTTAGGCATACCCGACACGAAGTTCGTCTTGCTCGACGACCGGGCAAAGATGATTACCAAAGCACCGATACGAGTGATAGACTTGAGCTTGTTAGAGTTGCATAACAGCCACACCTTCTGGGATATCGGCGCCTGCACCGGCTCGGTCTCGATCGAAGCACGACGCCAGTATCCCCACCTGCATATCCAGGCTTTCGAAGTGCGGGAAGAATGCAAGAACATCATCCGGGCAAATGCACGGCTGCACAGCGCTCCCGGCATAGACCTGCGTATCGGGAACTTCCTGAACCTGTCAATCGAAGAGAACACGATTGTAGATGCCGTCTTTATCGGCGGTCATGGCGGCAAGCTGAAAGAGATAGTCTGCAAAGTCGCTTCCCACCTGGACAGTCTGCACGGCAAGATCGTCTTCAACTCCGTTTCGGAAGAAAGCAGCAAGCTGTTCCGGGAGGCGGTCGAAGAAAACGGCTTGAAGTTACGGTCGGAAATGAACATTACGGTCGACTCACATAATCCTATAACCATACTCTGTGCAACAGGCAAACATCATGTATAAAGATTTATTGAATATCATTGTGGTTTCGGCAAGCAGCCTGCCGTTAGCACGCAAAATCCGAGACGAATATCCAGGTAAAACCGTTATCTATTGTAGAGAAGCAGATAACGATGTCGAACCATTCACCTCTTTCGAGGAACTGGCCGGCGACCTTTTCGATAAATCGAAGGCGATGGTATTTATCGGGGCGATGGGCATTTGCGTACGAAGCATCGCTCCTTACATCAAGAGCAAGTACACGGACCCGGCAGTCGTCTGCCTCGACAGTACCGGCAAGTATGTCGTGTCGGTACTGTCCGGCCATATCGGCGGGGCGAACGAACTGACACACGAATTGGCCCGCATACTGGGCGCCGAGGCGGTTGTCACGACACAAAGCGACAACCAGGGACTTTGGGCACTGGACACTTTCTCGAAACAATACGGCTGGGAACAGGATGTCTACAACCCACAAGAAGGCATAATCAGTTTCTTCCAAACCGACTTCGAGCAGACAGACGAGGAGACGTTTAACGCTTCGAGGAAAAAGGCCATGAACGAATGTGTCGCCCGCTTCGTCAACTGCCGGCCGACCGCCCTCCTGCTCGATATCCGCACAAAGGAGACGGACTATATGGAGGGAACCTGTCCCCCGCACGTCGATGTCTTCTATAAATATAAAGATATCGACCTCGATAAATACGAACTGTTGATCACGGTCAGTCCCACTTACTATCATAAATCCCCCATCCCCTGCCTGTCATTCTTCCCGAAAGTGCTTCACTTAGGTGTCGGATGCAAAAAGGGATTGGCAGACATGAAATCCGTCCTCACGGACCTGTATATCTGCTCCATCTTCTACAGGTTCAACCTGAAGAGCATAGCCGACGTCTCCTCCATCGACCTGAAGAAAGACGAACCGATATTAAAGGAACTGGCGGACACCTACCTGCGCAGCCCGTTCAAGACCTATCCGGCTGGGGAACTGGACAAGATTCCCGTACCTCACCCCTCTTCCACAGTAAAGAAAGTCACCGGGTCGGGCAGTGTCTCGGAAGCGGCAGCTATCCTGAGTGCAGAAGGCGGCCCGTTATTGGTGGGAAAACAAAAGGGGCAGACGAAAGACTTCACTTATGCGATAGCCATCAGCAAATCGGCAGTACGGAACGAAGAAGATAGTCAGCAAAAAGGAAAACCGGGACAAGGACACATCGAGATCGTCGGAGCCGGGCCGGGCGATCCGGAACTGATCTCCATCCGGGGAAGGCGGATGCTGGAAAATGCAGACCTGATCCTGTATGCCGGCAGCCTCGTTCCCAAAGAGCTCACCCTGTGCGCCAAGAAAGGTGCGACGGTTCGCAGCTCTGCCGACATGAACCTGGAAGAACAATTCGCCCTTATGAAAGAGTTCTATGACAAGGGGAAATTCGTCGTACGCTTGCATACGGGCGACCCCTGCATCTACGGGGCGATACAGGAACAGATGGCATTCTTCGACCGCTACGGCATGAGCTACCATATCACGCCGGGAATCTCCTCGTTCCAGGCTGCCGCGGCGGCTCTCCGTTCCCAGTTCACCATTCCCGAAAAGGTGCAGACCATCATCCTGACGCGTGGCGAAGGACGGACGCCCATGCCGGAGAAGGAGCAGTTGCATAAGCTGGCTGCCAGCCAAAGCACGATGTGCATCTTCCTGAGCGCCGGCATTGCCGGGCAGGTACAGAAAGAACTTTTAGAACATTACCCGCCGACGACACCGGTAGCCGCCTGCTACAAGCTGACTTGGAAAGACGAACGCATCTACCGGGGCGAGTTGAAAGACCTGGAACGGATCGTAAAAGAAAACAACCTGACGCTGACAACCTTGTTAGTCGTGGGCGATGCCATAGACAACCGCGCAGGGGTCTCGCGTCTCTACGCCGAGGAGTTCAAGCATCTGTACCGCCGTTAGCGAGGGGTCACCTCCTACCTATGAGGCATGATACCTCATAGGTAGGAGGTACGGCACATCGTAGGTAGGAGGCATGACACCTCCTACCTGCGAGGCAAGCACTCGCCAGAGAGGATGATACCCCACGACATTACCGGTAAAGACAAGAGAACAACAGAAGCATTATGATACTGATCTTAGGAGGAACAACCGAAGGACGCAAGGCCGTACAAGTCGTCGAGAGTGCAGGCAAGCCCTACTACTACTCGACGGTCGGCAGCGAACAAGCGATAGAAGCCGCCCACGCCATCCGGCTCACCGGAGGCATGGAGGAAGAAGAGATGGCACGGTTCTGCCGCGAGAAAGAAATCTCGTTGCTGGTCGATGCCGCCCACCCTTTTGCCATCCGGTTGCACCGTACGCTTGCAAAGGTCTCCTCCCGGCTCCGGATTCCGGTCGTACGGTTGGAAAGGCAATATCCCGAACGTGACAAGCGGTTGATATGGTGTGCGGATTATGCCGCCGCCATCGACCGCCTGCGTGCGGACGGGATCCGCAACCTGTTGGCCCTGACAGGCGTCAAGACCATTGCGAAGCTGCGTCCTTATTGGGAACAGACGCCCTGCTGGTTCCGTATCCTGGACAGGAAAGAATCACTTTCACTGGCCGAGTCCGACGGGTTCCCGAAGGAACGGCTCGTTTTCTTCCATGAAGGAGAAGATGAAAAGGGGCTGCTGGAGCGGCTTCACCCGGATGCCGTACTGACAAAGGAAAGCGGGGAAAGCGGATATTTCAGGGAAAAGGTCGAGGCGGCCGGGGCCTGCGGCATCCCCGTTTATGTCATACAGCGCCCTCTCCTGCCCGACAGTTTCACCTTCGTGCAAGGTGTGGAAGGGCTCCGTAAAGCCATCGAACGCCTGGCCCCCGGTTTCTTCCCGCTCCGGAGCGGTTTCACGACCGGCACATGTGCTACGGCAGCAGCCAAAGCCGCCTTGGTCGCCCTCCTGAGCCGAAGGGAACAAACCGCAAGTTGCATCACACTCCCTTCCGGGGAAAAGACCACGCTCCCTGTCGCCGCTACCGAATGGGTAGACAACGCCGCCTTGTGCACGGTTGTAAAGGATTCCGGTGACGATCCGGATGTGACAAACGGCTGTTCCGTCATCGCCCGCATCGAGTTGCAGGCAGGACAATCCCCTGCCCCCGCCTTCCTGTTCCGGGGCGGCGAAGGGGTCGGCACGGTGACGCTTCCCGGCCTCGGCCTCGAAATTGGCGGACCTGCTATCAACGCCACTCCCCGCCGTCTGATTTGCGGGGAGCTGACAGCGGTACTGGAAGAAAACGGCCTGTCCGGCAAGATAAAGGAGGTGGTCGTCACGATCTCCGTTCCGGGAGGGAAAGAGTTGGCCGCCCGGACATTCAATCCGAAGTTGGGAATCGTCGGCGGGATCTCGATCATCGGGACATCCGGGATCGTACGCCCTTTCTCGAACGACGCCTTTATCGCCTCTATCCGGAAAGAAGCAGAAGTGGCGAAAGCAATAGGATGCTCCCGCCTCGTCATCAACTCTGGGGCGAAAAGCGAACGTTTCCTGAAAGGCTACCTGTCGGAACGGTTCTCGGAAGAACTTCCCCCGCAGATGTTCGTGCACTACGGGAACTTTATCGGGGAGACGCTGAAAATAGCCGCCGAACTGCAATTCGACGAAGTTGTCATGGGAATCATGATCGGCAAAGCCGTCAAACTGGCGGAAGGAGCACTGGACACGCACAGCAAGAAGGTCGTCATGAACAAAGCCTTCCTGAAAGAACTGGCCGGAAAGGCAGGCTGCAAACAGGAGTCCGTACAAAAAATAGATTCCCTGACGCTGGCCAGGGAACTATGGGAGCTGTTCAACGAGACCGAACAGCAAAGCTTCTTCCCGCTTCTGTTGCAGAAATGCCGGGAGCATTGTGCGCCTCTGCTTCCCGACGGGAAACTGTCCGTCCTGCTGATTTCGGAAAGCGGGGAAATAGCCTTTCAATCTTGATTATTCAAACGTAACATCCTTGTTCTGCACATAGGAGACATCGATCTTTCCTCCCGCATCACCGTTGCTCTCCTGCAAAGGGAGTTTCTTGACGCGGCTCAGGAACAGGGTTCCTTTAGTGGCAGAGGTCGGGTTCGTAAAGTTCAGCGTGATGAAGGTCGCGCCTTCCTGCGTATTGTTGATATCATAGACGCCGCCGTTATAGGTCAGGTGCGCCTGGACATACTCGTCCTTACCGATCGGCTTTCCTACCCAGGTGATAACGGTTGCGCCATTACCTTTGACGGACGTCAGGGATTCGGGAAGCGCGATCGGATCGACATCATCGATAGAGGCCTTGTTCGTATAGACCTGGTCTTTCCAGCGGGTAAAGGTGAACGTGACCGGATCCAGCCCGGATTCCGACAGCATATACATATAGGTTCCCATCCCTAAAAAGTCCGGCACTTTCCCGTTAAAGAGAATGCCTTTGGCCGGCAGGCGCAGATTGGCCCCTTCACTGTTATACTTATTGAAATTCGCGCCTATATGGGTATGATTCTGCGTAACATTATATTCGACACCCAAATTCTGGTAGAAAGGGATCGACGGGTCAATCCCGTCCGAATCATCGTTATCACAAGCGGTAAACACGCCTGCGAACAACAGGCAAGCATAAAGGAAATTCTTTTTCATATCATTTATTCTTTGATAGAAATAACAAATGAAGCGGGAAAAGTTTTTCCTTTTAGGCTTTTTTGTCAGATGGAAAGCTGCTGCAAAAGGGATTCTATGGTATCGGCAGCCTGCGTATGCCCGTCGGGATGGTGGATCAGGAATGCGGAACCGGCAGACAGATCGCCCGTCTCAATCCACACAGGCGATTCCACATGCCGGCCGGCACGTATGCCGTTCCGCTGAAGCGCCTTGCGAACCATTGCATACTTCTGCCCGTGCCCGGTCAAGCGTATTTCTTTCGAATACTGGTTATCGATGCGGAACAGGCCGGTCTCCGTGTCGAACACGATTCCCTTGCGGGCGAAGAAACCGCTCAAGTGGCCGCTCAGGGCAAGGTCTTCGGGCGTTCCGATCGTAATCCCGTTCGTCCGGTCCATCAGCCAAACCTTGTCAGCAATCTGGAGCGCCAGTTCGAGGTCGTGCGTGGAGAGGAAAATCGTCTTATTCGTGCTCCGTGTCAGATGATGGAGCAGTTGCATGATCTCCACCTTGCTCGGAAAATCGAGGAAAGCGGTCGGTTCGTCCAGGAAGATCACAGGCGTTTCCTGGGCCAGCGCTTTGGCGATCATGACCTTCTGCCGTTCCCCGTCCGACAGGGTGTGCACCATGCGGGAGGCCAGATTCCCGATCCGTACCAGGGCGATCGATTCTTCCACGATCTGCTTGTCCTCCTTGCCCAATCGTCCCCAGAAACCGGTGTAGGGACTGCGCCCCATCTCGACCAATTCCCGCACGGACATATTCCGGATGTCACACTTCTCCGTCAGGACAACGCCGATCGTCGTGCTCAATTCCTTGTCCGAATAGCTGTCCACATCACGTCCCAAGACGGCGATCTCGCCTTCCAACTTCGGCTGGAAAGCCGACAGTGTGCGCAGGAGCGTCGACTTCCCGACTCCGTTCGCCCCTAACAGGCAGGTTAATTCTCCGCTATAAATCCGGGCCTGTATATGGCTCGCCACCAACTTGGTATCGTTCTTTGTCCGGTAACCGATAGAGAGGTCGTTTATATGAATCGTATCTTGTTTCATCATTCGTTCAGTTCGTTCTTACGTTTGCGGAATAGCACAGAAGCCACTACCGGAGCACCGACCAGGGCGGTCACCGAATTGACCGGCAAAGCCCCTTCGAAACCGGGCATCCGGGCAATCAGGTTACAGGCGAGTGCCAGCGCAGCACCGGCAAACAAGACGGCAGGCATCAAGACCCGGTGGTCGGACGTTTGGAAAATGGCCCGGCACAGGTGCGGGACGGCCAGACCAAGAAAGATGACCGGTCCGCAATAGGCCGTCACGATCGCCGTCAGCACTCCCGCCGAGGTGATAACCAAGAGACGCGCCCGCTTGATGTTCAGCCCCAAGTTACGGGCATAGCCGTCGCCGAGCAGCATCAGGTTCAGCGTCTTGATCAGCAGGAAGGACAAAGGGATCAGAATCGCCATGATCGCGACAAACAGCATCATCTGGTTGCCGGAAACACGGGAGAAACTGCCTAATCCCCAGATTACGTAGGCGCGAATGTCTTCCTCCACGCTGAAGAACTTCAGCACGCCGATCACCGCATTCGCCACGTAGCCGATCATCACGCCGATGATCAGCAGCGTCACGTTCCCCTTCACCTTCTGCGACACATATACGATCAACGCCATCACTGACAGCGAACCAATCACGGCCGCAATCGAAAGCGCGATTTCTCCCATAAACCCCAATTTGCTAAGTGCAACCCCTCCGAGGCTACCGCTCAACAGCACCACGAAGGCCACCCCCATACTCGCACCGGAGCTGATCCCCAGCACAGAAGGCCCCGCCAGCGGATTCCGGAAAACAGTCTGCATCTGCAAGCCGCTTATCGCCAGACCCGCTCCCGCCACCAAAGCTGTCAACGCCTGCGGAAGACGTGATTTCCAGACAATATTCTGCCAGGTCACCGGCTCGTCTCCCAGTCCGCAAATAATGTTCCAGACAGACTTCAACGGGATAGACACCGATCCTAACACCAGGTTCAGGAACATCAGAACCAGGATAGACGCTACGATGAGCAACATCAGAAAAGAAGTAGAATGTCTCATTCGTGCAATTTATTTGAGTCGTGCATAATAAACTGGCGTATGGTCGGGCAGCAGGTCCGGATGGAATATATGCAGCAGGTCGGCCAACACGACTTCCGGTTCGGTCGGCATGCTTTCGTAGAAGGGCGTATCTTTCATGTTGCAATAGATGATCCCTTTCTCCTTGAAAGCACGGAAATCGGCATAACGCGGGTCCTGCTCCTTCAACGCCTCATAGCTGAACGTGCTCGGATAGCTGTTCACGATGCGCCAGTAATCGGCTTCGTCACCCTGGTTATAGACAGTTTCGAAGTCGAGCGTCACGCCTCCCGAACGTTTGTCATCTTTCAGGAAATAGTCGGCTCCGGCATCCTCGAAGAGTTGGGCGAGGAAGCTCTCCCCTCCCACGGCATACCAGTTACCGCCCCGCATCTCGCCGCTCAGCACGACCGGGCGTTTCTTCACTTTTCCTTCCGTCGTCAGCTCCTTCAACTCATTATAACGGGCCGCGATAGCGTCGAACGTCTCGTTCGCCTTTTGTTCCTGTCCCAACAGCAGGCCGACGAATTTCACCCATTCCGCCTGTCCCAATGGCGTCATTTCCTTATAGCCTAAATGCGGGATCAACGGGATGCCGACATCCTTCAAGGTCTCATATCCGCCCCGTTTGAAAGGCGAGACAAGGATCAGGTCGGGGTTCATGCTCATGATCACCTCGTTGTCAAAATTCCCTTCTATGCCGATCTTGACGGTCTTTCCGCTCTTCAGGCGTTCGTTCATCTCCCTGTTGAACAGATGCCGGGTGCTGGTCACTCCCACGACCTTGTCCAGCTCGCCCATTTTGATAAAATTGGACAACTGCAAGGAGGTCATGCAGATAACGCTTCTGATAGGCGTCTCGATCACGGTATACGATCCGGGGATGCCGGCAGGTTTCGTTCCTCTCCTGACCAGCGCATAATGGAAAGTCGTACTTTCCTCATTCTGCGGGTCCTGGATATCCAACAAGACATATCCGTCCCGATAGGACAATTCGAAACCATGCGCATACTCCAGCACAATACGGACACCGGAAAACGCGCTCTCTTCCGTCGTTTCCACCTTGTCGGTCTGTTGATTGTTTTTGGTCGTACACGAAGATGCGACACACAACGACATAAGCAGGCAACACCCTGCCAGGCATTTTTTCATATTCGATATTATTTTATTACAACCGGGCAAGCCTTGTCCACCCCACGAGGACGAAACTCTTCCAAACCGAAACGGCAGGTCTTCTGACTTACTTCCATCCCGGACACCTTCCCGATCCCCCGATCAGTGGCATAGAGTATTGCCGGTATGTTTCCGAAGTTTCACAGCAGCGTGGTCTGTCCGGGATTTCCACCCGGTTCCCTTTTAATCCCTGTCCTGTAAGGAGGACAGGGAAACCTGTTTCAGGGGACAAATATAATAATATTACTTTTCTTTCAAGAGAAAAGTGACAGGCAAATCAGTTTTTCTTACAAGCCGCCATTTGGAAAGTTCCGTGATTTTTCTCACTTTTGCGCACTTAATAAATCAAACGCACATGTCGTACCCCATCTGCTTCGTATCGCTCGGTCCGGGAGACCCCGAACTGATCACCCTGAAAGGCTTGAAAAAACTCCGACAGGCCGATATTATCTATTGCCCCGCCACCATGAGTAAGAGCGGGCAACCCCTCTCACGCGCAGCCCGTATTATCGAAGAACTGGAAATCGGGAAATCCGCGATCAGACTCTTCACGCTCCCGATGAGCAAAGACCGCACCGAAGCCTGGAAGGTCTACGATGCCTTGTATGAAAAGGCTATATCCGCCTGGGACGAAGGGAAAAAGGTGGTCATTGTGGCGGAAGGCGATGCTGGGTTCTATTCTTCCATACAATATATATACGACAAATTCAGGGAGAACCGGATCGAAGTGGAACGGATCGCCGGAATCCCCGCTTTCATTGCGGCGGGCGCATTGGCCGGCTTGCATATCGTCAAACAGGAAGAACAGATCATCGTCATCCCCGGAATACTGACGGCAGAAGAATTGTCGGAAAAGATCAAGGCCGGCTACGTGATCGTCATCATGAAGCTGTCCCAATGCGTGGAGGCCGTCCATACCTGCATCCGGTTGCATCCGGAAGCGAACTTCCACTATTTCGAGAATGTCGGGACCGGGAAAGAGTTCCATACCTCTGACCGGAAACAAATTCAGGAGAAAATATTCCCATACTTTTCCCTGATGATCATCCGATAGTACCTGAACTACCTGGCCTTTCATTTTGTTATTATATAAAAATATATTTACTTTTGTTTTCCACTTAAACTTACATAAGACATGAAATCAGACATAGAAATTGCAAGAGAGGTCTCTCTGCGCAAGATAAAAGAAATCGCGACCGGATTAGGCATCCCGCGCGAAGAAGTTCAGAATTACGGCAGATACATCGCCAAAATACCTCTCCATCTGATTGACGAAGAGAAGATCAAACAACACAATCTTATCCTGGTTACGGCTATCACTCCTACGAAAGCGGGCATCGGCAAGACGACCGTTTCGATCGGACTGGCTTTGGGATTGAACAAGATCGGTAAAAAGGCGGTCGTCGCCTTGCGTGAACCATCACTGGGCCCGTGCTTCGGTATGAAGGGCGGAGCTGCCGGAGGCGGATACTCGCAAGTGTTGCCAATGGAAAACATCAACCTGCATTTTACGGGGGACTTCCATGCGGTTACTTCCGCCCACAATATGATCACGGCGTTGCTGGACAACTACATCTACCAGACGCGTAACACCTGCGAGGGCTTGAAAGAGATCAAATGGAAACGCGTGCTGGACGTGAACGACCGCAGCTTGCGCAACATCGTTTCCGGCCTGGGTGGATCAGCCAACGGCGTACCGACGGAGACGGGCTTCGACATAACGCCCGCTTCGGAAATCATGGCGATCCTTTGCCTGGCAACGGACATCGAGGACTTGAAACGCCGTGTCGGCAACATCCTGTTAGGATATACGAACGAAGACAAGCCTTTCACCGTAAACGACCTGGGAGTGGCCGGAGCAATCACAGTATTGCTGAAAGACGCTCTCCTGCCTAACCTGGTGCAGACAACCGAGAACACGGCCGCATTCGTGCACGGAGGCCCGTTCGCCAACATCGCACACGGCTGCAACTCCGTCCTGGCGACCAAGATGGCGCTGACATATGGCGATTATGTCATTACGGAGGCCGGCTTCGGCGCCGACTTAGGAGCTGAAAAGTTTTTCGACATCAAATGCCGGAAAGCCGGATTGACACCGAAGCTGACGGTTATCGTGGCGACGGCCCAGAGCTTGAAGTTGCATGGAGGCGTACCGGAAGACAAGATTAAGGAGCTGAATATCGAAGGACTGAAAAATGGTTTCGAGAACCTGGATAAGCATGTCGAGAATATGAAACGTTTCGGGCAGGAAGTAATCGTGACCTTCAACAGGTATGCATCCGATACGGACGAAGAAATCGCGCTGGTGGCAGAACATTGCCGTGAGATAGGCGTAGGTTTCTGTATGAACAACGTATTCGCCGCTGGTGGAGAAGGGGGTGCAGAACTGGCGAAACTGGTGGTCGACACGATCGAAAAGAAACCTTCCGCCCCGCTTAAATACATCTACGAGGACGACGAACCGATCCGTACCAAGATCAAAAAAGTGTCCGAACAGATCTACGGCGCAGCCTCCGTTGTCTACACGACATTGGCGGACAAGAAAATCAAACAGATCGAAAGCTTAGGAATCTCCCACTACCCGATCTGCATCGCCAAGACGCAGTATTCGTTCTCTTCCGATCCGAAAGCATACGGGGTGGCCAAGAATTTCGAGTTGAAAGTGCGCGACATCATCATCAACAACGGTGCAGAGATGATCGTTGTAATCATGGGCGAAATCATGCGTATGCCGGGATTGCCGAAAAATCCGCAGGCAAAACGCATCGACATCGAGAACGGCGTGATCGAAGGGTTGAGCTAATTCAATCACAAGGACGCAGATAATTTTAAAGACGCGGATTTCTCGAATAACGCGGATTTATTTGTAGATAATAATATCCGCGTTATTCGAGAAATCCGCGTCCCTGTCTCTATATCTATATTCTATTTCTTTTCTCCGCGTCTATCGAAGAACTTCTTAAAGAACACGATCTGGTAGTCGATCGAGTTCTTCCAGTATTCGCCGTTATGCGATCCGGGACGGACCAGGAAATCATGGTCGATCTTATATTTCAGCAGCTTCTTATGAAAGTCGTTATTCACTTCGAAAAAGAAATCGCTGTAACCGCAATCGAAGATAATAGCCAGCTCGCCGTTCTTGATACGGTCGATCTGCGTGATCGCCGTGTGACGGTTCCAGGCCTCCTGATTGTCGCTCTCGTTTCCGAGCTGCTTACTCATCTCCCAGTTGTTGGGGAACGGCCGGATATCGACTCCGCCGCTCGTGCTGCCGGCGGCGCCAAACACATCCTTATGACGGAAAGACAGCCACATGGCTCCGTGTCCGCCCATGCTCAGCCCTGTAATGGCACGACCGGAACGGTCTTTCACTGTCTGATATTCGGAATCGATATATTTGACTAATTCGGAGGAAACGAATGTCTCATAACGATAGGACGGATCTTTCGGACTGTCCCAATACCAACTGTTCTTACCATCAGGACAGACAAAGATCAGACCGTCGCGGTCTGCAATATCTTTCAACTCCGGCTTCATGGAAATCCAGGTTTTCGCATTCCCTCCATATCCGTGCAACAGGTAGATCACCGGTTTCGGTGCACGATTATCATCCGGAGAAACGACAACGACCTGGACATTCTTTTTCATTGCCTCGCTGTAAACGGCCAACGTATCGACAACCGCCCCTCTCGCCGAAATGGCGACCAAGGCGAAAATCGCTAAAAAGGATAATTTAAGTTTCATGGTATCAGACTCTGCAAACGTTATTTTTTGTTCTTTTCCATTTTGAGGATATCACTGTCGAGGAGCTTGTCCATTCCGTTCTTCAAGGTCGAAAGTCCTCTCCGGGTTGCATAGGCCGCTTTCAGTTTGGTGATCTCCACCTGCTCGTCTATTGTCAGTTCGGAACTGAACTTCTCATAGCGGTCACCGGTAAAGGCTTCGAACTTTTCATCGGCTTTCTTCCAGTCTTCTTCCGTATAATCGCTTCCGGCAGCTTCCACCTTTTCGATAAACTTCTTGAAATCTTTCACATACGACTCTTTGGAATCGCTGCAACCACTTAAAACGAACAAAGCGACAACCGCCATAAACATCATCAATTTTGTTTTCATATCTCTTTCACTTTTTATTAAATGACAGCAAATGTATACAAAAAAACAATATGGATCAATCTATTTGATATCCGTCGGTCAAGGTATGCATGAAAGCGACAATGGCCGCTTCTTCCTCCGGTGTGAGTCCGAGATTTCCCAGTTCATCGCGGTTGACGGTCTCCGCATATTCGGGAGCCGGGTATTCTTCCACGTCACGCACATTATAGAAGTGGACTATCTCCTCAAGTGTCTTGAAATAGCCGTTATGCCCGTAAGGAGCCGTCAAGGCGATATTGCGTAATGTGGGTACGCGGAACTTGCCGAATTCGGTACTGTCATGCAGGAAAGCCCCTAAGCCCAAGTCCATCGTGTCCCGTCCGACCGTATTGTAAGGAGCCGGAACCTGGAAGAAGGGATTATCCGGATTGGAAGGAATACCCAAATTGTCGTAGGTATGATCCGTAAACAAAACACGTCCGGCCCGTTCATCATTGTCCAGCACATGGCATTCGGCACATAGTCCTTTCTCCTTAAACAATGCCAGTCCTTCCTTCTCTTGGCCGGTCAGTTCATACCTTCCTTCCAGGTAGGCATCATATTTGGATGTGTACGGATTTACTTCAATCGAACGCTGATAAGTGGCCAAGGCATCTAATATTTTCCCATAAAGAGAATCACAGGAAACAATCTCTCCATAAATACGGACAAAGTCAGGATAGTAAGTTGCATTACGAAACTTTTCGACCACCATTTTACGATCTTTATTTCCCATCTCCAACGGATTGACGAAAGGTTGACCGGCCTGTTCTTCAAGAGAATTCACGCGTCCATCCCAAAACAGACCACCGACGTATGTTTCATCTTCCTTATTATAGTGCAAAGCCGGAACATAAGCTACATAGGCACAGGTCATCGAATTCCGGTTACTGAACAATCCCTTCACGGCTCCCTCCGAAGTAATCCGCCCATACTTATCGGCAAAGCCTTTCGTCGGTTCATGACAAGTTCCACAAGATTGTCCGGCAGGCTCGGAAAGCGATTCATCAAAAAAAATCCGTTTGCCTAACAACTCTTTTTCACTCAAGTCCGTTCGAGTTACAGGAGCACAAGCAAAAAACAGCAAAACTGCCCCTAAAAGCCAGGCTACTTTTGTTTTTCCATATCCGCAACTATCCATAATCATATTACATTTTACGGGAACAAGATACAAAAAATGCCGGTTACTATGCGGCAACCAGCATTTTTTCTTCTGACAAGGAACAAAATCACCAGAATTTATTATTCTCCTGGCTATATTCGAAGCCCACGTCTTTCAACTTCTGTACAAGTATTTCTTTTTTGACATTCATATCGTCGCATAGCTCGTCGAGAGAAGCATAATTATCACGCAATTTCATGTTGATCACGCTAAAAAGCATCATCGGATCTTCCGGTAGTGTCATCATAACTTATTCAGATACGATTTAGCACTTAATGCTCAACTGACGTAGTACATCACGAATCTTTTCGAACGTGGTGATACGGGTCGGAACCAGAGGCAAGCGTAATTTATTTTCGATAAAGCCCATTGCATTCAGCATACTCTTCGCTCCTGCCGGATTGCCGTCGACAAACAGCAAGCTGAACAACTCCGTAAAGCTATGGTGGATCGTACGGGCACTATCGTAGTCGCCTGCCAATGCCAGACGCACCATACGACTGAACTCACGCGGGAAAGCATTGCCGATTACGGAAATCACGCCCACAGCTCCCAACGTAATAAGCGGGAAAGTGATACCGTCGTCTCCGGAAA
The DNA here is from genome assembly GCF_014287585.1 of Parabacteroides hominis. Lineage (GTDB taxonomy): Bacteria > Bacteroidota > Bacteroidia > Bacteroidales > Tannerellaceae > Parabacteroides > Parabacteroides hominis. Next base: position 98,245 of record NZ_JACOOJ010000004.1, on the reverse strand, counting down.
TCACATTGAAGTTCGCCGGTTTGTTCTTGATGATATCGTCCATCTGGGTGATATTGCCGGAAGCCTCCTTGACCGCGATCACGTTCTTGAACTCACGGGCGATACGCAGCGTAGTCTCGGCCGTCATGTTCACGCCGGTACGTCCCGGAACGTTATACAGGACAATCGGCAACGCAGTCGCCTCCGCAATCGCTTTATAATGCTGATAGATTCCTTCCTGGGACGGTTTATTATAGTAAGGTACGACAGACAGGATCGCATCTATACCGTCAAAGTTATCGTTTTTCAACTTTTCGACAACCGAACGCGTACAGTTTCCGCCAACCCCCAACACGATGGGAATGCGCCCGTTTACCTTCGTTACGACCAAATTGATTATATTCTTCTTTTCTTCTTCTGCGAGTGTAGGGGTTTCCGCAGTGGTACCTAACACAACCAGATAATCGGTTCCATTCTGCAACTGATAGTCTACAAGCCGGGCCAACGCCTCATAGTCTACACTTTCATCTTCTTTAAAGGGAGTGATCAGCGCCACACCCATTCCTTTTAAATTTATGTCTGCCATGGGGAAAATATTCCTTTTTTGTTATTTAGCACTGCAAAAATAAGGAATTTATATCATTTTGAGCGTATCGCCTGTAAATAAAATAATATATGTTCGAACAAATGCTTGATATCTTCACGCTCTGTTACTGATATGGACAGATCATACAAATCGATATCGGCATGCTTCACTCCCACCTTGAATCCGCAAGGATGCTGTAGCATAAGGTATTGCATCGGGTAGCAGTCGGGCCGCGTAAGATCGATCAGGATATCCGCCTTGATCGTCCTGAACCGTTCCACGACGGCATCGGAAGGGACCAGCCAAGTGTTCACATCCTTCTTGGCATGAACCGGAGTGTACGAGGCATCCGTTTCAGGTGCCGGGTCGCCGGAGACATAGACACAAGCCTGCACCTTTTTGTTCTTCTTACGCAGGACGTCCAGGCAAGGCTTTACAAGCTCATGGTCGTTTGCCTGATAAAGGATCAGGATATGGCCTGCGTCTTCCAGCGTACAGAACTCATGCTTGCGGCTGGCAGCCTCGGAAGCCAAAGACTGCACTTTCTTTTTAATAAAATAATTCGTCAGTCTCATTCCGCTATCATATTTAAGAATTCGTCTTCGTTTATAATCTTCACACCCAACTTGGCCGCCTTTTCGAGTTTGGCCGGTCCCATATTATCTCCCGCCAGGATATAATCGGTCTTACCGGACACCGAGCCGCTGTTCTTTCCGCCATGCTGCTCGATCATAGCCTTGTATTCGTCGCGGGAATGTTTGGCGAACGTCCCGCTGATAACAATGCTCAAGCCTTTCAGTTTCTCGGAACGGTTTGCCAGAACTTCTTCGGCCACGGACATCTGCAGCCCGTATTCTTTCAAACGGTTCACCAACGTCCTGTTACGCTCGTCGGCAAAGTAAGCGATGATGCTCCGGGCGATCCGTTCTCCGATCTCATCCACGGCTATCAAATCTTCAAAAGAAGCCTGTCCCAACTGATCCATAGAGTGGAAAGCGGAGACCAAGCGTTTTGCCACCGTTTCACCCACAAAGCGAATCCCCAATCCATAAAGGACCCGTTCGAAAGGAACCTGTTTGGATTCTTCAAGGCTCGCCATCAGGTTGCGGGCACTCTTGTCAGCCCAGCGTTCCAAGCGCAGCAGATCGGATATTTCCAATGTATAGAGATCGGCCGCGTTCTTGACATAGCCGGCTTCGTACAAATCTTCGACAGTCTCCGGCCCCATATTGATGTTCATGGCCCTCCGGGTAACGAAATGCTCGATCTTCCCTTTGATCTGTGGAGGACAGCCGGCTTCGTTCGGACAATAGTGGGCCGCTTCTCCTTCGGGACGCACCAACGGTGTGCCGCATTCGGGACAGGAACGGATAAAACGGACCTTATCGCCTACCAGCAAGCCGCGGGCTTCGACATCGACACCGACAATCTTCGGAATGATCTCGCCGCCTTTCTCCACAAATACCTTGTCACCCAAATGCAGGTCGAGTCCCTCGATAATATCCGCATTATGAAGGGAAGCACGCTTCACGGTCGTTCCGGCCAACAATACCGGTTCCAGGTTGGCAACCGGAGTAACGGCCCCTGTCCGCCCGACCTGGAAAGACACGGAGTTAAGGCGCGTCACGGCACGTTCGGCCTGGAACTTGTAGGCAATCGCCCAACGCGGGCTTTTGGCCGTGAATCCCAAATTGCGTTGTTGACGCAATGAGTTTACTTTCAAAACGATCCCGTCTGTCGCAACCGGCAGGTTCTTGCGTTCGGCATCCCAATGAGCGATATAATCGTATATATCCTCCAGGCTGTTGCACACGCGGATCACGTTCGGAATCTTGAACCCCCATGAACGGGCCGCCTCCAGGTTATCGAAATGCGTTTCCGCCGGTAACTCCTCTCCCAACAAATAATAGAAATAGGCATCCAGCTTACGGGCTGCCACAATCGCCGGGTTCAGTTGCTTCAACGTGCCGGAAGCGGCATTGCGCGGATTGGCGAAAAGAGGCTCCTCCTGTTCTTCACGTTCTTTGTTCAAGCGGTCGAACTCGGCCCAGGGAAGCAGGATTTCCCCCCTTATCTCAAATGCTGCCGGGTATCGGTCACCCATCAGTTTCAAAGGGACCGAACGGATTGTCTTCACGTTGGCCGTTACATCGTCGCCACGTGTCCCGTCGCCACGCGTCACAGCCCGGACCAGACGGCCGTCCTCGTAGGTAAGCGAGATGGACGTGCCGTCATATTTCAACTCGGCGACAATCTCGAAAGGCTCGTTCAGGTCACGGGCTATGCGCTCGTAAAAATCCTTCACTTCCTCTTCCGAATAGGTATTGCCCAGCGAAAGCATCGGATATTTATGCACTACCTGTTCAAACTCTTTGGAAAGGTCGCTCCCCACCCGCTGTGTCGGCGAATGAGGGTCGGCATATTCGGGATGCGCCTCTTCAAGGGTCTGCAACTCTTTCATCATCTCATCGAACTCACGGTCCGATATCGTCGGTGCCGAAAGCACATAATAGTTGTAATTATGTTGCTCCAGCGCTTCGCGAAGTGCTTTTATTTTATCTTTTGCCATCATTTCAGATCAGTTGAAAGGTGAAAGATGAAAGTTGAAAGTTGAAAAGAAAAATTTAACTTTCAACTTTCACCTAATATATAAGTTCTACATTATCGATCCACATTGTATTGCCCGGCGAGCCGATGTAGGCGCCACCGTGGCTGGAAGTAAACTGCAGGACGAGATGAGTCGGCAATTCGCCTTCCGCCGCCCAACCTGCTTCCTGGATAGGGACGCTTTTACCCTGGCTGTTCAAGGCATAACGCTCTTCCACCTGAATCCGCATATAAGGCTTATACTCCGGATGCTTCGAAATATCGCCGTACAGGATCGGATAGGTCGCACCGTTCACCCAACCGTTGCTGGACTCCGTATAACGCTGCACCATTGTCCCGACACGTTTGGCATATATGTTTCCGTCTTCATCTTCCCAACGTTTCTGAAGGAAAAGAATGGCTGCGATCGAATCCTGTCCGGCAACCGTTGTCTTGCGGCTGAAGCCGGTACTGCGGACGCGGTTCTTTTCAGGAGCCAGCTTCACCTTATAGTCAAAGCGCAATGCCTTCGGCTTCTTGGTAAACGCCACTCCGCTGTTCAACATGGCCTGCGGGTTCTTGGTCCCCTTGATCGGTTCGTGTACCGTTCCGAGAAAGACGGAACCGGCAGCTACCACTTCGATATCGACCAGGCCGAAAACCTTCACACTTTCCATTCGTGTCTCCAAGCGCGCGCACCAACCGTCGTCCCGCCTCTCCGGGAAGACAGAAGTATTCGTCTTCACCACGCCTGCCACCTTTGCCATCACGTTGGAGTTCGCCCACGGCGAACCGCCCCGGTTCGTATAGGCAGTGTTGCCAATGATCGTATCTGTCGGGCCAAGCTCATAAAGATGCTTCGTATTTCCTCCGATGATGCCGGATTCATGTATCTCGCGAACGACCCAATGATCCATATCTCCAAAACTGAACGGAACCACGTGCTCTTGGGAATTGACAATTGACAATTGACAACTGACAATTCCCAGGAGCAGGAATATTTTTGCTTTTCGTTTCATTTCAAATACTGTTTTTTTCAATTACCGCTTCCGGAGCCGCAGGAAGCCAGCGGCACAAGAAACACATGCAGTTCGAACCGCCGGCTCCCGGCAGTCCCGGAAGCGCATGAATCCGTCTCTGCCGGCTCCCGGCAATCCCGGATTCACATGCAGCAGGCTTCGCTGGCTCCCGGCAGCCTCAGCTTCACGTGAATCTTCCTTTGCCGGGAGCCAGCGAAATCAGCTGCAACGATTTCACCTATAAAGAATATCCCCATTCATCGAGAGCCATTCCCCAATTTTCTTCAACAAGCTGTACCGTGCGGTCGTCATACTTGTACTGGTTCTTTTTATAGCCCTTCTTTTTTCCGAGATATTTCTCGATTTCTGCTTTTGACTCTTCAAAGCCGGGGAGGTTTAATTTCTTGTATATGTCCTCTGTCATGGCGAAAGCATCCTGCTCGAAATCCTCGAACTTCACCTCTACCAGGTTCCCTTCGGGTATCAGGTGCTTTTGTTCTTCATATTTATAGAACAGACGGCGATACACTTCGATAAAGTTGCTTTCGATCTGCTCGTTGGAGATGTCCTGCAAGCGGAGCGGCTGGATCGTATTGGTGAAGAAGCTGCGCGTGCTCTCGAACACCGTGTACGGATTCCGTTTCAGATAGATGAATTTCGCATTCGGAAACATTTCCACCAACGTCTTCACGCGTCCCGTATGAGGCGGATTCTTGCTCAGGAACTGGGTCCCGTTCGTATTCCAGAGGGAAATCTTGATGAGTTTGAGGAATGTTTCCTTAAACACTTCCCGCTCGTGTTCGCTGATATTGTCGAAAAGCAGATAGCGGTCGCAATATTCGAGCATATGCTTCGGAAAGAACCAGAAGTTATAATACGTGTAAGGCATCATATTCGCCAAGGCAAATTCCTCTTCCTGGGGGAGATCCACCTTCAACTCCATATTATCGGTCGGACGTTTGTCGGGCATCAGGAACGCCATGTTCTTCTTGAAGAAAGGCTGTCCCCAGAGCATCAGGTTCGGGAATACGGTCTGATAGGTCGTATTGTAGCCGAAATGCTTGTCGCACGAGAAGACATTGTGCATGAAAGTCGTCCCGCTACGCCAATGTCCGAGAATGAACACCGGGTCCATCTCCAGCGGCTTGCCCGCAATCTTGCGGTAACGCGCATCTTCGAACGGTTGCAACAGGCTGAGCAGGCGGCAAACGGATTTCGTCAGGAAATATTTGTTACGAAATCCCTTGTCGACCGTTTTATTGGCTGTCACGGCCTTGAACGTTTTCCAGTCGGCTCCGACTAACGTATTGATCGGTAGTTTGTCAAATTCCAGTAATCCCATGCCTTATTTATTTTCTGTTATACACTTCACGGGGACGCCTTGCCGTCCGAGCTCTTTACAAACGGTACGGATAGCTTCGTAGTGCTCGGAACCGATACCTAATTCCGGCAAGTTCAGTACGGCCAACGCATCTTCCGTCACCATGTCGCGGGCATCCACCCGGTCGATAATCATACCGACAGCCGACGTGTTATTCGTGATCGGGTCGATCAGGATAAAGGCTCCGGTCTGTTTGTTTTTCTGATACGGATCGAAGAACAGTTCCTTTCCGGTCGTAAAGACGACACGGGCGATCTCGTTCAGCTTCATCGGCAGATTGTCGATTGTCAATTGTCCATTGTCAACCGATAACTGTTCCATCGTGTTGACATTCACTTTATAGCGGATGCTGTCTACACGGGCACGCGTCAGGTTGGTTGTATGTTTAATGTAGAATTGTTTGTTCACATCCATCGGCTCTTCGTCCATCCACACCAGCATGGCCTCGAAGTTGCGGTCTGCTATCGGCAAGTTGTCAGGGTGTACCAGCATTTCGCCGCGGGAAACATCGATCTCGTCTTCCAGCGTGATCGTGATACATTGGGGCGGAAAAGCATAATCCAGTTCTCCGTCATACGTAACGATACTCTTCACTTTGGAAGTTTTGCCGGAAGGCAAAGCCATTACCGTATCGCCTTTACGAACGATGCCGCTGGATACTTTTCCGCAGAAACCACGGAAGTCCAGGTTCGGACGCAGAACGTACTGTACCGGATAGCGGAAGTCTTCGAAGTTTCGGTCCTGGTCGATAGGAACCGTTTCGAGGAAGTCCAGCAACGACGGCCCCTCATACCAGGGCGTGCGGTCGCTCTTTTCCACCACATTGTCGCCATCCAGAGCGGAAAGGGGAATACAAGTAATATCCGGGATATTCATAGAGGAGACAAACGCCTTGTAGTCCGAAACAATCTGATCGAATATCTGCTTGTCGAAACCCACTAAGTCCATCTTATTCACAGCCAGTACCACATGCTTAATACCCAGCAATGAAACCAGATAAGTATGGCGGCGTGTCTGCGTGATCACCCCCGTACGGGCATCCACCAGGATGATGGCAAGGTTGGCAGTCGAACCGCCGGTGATCATATTGCGGGTGTACTGTTCGTGCCCCGGAGTATCGGCAATGATGAACTTACGGTTATTCGTACTGAAATAGCGATAGGCCACATCGATAGTGATCCCCTGTTCGCGTTCGGCTTTCAGGCCGTCCAGCAACAGGGCGTAGTCGATATGGTCGCCGGCGTTCCCCATGCGCTTGCTGTCGCGTTCGAGGGCATCCAACTGGTCTTCATAAATCTTCTTACTGTCAAACAACAAACGACCGATCAGCGTCGATTTGCCATCATCCACCGATCCGGCAGTCAGAAAGCGGAGCAGGTCTTTCTGTTCGTCTTTATCTAAGAACTCCTTTATATTTAATGTTGCCATAATGTCTAAGTTGAAAGTTGAAAGTTGAGAGTTGAGAGTTGAAAGTGAAAATAGCGACGCGAAGCCACTTTCCACTTTCAACTCTCCACTTTCAACTAATTAAAAATATCCTTCTCTTTTCTTTTGTTCCATACTTGCATCCTGGTCGAAGTCGATCACACGGGTCGTACGTTCGCTTTTGGTTGTCGTCATCATCTCTTCGACGATCTTTTCAATCGTGTCGGCATTGCTTTCGACAGCACCTGTCAGCGGCCAACACCCTAACGTACGGAAACGGACCATACGCATCTCGATCTGGTCGCGGTACTGCTCCGGCAAACGGTCGTCGTCTGCCATGATCAGGTTGCCGTCGATCTCTACGCACGGGCGTTCCTTGGCGAAATACAGAGGTACGATCGGAATATTTTCCAAACGGATATATTGCCAGATATCCAGTTCCGTCCAGTTGGAGAGCGGGAACACACGGATGCTCTCTCCCTTATGTACACGCGCATTGTAGATATCCCACAATTCCGGACGCTGGTTCTTCGGGTCCCACTGGTGGAACTTGTCGCGGAACGAATAGATACGTTCTTTCGCACGGCTCTTCTCTTCATCACGGCGGGCTCCTCCAAAGGCGGCATCGAACTTATATTTGTCGAGCGCATGCAGCAACGCCTGTGTCTTCATCAGGTCCGTATGCACCTTGCTGCCATGCGTGAAAGGGCCTACGCCAGCCTCGAAGGCTTCCATATTGGACTCTACGATCAGGTTCCATCCGAATTTCTTCGCATAGTCATCACGGAACTGGATCATTTCCTTAAACTTCCACTTAGAATCGATGTGCATCAAAGGGAAAGGGACTTTCCCTGGAGAAAAAGCCTTTTCAGCCAGGCGAACCATGACGGACGAGTCTTTCCCGATAGAATAAAGCATAACAGGATTCTCAAACTCGGCAGCTACCTCCCGGATGATATGGATAGACTCTGCTTCCAGCTCCTGTAAATGGCTCAATTTATAATCTGACATAATTATAGGATTGTATTATTTGATTACTTATTTATAATTGTCTTGCAACGGTTACTTTCGGAATGATCAGGTCCATCAGTTCGTGAACGGATTCCTTCAGGCTCAACACGGAAGTGTCCAACGTCAGGTCAGGATGTCCGGGAGCCTCGAACGGAGCGGAAACACCTGTGAAATCCTTGATCTCGCCCCGGCGCGCCTTCGCATACAAACCTTTGACATCACGCCGCTCACACTCTTCGATCGGAGTGCTGACATATATTTCCAGGAAATTCTCTTTCCCGATAATGGAAGCCGCCATTTCCCTCAAATCGTTATTCGGGCTGATAAAAGCCGCTATAGTGATAACACCTGTATCGATAAAGAGTTTACTTACTTCGGCTATACGACGGATATTCTCCACCCGGTCTTCGGCCGAAAAGCCCAGGTTGTTGTTGATCCCGCTACGGATATTATCGCCATCCAAGATGCGGCACAACAAACCGCATTTGTGCAATTCGCGCTCAAGCGCTATCGCCATCGTGCTCTTCCCGGAACCACTCAGCCCGGTAAACCACACCATCACACTACGTTGTTTCAACAAACGCTCCTTATCCTCCCTCGTCATCATCCTATCGAAAATAGGATAGATGTTAGTTTGTTTTTCTTCCATTGTCAATTATTTAGAATTTCCAGATCATCGGTATCACGAATACCGAGATCAAAAAAGTGATTAAGTTAAGGGGCAAACCGATTTTCACGAAGTCCGTGAACTTATAACTACCGATACCTTGCACAATCAGATTGGTCTGATAACCGATCGGCGTACTGAAGCTTGCAGATGCCGCCATACAGATTACCACGAAGAACGGTGTCGGGTCCACGCCTAACTGCGTAGCGACCGACAAGGCGATCGGGAAACTGAGCGCCGCAGCTGCATTGTTCGTGATCAACTCCGTAAAGACATTCGTGATAATGAAAAGGATCGCCAACAAGGCATACGGGCCGATATTATGCGCCATACCGATGATATGGCTGGCTATCAAAGCTGCAAAACCCGAATTCTCCATCGCCTTGCTGATGGCAAAGGCACAGGCAATCGTAATCAGGATATCCCAAGATATATATTTGGTATACTTTTTCGGAGGAAAAATTTTGGTCCACGCCATGATGATGGTCGTAATGCAGACAAAGAAAAACATATCCAGCCGGATTTCAGGGAACGCTCCTTTCACCGCAGGCAACTCCCCTACCGTGGCCCCTACGATCATAAAGATGAGCAAGCCCAATGCCAGCCAGCGTTTCTTGCGCGAAACCGGTTCCGTTCCGTCCGTACCGTTGGCAAGCAAAAGGAAGACGCTGGATTCGCCCCATGTCGGCACGAATGTATCGTCCGCCCAAAGAACCAGCGTATCGCCTTCGTGCAACGTCACCCTATCGAGATCGCGGGTAAAACGTTGTCCCCCGCTCTTTACTTCTTTCACGATCGCACCGTAATGGCGGGTAAAGTTGAACTCGCCCAGCGTTTTATTGATACCCGGAAAACGTGAACCCAACACCGCTTCCACCCGGTGCAGGTTGCCAGGATTGCCTTCTTCCTCTTCTTCCTCATAACGATCCGCACGGGAATCAGGCAGCAGTTTGTTGGAGAAGACGAACAGGTAAACGATACCGGCTAATGCGATAAAGATGCCGACCTTTCCGAGTTCGAACATCGTGAAACCTTCATATCCCGCTTCCAGGATCATGCCATGTACGACCAGGTTGGTCGACGTTCCGATCAGGGTACAGATACCGCCTAAAATGGTCACATACGAAAGAGGAATCAGGAATTTCGTCGCCGGCAACTTGACCGACTCCGCCCAACGCTTAATGATAGGGGCGAAAATAACGACAACAGGGGTGTTGTTCAGAAAAGCCGAGATAAAAGCAATCGGAGGCAACATTCGGAACTGTGCCTTGAAAACAGTTGTTTTCCCTTCCGGCAACAACTTCTTTATAAGCTGCCCCAATGCTCCGCTCTGGCGAATGCCCTCGCTTACCAGAAAAAGCATTCCGACAGTTATCATCCCTTTATTGCTAAAGCCTTCGAGCATTTCCTTCGGCGTCAATATTCCTGCACAGAGAAAGAGTACCACAACCGTGAGTAACACCATCCCAGGCCTCAATCCATCCCATATCAATGCCGCTATCATGCCGGCCAACGCCAGCAATACAAATATTATTTCAAAGTTCATGCCTACTTGTCTGTAAGTATAAGTTTTTCAGATAAGGTGCAAATGTAATAAGAATATTAAATCTAATCTCATTACGATAACCTATTTTAGGGATTATCTTACTAACAGACCAAAAGTTTCAGGAAACGGAACAAACCGCCCGTCAGAGCGGTTTGACAATGAACCACGGGTTATGAAGGTCTTCCTTATTATACTTCAGAGGTGTTTTGCCATCGATATGATAAACATCGCATCCGGCAGCCCGTGCAATCGCATGTCCGGCAGCGGTATCCCACTCCATCGTCGGAGCGAAACGGGGATATACATCGGCCGTTCCTTCTGCTACCAGGCATATCTTCAAGCTACTGCCGCTACTGATCAAGGTTACCGGCTGTCCCTGCTTACGCAGATTCTCGATAAAGGAAGTCGTTTCTTCCGTCTGGTGCGAACGCGAAGCGACCACCACGACTCCCTGATGTCCCATCGACATAGGCAGGTGTATAGCTTTCGTTTTTATCTCGTCCATTGAAGGTTGGTTTCCGCTGTCTATCTCCGTCAGCTTGAATGCTCCCAACGAATCTGCCGCGAAATACAGCTCTTTCCGTACGGGTACGTAGATCACGCTCAATACCGGAACCCCTTCTTTCACAAGGGCAATATTAACTGTAAATTCGCCGTTTTTCTTGATAAACTCCTTCGTCCCGTCCAACGGGTCCACGATCCAGAGCATATCCCAGCCGGAACGTTCGGCAAAAGGTATTTCCTTTCCTTCTTCGCTCAACACGGGGAAAGGCGTCACGGAGAGGGCCATCGAGATAATCGCATGGGCTTTCTTGTCGGCTTTTGTCAAAGGAGAATTATCGGCTTTCCGTTCGATGCCGAAATCGGATTCAGGATCGGTATAAATATCCATGATAGCTTTGCCGGCATCGAGGGCGGCGCGAATAGCTATATACAGGTAGTTTGCATAATTGTTCATCATCACTTGCATCTTTTTAGAGTGTTAATGTACAAATGTAAGGAATTTCCTCGAATAATCCGAATTTCAAAGGCAAAAATCAAACCGGTTGTTTTCGACGATGGATTGGCCGATGGCATAGCCTTCGTCATACAAGGCAGACAGCTTCTTACGGTCGTTGGTGGTGCGTCCTACCTCTATCTTCTCCTGCGGGCGGATGACGATCGCGTCTCCTTTCGCTTCCAGTTCATCGATATAGTCCAACACTTCGTTATAGTTGCGATAGCGCAGTTTCAATTGCTTCCGGATAGCGGGATATTGGCGGTAGATGAAGCCGGGCAGCCAGAAATCCTTTTCTTCTTTCCGGTAACCTTTGTTGCGGGTCAGGATAATCACGTTCTTGTGGAAACCGTCGTCGATGGCATGCCGGATCGGGATGGCATCGCAGACACCTCCGTCGACCATCGGGACGCCGTCGACATACGCCACCGGGCAAAGCACCGGAAGCGTGCAGGAGGCACAACAAATATCGACCAGACGGTCCGCATCCTGCTTCTCCTCAAAATACTCGGCTTTACCCGTCAGGCAATTGCTGGTGACCATGACGAAGCGGTTCGGCGACTTGAAGTAAGTCTCGTAATCGAGCGGGTAATATTTCTCCGGATAAATATAAAAAAGGTATTTCATGTCGATATAGCCCCGTCCCCGCAGGAAATGCCTGAAACCGATATAATCATATTTTTCCAGCAGGTCGATATTGCTGAAACGGGAACGTCCGCGTTGGCGGGAGGCATACGATATGCCGTTGCTTGCCCCGGCAGAGACGCCGATCGTATAGGGGAACCAAATCTCATGATCCATAAAGCAGTCCAGCACCCCGACGGTAAAGATGGCACGCATCCCCCCTCCTTCAAGCACCAGACCTGTGCGACTGTCTATTTCCATATCTGTTTACTAAAAAATAAAAGCCATTGCCTGGCTCACACCGGACAATGGCCACAAAAATATAATAAATCAGCGATATAAACATAGTCTTTTTACAGAATAACTTCGTTCACCAGGGGACGATGGTGGCGGAAATCATCGATATTCTGAAGGGTTGTCTCTGCAATGTTATGCAGGGCTTCCTTCGTAAAAAAAGCCTGATGCGAGGTAACGATCACATTATTAAAAGAAAGCAGACGGGCCAGTACATCATCGTCGATAATTTTATCGGATTTGTCTTCATAGAAGTACTCGCCCTCCTCCTCGTACACGTCCAAGCCGGCAGCTGCAATCTTTTTTTCCTTCAGGCCTTCGATCAGGTCGTTGGTGTTGATCAGTTGGCCCCGGCCTGTATTAATGATCATTACGCCTTTCTTCATCTTGTCGATGGAGTCTTTGTCGATCATATATTTTGTCTGGTCGGTCAGCGGACAATGCAAGGAGATGATGTCCGACTCGCGATACAGTTCGTCTAACGAAACATAAGAAATTCCTTCCTCTTCGGCAAACTTCATGTCGGGATAAAGGTCATAAGCCAGAATACGCATTCCGAACCCTTTCAGCAGACGGATCAGAATCTTGGCGATCTTTCCCGTACCGATAATGCCGATCGTCTTGCCGTGCATATCGAATCCCATCAGGCCGTTCAGCGAGAAATTACCGTCTCGCGTACGCCAGTAGGCACGGTGTATCTTCCGGTTCAGCGACAGCATCAGGGCAAGCGAATATTCGGCTACGGCATAAGGCGAATAGGCCGGTACGCGAACGACTGGCAACTTCCCTTTGGCCGCTTTCATATCCACGTTATTAAAGCCGGCACAACGAAGGGCCAGCAGTTTGACACCGTTGTTCACCATCGCATCGATCACAGTGGCATCGGCAGTGTCGTTGACAAAGATACAGACCGCGTCCGCATCTTGCGTCAGGACTACATTATTCGGGTTCAAATGTCCCTTGTAGTAACGAATGTCGTAATTATACTTTTCATTTACTTTGTCGAATGAAGCTATATCGTACGGTTTAGCTCCAAAGAATGCGATTTTGTATGCCATATTATCTGTTTTTATATCTAACAATCAAAACGGATTAAATGTTGAAAGAACGTCGACAGCAGAAAAAGAAAGGTCCGGCTAAGGAGTGCTCAACCGGACCTGCCCATATATAGTTTTTATAATGAAGTATATCGCTCAGCCTTCCTTTGAAGACTGTCCTTCCTTATTTGCAGCTGCATTACGCTTATTATCCCGATAAATAAAAAAGCCACCTATTAAATCTTACGGAAATTCAATCTCTACTGCCGTGCCCCTCCCGACTTCCGACGTAATCGTGATTTCGGCTCCATAGCTCCTCAGGATACGCATCGAAAGGCTCAACCCGATACCATGCCCGGCGAACTCCCGCGTATTGGAAGCACGATAGAAAGGCTGGTACACACGGGCAATCTCCTCCTCCGGAATACCGATCCCCGTGTCCGTAATGGTCAGGACAGAACCTTTCAGCTGCATCTCGACAGGCTCTTCGCCTGAATATTTACAGGCATTATTCAAGATGTTACCGATAGCAATCTTCAGCAGATGCGGATTCGCCTCGATGACAAAAGCGAAATGGTCGGTTGTAAAACGAACACGGTTGCCCACGAACTGCATCAGGAAGTCGGCCAGCAAAACCGTCTCACGGGCATTCTTCAAAATCTCCTTATCCCCATGAGAGAGAAAGAGCAGGTTCTTCATCAACTGGATGATGCGCTTCGTTTCGGAAGCGATACGCCCCAATGCAGCCTGGTATTCGGCCGGCGTACGTTCCTTCAACAAACTGATCTCGCATTCCCCCTGGATGGCCGTAAGCGGATTATTCAGCTCATGGGACGCATTGCTGATAAAAGACTTCTCGCTCTGGTAAGCCGCATCGATACGATCGACCATACGGGTCGCATACAAACGTCCGACGAAATAGACTAAGACAGCACTGGTCACCAGCATCCCCAACAACAGCCAGCCGATCCGGTGCTGGATATCCCCGCCGTACTGGTTGCTCGACACGACCAGTACGATAAAATTGCCCTCATTATCCGGATAGTAGACAGCCGCCCCTAATTCTTTCCCTTCATGGAAACGAACCACATTGCCTGCATACAAGGAAGCGATCTTCTCATCGGTCAGGTAACGGGACAAGGCGGCACGTGTCTCCGCGATGCTATCGGCGTTCAGCAAGATTTCCGCAGCAACAGGCAACGTCTCCTCGTAATGCTGCTGGATACGGGCGTAATCCTCTTCGTTCAACTCATCCTTTTCCCAGTGCTTCTGTGCCGTCGCGTATGCTTTCTCTGTCAGATAGGAATAGTAGAGGCGGCTGATATAGTCGGTCGCCACAAAATAGAAAACGACTGTCACCACCGAAATAATGCCGATCGTGATAGCCGTATAAAAAAGTGCTATCTTGTTTCCTGTCTTCATGCTTCCATCATATAGCCCACTCCTACTACGGTGCGGATCAGTTTGTGGTCGAAATCCTTGTCGATCTTGCTGCGCAGGTAATTGACATAGACATCCACCACATTCGTATTCGTATCGAAGTTCTTGTCCCAGACATTTTTCAGCAAGGTCAGCCGACTCTGTGCCGTCCCCTGGTTCTGGATCAGATATTCGAGCAGGCGGTATTCCTTCACAGTCAGATCGATGACCAGCTTACCACGGATCGCCCGGTGGCTGGACGGATCGAGTGTCAGGTCGCCACAACTCAGAAGCGGTACGGCAGGCTCCGCCCCCGTGCGCCGCAAAAGGGCTTTGATGCGGGCTTCCAGTTCCTGGAAACTGAAAGGTTTCACCAGGTAGTCGTCAGCTCCGGCATCCAGGCCGTTCACAATGTCATCCGTCGTTCCTAAGGCGGTCAGCATGATTACGGGCGACTGGTAGCCATAGGCCTGGCGATATTGCTTACAGAGTTGCAGGCCGTTCATCTTCGTCATGATGATGTCAAGTATCAACAGTTGGAAATCCTCCTGCTGAACCAACTCCCATCCGGCTTGCCCGTCATTGGCCACGCGGACTTCATGACCGAACTCCTGCAAGCCCCGCTCGATGAAGGAGGCGATGTTTATTTCATCTTCTACTAATAATATCTTTGCCATTGCATATTTTTTGTGTATCGGACTACAAATATAGGATAAATGATCATTTATGGGTGATTCTTTACAGGGTTTATCCCCTCAAAAAACAAAATATTTTTTGCATCTCATTCTCTTTATAATTTGCGTTGCAACAATTTTCCGTCCTTATCGTACAGCATCCGGCAGTAAAAGGCTTCGACTATCAGGGGGAAGACGAAGAGGGTGAAGAAGGTCGCTCCGATCAGGCCGCCGATGATGACGATCGCCAATGGGCGCTGGCTCTCCGAGCCGATGCCGTGGCTAAGCGCTGCAGGCATCAGGCCGATGGCAGCCATCGAAGCCGTCATCAGGACGGAACGGACACGCGAACGGACACTCTGCTTGACGGCTTGTTCCAACGGGCTGCGTGCTTTCAGGTTACTTTTGATATCCGATATCATGATCACCCCGTTCTGTATACAGATACCGAAGAGGGCGATAAACCCGATACCCGCCGATATCGAGAAATTGAAACAGGTAAGCAGCAAAGCAAGAATCCCCCCGACCGCGGCATACGGCACATTCAGCAAGACCAGTCCCGCATCACGGGCATTCCCGAAGAGGACGAAAAGGATGATAAAGATAATCGCGATACTGACCGGTACGACCTGCGCCAACCGCTTCGTGGCCCGTTGCTGGTTCTCGAAATCCCCTGTCCATTTCAGGGTGTAACCTTCAGGCAGGCGGACCAGCTTCTTCACCTTCTGCTGCGCTTCGGCTACAGCCGTCCCCATATCCCGTCCGCGGACGGAAAACTTGACGGCACAGAAGCGGGCATGATTGTCGCGGTAGATAATCAGCGGTCCCGTAATCGTACGGATATCCGCCAGCTCCTTGACCGGGATCATCGCCCCGTCGCGTGCAGGGACCAGTATCTTGCCGATCTCGTCCTCACTGCGACGAAAAGAGGATTCATAGCGCACCATGATATTGAACTTCCGTTCGTCCTCGTAAAGCAGCGAGGCGCTCTTTCCTCCGATCGCCATCTCGATGATCGACTGCACGTCCTCCTTCGCCACACCGTAACGCGCCAAACGGGATTCGTTCAGCTCGATCCTCAGTTCCGGCTGTCCGATATTGCGGATCACCCCTAAATCTTCAATCCCGTCCACCGTCTGCAAGACCTTATACACCTCGACCGCTTTCTTCTCCGACTCGTACAAGTCCTTGCCGAACACCTTCACCGCGATAGAACCTTTCACTCCGCTGGCCGCCTCTTCCACGTTGTCGCTGATCGGTTGCGAGAAGTTGAAGTCCACTCCCGGATAGATATCCAGCCGTTCCTGCATCTTCTCGATCAGTTCCGCTTTCGTCAGCTTGCTCTCCCATTGCTTTTCCGGATAGATGTCCACATGAAACTCGATATTGTAGAAACCCGTCGCATCCGTCCCGTCGTTCGGCCGCCCCGTCTGCGACAACACCTGGCGGACTTCGGGGTAAGAGGCCAACGTGCGCCTCATCCGGTTTGCCAGATTCACCGACTCGTCCAACGAGATGCTCTGCGGAAGCGTCGCCCGGATATAGATGGAACCTTCGTTCAACTGCGGCAAGAACTCCGTGCCCAGCAAAGTGAAGCACCACAGCCCGGCAATCGCCACCGCTGTCGTGGCCGTCACCGTCATCCGCTTATGGGCATGACAGCGGTCGAACAGCCCCGTCGCCATCCGGTTCACCCAAGTTAGGAACGGGTTATGCTTCTCCCTCACATTCTTCTTCAACAGCATAGACGAAAGGACCGGCACAAGTGTCAGCGTAAAGATCAAGGCTCCCAACAGGGCAAATCCCAATGTATAGGCCAACGGACTGAACATCTTCCCTTCCACCTTCTGGAAAGAGAAGATCGGAACTAACGCCGTGATGATGATCAACTTGGAAAAGAACACGGCCTTCGCCCGATCTTTCGCCGTATGCCGGATAATCCCCATCTTGCTCATCACGTTGAAGGCAGGCATCCCCACTTCGCGGGCTTTCCTGTCGAGCGCGACAAACAACCCCTCCACCATCACGACCGCCCCGTCGATAATAATACCGAAGTCTATCGCCCCCATCGAGAGCAGATTCGCGCTCATCCCCATCGCCCGGAGGCAAATGAAGGCAAAGAGCAGCGCCAACGGTATGATGATCGACACCACGACCGTCGTACGCCAGTCCGCCATAAAAATCAACACAATGAAAGTCACCAGCAGGATTCCCTCTATCAGGTTGCGGGTCACCGTATGCACCGCTAGGTCCACCAGATTCTCCCGGTCATAGAAGGGGACGATCCGCACATCCTCCGGCAAGGAGTTTTGCTGGATATCGGCGATCTTGTCTTTCAGGGCGGCGATCACTTCACCGGGGTTTTCCCCTTTCCGCATCACGATGATGCCCTGCACCACGTCGTCCTCTTCCATCCGCCCCACCTGTC
The DNA here is from genome assembly GCF_014287585.1 of Parabacteroides hominis. GTDB lineage: Bacteria > Bacteroidota > Bacteroidia > Bacteroidales > Tannerellaceae > Parabacteroides > Parabacteroides hominis. The sequence goes on along the minus strand of NZ_JACOOJ010000004.1, from coordinate 80,572 downwards.
CGAGACGGGGCAAAGAAGACTCGTGCACATCCGCCAGGTTCTTCACCAGGATAGGCGTACCGTTGATGTTCTTCACCACGATGTTCTCGATCTCCTTCACGTCGTTGATCAAACCGATCCCCCGGACGACATACGCCTGCGAACTCCGGGTGATCACGTCACCCCTTACGTTAATATTGCTCTTGGCAATGGCGTCATAGAGTTCGAGCGTCGTCACCCCGTAGTTGATCAACTGGTTCGGATTCACACTCACCTCGAAGGTCTTCACCTCCCCTCCAAAGCTGACAATATCCGCCACTCCGGGAACCGCCCTCAGTTTCCGCTCGATCACCCAATCCTGGAAAGTCTTCAACTCCCGTACCGTCCGTTTGTCGCTACGCAATGTATACCGGAAAATCTCTCCCGTAGGCCCGTACAACGGCTGTACCTCCGGTGTCACCCCTTCCGGCAGGTCTGCATCGTTCAAGAGGTTATAGACTTGCTGGCGAGCATAAAAATCGTCCACATCGTCGTCGAACATCACATGGATGACCGACAACCCGAACAGTGTCGTACTCCGGATATCCGTCTTCTTCTGTACCGGGTTCATGGCTATCTCGACCGGGATCGTGATGAACTTCTCGATCTCCTCCGCGCTCCGTCCCGGCCATTGGGTAATGATCGTCACCTTCGTATTCGTCACATCGGGAAAAGCGTCGACAGGCGTATGCAGGAAACTGACCGTCCCGGCGATAATGGTTATCACGGTCAGGAAAAAGATGAAAAACTTGTTCCTGAGCGAGAAGGTGATAATTCTATCTATAAAAGTATGCATCTCGTTTCTTATTTTAAAGCATTGTAGACCAGCAGAGCGTTCTCGTTCACGACCACGTCTCCCTCTTCCAGCCCGGCATTCAGATAGCAGTATTCGTCCGTCTGCTTATAGACACCGACTTCCTGCATCCGTAGGCTGCCGTCTGTACAGACACACACGACATACTGTTTGCTTCCCTCGAATATCAGGGCATGCGCCGGTATGCGGGGCATGAGTCGCCCTTCCACCCGGCATTGTACATACACGTTCGTAAACATTCCCGGTTTAAGCATATAATCCTTATTGTTTAATTTGATACGGACCTTCATCGTCTTGCTCTCGTTATCGAGCAGGTTATAGACCTTGTCGATCTCCCCGGCGAACTCCCTGTCCTTCCCGTAGGCGAGCGTCGTGATACGGACAGGTGCTCCTTCCTGTATCTTGCGGATATCACCTTCGTACACATCCGCCATCACCCAGACGTCGTCCAGACCGGAGACGGTGAACAACTCCTCTTCCCGGTCGGAGCGGATCAGCATATCCCGGCTGATGTTCTTCCCGACCACAAAGCCGGAGACGGGAGAGGTTATATTGTAAGTAGAGCTGGAACCGATCCGGTAGATGTCATACACCTCACGGAGCCTTTTCACCTCCGCCTTCGCATTGGCGGCTTCCTGTTCGGCCTGCAAGAGATCACGTTCGGAGGCCATTCCACTTTCAAGCATGTCCCGTACCGCTTCGAGATTGCGGTCGACCAAGGCGAGTCGACGGACGGCATCCTTCTGCTGTTTCTCAAAATCGGCCACTTCGCTGCTTCGGATAACAGCGAGAAGATCCCCTTTCTTCACGTAATCGCCGGCTTCAACCTCCACCTGCGTAACGGTCCCTCCGAAGATGGGATACACATGGGCTACCTGCCCTGCATCGAAAGTGACGCGGCCGTTCAACAACAGCTCGTCATTCAAAGACGTCTTCCGTACGGTATCGACCGAGACCACCTGCCGGAGGCTATCCGTCAACATCAGGCCTGCGTCCGTTTCTTTTGGCATTGCGGCTCGGTTGCCGCATGAAAAGAATAAGGGGAAAAGAAAGAGTAGAAAAAGATTTTTCTTATTCATATTCATAGAGATATATTTAAATTACCTATTTGTTCTGTTACTTTTGGCTTGATCCAAAAGTAACGCCCACCACTGTGTTCAACTCCTCCACCGCCAGCACCACCCCCTTTTTCATATCGTATAACTGCAAGCAAGTCTCCTTATAAGCCCCGTAATAATCGATAAACTCCAACAGGCTGATGTTGCGCTTTTGAAAACCGGTGTTCACCCCTTCGATGATGCGATCGAAATCCCGTTCCAGCTCATAATCCGAGGAACGGTAAAGCTCCAGCGCCTTTTCCAGCTTCGTGTAACAAGCAAAGAGCTCGTTATCCGCCTGCCTGCGTGCCAGCTCCGCCAAGCTGTTGTTGCGGAGGACGGAGAGGCGTGCCGATTTGATATTCCCCTGATTACGGTTGAAGATGGGGACAGAGACACTCAATCCGATTGCGAAGTAATTGTTGCAGAAGTTCCCCGCCCTGTCATAAGCCCCTTTCAAGCTCACTTCTGGGAAAGCGAGCGACCGCTGCAAACGCACATCCGCCTCCGAGGCCCGTATGCCCGCCTCCGCCTGTTTCAGGTCGGGACGCTCGGCCAGGCGTGCACTCAATTCGGCGAACGGAATATTATCCAGCCTGATGCGGTCCAGCACCGATTCATCGAAAAGCGGCTCCAGACCCTCCCCGCCCTTCAACCCCAAGAGCAAACGTAGATCTCCCTCCAAGGCGACTACCTCATTCGAAATGCCGTTCCTCTCCTGTTTCAGCGAAAGCAGCAAAGCCTGTATGCGCGACTTCTCCAAAAGAGAGACATTCCCTTTCGCATTCTGTTCCTTATAGACATCTAAGACAGTAGACAGATACCCGATCTCCCGGTCATAGACCGACAAAGATTTCCGGGTGTAATAAAGATCGACGAACTTCTCCTTCAGCTCCCCCCGAAGCGTGCGGAGCAACTCTTCAAACTGATATGCCGCCATCTCCTTATTGATCTTTTCCAGACGAACCCGCTTGTTGCGCTGCCCGGCAATATAGATCAGCTGCTCGATCTCCACCACGGCCTCGCCCTCCTTTCCCAGATCGAAATACTTGCCGTTATTGCGGTTGTAGATATTCTGTTCGAGCGAAATGACCGGATTCTCGATCAGCTTTGCCTGCATCACTTGCGCCTCCGCCATATCGATATTATAACGCCCGGCGATCAAAGACAGGTTGCAAGCGGCGAAACGTTCGAGTGCATCGTCCAACGACAGCCGGACAACGCCCTCCTGCGCCGCCCCCGCCCACACATGGATCATCAACAGGATCAATAAAACAGGTCTATACATTTGCTTCTTCTTTTTTGCGGCAAATGTACAGACCTGCAACATGAATCACCCCCGATATCCGATTAGAATACTCTTAGGTGAAATTAGAAAATCATTAGATCATTTGTTCATATCGATCCTGTAAGGCGGTCTCACCCGAAGATGATCCACTTCTAAAAAAGGAATTTTGGGATAGAGAAGATCAAGAAAACTAAGATCCATCTCGCCTGGAACGACCTCGATACGGACACGGGCAAGACCTTTTTTCTTAAAGCCTAAAAGTTCGGCCGCACCGGCAGAGACATCGATGATACGGCCTTTACGGTAGGGGCCGCGATCGGTGACACAGACGATCACCCGCTTCATATTGGACAGGTTGGTGACACGCAGGAAAGTGCCGAAAGGATACGTCCGGTGGGCCGCTACCAACTCGTCCGCATCATGAATCCGGCCACTGGCAGCCTTACGGCCGTGAAAACGGTTGTGGTAATAAGAAGCAAGCCCTTCCTCCTGGCCCCACACTTCTCCCGTGCCCGCGAAAGCGACCAACAGGAGGAGGATATGTACCAGGCGGAAGGGCATACACGTTATCGTTTTACTTTAAAATAACGTAAAGCTCTTGATATTATTGTAACAGCTCGCCCTTATATTCTCCGGTGAGCGTGTTCAGGAACGCTACGATGCTCTTGGTATCCGCGTCCGAAATGTCCTTACCGATCTGGAACTGGTGCATGATACGGATAGCATCCTCGACCGTTGCGATCGAACCGTCGTGCATATACGGCGGGGTAAGCATCACGTTACGCAGGGTCGGAGTCTTGAAACGATGGCGGTCCTGTTCGTTCTTCGTAACGGAATAACGTCCGTTGTCACCATCCGTCAGCCCCGTGCCGCGATAATCGAAATAGTTATCCTTGATACCCATGTATTCGAAGGACTGTCCGCCCAGGTTCACACCCGTATGGCAGGTAGCGCATTTATTCTCCTTAAACAATTCGTAGCCTGCGACCTCCCCGGCATTCAGGGCGGTCTTGTCGCCCATCAGGTACTTGTCGAAGCGGCTCGGCGTGAGTAACGTCTTTTCAAACTCGGCGATGGCATCGGTGATCGTAGACTGGTTGAAACCTTCCGGATAAACTTCAAGGAAGCGCTTGCTCAATTCCTTGTCTTCCGCCAGCTTGGCCGAAATATCGTCAAACGAGTGGCTGCCCATTTCAACAGGGTTCAGAGGAGGCCCGGCAGCCTGCTCCTTCAGGTCGGCAGCACGTCCGTCCCAGAACTGCAGGATATTCAAAGCCGAGTTATAGACGGTCGGGGCATTCACGCCGCCGAACTGTCCGTCTATACCTTCGGAATATTGTTTGCGGTCCACACCGGCAGTAGCCAACCCGTGGCAGGTAGCACACGAGATCGTATTATCGCCGGAAAGACGAGTGTCATGATAGAGATCGAAGCCCAGTGCCACCTTCGCCGGATCGGTCGGGATGGAAGCCATCAACGGTTGTACAGGCTCGTTGGCAAATTCTTCGGCGACAGTAGGTGTCGAATAGTTCTTCTTACGGACATCCTTCGCCCACGAAAGCAGGACAGCCTTTTCGTCGCTATCAAGGTTCGTACCCCAGTGCATCGGCATATGCGAATACTTGGCGGGAGGCATGGAACCGGAGAGAGCGGCATCTTCCACCTTGGCCAGGTCGGCCTCGGAAACGAGTTTGCCATTATCGAGCGCCTCCAGCATCGCCGTCAGGTCCAGATAGCGCGTGCCTTCCTGCATATCCGCCTTGACAGTCGGGCCGATCAGAGGAAGATTACCGTAAAAAGGAGTCGCCGCCGTAGCAGAGTGACATTGCATACATCCGTTCTCACGAAGGATGGAAGCAACCTGTTTTGCCTGGTTATCCGCATACTTCTTGTATTCGGAAGAACCACACGATGGCAGAACCAGAGCCAATGAAAGCAGCCCTAAAGGTAATGCCGTCCTCTTACAAAGAATAGTGTTAAGCATAATTATTAGTTTATTTAAATTTGTTAAATGCAAAGGTATTCAGAATTATCAAGAGAGAAGTATAAAGTTTATAAGTTTTATTTATGACATGATAAATAAAAACTATATTCTTTTCTTGTTACTTTTAGCTTGATCCAAAAGTAAGCAAAAGATAAAGACCTAAGCTGGCGAGCGTTAAACGCAGATACCGGAGTGATCACCCGGAATGTCTATTGTCTGAGCGCAGCGAGTTTCAGACGCGACAACAAACAAAGGGTACGGGTTTCCTGTGACGATCTGTGTTCTTGTTCTCTACCTCAGCCTCCTCTCCCTGTGAAGAGGGGACTCGCCACTCTCTAAGCGATTTTCTCGTTCCTGCCAGGACGCCCTTCAAAAACCCCGAAGCCGACTGACTCGGATTATCGGGCTACACGCTGAAGCTGGGGGAGGGTTCGAAAGTCTTTATAAGGTGTTGATAGGTTGAATGGCTTTACTTAGAATAGCAATGATAGTATTTCGCGAAGGTCACGTATATTCCCTGGGTTCATGGCCAATAAGTCAGCCTGCTTCCGAATCATTTGCTATACCTTACGGGCAGAATTGTCTCCCGTTCTCAACCTGATATAATAAAGAGTTTCAGCAAGGCTCTTCTCTTCCGGGGATGTCCAAATCACATTCATCCCATTTCCTTTTCCAATTTATCCATACTTCCCAGGTAGAATGAAAATCACCCCGTTTTATGTGCTTTAATCGCATAATCGACAGATGTATCCAGGAGTTCTTGCAAAAGAGAGGTTTCCGAATTTTCTTTTGAAGCCAAATTTTTAACATACTCATAAACTTCGGACAACTTTTCTTGATCCCAATTTATAAGCTCTTTAAAAATATCAACTCTCAAAGTATCTACACTCAGGGTATGCATATCATTTTATATTTTCTGCAATTCTTTTCCTTAAAAAAACTTTTATTCTTTGTCCAACGCTTCATATACCGATTTTTCACTTTTGGCGGAGAATCTGTATTTAGCATGAATCAACAGGCATATCATGAATAAATCCATGATTTTCTTAGTTTTTATGCAATTAAAGCTTACTTTTGCAGGAAGATAAGAACACTCGACAATATTTCAACTTCGTATGCTTCATAAATATTCATTCCAGGCGATAGCAACTGTAATGATTCTCTTGTTCATCTGCATGTCATGCGGCGTCTCGACCGAAACGTCCGAAGAGAAACATATACTGGTCATCCAGTCTTACGAAAAACATTTCTCCCCATACAAGGAGATGAAGAAGATCCTCGCGCAAAACCTCAACAAAAAGGGGATACGGGCGACGGTCTATTCGCTATACCTGGATTGCGAGCAATCCTCCGAAAAGCAACTAAGGCTGAAGATATTCAATAAGCTCGACGAACTCTCTTCCTGGAAACCGGATATCATCCTCGTGAACGACGACCAAGCCCTCAATGCCCTGGTCGCAAGCAAGCATCCGGACTCAAAGTCGATACCAGTCGTGTTCATGGGAATCAACTACCCTAATATCCCAATCATCGAAAAGCATCCGAACCTGACAGGTTTCTATGACAAGCCGGACTTCCGGGCGAATATACAGCTGATACAACACCTAATTGGCAACTGTATTGTCATACGAGTGACGGACGAGACCTTGCAGGACGACATGATCCTGGCCGAGATGAATCGACAGATAGAAGATATATGCCCCGTAAACAATATCTATTCGACAGACCGTGCGCGCCTCTCCGGAAAAAACGGGATCTCCATTACGGATATCCCCAAGATCAAACCCGATTCGATGTACGTAAGCACACTGAACGCCCGGTCGACTCCCGCCCTGATCCGGGGATTCGGCGAGAACTACTACAACAAGGCCTACTTGGCAACGAAGAGAGACTATACGACCCTCTCGCTGGGACGGCTTAGTGCCTTCCCCTGTTTCTGTGTCGTGAACGAACTGTTGGGCAGCAAGAATGGGATCGCCGGCGGCTATATGGCATCCCTTGAAGATCAGACACACAAGGCGGTAGATCGCGTAGCCGATATACTGAAAGGCATGCCTCTGTCCGCTTTCCCGCAGATGGAGCAAACACGGAAATCGTATATCTTTAATTACGAGGAACTGGACAGGTGGAACATAGATTTGGGACTCCTGCCAACAGACGCTATCTTTGTGAATATGCCGTTCGTGGTACGCTATAAGATCATCTTGTCTGTTTTGGCCGCCCTGGTGTCAGCCCTGCTGATCACCCTCTTCGTTTACCAGCGCAAGCAGTACAAGCTGGAGGAGTCGTACAAGCTGGAGGCGCAGAAGAAATTGCGCGAGGAGAAAGCCTTCCTATCCTTCGCCCTTGAAAGCGGGAATATCTTCGCTTTCCGGTATAAGAACGACCTGTTCGAGTTTGACCGTGAGTTCTATAACGCACTGGGTATCCCCATAGTACCGATCACGACCGAACAGTTCCTGCAAACAATCCATCCCTCCGACCGAGCTGCTTATCAAGAAAGCCGGGAGCAACTTAAAATGGGACTCGACGCGCCGCAGGTCGTACAGCAGCGTCATGACTTCAACGGGAAAGGGCATGAATGGTGGGAATTCCGCTACGCCCAGAACAAGAACTGGCGGGAGGAGAACGCCGGCAGCCCGATGGCTGTCAGCGGCCTGTGCCTGAACGTCGAAAAGATAAAGAGTACGGAGAACAGCCTGATACAAGCGCGCCGGAAGGCTGAAGAATCGGACCGCATGAAATCGGTATTCCTGGCCAACATGAGCCACGAGATACGGACGCCGCTCAACGCTATCGTCGGCTTCTCGGAATTGCTCAATTCAGATATGGAGCTGGAGCCGGAGGAAAAGGTGGAATTTCTCGACCTGATCTCCAAAAACAGCGAGCTGCTGCTCAAGCTGATTAACGACATCTTGGACCTGTCGCGCATCGAATCAGGCTGCATGTCTTTTTCTTACGAGGAGCTGGACCTAAGTGAGCTGATAGAAGACGTGTTCAATACGCACCGGATGATGATGCCCGAAGGGGTGGAACTGAGGATACAGTTGCCAGAGCATCCCGCAATCATCCGCATTGACCGGTTACGGTTGACACAGGTATGCACGAACTTCATTAACAATGCACGGAAGTTCACATCCGAAGGGCATATCACGATCGGGTACAAGCTCTGCCCGGATCACGACTTCGTCCTGATTCACGTGGCCGATACCGGTAAAGGCATTCCCGAAGAGAAAAAGGCCATGATCTTCGAACGTTTCCAGAAACTCGACGAATTCGCCCAAGGAACAGGATTGGGATTGTCCATCTGCCAGAGCATCATCCAAGCCTTCAAAGGCCATATCTCGTTGGAATCGACCGTAGGAAAAGGCAGCACATTTACGATCGCACTGCCTTACGCGCCTAAACAGGAAGCATGAACCGTTACTCGATAATGCGTTTATTGGCTTTCGCTTCTTCGAGCCATTGGGGAACTACCGTTTCAAGGAATTTCTGCTTGTCGATCCGCTCCTTTTCCATATCGAGACCGATATACAGCTGAGCCTTCCCTTTGGTCGAGAGATCGGGCATGGGAACTTCACCGGCATAACCGAGGCGCGAAAGAAGTTTCATAAGCGACATACGGGCCTGGGATGCCTTATCAAAGCCGTCGCCTAACAAGCGCAGGACTTCCTGAGGGGCATGAAACGACGCACCCCACGAAGTTACGCTAAAATCCCAACGCCATTGAGACTGGCGAATCAGTTGTAAGACCGGTTCCATCTGCTTGTCCGTAGCCCCTTTGTCCCAGGCGAACCGGGCTTCGATATGGGCTTTGGTCAGTTCTTCTTCCAAGCGGTTCCGCATGTTCAACACTTTACCTTGACGTTCGTAGACATCGTTACGCAAAGTCTCCTCACTCTCGCGGTGGCAAGTCTGGCAGGTACGATCTATCATCGCCAAAGGGCTTTTGATATGGTGGTTGTTATAGCGTTTCTCTCCTTCTCCGACAGCTGGCATGTGGCATTCTCCGCACGAAACTCCTCGTTGTGCATGGATTCCCATCTGAGCCAATTCGAAGTCGGGATGCTGGGCTTTCAGCAGGGGGGCACGGCTTAGCTTATGGATGAAATCGGTAAAATGCAGGCTGTCGTAGTAGGCTTCCATATCTTCAAGCGCATAGCCTCGATTCCAGGGCAAAGCCGGCATACGGTCTTCTCCACGGAGGTAATACTCACTATGACACTGGGCACAGACGAGGGAGCGCATCTCCTGCTCCGTCGCGTCCTCCATGCGCCGTCCGCAACAGGAATAGGCATCCACAAGGAAGGAACGGGTGACACGCAGGGTCATACTCTCCGGCTCATGGCAGTCGGCACAACCGATCGGGTTGACAGCCTCGCTACCCAATTCAACCCATTTCTTTTTATACAAAGTCTTTCCCTCTGCACGGGCTGTCAAGCGAGGGATATCGGAACTCTTACAGGCCCAGCAGGCTGCAGGCTGCGAATAGTCAGTCTTATGCATCGGGGAGCCTGTACGCAGACTGCTGCGCACATCTTCAATAGCATACATGTGGCCTCTTGGAGTTTCATAATCTTTTGCAAAGGCATATCCGGCCCACAAGACTACCATCCGGGGACGGGCTGCCAGGACATCCGTACGCTGGTTGCCATTATAGAGACTGCGGAATGTCGTGTCAATTGTATTTTTCCAACTCCGGTACTCGTTCGAATAACGCAGGGACATCAAGTCGCTGGAGATAAGAACTTCATCGCTCGTTTCCTGCTTATCGCTGATATCGTCGATGAATCTGATTCTGTTCCGGCAGGAAGTCGCACTATAAATAGTGGCGGCCATAGCGACAGCGACTATACCGATAATTGTAAGTGTTTGTAATAGCAGTTTCAATATTTTACCCTTTAGTTATTGAATTGATTTGCTTACGCGCCGCGAATATAAGCAAAATAAAAGATGTGTCAAAAAAAATAAACCGGACGCAGATAACCGCTATAGGCACATTTTCTGTTCTGTGCCACTCTGCCAGTTCTGCGTCCGGTAATTACAAAACCTTTAGACGGCTTATTCTATCGTGCTAATCGTAGAAATCATACCGAACTTCTCATTGTCGTTCAGGTTCCAGATCACTTCACCTTTATCGTTGATTTCGAACACTTGGGGGCTGTTGGCCTCTACGGCGTTCTTGTCATGTCCCTGCCAGTTGCAGACGTACAGGCCACCATCCTTTGCAGGAAGCAAGCCGGCCACGAAGAAGAGGCGGACGCCTTTGATATCGTTCTCACCGTAACGCCGGGCCACCTCGCCGTTATCGAGGTTCACCTCCATCAGGGAGTGGCCGTCGCCACAGGCAACCCAATGGTTCCCGTTAGCCAACGCCAATGTCGTGAAAGGCGTTCCTTCGAGGCGGGTGATCTTTACGACTTCGCCGCGCGGAGAGATCTCGCGTACGTCGGAAGTAGCAAAGAGGGGCATCAGGTAGTTACCGCGGGCATTCTTGTTCAGCTGGCGGAACTGGGCGTGCGGATGTTCGATGCCTGTCTCGTATTCGATACGCGACAGGATTTCTCCCTTCGGGCTTACCTCCATGATGACAGCCGGATGTCCTACCCAGCCTAACAGGTAGTTGCCGTCGGGCAACACACGGGCCGTCTGCATCTCGCAAGTATCGGGAGCAGCGATATCCCAGATCTCCTGATGGTTCCGGTCGATCAGCTTCGCTCCCCTGGCATAGGCGAAGAGGATGTTCCCGTCGGGAGTGGCAACAGCCGAGTTGCATTCCCAACCTTTTTCAAGGGGATGTTCCCACTCTACCTGCTTGGTGTTCTTATCGATGATCACGATCTTGTTCCAGCCGGAACCGCCCAACAGCAATTTTTCTGTCTTCTTCTCGCAGGAAGTAGCGGTTACCAGCAACAATGCGGAACAGAGATAGGTTACTAATTTACGCATGACCTCTTATTTTGACAAATCCTTGAACATTTCAAAACCTTGTTCCGGTGTCAAGCCTTCGTGTACGACAGCGTGTACAGCCTGGATCATGGCAGCCGGGTTTTCGCTCTGGAACACGTTACGTCCCATATCGACACCGGCAGCCCCGTCGTTAACGGCGTTATAGCAGAGTTCGAGCGCTTCCTTCTCAGGCAGTTTCTTACCTCCGGCGATCACTACGGGAACCGGGCAGGCAGCAGCTACTTTCTCGAAGCCGTCGCAGTAGTAGGTCTTCACGATAGCAGCTCCGTTCTCGGCGCATACGCGTGATGCCAATGCGAAGTAACGGGAGTCACGCGCCATCTGTTTGCCGACAGCCGTCACACCCATAACCGGGATGCCGTAGCGGTTACCCATATCGACAGCCTCCACTAAGTTGGCAGCCGTGATAGCTTCCTGGTCGCCGTCGCCGGCAGAGAACATGACTGCCAAAGCGGAAGCATTGCAACGGATCGCATCTTCGACGTCGATCAGGACATTACGGTTCAGTTCCGTCAGGATCGTCGAACCGGCATCCGAACGGAGGCAAACGGGCTTGTTGATGTTGGCGGGGATAGAAGTCTGCAAGATGCCGCGTGTACACATGATACAGTCGGCATACTGTACAAGGGGAACGATGTTCAGGTCGATACGTTCCAAACCTGAAGTCGGCCCCATGATAAACCCGTGGTCGAACGCCAACATGACGGCACGGCCTGTTTTCGGGTTGAAGATACGGGAAAGACGGTCTTTCATACCCCAAGAGTAGTTAGACGCACCTTTTACATGAAAATTATCAAACTGGGAAGTCTGTCCGAAGCCGAAATTATTCGCTTCTCTGAACCCATCCATATCAGCCATAGCTTTTTTCCTTTCTTAATTTTTAATCCTTAATTCTTAATTTCTCAAAGCGCTTTTGCAAACGATTCGAACATACAACTCCAAGAGGTGGCGCCGCTGTCGGCATAACCGATGGAACGTTCGCCATAATTACGGGCACGGCCGAAGTTGGCTTTCATCTCTACTGTCGCTGCAGCACCGGCAAGGGCGGCTTTTGCTCCGGCTTCGAGGATTTCCTTGATGTCGTCCGAAGGACATGCCTGGATAGCCTCCACGGCTGGGATCAGGGCGTCCATCATGGTCTTGTCGCCTTTCTGGGCTTTCGTCTGTTTCTGCACGTTGGCAAGGCCACCGGCAAACAGGGCCTTCACTCCTGCAGCATCCAGTTCCGTTCCGGAAGCATGGTCGCTCATTCCTAAGAAGAAAGCACCCAACAGCGTACTGGTGGAACCGCTTACCTGCAACATGACGTCAAAGCCCATATCGTTCAGCATGGCTTTGAATTCCGTTCCTTTCCGGGCCGTAGCCACGATGGCGGACATAGCCGTCACGATCGCCTGGCCGTGGTCGCCGTCACCGATAACAGCATCCAGTTTAGAAAATTCGTCTTCGCGTTCTTTGATGTTCTTCAAGGCGTTGTCCAGCATCGCCTTGAAGTTCTCGATAGTCAGTTGTTTCATATCTCGTTTATTTACCGATTGTTGTCCAGTAAGGTGCATCAGCACGTTTGTTTTTCAGATAGTCGATATGGTCTTCGTCGAGGATAGCCATGATCATCTGGAAACCGGCTTGTTCCTGTACGGTCAGGATTTCCTGGATACGGCTTACTGCAACCTGAAGGCCACGGGCTTCCAGTTCCTTGTAGGCTTTACGGAAGATGATGTTTAACTCCATGTGGGTCGTCGCTCCTACGCCGTTAATGATTAGCAGCATCTTGTCGCCTGCTTTCGGCTGGAGCTGCTGGCAAAGGAGGTCTACCATCTGGGCTGCAGTATCATCGGCAGAGACAAGCGGTGTCTGTCCACCACCGCCTTCGCCGTGCTGTCCCATACCGATCTCCATGATGCCCTGGGGCAGGTCGGTGATCGTACCGCCGTTCTGCGGATGCGTGCAAGAGCGCATGGCAACGGCCAGGGTAGCAACGTTTTTGTTATAGCGTTCTGCGATCTCAACCAGTTCGTCAAGCGATTTGCCTTCTTCGGATGCAGCACCTAATATCTTATACAAAGGCACGCAACCGGCCAAACCGCGGCGGTCTTCGGTGTTAGCGCCAATACCGGCACTGATATCATCGTGTGTCAACACTTGTTTCACTTTGATGCCTACACGTTCTGCCAACTGGCAAGCCATGTTTGCACTCATCACGTCGCCCGAATGGTTCAGGACAACCAACAGGATACCGGCTTCACGTTTCATCAACTGCAAAGCCTGGAACAGGCGTTGTGCACCGGGAGCAGCGAATACGTCTCCTACAACGGAACAGTCAAGCATGCCTTCGCCTACGAATCCGCTCAATGCAGGTTCGTGGCCGGAACCGCCTAAAGTGACGATAGCGACTTTGTCTTCACTCTTCGGGTTAGCACGTACAACGATATTCTCACCCCCTAATTTTACCTGGTCAGGGTATGCCAATACATAACCTTCCAACAATTCGGGTGTTATCTGTTCAGGATCATTTATGAATTTTGTCTTCATGTCTGACATGGTATTTTCCTCCTTCATTTAAGTTATTAATGTTATTATTTGATTTCCATGATTTCGATGGCGATACCTTCTTCTTCGATGAAAGCGATCGTCAGATGTTCGTCGCATACAGCCGGGCCAAAGATCACTTTCTTGCCTTTCAGTTCTTCTTCCAGAGAAGGAACAGTGTAAGCGATGTGTCCCTGTTTCTGTACCAGTTCGGGCAGGCAGCTTCCTTCTTCAAATTTCAGGAATTCGATGCGGTTCGGACTTTTGCTGTAGTCTGTCAACCATACACTCAGGCCTTCGTTAAACATAGCCCCTTCTACTTGTTCTGTCGTTACGATACCGACATGATTAAATGTTCTCATGACTAATTAATTTTAAGTGTTCGTACTATTTTTATTCGTTATCAGTTCTCTCTAATTTAATATATATATGTTTCGCTTTCAAAACATATATGTTTTACACCTTTGTCTTCCATCTCCTGTATGAAAGGACAGCCAGGACGACGACTACCCCTAAGGCGACATAAAGATAGGTGAATATTCCATGCACATTATCATTTTGACCGTATGAATGCATTCCGCTCAGAAAATAATTGACACCGAAGAAGGTCATCAGCACGGAGGCGAACGCGATAACGGATGCCAGGTTAAACAACCAGAGGTTATTCCAGCGTTTCACCAAGTGGAGATGGGTCACTACGGCATACACGACCATCGTGATCAACGCCCAGGTCTCCTTCGGATCCCAGCCCCAGTAACGGCCCCAGGACTCATTCGCCCAGACAGCTCCGAGGAAAGTACCGACAGTCATCAGGGCAAGCCCCACCCAAAGCGCCATCTCGCCCACGATGCTCAGTTCGGCGATACGGGCTTTCAATATCTCTTTGTTCTTTTTTCCGGTAACGGACATCATCACCATATTGGTCAGCCCGATCAGGCAACTGATGCCGAAGAAGCCGTAAGCAGCGACAATGACCGCCACATGGAACATCAGCCACGGCGATTTCAGGACTGGCACGAGCGGATTGATCTCCGGGTCCATCCAGTTCAGGCCGGACACGAAGAGGATGATACCGCCGAACAGGGTTGCCAACGCAAAGGTGATCTTACTGCGGCGCACGAACAAGAGGCCGGCAAAGACAGTCGCCCATGCGACATAGACCATCGTCTCATAGGAATTGCTCCAGGGAGCATAGCCGCCGATATACCAGCGCATCCCCATACCGGCCATGTGGTAATGGAAGACGACCAGCACACCGATCCCCAACAGCCAGATAACAGCTTTTATCCAGCGGCTCCGGCGGAACAGCATCGCGAAAGAAAGAGCCAGCAACAGTCCGCCTAAGACCAGATAACCGATCTTGCAATAGCGGAAAACATCCATCTTGTTATATTTCAATTCGGCCTGCATACGCTTCGGGCTGATATCGAGCGTCTTGTTCTTAGCTTGCTGGTACGTGCCGATCATGCCGACCACTTCATCGGCTTTCGCCCAATCGCCGCTCTTCAAGCCTTCCTGTACCTCGCCTAAATACCAGTCGAGGATACGGGAGACGAACATGGAGTCTTTGCCGCTAAAGGCAGAGAGGTCGTCACCGGGCGCATACCATTTATGATTCGGATCGTTTTCTTTCGGGAAGAGGTTCAGCATTTGGTGGTTAATCAGTTGGTGGAATATATTCATTTGCTCATCCAACTTCATCAGGTCTTTATCAAAACGGGTTCGCTGGGCTGGCATCTTGTTATAGGCTTCCTCTAACTTCTCCTGCAACTTATAATTACCGTTGCTGTCGAACACCTGGATATAGGCACATTCGCCGTCCGTCAGATCATAGTAGGCAGCCAGTTCGGGATTGGACAGGGCGATAAAGGGAACGCGCATCCACATATCCGGCATAGCAAGCAGGCTGAGAAGGAACTGGTCGGAATTGAGTTTACCGATCTTATCCGATTTATGGAGTTTACGAAGAATCTCCGAAGAGAAGGTGTTGACCGGCATCATACGACCGCTGCCCGACTGGACCGGGAGGGCGCCGAAGAGAGCGGCATGTTCCGGGCTTACCACATATTTTTGTACGGCATCGAGCATCGGGGAAGCCTTCTCATTGGCATTTACGGACAGGGAAACGGCAAGGAGCGCAAGCAACACGACCGTTACGCCGGTCGCCTTACGCAGTTCTTTCAGGCGGCGGCTCTGGCGCATGAACCGGGAGTCCTTGCCGACCAGGCAAAGGACCAGGCCGATAACCAGCAGAAGGTAGCCGGCGTAGGTGATGTTCCGTCCCGTCACATCGCGGTTGACGGAAAGGATGGTTCCGTGTTCATCCTGGTCATAAGAGGCCTGGAAGAAACGATAGCCTTTTACATCCAATACGTTATTCATAAAGATCCGTTCTTCGCGGTCCTCTCCGTCCACATGGACAATCACTTCGCTCTCGTAGGAAGAGGGACTGGCGGAACCGGGATAGCGGGTCAGGGTAAATTTCTTCAGTTCAACGGAAAAAGGCAGGGTGCGAAAGGTCGTGCCCTCGGAAGTGCGGACAGCAATCTGATTGCTTGTCTCTCCTTCACGCAGATGCAGGATTCCTTCTTCGCCGGAAAGGAAAGAAGTCAGGGCGCCGAGAAGGATGATGATAAAGGCGAAATGAGTCAGGATCAGACCCCATTTGCCGCGTTTCAGGTATTGGTGCTTGAGGGTAGCCGCTATGAAGTTGACGACTAAAAGAAATTGGAGCAGGAAAAACAGGGGGGAATAATAAACCATTGCTTTGGCTGCTGCTGTACCGTGATACTTTTCGATGAAAGTGGCAACGGCCAGGCCAAAGGCATAAATCAGTAACAGGACGATCGTCGTTACAAAGGAGGAGAAAAATCTTTCGAGATTTGTTTTCATTTACTTTTTTATTAGAGTTCACAGATGCGGCAAATGTACGCAGATTAATCGTTTGATGAAATAATCCGTGGCAATCTGCCACATCTGTGCTCTCTATGGGTTGATAGATATTATCTATACCTCTTTATTATCAATCTTCAATGATCATACGGAAACCGACATTGAACACACGCTGGTACGGATAGTAAGCTTTACGCGTGTAGGAAGCCGCATACTTCGGACGGTCGATGTAAGAACCGCCACGGGCAACCTTGTATTCGGATGTCTCTTTCGTCTTCTCATTATACGGATACGATACATAGTCGGAACGGGTCCATTCGGCTACGTTTCCGTGCATGCTGTACAGACCGAACGGATTGGCTTCGTATGCCTTGCCGCCAACCTGAACCAGGTTACCATCGTCTACACTCTCTTCTTTCGGAAGGAAGGTATAGTATTTGTACCACGGGTTCGTCTTAGCCATCGGCTGAGGGTCTACACCGTAAACGGCAAGCAACAAGGTTGTCTTGTCCGCCAGGTTGTCCTTCTTACCGAAGTCTGTGTGCATGTCACCATACCAGAAGTCCTGGTCGCTACCGGCGCGGCAAGCCCATTCCCACTGCGCTTCTGTCGGAAGCGTGATCTTGAGACCTGTCTTTTCGCTCAGTTTCTGGCAGAATTCCATAGCATCGTTGTAGCTGACACGGATCACCGGTTGTTCCGGTTTATTAGCCGGATAACCCTGGTTCACATGGTCTTTCCACTGCTGGTCAACGAAACGGCTGTCATGATCCGGGAAGACAACGTTGAACTGTTCGTTCGTCGTTTCCAACTCGGCCATCCAGAAGCCTTTGTCGATCTTCACCTTGGCAGTAGGATAAGCATCCGGTTCGCCACGATAGCTACCCATCACGAATTCTCCGGCCGGAATACGGACGAAATTGACTTTCACACCCGGAGCGATTTCAACCACCTTACGGGTTTCGGTTTCCTTAGCCAGCATTTCCTTGATCCGGTCGGACCCGAAAGGCCAGCCTTTAGCCTTCACGGTCTTTTCCTTTACAGGAGCAGCCTTTTCTGGCATTACCGGAGTGATCGGGCCTTGCTTCTTCAGATAATCCGCATAGTCGGCGATTTCCTTCTTCCAGTCCACACCGGCTCCGTTTGCATACTTATCGGTCAATTCCTTACGACGCTTGATCTGGTCGAATCCTTTATAAGGAAGCATTTCCAGCACGTTAGCATTGAAATAACCTTTATCAGGAGCATTGTAATCGATCCAGTTGTAAAGGGTCTTCCATTCCTTATCTGTCAGCTTCACATTGTGGTGACCTTTCTTCAACAGACGAACGAGTTCGCTCGTGTTGGGATGATATTCGTACGGTTGCAAGACGACCATATCACCTTCACCACCCTGGCGGTGTACGTACGGATGCAGGTTCAGATAAGACGTGCCATAGCCCAACTTGTCTTTCTTCCCGCCACGCAGGTCGAACGCTTTTCCTTCACCATTATGACAGGCGATACAAGCGCGATCCAGGATCGGCTGCATTTCCAGGTCGAACGTAAAGGAGCGAGTACCTCCTTCGGGCAGAGTCAAGGCAGACGGAGCTTTCTGTGAAGCGATCACACGTTTCGGGATCGCGATCTGGTTCTGGTCTTCGTGGCAACCGATACAGGAAACCACTTCGCCCGGCTGACCGGTTACCCAGCTACGCATCCACTGGATAGCCACACCGTCCTTATCCAAAGGTTGGATGGAGATCGGAGTGTTTGCCGGAGCTTTGAAGATCACGGAACCGTCTTCTTCAACAGGAACCGTACCCAACATACGTTTGATATCCCAACCAGACTGGATTCCGTGCCAGTTATGGTCGGAACGGGTCTTTACATACGCATATTCGTAAGCATGCAGGCGCAGTGACTTAACCGTTCCGCGAGGAATGCCCTTCAAACCCTCTCCTTCGTATATGTCCTGAATAAAGAATGTCGCTTCCTTTTCATTCAGTTTCACACGGTCGGGGATAGACGGGGGAGTCTTCGTTTCGCGCACCAGGATCGGGCTGATATAGCCTTCGCCTTCTGCCTGCATCAAACAGGTCACGTTGTCGTAAACGTCCACCAGATAAAGTCCCCACAAAGCGTGCGGGTCTAACTTGGCTGCTACCAGGAAGTATTTATCGTTCAGCGGTGTCGGTTTGATGAACTGCGGCCATACGCCGTTAACCAGCTGGTCTTTGATCTCTTCCTGGATCGGACGGTTGCGGTGAGGGATTTCCTGTACCATACCGGCTGTGCTCTTACGTCCCTTTGTCGGGTCAAAGATGATCATACGACCGGAACGGGCTACACCGTGGTGGCCGGAGATAATGCCGACGAACGCCGAACCATGGCCGGGCAACGGCTGTACGTCGAACGTACTGTTCGGGAACATCGCGCCGCTACCGTAGAGGGCTTTGTTTTCTGTCCCGTCCGGATTCATGTGCATGACGATACGGGAATAGTAGTGAGTCAGGTCGGTGTACTCCCAGCGGGTGTACATCACGCGACCGTTATTCATGATAACCGGGTTCCAGTTGGCATCCTGGTCGAATGTCAGGCGGCGCATGCTCTTATCCTTCGGGTTATACAGCACCATGTTACCGACAGCGTCATCGCCGTTTACACAGGGAACGCCCTGATAACCGATATTGGAGATCGCAATCACACGGCCGTCAGGCAGATACGTCCCATCATAAAATTCCAGATCCGGCTCGTCGTTTTCAACAAGCGGTTTGAAGCCTGTTCCATCCAGATTCACTTCGTAGATGTTCCAACGCTTGTCGTCCTGCGTCTGTGTGAACATGACGCGGTCACCGTTCCAATGCAGTTTCAGGTCCGCGATGGAAGAACCGTTTTTCGGCTTATATACCTGGCGCATCTGCACATCGCCACGCAGGTTGGAGAGTTCGACAATCTCGGCATCGAAGCCTTCACGGCCGGCAGATTCCTGGTTACTCCAGTTATTGGCCTGGGTTCCTAAAGAAGGTGTCATGATCTGATGGGCCTTCGAACCTACTTTGAAGCGGGCTGCCACGATCTTGTCGGCATCCAGCAAGGGGTTTGCCAGCAAGATAGCACGTTTACATTCCAATGCTTTCTTGGCATCGGCGATGGCCTGTTCGTCACCGTTATAGATGCCTTTGAAGCCTTTCTTTTCGAGCTGTACCAGTTCGTTCAGCATCGGTTCGTATTTGGCGGCGTCGTAGCCTTTCTGCTTTTTCATATCGGCGAAAGCCAATTTGACAGCCTCGACGTTCAGCCATTCCAAATCACTCTGAAGCGTGTACAGGTCCTGTACTTTCTCAACCAGTTCGAGATACTTGCGTATCTGGGTGTTGAGATCTTTTTCGTTAGCGATCTGCTTGGCTACATTCGAATAGTACGCACCGTCCTTCAACCGGGCGATCGCATTATCCGCAGCCTGCTTTTCAACAGAAGCATCCGGAGTGATCAGCCAGGTATCCAGGCCGTCCAATACGGCGCCCAGCATACCGATCTCTTTCGGATATTTGGTATTCAATTCTTCTGCGACAAAGGTCGGGACTGTGTTCAACGCCTGGAAGAACACGCTTCCGCCGCTTGAAGTATCGTCGATACCTACTTCGGCTTCGAAACGGACATACTGGCCACCCACCGGATATACCAACGTTCCGTTCGCATGGCAGAACACACCGTGTTTGTATTCCTTTCCGGCAATTACGATTTCATGGTCGTAAGCATTTGTGTTCATCTTAGGCTTTGCCCAACCGGCAACACCATATTCATAAGGAACTTCGTCCAACCATACGGCTGTACCATCGGCTTTAATCAAACGGGCGTTTGCCCATACAGCCTGGTCGTAGTCCGTACCGTCGGGACCACCGGCCGTTACAAGCACCAGCTTATCCACGCCTTTCAGGTCTACCACGAAAGGTTCGGCTTTCGCCTTATGCTTCATCCAGGTAGAGATGATCGGCATTCCGGATTTCTTCAGCTTTGCCTGCAATTCCGTTTTAGCTTTGACTGAAGCATCAATCCACGTTTCCGCCTTCTTCTGCTTGGGCCCGGCGGACACCATGACAGAAGAGGACAGAAGGAGTGATACTAATAAATAGTATTTATTCATGTAATAAATTATAAGGTGTTTATTACTTATTATAACGCAGCTTTCGTGTTGGTGAAGCGCAAGCCGTCATTATCATGGTAGCATGCCCATTCATCAACAATAGCACCTTCAGGACCAGCCATCATAAAGTGGAAAGATTCCAATTGTTTCAGGCGAAGAACATCACCGACATTCTGAACTACGAAGTTCTTACTCTTGATCGGTCCGTGAGTAGCCGGGATAGCCGGAGCGTTAGGCGTTTCATCTCCTAATACAGAGAAGTTATATACCCATCCCTTTTCTACCATCCAAGATTCGTGTTTAGCCGGGAATTTGGTTTTCACATGAGCGTGCTCAGGAATCATCTGTCCCGGAAGCAGATAGATAGCATGAGCAAAGTAGCCATGATCAGCATCGTTGATCCAGAAGATACCGCCCATACCTACGTTTTCAAAATCGCCCAGACCGAAGTCGGTTACCCACATGTCCTTAGCCATCAGTTCGGTAAAAGGAACGTCATAGAAAGCGAACATGTCTTTCATTGCTTCAATAGCAACATCTTGTTGGAACTTGCCGTCTTTGTAGAAGTCGGCATTTGTGAATTTCTTTGAATACTTCATTTCTTTATTATTTTTACAGTTAGCATTGTTGTTACACTCGTTTTTACAATCATTTCCGCACTGTTCGGTGCATTGTCCTTCGCCTGCAGCAGCGCAACAGGTCGCTTCGCCGGTAGATGTTTTGCCGCCACATGCAGCCATAGAAAGCAGTAGAGCTCCCATCGCAGTTAATTTCATAAGATTCTTTTTCATCTTTTCTCTTGTTTATTTAGTTAGTAATTAATATTTGTTTCCTGCTTTTGTTCCATCCGTTTCCCTTCGGGGAAACTATCGTTTCCTCCCTAAGAAACTGTCGTTTCCCTACGAGGGAACTTTTGTTTCATGCCTATGAAACTGTTATTCGATGGCAATCCCTTCAATCTCTATCAATAGCTCATCCCGGCAAACATCCGCCCACATGTAAGAGATCGGTATATTCAAATTATATCCTTCAAGCAACTGACGCGCCTCCTCATAAAAAGATTTTTCTTTCAGATAGACACGCAGCATTTTCAGCTTCGCCGCTCCGATCAGCTGGTCGATGTTTTCCATTGTGATATGAAGCTGGCGGTCGAGCCCTACTCCTATCAGGCTTTCTTCTCCACGGATGGCTGCCGTACCGCTTATATAGACAATCCGCCTGCCGTCGAAGGTCATGCTCTTGGCACGCTCGAACTTCGGTGTCGCTTTCTTCTGCTGGGCAGCTTCGAGGACCTGGTCCGAATAGGCATGGGCGGCAATCTGCAACTTATTGTCGATCGGGGTGGCATAGCATCCGGGGCGGGCAAATACAGCCGCATCCAAATCGACCAGTATGCCTCCCAAGTTGGCCCCGATACCGGTAGCAGCCGGATAGCCGTTGCTCCAGTCCGTCTTTCCATAGAAATCGGCACGGGCGTTGTTGAACATCTGGTAATGCTGGTCCGGCCCGTCGAAACGGGTGATCTGCTCGATGTAGTTCCACTGGCGGATGATGCTGTTCACCGGGAAGCCTTCCCGCCGCATCACCTCTCCCATCATATGGAATACTTCTGAAGACTGTTGCTGGATGCCGAAGTTGATCACATCACCGTGGAAACCTCCGGCAAAAAGGAAACGGCCATCGGCATTTTCCAGTACGACATACGGGAAACCACCGTGATGGCGGAAGGTGATATGATCGTTTTCATCCGCCTTGTAGCTATGAACCTCCAGGATCAATCCGGCATTCAGAGGAGGCTGGGAAACGTAGCTCAATACCGGCTCATGGTTCCCGTAGAACTTACGGATCTTCTCGCGCAGTATGATACGGCGGGAGACGTATTGTTCGTTGTCGTTCGGCATACCGAAGAATGCCAAACGGAGAATCTGTTCGTCTTGCGGCAACTGTGCCAACAGGGCGTCCACCATATCACCGAAGGTAGACAACGCGGTCGTATAGATATTATAATGTATTTTATCGCAATAATTCATAAAGAGTTCACATATTCGGTTAATGCTTCGATATCTTTCTCTGAGACTTTTTTCTCGATGCCGTGCTTATGGACACTGAACACATCCTTCATGGTGGCGGCACGTCCGTCGAACAAATAAGGAGCCGTACGCCACACCTCGCGCAAAGTCGGAGTATCCCAACCTTTTTCGAACTCTATATCTTCACCGATACGGTGGTATTTCATATCCGTATAGTAAACACCGCTATGGCATTCCCCGCATTTCAACTTTTCGAAAACCTTCTGCCCTTCCTTTGCCAGATCGGACAGTTCGCCGTTCACCAAATAAGGACTGGGCACGGGACGAAGCGATTTCAAATAGGCATCCACACAAACGGCGTCTTCTTCGGTAACATCATAAAACTGGATAAAGTTAAAGCCGGCCCGCACAGCCCGTTCCGCATGTTCGCGAATACCGGAAATCATGTTGGGAGGAGTCACATGGCTAAAGAGCATGCTCTTGCAATTCTTGGAGTTGCCGACACCGTCGTTCATCAAGTCCCAGTTCATGCCGTCCGTCCGGGCATCCCCCGGATGGCAACCGTTACAGCTCTGCCAGTTCTGGAAACAGTGCGAAGCATCGTTGAAGTAGCGTTCGCCTTTGTTCTCTGCCGTTTCCTCGCGTCCGGGATTCAGCTCAACCGACGTCACTTCGTTCGTATTGACATCCATTATATTCAGGACATCGGCAAAGTAGGTCGGGATAATCAGCTTGTCACCTGCCAGGATCATATTGCGAGGACCGTTCCCCTCCAACGGGATACGTTCACGAAGACCGTATAAGAAAGTCAGGTCGTAGTCTAACACCGCCTTATTGGGATAGTTCAGGAATTTCTCCAGCATCGCCTTATGGTCGATCACACTGACCTCGTGCGTTCCCGAATGAGAGATGAAGACAGACTCGTCATTGCAGGCAATGCTCCAGATACCGGCTGCACCCCGTTCCGGCTCGTCCACGACGATAGCCCCTAAAAACTCCTGCTTGTCGGCATCGATCACACTGAAAGCACTCGTGTTCATCCATCCCTGTTGCAATTGCGAGGTCGGCACAGTGAAACGGCCCAAGTTGTGCGATACATATATATACTTGCCGTCGGGAGTGATGCAGATTCCCCGGAGGGCATTGCTACCGTTTGCCAACTGGATGTCCTTCACCTTCGTGAAGCCATCCATTTCGATGACGGAGACACAGGCGGCCACATAGTCGAGATCAGCCCGCTGTGCCGGCAAGAAGTTCGTGACGAACATATATTTGCCGTCCTTGCTGAACACGGCGGACTTCGGTTCGCGCAGCACCTTCACCGTACGCATCACCTTGCGAGCTACCGGATCGATCTCGGAGATCGTAGTCTGGAACTGGTTGCATACATATATATGTTTCTTATCCGGGCCGAACATCGGATGGCATGCTCCCGAACCGGTCGGAATAGAAGCCTCCACCCTGCCCGATTCGAGCGACAGGATCTGTAAATGGCCTGTCGTTCCGAATGTCGTCACATACGCCTTGTCGCCATCCACGAGGATGCCCGTAGGCGCTTCGTCCATAGGAAAAGAACGCAACAATGTTTTACCATCAGGCGAAAAAACATCAACCCGCTTTACCCCTTTATCTGTCATCAACAACTCACCTTCGGCATTCGTCACGACATCTGTCGGGAAGAACGGTGGGTTGCCTGCTGAAGCAAAGGAGATGCAACAGCAGGCAAAACAAGCCACCAGTGAGTTTTTAAACATGTATTTTCGTGTGTTCATGGTATATTATATTTTTTTTGCTTTACTATATCCTAACTCAAGGGAAATGGTCTGGGCCACTTTCCTTATACAATCGGCCGATGTCCGTACGACCTCCTTCGACAACCGGTCCTTCGGGCCTGAAATCCAAATTGCCCCACAAGGATAACCTGTATAATTAAAGATAGGCGCTCCGATGCAAATCACACCGTTCAACTCCTCTTCATTGTCCATGGCATAGCCCAATTTCCGGACCTTCTCAAGTTCCTCCAGATAAGCATCACGCGAAGTAATAGTCCGGGCGTTGTAGCGTGTAAATTCCATATAAGTCAAATATCGGTCCCGTACTGTATTCGGCAGATAAGCCATGATCGCCTTTCCCGGAGCCGAACAATGCAAATCGAAAGGTTTCCCCGGCGAGAGGATAAAACGGAACGTATGATGTCCCTGTGCCTGCTCGATAAAGATACCCTTCCGGTCTCCCAGCACGCCGAAGCATGCCGTCTCTTTTACCTGATCGCGCAAATCACGCAAACGAGGCAAAACAGTTTCCAGTAAATTGTGTTCGTTCAGTGATCTGAATCCCAAAGTTAGCAATTTACGGGATAACTTGTATCGCTTTGTGTCTTCATTATAAATCAAATAGTCCAAACGCACCAGCGTATTTAAAATACGATAGGCCGTCGTCTGTGAAATATCAAGGGTCGACTTGATTTCCTGAAGCGTCTCACCCTGGGTGTGAAGCGACAAGTACTCAAGTACAGCGATCCCTTTTTCGAGATTCGGAACCTTGTAGTTCTCTTCTGCTTTTTCCATATTTGGAATAACGCTTTCCATATTTGAAATATTGTTTCAGATTTGAATCAAATATAGAAGAGTGCGAAGAAATGAAGGCAGGATGTTTGTAAAATATAGTTAAGTATGTCGTAAAACACATTATAGGTGAAAGTTGAAAGGTGCTTCGCGTCGCTATTTGTATTTTCACTTTCAACTCTCACCTTTCAACTTTCACCTCTTCTTGTAGCTGACGATAGCAAGCACGTTAAAGAACAGGGCGAACAGGCAAACGGCAATGAAGTGCCCGGTGAGGTCTGACAAAGTGCTGCCTTTCAGATAAACCATTCGCATCACTTCGACTAAATAGCGGAGCGGATTGACACGTGTCAGTTCCTGTGCCCAGACCGGCATACTGCTGACCGGTGTAAACATACCGCTCAGAAGGACAAAAATAATCATAAAAAAGAAAGCCGTGAACATCGCCTGTTGCTGGGTGGACGACACGGACGAGATAGCCAGGCCGAAACCGGTAAACGCCATCAGGTAAACTGCCGCAAACAGATAGATGATCCCCATATTGCCTACCGGCAACAATCCGTAGACCAGCCAGGCGATACAGGCGCCTATCGTGAGCAGGATAAGACCGATAACCCAGAACGGTATCAGCTTGGAGAGCAGGAACAGGGCTTTCGGGACAGGCGTCACGTTGATCTGTTCGATCGTCCCTTTCTCCTTTTCGCTCACGATGTTCAGTGCGGAAAGGAAACCTCCGATAAGCGTCAGCAGGAAAGCCATGATACCGGGAACCATATAGTTCTTATAATTCAGATGTGGGTTGAACAGGTTCGTGACACGGATTCCTCCCTCCTGGGCCGATATGGGAGAGAGACTTTTCTCCTGGTTAAAATCCTGGATGATAGACGCAAGATATGAACTGCCGATTCCTCCCTTCGTCCCGTTCACGGCATTGGCGGCTATCAGGAGCTCGGCCGTTCCCTCCCGTCCCAACCGTTCTTCGAAACGGGACGGGATTTCGAGGATGATATCGGCGGCATTGCTTTCGATCGAAACCAAAGCCTCGTCGTAACGGGGCGAAACATCCGCCAGCCGGAAGTAGCCGGAAGAAAGAACCTTGTCTGTCAGCCTACGGGAAAGGACGGTATGGTCGTTGTCCACGATACTAAGATTGATATTCCGCATCTCGAAATTAGCGGCAAAAGGAAGGATCACCAGTTGTATGACCGGCAACAGGAAGATGATACGGGGCAAGAAACGGTCCCGTTTGATCTGCTTGAATTCCTTCTCCAATAAATATTTCAGCATCCTCATTACAATCGTATTTTAAAACGTTTCACACTTAATCCGACCAGCACGACCACCATCAATGCCAACACGCCTATTTCCTGCAGGACGGAACCGAAGCCCAAGCCTTTTATCATGATATCTTTCACGGCGATGATATACCATTTGGCCGGTACGATATTGGAAATGACTTGCAGGATCTCCGGCATATTCTCGATCGGAAATACCATCCCGCTAAGCAATATGACAGGCAGCATCAGGACAACGGCGCTGATCAGCATGGCGGCCTGCTGCGTGTCGGCTATCGTCGAGATCAGCAATCCCAAGCACAACGCCACCAATGCATAGAGGACGGAAACGCCCACTAACAGCAACAGGCTGCCATTGATCGGCACATCCAGCAGGAAATACGACAAACTTAGGATGGTAGCTATATTCACTAAGCTCAGCAACAGATAGGGAGTAGCTTTTGCCAGAATGATATAAACCGGTTTCATCGGAGAGACGAGAAGCACTTCCATCGTCCCGATTTCTTTCTCCTTCACGATCCCGACGGAGGTCATCATGGCACAGATAAGGATCAGGATCAGTCCCATGACACCGGGCACGAAGTTATAGGCGCCACGAAGCTGGGGGTTATAGAGCAACTTGATTACCGGCGCAATCCCTTGGTCAGGTGAAAGGTGAAAGGTGAAAGGTGAAAGTGGCTTCGCGTTGCTATTTGCATTTTCACTTTCAACTTTCACCTTTCCACTTTCAACTGCTATCTGCGTAGCATACGCAGATAGCTGCGTCGCTTCGTTCGGATCGGTCGCATCGACTAATAGCTGGATTTCATTTTCACCTTTCAACTTTCCACTTTCAACTATTAAAGCCATCCGGATTTTTCCCTGACGGAAAAGAGCCTGGCCTTCTTCTTCGCTATCGATCATCTTATAGAGTTCGAAATACTCGCTGGCGACAAAATGGGAAATCATTTTCTGTGTTACCTCGTCGCGGCTCTGATCAAGGATTGCGACAGGCACACGCTTGATCTCCGTCGTGATGGCATAGCCGAAAAGGATGATCAGCACAATAGGCATCAGCAGCAGGATCATCATCGTCCGCCTGTCACGGAAAATGTGTAAAAATTCCTTTCTAACAAAAGCAGCCAAAGAATCTCTCATCTTTATTTCTTATTTTTTAATTCTTAATTCTTAATTTCTAATTGTCCACTCTCCTTGCCCCCCGCGCCAACGCATGGAAAACTTCGTTCATATTACCGGCCTTGAAAGACGATTTGAGGGCGGAAGGGCTGTCCAGGGCTTCGATCTTCCCGTCTACCATGATGGAGACACGGTTGCAATACTCCGCCTCGTCCATATAGTGGGTGGTGACAAAGACTGTAATACCGCGTTCGGCAGCCTGGTAGATCAGTTCCCAGAACTGACGGCGGGTGACAGGATCGACACCTCCGGTCGGCTCATCCAAGAAAACGATCCGGGGTTCGTGGATGATAGCGACGGAGAAAGCTAACTTTTGCTTCCAGCCCAACGGCAGTGCATCGACCAAGGTGTTCCGTTCGTTCTCCAGATCAAGGACACGAAGCAGTTCGTCCGTCTTCGCTTTCAGTTGTTTTTCCGACAAGCCGTAGATACCGCCATACAAACGGATATTCTCCCAGACCTTCAAGTCGCCGTAAAGGGAAAACTTCTGACTCATATAGCCGATATGCCGCTTGATCTGTTCCGTTTCCTTATAGATATCGAAACCGGCGACCTTTCCCGTCCCGGAGGTCGGTGTCGAAAGACCGCACAACATACGCATAGCCGTCGTCTTCCCGGCTCCGTTCGCCCCCAAGAAACCGAAAATCTCCCCTTCGCCTACCGTGAAACTAATGTGGTCGACGGCAGTAAAGGTTCCGAAGCATTTCGTTAGTTTATCTGTTTCTATTACGTTCATAATTATAAAAGACAAAATGGTATAAATGCTGATTTATAGGTGGACTAACAGCCAAGGCTGCGCCTTATGCCGTAGGTTCTCTTTTGCCGTCTGCTTCAGCAGACGGTTTAAAAGATTTAGAGGCAAAGCCTCTTCCTCTGTGGACTTCAGTCCCTTTCATCTATTGTATCAAAAGGGGTTAAAACCCACAGAGGAACCGGCAAAGCCGGAACAATCATCTATCCGTCTGCTTCAGCAGACGGCAAAAGAGAACCTGCGGCAACGAGGCTTGCACATTGTAGCTATAAACACACCCATAAATCAGCATTTATGCACCACATTATTATTAACTCATTACTATATCAACTGTCCCAACCTGGGACGGTCCTTTTCATATTTATAAAGCCATAAAACAATCCTCGATACCGGGTTTTATCGGTTCGATACCGATATCCGTATGTCCTTTTGCCGTCAAGAAAGCCTGCAAATTCCTGCGGAAGGCGGCTTCCCCTTCTTTCTCCACTACATCCTTGCGAATGGAGAAATGATGGGCATCGCCGAAAGAGAAACAAGAGTCCGCATCCGGGTATGTCCTGAGATCGAGCAACAGCTTATACATGGAAGCCGACCGGACCGCATACAAATGCTTATCGAACGTACCGCGAATACCTTCCGGCGTGTCGACCGACAAGCACCGGCCGCCGCGCATCAGGGCAATACGGTCGCAACGGGAAGCCTCATCCATATAGGGCGTTGAAACCAGGATCGTAATTCCTTGCCTCTTCAACCGATCCAGCATATCCCAAAATTCCACACGCGAAACAGGATCGACACCTGTCGTAGGCTCGTCCAGGAAAAGAACATCGGGCCGATGGATCAACGCACAGCTCAGCGCCAACTTCTGCTTCATCCCGCCGGAGAGCTTCCCGGCTTTCCGCTTCTTGAAAGGTTCGATCTGGACATATATGTCGCGTATCAGGTCGTAGTTTTCCTCAACAGTCGTATTGAATACGGTAGCAAAGAAGTTCAGGTTCTCTTCCACCGTCAGATCCTGATAAAGGGAAAAGCGTCCCGGCATATACCCTACACGCCATCGGATTTCCTTATAATCGCGCACGACATCCAGCCCGCAAACCGATGCCGTACCGCTATCCGCCAGCAGCAGGGTAGTCAGTATCCTGAACAACGACGTCTTGCCCGCCCCATCCGGCCCGATCAGCCCGAAAAGCTCCCCTTCGCCGATATGCAACGAGATATCCTGCAAAGCCTGAACTTTCCCGTAAGCCTTATTGACCTTCTGAACAACTATATCCTTCATGTAAATTAAGAATTAAACCTCATTTCTCCATACTGTCCGATCTTCAAGTAACCGTCGTTCTTGACAGCGATCTTGACGGCATACACCAGGTTGGCACGTTCGTCTTTGGTCTGGATGCCTTTTGGGGTAAATTCCGACTTTTCGGAAATCCAGGTGATCGTACCCGGATATTCCCTTTGTGCCTTTTCGCCGAAATCTGCAAAGACACGAACCTGCTGTCCGAGTTTCAATTGCGTAAGCTGTTCGGCGGTAAGATAAGCGCGTAGATACAAGAGATCGGTGTCGGCTATCTTATAAAGAGGCTTGCCGGCCGCCGTGACTTCGCCCGGTTCGGCATATTTCACAAGGACTGTGCCGGACTGCGGGTTGACGATGCGGCTTTTCTGCAACTGGTCGTCCAACTGCATGATCTGGTAGACGATGCTTTCCGCTTCGGCATCCGCCCCGCCTGTCGTTTTATGCAAGGTCGAATATTGGGCATCCAGTTGCTTTTGCAGCACTTTGATGTTGTTGACGATGTCATCGACCTGTTTCTGGTTGCCGGCTTTTGCCTTTACCAGGTTCTCCATACGCTGCTGCTCACTGCGGGCAACGGCGATCTGCTGTTCAAGGGAAGCGATCTGTTTGCGGATGTCCGGTTTCCGAATGTCCACGCTACGGAGGCCCGCTTCGAGCTGCTTCTTCCGAAGGTAAAGCTGCGTACTGTCCACATAGCCCAGCACTGCCCCGGCTTCAAGCCTGTCACCTTCCTGCAGGTTCAATTCCATGATCTTCCCGTTCGCTTCCGAGGAAACGATTATTTCGGTGGATTCGAATGCACCGGTGGCATCGAAGTCGTTGTTATTGCTGCTGCAAGCAGACAAAGCCAGAACAAAACTGAATAAAAGAATCGGTTTCATATTGAATGTGTTTATTTCTTTCGATTAAATGATGATTTATCGGTGTGTTTATAGCAACAATGTGCAAGCCTCGTTGCCGCAGGTTCTCTTTTGCCGTCTGCTGAAGCAGACGGATAGATGGTTGTTCCGGCTTTGCCGGTTCCTTTGTGGGTTTTAACCCCTTTAAATATAATATATGAAAAGGGACTGAAGTCCACAGAGGAAGAGGCTTTGCCTCTAAATCTTTTAAACCGTCTGCTGAAGCAGACGGCAAAAGAGAGCCTACGGCATAAGGCGCAGCCTTGGCTGTTAGTCCACCTATAAATCCTCATTTGTATCCTTCATTTGTTGTGTACATATAATTATAGATCGACTGCAATTGCTGAATCCGGTGGGTGGCGGCGGATTGCCGGGCCAGATCTTCGGAGTTGATTTCGCGGATCAGGTCGGTGACGGAGATCACGCCATTCGCCAATTTAACTTCGGCCGCCTTTTTGATGCTGGTGCGGAGACGGATGATCTCGTCGTCCGCTTTCATCAGGTCGGTCATCTTTTTGATCTCCGTGTTCTGCTGCGTCAATTGGAGACGAGTGTTAAAGAGGAACGTCTCCCGTTGTACCTCCAACTCCTGGCGGTTCGTGGCAATCTTCCGGCGATCGTTCTTCAAGGTATATAGTTTACCCATGTTCCAGCTCAAACGGACACCTGCCATATAAAACGGATTGAAACTGTCTTCTAACATATTCAACCCCGGCCGGCCATATCCTCCCTGGAAGAAAGCGCCGATACGAGGCATCAGGCCGGCAGTCAACTGCTTGTTCTGCAATTCGAGTAGATCGCTTTTGGCATCCAACGCACGAAGCTCCGGACGGTTGATCACAGGCGACAATGAAGTTGTCCCCGGCAGCGAAGGAACTTCCAACACGAACGTTCCGGCATCAGGCCGACCGATCAGGGCAGCCAGCATTTTGCCGTAAGCCGAACGGGCTGCCTTCAACTCGATCTCCTTCTGGCGGGCGTTCAACAATTCGACTTCCATGCTTTCGCGGTCGGACTGGTTGGCAACGCCGTTCTCCATCATGGCAGAGATACGATCGATATTGATCTGCAACTCTTTCTGGAGCAAACCGTTCTGGCGGATCAGCTCGTCCTGCAGGAGACAACCGAAATAAAGCTGGTTCACCCGGTCGTTCAAGGCATAAAGATCGCTGTTCAGCTGTTCCCGGTCGGCCATCGCCTGCGCCTCCGTCAACTGGCGGGTGGAACGGATCGCACCGCCGTCCCAGATCGTCTGGTTCACTTCGGCCACGACCTGATACTGATCCTTGCCAAGTGTCGGGATCTCGATTCCGGGGATCACAGCCGACAGCTTATCTGCATCGAACGGCAGTTTCGTCACATCGCTCTGGTACGTTGCCTTTGCATTGACCGAGAGTTGCGGCATCCAGCCTTTGGCGGCATTGGACAGGTTATACTGTTCGGTCTGCTCGATCAGCCCGTACCGACGTATCTGCGGATAGTTGGCATGCGCCCATTCGTAGCACTCGCCCAGCGTAATACGTTCCTGTGCCCCTACTCCTTCCGCCATAAGGGGAAAGACAAGCAACAGGACGATCTGTTTCCAGCTATGCAGGAATGTCTGTTTCATATGCATCCTCCTTTTATTCATTCTTTTACAGTTTGCACCTCGTCCGGCATCAGCAACCGGATCATGACATCCGTGATAAAAGCCTTTCGTTCCTGTAGAAAGTCCTCGAATTTCCGGGGATCGCCTTCAAAGAAAACACTCGTGAGCGGATTCCTTGCCAACATCGGAAAGACGATCAGGCTCATCAAGGTGGAAGCCGTATAGACCAACGGAATCTTCTTCAGCGATCCCCGCTCCATTTCCTCCTGCATCTGTTTTTGCAAAAGCAATAACGGCTTGACTTTCTCCGGATCTTTCAGGATCGTCTTGTATAAATGTTCAGGATCACGGTTAAACTCGTTCACCACAAAGATCGGAAACAGCGGATTGGCCTGAATCATCGCCGTGTACTGCTCCACGATCTTCGGAATCTTATCCAGGAAAGAGGTCGGCTCACTTACAATCACTCCGATATTGGGTAACAACGCATCCATCAATTGGCCGAAGATCGCATCGAAAAGCATCTCCTTCGTCCGGAAATAATAGTGCATGGCCGTACGGCTGATTCCGACCTCAGTAGCGATATCGCCCATTTTGGTCGCTTCATATCCTTTCCTGACAAACACCCGCTTAGCCGCTTCTATAATCCGGCTTTCCATGTCCTGAAGTTCTTCTGTACTCATCGTTATAATGTTATTAAATATTTCATCCACTATGTCTGACACATGTGTCAAAAGTAGTGTAAAAAAACAGGAACGCAATAGCTACGCTCCTGTTTTAATATCTTTTAGCGATTAATCGCTTCTTACTTATCTATTGTACGGGCGGAAACACCTTCGAATGTCATTTTAACAGGATTTATAAATCCATTCTCATCGAAAGTCATCCGGTCGATACAAGTCACACGGTGGTCGCGGGTATTGTCGTTCAGCGGACGGCGGTGGTAGACGATGTAGTAGTCTTCCGAGTTCGGAACATGCAAAACAGAATGATGTCCGGCTCCCCTCGCTATCGTCGAATCCTGCTGGAGAATGGTGGCGACACGGTCGAACGGTCCGAAAGGCGAATCGGCGATCGCGTATGCGACACAGTAATCGGGACCGGTCCAGCCTCCTTCGCTCCACATAAAATAGTACTTTCCGTTCTTCTTGAACATGAACGGGCCTTCCACATATTTATCCGGTGTCACCTCCTTGTAGACCGTTCCGTCTTCAAAAGGAACCAATCCGGTGAAGTCATCGTTCAGGAGGACAACATTGCAATGTCCCCAACCGCCGTAATACATATAGTAGCGACCGTCGTCGTCACGGAAAACGAACTGGTCGATCGGTTGTGCCCCGTTGACGATCTCGTTGATAAGCGGTTTGCCCAACAGGTCCTTGTACGGACCTTCCGGACGGTCGCTGACGGCAACTCCGATTCCTCCTACTTCGCCTTCATGCACGTCATTGGCTCCGAAGAAGAAATAATATTTGCCATCCTTATGGATGATAGACGGCGCCCACATGGCTTTCTTCGCCCACTTCACGGCGGAGGTATCGAGCACAGACGAATACTTCGTCCAGTTCACCAGATCCTTGGACGAAAAACAGTCGAAATAGGTTTGTTTCTCATACGCGTCGCTCCAAGTCGGGAATATCCAATAGGTATCGCCATAAATGATTCCTTCGGGATCGGCATACCATCCTTCGAGCACGGGATTACCGCTGGTTGCCACTTCATCTGTAGCTGCCTTTTGTTGCTTCGGCTGCCCGCAAGCCACTAAGGCAGCGGCACACAATAGCATGTATAAACTTTTTTTCATTGTACGATTTTTTTTACATTTATGATCTTGAGATTTATAATTTCTGCGTCGATGATAAATCATATTTTTTTCATTTCTGCTCCATATTCTTAGCCAACCCGCCTTCGGATGTTTCCTTATAAAGGCTCGGCAGGTCGTTTCCGGTCTGGCGCATCACTTCGACCACCTGGTCGAAACTTACCCGGTGCTTGCCATCGGAGAAGTTGGAGAAAGTGTTTGCATCCAGCGCACGAGCTGCCGCAAAAGCATTACGTTCGATACAAGGAATCTGGACCAGTCCGCAAACAGGGTCGCAGGTCAATCCCAAGTGGTGCTCCAGTCCCATTTCGGCCGCATACTCGATCTGGGCAGGCGTTCCGCCAAATAGCTGGCTGGCCGCCGCTGCCGCCATCGCACAAGCCACACCGACCTCTCCCTGGCATCCTACCTCGGCTCCGGAAACGGATGCATTCGTACGCACCACATTGCCGAACAACCCGGCAGTGGCCAACGCACGCAAGATACGGGAGTCACGGAAATCGCGAGATTCTTTCAGGTGATAGAGCACAGCCGGCATGACACCGCACGAACCGCAGGTCGGAGCAGTCACGATCTTGCCTCCGCAAGCGTTCTCCTCGGAAACGGCCAATGCATACGCATAGACCATTCCACGGCTTTTGATGCTGCTGCCGTAACCTTTGGCACGGATCATATAGTCGGATGCCTTACGCCGGATTCCCAGGCCGCCGGGCAAAATGCCTTCGGCTTCGAGTCCGTTATGGACCGCCTGTTGCATCACTTCCCATACTTCGGCCAGATAATCCCATATCTGCGGACCTTCGCACTGTTCGACATATTCCCAATAGGAATGGCCGGTTTTTTCGCACCAAGCCTGTATTTCCTTGATGGTATGCATTTCGTAGACCTGCCCCTGTGTCAACTCGTTGTAGGTTTCGTTTGCCAATGTTCCGCCCCCGATACTGTAAATCGTCCAGTTATCCAACTCCTCGCCGCTTTCGTCAAACGACTGGAACAGGATGCCGTTCGGGTGGAAAGGCAGGAACACCTTCGGTTCCCAGGTGATGTTGGTCTTGGCCACCGGGCTCAACACTTCGAGAATTGCCGCATCCGTCATGTGGCCTTTGCCTGTGGCCGCCAGACTACCATAGAGAGTGACATTAAACCGCACAGCGCCGCGATTGCGTTCCAGAAACATCCGGGCAGCACGCATCGGCCCCATCGTGTGGCTACTGGACGGCCCGTGACCGATCCGGTATATTTGCTTGATTGATTCCATTTACTTATACTTTTAAAAATATATTACGCTTATAAAGCAGCCACAAAATTACATAAATAATCAATGCGTTCGACGCTGCGATCAAAGCCGGATAGTAATTTCCCAGATATTGTTCGAGACCATGAAAAAGAGATATCCCTATACATCTGAAACTAATCACGTTAGCCAGCATATAGGCCACAATCGAATTCATGCCGTAGACTTTCAGCCAGGTCAGGTTCTTCCGATGTCCCTTATAATCGATCCAATAATAGAACACGCCCATCAGCAGGAAGCAGTAACCGCTGCTGACCAGTACCATCGAGCTCGTCCATATCTTCTTGATTACCGGAAGCTGCAACCCCCACAGCCACCCCAGGGCAACCATCGCCACGCCGATCCCTAACAGCCATTGCCATTTACGCTTCCGGTCCATCGCGCTTTTCAGGATCTGTCCGGCAAAAAGCCCGGTCAGCACCGTCACCCCGAAGTTCAGGCTGCTTAATATCCAGGTATAACGGTATGATCCGGCAAACACGACCTGCCCGTTCTCGATCACGGCAGCATCCCGGAACCGTCCCAACACGGTACGGTCCACCCATTCGGCCAGGTTTCCGTCGGGTGTGTAATTGCCACCGCCATAGCCGTCAACCGTAATGAACTGCATCGCGCCCCAATAGACCAGCAAGAGGGCAACCGCCGTCCCGATCTGTACGGAGAGCCGCACATGCAGGAACAGCATGGCCGCGATCAGGTAGCCCATCGCAATCGCCTGCAACGTGTTCGAATAAAGATAAATCCGGTCCGGGTCCAATCCCAACAGGTTTCCCTGGCACATCATACCGAAGATCCAGAGCAGGATCACCCGTTTGACGATACGGCGGTAGACCGCCCATTTATCCGGCATCGCTTTGTATCGGGACAAGGCGAACGGCATCGACACGCCCGCCATGAACATGAAGAGCGGCATCACCAAGTCCCACGAAGAGAAACCTTCCCACTGCACATGCGAGAAGCCCCACAGAAAGTCGTTATACCACGACGCGTCTATCGCACGTCCGAGAGGATGCAAAATCCCTTCCAGCGCCACCAGGCAAAACAAATCGAAGCCGCGCAACACGTCGAGCGACTCCAGGCGTTCATAAGCAGGTTTCATAATGATTTATGATTTAATTTATGATTTCACACCTTCAAGAAAATCCGTTGACGGTACAGGAAGTACAAGAATCCCCAACAAACGGCAATGTAGCCGACCGAGACGACCAACGGCTGAACGGTCTCCGGCATCAGCCCGGCAAGACCACCGAACAAAGCATCGGAAGTGAAAGAGAAGTTGACAAATTCCTGGGCCAGATAGATCGTGATAGAGTTCACGCCGATCACCTTAAAGAACAACGTCCATTTACGAAACTCCAACACATCGACAACATAAAAGAACAACGCAAACATCCACACGGAATAGGCTCCTACAACACAGACGAACGAACTTGTCCACAGGTTCTTGTTGACCGGAAAGAAAAGGCTCCAAAGCAAACCGACAGCCAGCAGGACGGCTCCGGCGACAACCAGTCCGCCCGCTTTCTTCTTATCCGTCAGCCCTTCCCGCTGCATCTTGATGAATTCACCCGTAAACATACCTAACAAGGCGGTCGCAATCGCAGGCACAGTCGATAGAATTCCTTCGGGATCATGCACCGTCAAGTGCAGGCGTCCGGGCAACAGCAACCGATCCACATAGCCGACCAGCGAACCTTCCATCGTGAAGACTCCTGCCCCACCTCCGTCCGGCGCCGGAACAAAAGCCAACAGCAACCAGTACCCGACCAGGATCGCCGCCGTGATCCAAACGCGTGTGATCGTCCGCGTATTGACAAAGATCAACGCCCCGAACATCCATGCCAAGCCGATACGCCCCAGCACGCTGGCGTAGCGCTGATGCTCAAAATCAAAATTCAGCAGTCCGTTGTAGACAAATCCCAACACCACCAGCGTCAGCCCGCGGCGGATAATCTTTTTATAGATATCGGCATCCGTCTTTCCCTGCTCCCGCTGCTTCTCCAACGAGAACGGGAACGAGATACCGGCAATAAACAGAAACAACGGGAAGATCGTGTCGTGATGTGTCAGCCCGTCCCACTTCACATGGTGCATCTGATCGGCCATCGCCTGAAAAAAAGGATTCGGAAACAACGTTGCCAACGCAACGAAAAGGGAGGCCCCTCCCATAATAAAGAACATATCAAACCCCCTCAGGGCATCCAGCGATAGCAGCCGCCGGGACTGTTTTTGTTTTTCCATATTACATATATCTAAATTACTATTGGACATAAAAATCATTCACAATATAGTTACCGCATTATATCCTTTCTCCTTAACACCATTGATATAAGCACCTAACAGATTATATTGGGATGGATACACCATGATTTATTAGACTAAGAACAATATTTGTCTCAAATATAATGGATAAAAAAAGAAAAGTCAATCTTTCCGAGGAAAATATGTTCGCAAAATTCCATTTCCAAGGCTTACCCCCTTTCCCAACCCGATGCCGTCGGGGAGGGAAAGGTTGGATTTGAAGCGGATGTTATTTGCCTACGACCAAATAGAGTTTCCCCCGGTTGGAGTTGAAAGTTATCATGTTCACTTTTTTCAAAAACCGCCCGAAATGCGGGATCTGCCCGGACGGGAGCTTCGTGCGGCTCTGCTTTTGCAAGACTTCGTAAATCTCGCCAGCAGACATTCTCGTGCCCTCCTCACGGTTGACGGCCGGACGGAAAAATCGGAAAAAGAGATCTTCGTACAATGGACGCTGTTGGAACTCCTCGTTCGCTTGCATCTGCCTCTGCTCCTCTTCGGGCATAAGCCAATAACGCTCCCCTTTGTCCAACGCCGCGACGGCTTGCGCGTAAAGCTGGTCGTATTCGACCGGTTGCGTATTGTCGATCCGGCCTTTCACTTCGATGCAGATGAAGCGGCGGCTTCCGGACGGGTCGCTCAGCAGGTCCGTGTGGTTGCTGGTCGCGATGAAAGAGGCGTAGCGACGGACGGCTTCCACTTGGGTGGCATACGGTTTGCGCAGGTTCACGATCGGTTTCTGCAACAGGTGCTTCAGGAATCCTTGGTGCTTTTCGCTGACCTGGTCGAACTCGTCGATGTTGATCAGGCAGAAACGGGTCAGGTAAAGCTCGGCATCCCGCCGTTTGCCGAAGTCGATGCTGTCCGTATAATAGGCACTCAGTCCGGGTGGAAGCAGGTTCAGGCAGAACGTGGACTTCCCGCACCCCTGCCCGCCAACCAGCAGAGGCGAAACGCTGTTGCCGTGCCTCCGGTCCCGGCCTTGCCAATGGGCGACCATCGAAAGAAACCAGATGTAGAACAGATGTTCCCAATGAGGATTATCGCAAGGTATGCGGGAGGCAAGCGGACGGATGCGGTCTTTCCCATCCCAGTCAGGCAGCCGGAAAAGGTAGTCTTCAACCGGGGCGTAGTCGCGGATACGATCCGAATGAATATACCGGCGCACGTCACGGTCCCACAGTTGCAACCCTTCTTTTTGCGCGTTCAAGGCGACGCTGTTCATCACCCGTTCGGTCACAGGCCGGTAGTCGAAACAGAATGTGTTCCGCTCGCGATACTCCACCCCGCCGGTCATCGTGTTGAACCGGAAGTCGTAGCGCCTGCCCATAAACTCTTCCGTTTTCAACGCCTGTAGCTGTTCGGGTTTGCTCAGCGCATGCAGCCCGAAGCCTTTTTCCGACAGGTAGGCGTGTCCGATCGTCTCGCGCACTTCGACTTCCGCGAGCAAGTTTCTGAAATAGAGCAACGTCCATTTCACGCATTCCTCCTCCTCGATGCCCGCCCCGAAACAGAGTTTGCCGATATGGACCAGCACGGGCTTGAAATCCGGCTTGTCGCCCAACTCGCCATACTTTTCCACGGCCTGCTCCAAAGCCAGTTCATACTGCACGGACAGGTAACGGTAACGCTCGGAAAGAGACCTCACAGCGTTTTCAGGCGGGACAAGCTTGTCATACTTTTCCTGATAGAAACTTTCTTCAGGCATTTCCGCTGGCTGCTCGATATGGATGGTCAGCGCAGCGGGATTATAATACACATCCTCGTCAAAACTCATCCTGCACCCCCGTTCGAGCACCGGCTCCTTCAGTTCCACCGGGTAAGAGAGGCGCGGTTCGTAGGTCTTGAGCGCGTGGCGGTAGGCGTGCGCGTGAAACAACTCCGCCTCCCTCCGCAGGCGCGGCAACGAACCGTCAGGGCGTGTATAAGGTATCACGAACTTCACGCTCCGGCCACTCGACCCGACCATCGCGAACAGCGTCTGCGGGTATCCGGCAATCTTCCGGCGCAAAGACTCCGCTTCCGCCTTGCCGCCCAGCCGGTTTACTTCCAGCAAGACCCATCCGTTATATTCTTTCATCACGTCCTTGCGAAATGTTCCGGCAAACAACAGTTGCGGCAGTTTTTGCGTGAATGTATAACGGCGGTTCGGCTGAGCGCACCGTAGCCTTTCCCTGAACCGCCCGACCTCCTCCTTCGTCTTTTCACTTTTGACCAATTCGACGACCGCTTCCATCTCCAGCGCCCGTTGCGCCAACTGTTTCTGATATATTTTTTGCTTTGTGACTTTCATTGCTTGCATAATTAGGTTTCCCGAATCCGATAAAAAGTTTCACTTTGTTTCCCTTAGGTGAAACAAAAGTTTCATGCAGAGGGAACAAAAGTTTCCCGCAAGTGAAACTAAAGTTTCATACCTATGAAACTAACAGTAACCGCCCTACCATTCATAATCGAGCTGGTAGCTGTCGAAAACAAGTTCGCTTGCAATGCCGAATTTCCGGAACACGCCTTCCACATACACTTGGTCTTCCGGCCTGAAACAACGTTGCTTCCGCATCAAACGATAAAAATGAGTTTTTCCAAAATGGCTTAGCATACAATGTCTCACGTCCTTTACCGCCCGGTAAGGCAAGCGGTCCCAAACGCCCGTCATGCCGTATGCATATTTGAGTACATGGCAAGCCTTGAATTGCCCGCATCCTTCGTCGGAAGAGATGGATAACGGATTGACGACACATACAACGGAACGTTCTCCCGACACGCATCCCGCCACCTGATAGCGTAAGCACTCGCCTGCCCGGCGGCAATCGCTTTTATAACACAATGCAAACCGGGAAGGGACTTGAACGGATTCATTTTTTTCCAACATAGCTTTCTTTTTTAGATTTCTACAAATATAAGCATTTCAGAAGTCAAAAACAAACTTTTTAAAACAATATCATCAAAAAAGTGATAGTAAATCATATTTTTCGTATTTATACAATTTACTACAACAACCATCACAATTCATTATTATTCAATTCATATAGTACTTACAGTGGCAGCAGTGTCAGTAAACGGATATTTTATCTATTATGAAGGGAGCTGTTTTTAATCCTTGTTCTACTGGAATAACCTTTCTGACTCTAATTTATCTAAACAAGCAGAAAAATTATCTTTGTCTTAATCCTTGTTCTACTGGAATAACCTTTCTGACTATCGAACTGAGACGCGTAAGCGTTAAGGTCGAACAGGTCTTAATCCTTGTTCTACTGGAATAACCTTTCTGACCATTTTAAGACACGAATTTAACGATGCCGAAAACGGTGTCTTAATCCTTGTTCTACTGGAATAACCTTTCTGACATCATCCAGAGTTGGATATCATATTGTCCCTAAAAGTCTTAATCCTTGTTCTACTGGAATAACCTTTCTGACTATCAGAACTATGCCGGATGGAACACCGGCAAGAGGGTCTTAATCCTTGTTCTACTGGAATAACCTTTCTGACAGCAAAAACACCAACTTGCTATCTATCAACCACCTTGTTCCACTTTTTCACATAAGCCACTTTCGTTTTCACAAAAATTAGCTTTGTTTTAAACAGATGCAAAGATAGTAATAATATTAATATATCAAAGAACTCAAAGGAAGTATTCCCAAAGGCGAATCAACTATCAGTAAACGAACAGCTTTCGTCAGAAAAACAAGGTATTTTTGTTGTGCATGATGATATCCAATTCGATCTTCTGCCCGATCACCGTACCAGCGGTTGCCACTTCATATAAGTGCCGGTCCGCCACAACCACTCCATCGGGCCGAAACGGAAACCTTTCAACCAATAATGGCTAATCGCGATCTGTACGCCTGTATAAGCAAGACAAACCAATACGCTCAGGAAAACGCCCAGATTGCTCCAATCCAGCCCGAAACCGGAAAATATAAAGACACCGGCCACAGACTGCACGATATAATTCGTCAATCCCATGCGGCCATAGCTGACCAATGGCGCCATTGCCCGCTGCACCTTCTGCAAACGATATGCCTCTATCACGACGATCACCCATAGATAAGCGGTCAGCAGATTAATCAGATTCGTCGTTGTCGAGCTCATCCACGAAAAGTAAGAAACCTCTCCCCAGGCAACAGGCGGAAGGTAAGAGCGCGCCACATACAGCAAGCCCAATCCTGCAAGGGCAAACAAGGCCCAACGGTTCAACCGGTTGCGAAACTCGCCCAGACGTTCGAACAGGCGAATACGCCCTACGATAAACCCTAAAATGAAAAGCCCCAACGTCTGGTAGATACGCCCGCTTGCCACCTGAAACCTCATTTTTCCGACCAGTCCGTTCCAAGCGTTGTTTTCAATCGTTTCAGACAGCGTCGGAGCTTGTCGGGGACCAGCCGGACGGGAAGCAGCTCTTTCGGAGACATGTTCCACCTGCTCCACCACCGGAGCCGTCAGGCTTTTATAGACCACCGGGACAAGCGAAGCGCCTCCTAAGAAGAGAAACAGCGTAATCCCCGCCAGTAGCTTGGTCGGCCATTTATACATCAACACCAAAATGAAACCCAGTATCGCATATATCAGCAAGATGTCCACCCGGACAATCAAGCCGTGCAAATAACCGATCGCCAACAACAGAACCAGCCTCCACAAGAAGCGGGGACGGAAGTCGAGTCCCTTCTTCGCCGCCCGGTCCATCTGGATAAAGAAACTTAAACCGAACAGGCAAGAGAAGATAATGAAGAATTTCCCGAAAACCAGATAATTGATAAGCCAACTGAAAATCTCGTTTAGCGTCCCTTCCCACGGGAACACAGCCTGGGGCGTCATCGTCCCTATAGCTCCAAAATGTTGCATCGAATGAATCAGGCAAATGCCGATAAGAGAAAAACCGCGCAGGGCGTCGATCACCGTAATACGCCCGCCGGAAGCAGGCAATGTTTTTGTCATTTCCATATATCTAAATTTATATTTGATTTTCATCCGTTTTCTTCCGGGAGCAAAATTACGGGATGCCAACGAAACAAAAGAGATATAAATTACGGTTCGGCGGATATTTTTTACTGTAAAAACACTTATATTTGCAAAAACAGCGAATAAACAGAATAGACATGGACAATATTTTATTGTTAAATACAATCAAGGACTACAATGATTTCATGCAAGTCGAAACCCTGCATCCGCTGGTCAGTGTCATCAATATGTCAACTATTCCCCCGTTGCGGCATGCACGCAAGAATATGGGGATCTACACGATTTACCTGAAGGATGTCAAATGCGCCGACTTCATCCAGTACGGACGCAGGCAATATGACTACCAAGAAAACACCTTGGTATTTATCGGACCGGGACAAATCATCGGGAACAACGACAACGGCGAAACGTTCCAGCCCAAAGGATGGTGCCTGGCCTTTCATCCCGAGCTGCTGCACGGCACGTCCCTCGGCCGGCACATACAAGAGTATACTTTCTTCTCGTATGCCGTAAACGAAGCCCTGCATATCTCGAAACAGGAACGCGAGACACTGATCGACTGCATGATGAAAATCGACGAAGAGATCAAAGGGGCGACAGACAAGCATAGCAACCAGATCATCGTATCTACCATCGAACTGTTCCTTAATTATTGCATCCGCTTCTACGACCGGCAGTTTGTCACGCGCAAGAAGGAGGGCAAGGACATCCTCCATTCTTTCGAAACACTGCTGAACGGTTATTTTGTTTCCGAGAAGCCGCAATCGTTCGGAACGCCAACCGTCGCTTATTGCGCTGATCAGTTGCATCTGTCAGCCAATTATTTCGGGGATCTGATCAAAAAGGAAACCGGACGTTCGGCACAGGAATACATTTTATCGAAAACGATGGAGGTGGCAAAAGACTTGCTCGCCGACCGGTCCAGATCCATTAGCGATATAGCCTACACCTTAGGTTACCAGTATCCCCAATATTTCAGCAAAGCGTTCAAACGGGTTGTCGGGACTTCTCCGAATGAATACAGGATGTTGTAACAAATAAGTTTCTTTTTTGGAAAACAAAAAGGAATAAGTTATCTTTGTCATGTATATAAACAAGAACAGATCAAAATTATGACACAACTGATTGTTGAAATAGAAGACCCATCTGTAGTGGCCAATATAAAGAAAGCCATCAGTATGTTACGCGGAGTTTCAAAAGTGCATGTAAAAAAAATACAATTCCTAATATTCAAACGCGCCAAGCCATTCATGAAATTGAAACTGGAGACACTATAAAATGTAGTTCATTTGAAGATTATCTTGATAAAGTAAAAGAATGAAATACACACTCGAATTTACCCATCAATATCTAAAAGATCTTAAACAGGCTCGTCGACGACAGTTAGATGAATCAAAACGAGATGAAGGACGACTCATATTAGCTTTGGTTCGGAATGGATCACATAGCGACCTGTTTTAGGATCCAGGAGAAACAATATTGTAAATTAATTCGTATGTTTGCAGGCATAATCTAAATATATAGACAATGACAGTAATCATTTTAATAGCAGTGATCGTGATCCTGGCAATCTGGATCGTTTCTTTGTATAATTCGTTAGTGAAATTGCGTAACAACCGTGAGAACGCATTTGCCGACATCGACGTGCAACTCAAGCAACGCCATGACCTTATCCCGCAGTTGGTCGAAACGGTCAAAGGCTATGCCTCGCACGAGAAAGAGACGCTGGAACGCGTCATTAACGCCCGCAACGGAGCGATCAGCGCCAAAACGATCGACGACAAGAT
Source organism: Parabacteroides hominis (assembly GCF_014287585.1). GTDB lineage: Bacteria > Bacteroidota > Bacteroidia > Bacteroidales > Tannerellaceae > Parabacteroides > Parabacteroides hominis. The sequence continues at coordinate 36,088 of NZ_JACOOJ010000004.1, read as the reverse complement.
CGTGGCAGAAAACGCATTGAGCTCCGCTCTTTCCGGATTGAAAATCACCCTCGAAGCCTATCCGGACCTGAAAGCCAACCAGAACTTCTTGCAGTTGCAGGAAGAAATTTCCGACCTGGAAAACAAGTTGGCTGCCGTACGCCGCTATTTCAATTCGGCAACGAAAGAACTGAATAACGCAGTCGAGACATTCCCGTCCAACCTGATCGCCGGCATGTTCGGTTTCAAGAAAGAGATCATGTTCGATCTGGGCGAACAACGCGCGACACTCGAAGAAGCACCAAAAATCAAGTTCTAAGGATGCAATACGTCGGTATACAAACCCAACAGAGCAGGAACAACTTCCGGTCCCTGCTCTTGCTTTGCTTGTTTCCCTGCCTGGTGATGGGACTGCTTTTTGCGTTCTGCTACCTGCTCCACCTGTTGGCGATGAACGACGACGGCATGACGGGGGCCGAGATATTAAGATATTCCACCGGAATGTTCATCCATTTGGCGCCATACGTGTTGGGCGGCGTACTCATGTGGTTCATCATCGCCTATTTTGCCAATACGAGCATCATCAACTCGGCAACCGGTTCCGAACCTTTGTCGAGAATGGAAAACAAAAGGGTATATAACTTAGTGGAAAACCTGTGCATGAGCCAGGGGATGAAAATGCCCAAGATCAATATCATCAACGACGATTCGCTGAACGCTTTTGCAAGCGGCATCAACGAAAGGACTTACACCGTCAGCCTCTCGCGGGGGATCATCGACAAGTTGGACGACCAAGAACTGGAAGCGGTCATTGCACACGAGCTGTCGCATATCCGCAACAAGGACGTGCGCCTGATGATCGTATCGATTGTCTTTGTCGGCATCTTTGCCATGCTCGCACAGATGGCCATGCGTTCCGTCTACTACTCGTCGATGAGCCGCAGGAGAGACGAGAAAAACAACACTGCGATCATCATCGTCTTAGTCATGGTTGTTGCAGCCATCGGCTATTTCTTCTCCATGCTGATGCGTTTCGCCATCTCGCGCAAACGGGAATACCTGGCCGATGCCGGGGCTGCCGAGATGACCAAGAATCCGCTCGCCCTTGCCAGCGCACTGCGGAAAATATCGGCCGATCCCGACATCGAAGCCGTCAAACGGGAAGACGTAGCCCAGCTTTTCATCCAGCATCCGGGCAAACAAGCCCAAAGCGCATTGAGCGGTTTAAGCGGACTTTTCGCCACTCATCCGCCCATCGAAAAGCGGATACAAGTGCTCGAACAATTCTAAATTTAATCAAGAATTAATATCCAAAATCATTCCAATCCCGGCATTAATTTAATATCTTTGATGCCGGATAAAAATTAAGTGTTGGAAATGATACAAAAAGAATTGATTGGCGATCTCAAGCTGAAATGGGATCGCATGCAACAGGCGATGCGAAAAATAAACGCCGACGGATGCCTGCTCACCGTAGATGTAAACCTGTATTATACAACCGGACGTGTCTATAGCGGATACTTCTACCTTCCGGCAGAAGGCGCTCCCTGGTTCTTCGTGAAACGCCCGAACGGCTTGGTACACGACCATGTGGAATATATCCGCAAACCGGAACAGATGGCCGAACTGTTCGTGTCCCACGGACTGGAAATGCCGGAAAAGCTCTTGCTCGAAGCCGACGAACTGACATACAACGACTATATACGCCTGCAAAAGATCTTCAATCCGAAAGAGACCGGAAACGCTACCACAATGATGCGTGAGCTGCGCCGGATAAAGACGCCGCACGAGATCCAGATGTTCCGTATCTCAGCCGAACGCCACGCCAAGACATACGCCGAAATTCCCGAATGTTTCCGTCCCGGAATGACAGACCTCGAATTCCAGTATGAAATAGAAAAGCGGATGCGCAAGAACGGTTCCATCGGGCTGTTCCGCGCTTTCGGCGCTAATATGGATATCTTTATGGGAAGTATCCTGGCGGGAGAAAACGCCGAAGTCCCCTCTCCTTTCGACTTTGCCTTAGGCGGAGGCGGCATCGACGCATCCTGCCCGTTAGGTGCGAACGGGACGGTCCTGAAAGAAGGGACGGCCATTATGGTGGACATGGCGGGAAACTATACGGCTTATATGACGGATATGACACGTGTGTTCTCCGTTGGCCGCCTGACCGAGCTTGCTTACCGGGCGCATCAGACCGCACTCCTTATCGAAAGCGAAATAGAAAATATCGCCCGGCCGGGAACACCCTGTGCCGAACTGTATGAGATAGCCGCCAAAATCACCGAAAACCAGGGACTCGGCGCTTACTTCATGGGAACCAAGCAACAAGCCAAATTCGTAGGACACGGCATCGGCATCCAGATAAACGAGCTCCCGGTACTTACGCCCCGCTCGAAAGAGGTGCTGGAACCGAACATGGTATTCGCGCTCGAACCCAAATACGTAATACCGGGTGTCGGCGCCGTCGGCATCGAAAACAGTTTCCTGGTTACGGAAACCGGGCTGGAGAAGATTACGCAATTTACAGAAGATATCATACAACTATAAATAGTAAGAACATGAAAAAAACAATTACACTTCTCCTGTTACTGGCTGTCATCTTCGTGCCGGTAAAGGCTCAGGATGTAGAAAACGTAAAGCCGGTGAAGAATGTCATTCTTCTGATTCCGGACGGTACATCACTGGCTACAGTTTCCATGGCGCGTTGGCTGCAATGGTACACCAACCCCGACAAGCCGAAATTGAACATCGACCCGTATCTCTGCGGTACGGTCCGCACGCATTCTTCGAATGCCCCGATCGGCGACTCGGCTCCTACGACTTCCTGCTACATGACGGGACAGCCCAGCCGCACAGGCTACGTTTCCACTTATCCGGAGAACGACGGCGACAACGACATCTACCCGACCGATCCGGCACGCGCTTTCCAACCGTTGACAACCGTCCTGGAAGCCGCCAAAATAAAACAGGGCAAATCAACGGGACTGGTTTTCACCTGCGAATTTCCGCATGCGACACCGGCCGACTGCTCCGCCCACAGTTACAACCGTGGCAAATATGAATGGATCGCCCCGCAGATGGCTCATAACGACCTGAACGTAGTGATCGGCGGTGGCGTCAGCCTGCTTCCCGAAGAAAGCGAAGCCTACCTGAAAGGTAACGGATACGGTGTCTTCAAGAATGACATCGACGGTATGCGTAATTACAAGGGCAACAATATGTGGGCCTTGTTCGGAGACAAGGAAATGGCTTATGACATCGACCGCGACCCGGCCCAACAGCCTTCTTTGGAAGAAATGACACGCAAAGCGATCGAAAAATTATCCCAGAACCCGAACGGCTTCTTCTTGATGGTTGAAGGCAGCAAGGTCGACTGGGCTGCTCACGCTAACGACCCGGTCGGCATGGCTACCGATTTCTTAGCTTATGACCGTGCTTGCGGTGCTGCTCTCGAATTTGCCCGCCAGAATGGTGAGACTGCCGTTATCATGGTTCCCGACCACGGCAACAGCGGTATCAGCATCGGACGTCGTGACTGCAAAGGCTACGACAAACTGAGCAAGGAACAACTCTTCCACCAGTTTTCTCTGTATAAGCTGACAGCCGAAGGCTTTGCCAAGAAGGTGAACAGTGTTCCGGCTTCCGAAGTCCAGAACGTATTCCGCACGTATGCAGGTTTCGAACTGACACCGGAAGAGTTGGATGCTTTAAACCATTGCAAAGACTATAAGAACAGCCCGATACCGCAAAGCGAACGTTCGACCGAAGGCAAAGGTTCCTTATACAGCGGTTCCCTGACTTCTTTCATGTCTCAACTGCTGACTTCACGCACTTGTTTCGGCTTCACAACCGGAGGTCATACAGGTGAAGAAGTATTTCTTGCCGCCTACCATCCGGACCAGGGAAGCCTGCCTCTCGGCATGCACACGAATATTGAGCTGAACCATTATCTCTGCGCCTTGTTCGGCATGACGCACGACACGCTGGAAGACCTGACAGCCGGAAACTTCGCTCCTCACACGGAAGTATTCAAAGATTTCAAATGTGAAATAGTTCCGGCCAAAGACGAAAAAGGTTCTCCTTCATTGGTTGTAAAGAACAAAAAGAAACAAATCAATATCACGCCGTTCAGCAACATCGTGACGATCGGAAAGAAAGGCCAGGAAGAAATCCGCCTGAATTCGGTAATCGTATATGTTGACAAAAACAACACATTCTATCTGCCGACCAAACTGGTAGAATATCTGCAATAAAAATAAAGACGACGAAGGTGTGTCAAAACTGCCTTGTTCCCGCGCTTGACGCGGGGACAAGTACATTTTGACACACCGCTGTCTCTCCCGTGAATCCCAATATACTTCCATTAACCGATCCTGTCCTTCCAAACACCCGATTTACAAACCACATAGCAGTATGTTATAGTTATTTGTTTTTTTTCAATCATTCTTTTATTAAAATATCTATACAGTATCAATACGGGAGATTTATATAGAAATTCAGACAAATTATACCGATCTTTTTTGAAATACATTTGCGTCATTTCTAAATAATAAACGAATATGACAAGAGCAAATGCAAAATGGATACGGCTGATGGCAGTTATCGGCTGTACGACTATGTGGATGGCATCCTGCAAACATGCACCGGATGCGCAGATGAAAGCATCTTACGCGACGATGAAAGTTTCTACGGCTGACAAAGAGCTGACAACACCTTATTCGGCCACGATCCGCGGTCGCCAGGATATAGATATTTATCCGCAAGTATCAGGAACTATCGAGCGACTTTGTGTAACGGAAGGACAGGTTGTACGGAAAGGACAATTACTTTTCGTCATAGACCAGGTTCCTTATAAGGCTGCCTTAAAAACAGCCCAGGCAAACGTGGAAGTGGCAAAAGCAGCTTTGGCTACCGCCGAACTGAACTACAGCAGCACAAAAGAACTGTTTGCGAAAAAGGTTGTTTCCGCTTTTAACCTGAAAACAAGCGAAAACAGTTACCTGACCGCCAAAGCACAGTTGGTTCAGGCCGAAGCCCAGGAACTGAACGCCCGCAACAATCTGTCTTATACGGAAGTCAAAAGTCCGACCGACGGAGTTGTCGGTATGTTGCCTTACCGTGCCGGGGCACTGGTCAGCGCCAGTATTCCCCAACCGCTGACAACGGTTTCGGACAATTCGAACATGTATGTCTACTTCTCCATGACGGAAAACCAGTTGCTGGCCATGAGCCGCCAATACAAAAGCATGGATGAAGCCCTGGAAAACATGCCGGAAGTGTCGTTGAAACTGAACGACCAGTCTATTTACGAACAGAAAGGAAAGATCGAATCGATCAGCGGAGTGATCGACCGGAAGACCGGGACAGTCGGCGTGCGTGCCGTATTCCCCAACGAATCCCGCCTGCTTCATAGCGGAGCCTCCGGCAATGTGCTCATACCGCAGGCTTACAAAGACTGTATCGTCATACCTCAGGGCGCAACAGTCCGCATGCAGGACAAGACGATTGTCTACAAAGTAGTGGACGGCAAAGCCGTTTCCACATTAATTACCGTGGCTGAAATCAGCGACGGTCGTGAATACATCGTACTCGACGGATTGAAGGTGGGCGAAGAGATCGTATCCGAAGGAGCCGGATTAGTACGTGAAGGAACGCAAGTTAAATAAAGGATCGAAGTATGAAAGGAAATATTTTTATCAAACGGCCCGTTATGGCCATCTCCATCTCCATTCTTATTTTGGCGATCGGACTGATTTCGCTCTTTACCTTGCCGGTCGAGCAATATCCTGACATTGCGCCGCCTACGGTCCACGTATCGGCTACTTATACCGGTGCAGATGCCGACGCAGTGATGAACAGTGTCATCATGCCGCTGGAAGAAAGTATCAACGGTGTGGAAAACATGATGTACATGACTTCCACTTCCACCAATGCAGGCTCGGCAAGTATCGAAATATATTTCAAACAAGGGACGGATCCTGACATGGCGGCTGTCAACGTACAGAACCGTGTAACGAAAGCCCAGGGTTTATTGCCCGCCGAAGTAACCCGTATCGGCGTCAGCACCCAGAAACGACAGACCAGTTTCTTGCAGATCGACGCACTTGTCTGTACCGATGGACGTTATGACAAGACATTTCTCGGAAACTACCTTGACATCAACGTTATCCCGCGTATCAAACGTATTGAAGGCGTAGGCGATGTAATGGAATTGGGCGATACCTACAGTATGCGTATCTGGCTGAACCCCGAACGAATGGCCCAATATGGATTGGTTCCTTCGGACGTGACTTCCATATTAGGAGAACAGAACATCGAGGCGCCGACCGGTTCGCTGGGTGAAAATTCGAAAAACGTTTTCCAATACACAATGAAATACCGCGGACGTTTGAAGAGTGTGGAAGAATTCCAGAATATCGTTGTCCGGGCCCAGGAAGACGGTTCTGTTTTACTCTTGAAAGATGTCGCCAAGGTCGAGTTGGGAACATTGAGCTACGGTTTCGACAGCCAGATGGACGGTAAACCGGCCGTGACATTCATGATCTACCAGGTAGCCGGCTCCAATGCTACGGAAGTAAACGAGCGTATTGCCGCCGAGTTGGATAAGATGAAAGATGAATTGCCTACAGGAACGGAATTTATCACGATGATGAGTTCCAACGACTTCCTTTTCGCTTCTATATATAATGTAGTAGAAACGCTGATCGTGGCGATTCTTCTGGTAATCCTTGTGGTGTATTTCTTCCTGCAGGATTTAAAGAGTACGTTGATCCCGTCTATTTCGATCATCGTTTCGTTGATCGGTACATTCGCCTGCTTGACTGCCGCCGGATTTACAATCAATATCTTGACTCTATTCGCATTAGTGCTTGCCATCGGTACGGTGGTGGACGACGCGATCGTAGTGGTGGAAGCCGTACAGGCGAAATTCGATTCGGGCTACACCTCGTCCTACCAGGCCACGAAAGATGCGATGGGCGACGTAACGATGGCCGTTGTCTCCTGTACCTGCGTGTTCATGGCCGTGTTCGTGCCGGTAACTTTCATGGGTGGTACTTCCGGTATCTTCTACACGCAATTCGGTGTAACGATGGCGACCTCAGTAGGTCTTTCCATGATTTGTGCATTGACGCTCTGCCCTGCCCTATGTGCCATGATGATGCGTCCGAGCGATGGAAAAAAGAGTGCCAAAAGTATTAACGGTCGTGTGCGTGCCGCCTACAATGCCTCTTTCAACGCGGTGTTGGGTAAATACAAAAAAGGCGTCATGTTTTTCATCCATCACCGTTGGATGGTATGGACCGGAATGATCGCAGCCGTTATCCTGTTAGGATGGCTCATCAGCAATACCAAGACAGGTCTTGTCCCGCAAGAAGACCAGGGAGTCATTATGGCGAATGTAGCCATTGCTCCGGGTAGCACGCTGGAAGAGACAGGCAAGGTACTGGACAAGGTAGAGGACATCCTGAAGAACACACCGGAAGTAGAACATTACTCCCGCGTAGCCGGTTACGGCTTCCTGGCAGGCCAGGGTACTTCCTACGGTATGGCGATCATCCGTTTGAAAAACTGGAATGAAAGAAAAGGGGCCGAACATGTTTCCGATGCTGTGGTGACCCGCCTGAACGCACAATTCGCCCAAATCAAAGAGGCGCAGATATTCTGTTTCCAGCCGGGTATGATTCCGGGCTATGGTCTGGGAAACTCCATCGAGTTGAACTTGCAGGACCGTACAGGTGGAGATATGAGCACCTTCTACGGCAACGCCATGCAATATATCGGGGCTTTGAACCAACGTCCCGAAGTGGCGATGGCTTATACCTCTTATGCCATGAACTTCCCGCAGATATCGGTCGATGTGGACGCTGCCAAATGTAAACGGGCCGGCATTTCACCTTCGACGGTTCTCGACGTATTGGGTAGTTATTGCGGTGGCGCATACGTTTCCAACTACAACCAATTCGGAAAAGTATATCGCGTGATGTCGCAAGCCTCACCTGAATACCGTCTTGACGAGCAAGCCCTGAACAATATGTTCGTCCGCAACGGGACGGAAATGGCTCCTATCAGCCAGTTCGTAACCCTGAAACGGGTACTCGGACCTGAAGTGGCCAACCGTTTCAACCTCTTCAGCTGTATCACGGTCAATGTGAACCCGGCACCGGGATATTCCACAGGTGAAGTGCAACAGGCCATCGAAGAAGTGGCTGCCCAAATGTTGCCGACAGGATACGGGTACGAATATGGCGGTATGGCGCGTGAAGAGGCCAATACCGGAGGCTCGCAAACTCTCTTTATCTATGCGGTCTGTATCTTGCTTATCTACTTGATCCTGGCTTGCCTGTACGAAAGTTTCCTTGTGCCTTGGGCCGTTATCCTGTCCGTTCCGTTCGGATTGATGGGTTCGTTCCTGTTCGCCAAACTGTTTGGATTGGAAAATAACATTTACTTGCAAACCGGTGTAATCATGCTGATCGGACTTTTGGCCAAGACAGCGATTTTGATCACCGAGTTCGCCATCGAACGCCGCCGTAAAGGGATGGGTATCGTCGAGTCGGCTTATTCGGCCGCACAAGCCCGTTTGCGTCCGATTTTGATGACCGTACTTACGATGATCTTCGGTATGCTTCCGCTTATGTTCGCATCCGGAGCCGGAGCCAACGGCAACAGTTCATTAGGAACAGGTGTTGTCGGCGGTATGGCAGTCGGAACATTAGCATTGCTGTTCGTCGTGCCGGTATTCTACATCATTTTCGAATACATGCAAGAAAGAATCCGTCCGCCGATGGAAGTGGAAACCGATATGCAAGTTGCGTTGGAAAAGCAAAAGAGCCAAAACGAACGTGACGGTTTAAACAATGAAAATAATTAAGGTATGAAGAAAATAATCGTATTGACAACCGCAACCGCTCTGTTGAGCAGTTGCGGCATATACACTAAATATCAACCGGCCGAAACGACTCCGGACAACCTGTACGGAGAAGAGGTGGCTGTCGATGATACGACCAACTTCGGTAATGTGAACTGGCGGGAACTTTTTACGGACCCGCAATTGCAGGCTCTTATCGAACAAGGGTTACAAAACAACACCGACCTCCGGTCCGCTCAATTGCAGATCGAGGAAGCGGAAGCGGCGTTAATGTCGGCGAAGCTCGCTTTTCTACCTTCGTTCGCACTTTCCCCGCAAGGAACGATCAGCAGTTTCGACGGAGGAAAAGCGACTAAGACATACACGTTGCCCGCCACAGCCAGTTGGGAACTGGACATTTTCGGACGTCTGCGCAATGCCAAGCAACAGAGCAAAGCGCTGTATGCCCAAAGCAAGGACTACCAGCAGGCCGTGCGTACCCAATTGATAGCCGGGATCGCCAACGTATACTATACATTGTTGATGCTGGATGAGCAGTTAGCCATTTCGCAACAGACAGAAGAAGCCTGGAAAGAGACGGTGGCTTCTACCCGCGCATTGATGGATGCCGGATTAGCCAATGAGGCGGCCACTTCCCAAATGGAAGCGGCTTACTACAGCGTGCAGACTTCCATTCTCGACCTGAAAGAGCAGATCAACCAGGTCGAAAACAGTCTCGCCCTGTTGCTCGCAGAAACCCCACGCCGCTACGAACGTGGAAAGTTGGCTGACCAGCAGCTTCCGGAAGACGTGGCAGTCGGCGTACCGATGCAAATGTTGTCGAACCGTCCCGATGTGCGTGCTGCCGAACGTTCGCTGGAACAGGCATTTTACATGACCAACCAGGCTCGTGCAGCATTCTATCCTTCCATCGTACTGAGCGGAAGTGCCGGATGGACCAACTCGGCAGGAAGCATGATCGTCAATCCGGGTAAATTCCTGGCTTCGGCAGTCGGCTCACTTACACAGCCGTTGTTCAACAAAGGGCAGATCATGGCTCAATACAAAATAGCCAAAGCACAGCAGGAAGAAGCAAGTCTGGCATTCCAACAATCTTTGCTGAATGCCGGTAGCGAAGTCAACGACGCTTTGGTGGCCTGCCAGACAAGCAAGGCCAAAACCGTCCTGTTCGAAAAGCAAATCCAATCCTTGGAAAAGGCATTGGAAAGCACATCGTTGCTGATGGAGCACGGTACGACTACCTACCTGGAAGTACTGACCGCCCGCCAGTCCTTGTTGAGTGCACAGCTGTCGCAAACAGCTAACAGGTTCACCGAGATACAAAGCGTGATAAACCTTTATCAAGCTTTGGGAGGCGGTAGAGAATAAGAAAACATTTTTTATCCATAAAAGCCAAAAACCTTTTAAACCGGACCTTTTACCTATTTCATAGGACCTGTTTCAGAAAAGTATACCAACTTTGACGAAACAGGTCCTTTTTTATCAAGTGAAAAATAACCGGAGCCATGATATTGTCTATGCATTTTTTTATACTTTTGTAGGCATAAGACAGAATATACACAACAATGAAAAGTAAAAGTTTAGTTTCTATCGATCAATGTTCCAAAGAGGACATTCTTCGTATTCTGGATAACGCCAGGAAGTTTGAAGCAAATCCGAACCGTAAAGTGCTGGAAGGCAAAGTTGCAGCGACCTTGTTCTTCGAACCTTCCACCCGCACACGCCTGAGCTTTGAGACTGCGGTGAACCGATTGGGTGGTCGTGTGATCGGTTTCTCCGACGCTTCAACGACCAGTTCCTCCAAAGGCGAAACACTGAAAGATACCATCCTGATGGTAAGCAACTACGTCGATCTTATCATTATGCGCCACCATCTGGAAGGTGCTGCCCGCTATGCTTCGGAGATCACGGACGTGCCTATCATCAATGCCGGCGACGGAGCAAACCAGCATCCTTCCCAAACCATGCTGGACCTCTATTCCATCCAAAAGACACAAGGCAAGCTGACCGACCTCAACATCACGATGGTAGGCGACCTGAAATACGGACGTACCGTGCATTCGTTAATCGTAGGCATGTCTCATTTCAACCCGACATTCAACTTCGTCGCACCGAACGAACTCCGCATGCCGGACGAACAGAAGAACTTCTGCGACAAACATGGCATCAAATACAACGAATATACCGAATTTACGGAAGACATCATCAACCAGACGGATATTCTGTATATGACCCGTGTACAACGCGAACGTTTCACCGACCTGGAAGAATACGAACGTGTAAAGAATGTGTATATCCTGAAGAATGACATGCTGAAAAACAGCCGCGAGAACCTGCGCATCCTGCATCCGCTGCCTCGCGTGAACGAAATCGCTTATGATGTGGACGATAATCCGAAAGCCTACTATATCCAGCAGGCACGTAACGGACTGTTCGCCCGTCAAGCCATTATCTGCGAAGTATTGGGTATTTCCGTTGAAGATTAAGAATCCTGTTTCTTAATTTTCAATTTATAATCATCAAATTTCAATTAATAAAGCTATGTCAGCAGAAAAGAAAAAAGAATTGCAAGTCGCCGCTTTAGAAAATGGTACTGCCATCGATCATATCCCCCCCAGCCAGTTGTTTAAAGTAGCCAAATTACTGGGGCTGGAGAACATGAATAATACGATTACGATCGGTAACAATTTTCACAGTAATAAAATGAGCTGCAAAGGTGTGATCAAGATCTCCGACAAGTTCTTCTGTGACGAAGAGATCAACCGGATCGCCTTGATCGCCCCAAACGTGATCCTGAACATTATCCGCGATTACGAAGTGGTGGAGAAAAAGACCGTTACCTTACCGGACGAACTGGTAGGGCTCGTAAAATGCAACAATCCGAAATGCATCACCAATAATGAACCTATGCCGACCCGTTTCGATGTAATCGACAAAGAGAAGGGTACGATCAGATGCCATTATTGCGAACGCAAGATCAATAAAGAAGACATTATCGTTAAATAATCCGATATGAAGCATGACTGGAAGCCCGGTACGATGATCTATCCGCTGCCTGCGGTAATGGTTAGTTGCGGCTCTGAGCCTTCGGAATACAATATTATAACTGTCGCGTGGGTGGGTACGGTCTGTACCAATCCACCGATGTGTTATATATCTGTCCGTCCGGAGCGCCACTCCTATCCGATCCTGAAAAAGAATATGGAATTTGTGATTAACCTGACAACCCGCGAGCTGGCGTATGCAACCGACTGGTGCGGTGTCAACTCGGGAAAAGATCATGCCAAGTTTGAGGAGATGAAGTTGACGCCGGGAAAAGCCTCGGTCGTAAGCGCCCCGATCATCGAAGAGTGCCCGCTCTGTATCGAATGCCGGGTAAAAGAAGTAATGGCATTAGGTAGCCATGATATGTTTATCGCCGACGTGGTGAACGTACAGGCCGACGACAGATATCTGGATCCGGAAACGGGAGCGTTCGATATGCAGCGTGCCGACCTGCTGGCTTATTCTCATGGCAAATATTATGGATTGGGCGACTTTGTCGGTAAGTTCGGCTGGTCGGTCAGAAAGAAAAAATAGTCATGAAGAAAATTTACCTTATATTGCTGATTCTTCCATTCTGTTTCCCTGCGGATGCCCAGAAGTTTATCAAGATCGAAGACAAGACATTCAACTGGGGAGGAAAAGTCGGAGTCAATGCCGCATTCCCAATTGTCAAATCGTTGACGATAGACAATCAGGAAATGGAAGATATACGCCTACAATATAAGGTAGGTTATCAGGCAGCCGCGTTTGCGCGGGTCAATATCGATCGTTTCTATATTCAACCCAGTTTGGCGTGGCAATATACGGAAGGCGACATACGTTTCAACATACCACAGATGGAAAGTAGCCTGCCTGGCGGAACAAACGCCCAAGTGCCTATCGGCAAGAACCGGATTACCTATAAGTCCGCCACACTCGAAGTACCGGTGATGGTCGGTTATTATCTGGTGAAAGAAGGTCCCTATGCGTTAAGCATGATGTTCGGTCCCAATATCAAATACAATTACAAGACGCGCTACAGCACGGATATGACGGACAGGCCCCGAGAGTTTGAAGATGACAACACGCCTTTCGGGATCAGCATAGCCGCCGGACTGGGAGTCAGTATCTGGCGCCTGTTTCTTGACTTCAGCTATGAATTCGGCTTGAATGAGGTTGCTTCCGATTTCCGAGAGATAGGTAAGACCGAAGCCAACCAAAAAGGAGCTCTCAGCATTGAAAAACGGACAAACATAATGAGCTTTTCACTCGGTTTCCTGTTCTAATTCAGATTTTCATTGGTTGACCGGGAATTGGGATATACGTCTCCTTATCCTGTAAAAATGGTATTTATCCCTGTAATTCATATACAATTCTAACCAGCCCGTCACAGTAACTTTGTATCCGTTCCTCCGGAACATTTTTAATAGCGATTTAAACTAATATACAAGTATGGCAAAAAAAGTATTGATCTTATCATCCAGTCCCCGGCGCGGCGGCAACTCAGACACACTCTGTGACGAATTTATGCGTGGTGCGATAGAAAGTAATCATGAAGTGGAAAAGATTTTCCTGAGAGACAAAACAATCCATTACTGTACGGGATGCAGCACATGCAGCCTGTACCAGAAACCGTGCCCTCAAAAAGACGACGCGGCAGAGATCATCGAAAAAATGGTGAATGCCGATTTAATCGTAATGGGCACCCCTGTCTATTTCTACACGATGAGCGCCCAAATGAAAACACTGATAGACCGTTGTTGCGGAAGATACACGGAGATGAACGGCAAGGAATTTTATTTCATCGTAACGGCAGCCGAAGACGACCGGGAAAAAATGCTCCGCACGATCGACACTTTCCAGGGATTCCTGGACTGTCTGGAAAATCCCGTAATAAAAGGAACCGTGTTCGGATTAGGCGTTTGGCACAAAGGAGAGATCAACGGTAAACCTGCCATGGAAGAAGCCTATCAAATGGGAAAGCAAGTTTAAGCGATTGCAGTGACAGTCCTGGCATAAAACACCGGTGTTTTGAAACAAGGCCTTTTCCACTTACGACCGGAAGCTAATCCGTATGGCGGAAATAAAAAGGGCTGTGTCGCAATCCTTGACACAGCCTTTTTTATTTCCAAACGCCACAGAATGTTAATCGAACATATGTCTGAACTTATCGAAAATCTTCTCCTTAACAGATTTCTTCGGTTGGAAATTAGGAGAGTTTTCCAGACCGTTCATGATATCCTTCTCTGACGCGGACAACGTTTCCGGAATATATACGCTTACGTTTACAAGCAGGTCTCCCGTTCCATAGCTATTGATAGACGGCAGTCCTTTGTTCCGCAAACGTAGCACTTTACCCGGCTGGGTCCCCGGCTCGATCTTGACTTTAGCCTTACCGTCGATGGTCGGAACTTCAACCGTGCCGCCCAAAGCCGCCTGAGGCACACTCAGCAGCAGGTTATACAGAATGTCGTTCTCGTCACGTATCAGTTCCGGATGCGGTTCTTCTTCGACCAGGATCAGCAAATCACCGTTAATGCCTCCATGACGGGCCGCATTCCCCTTTCCACTCATGGAAAGCTGCATGCCTTCTGCCACACCGGCCGGAATATTGATCGTGATCACTTCGTCGTCACGCACAATTCCTTCACCGTTACACTCGCTACATTTCTTGGTGATAATCTTTCCTTCACCGCCACAGGTCGGACAGGTTGTCTGTGTCTGCATCTGTCCTAAAATCGTATTGGCGATACGGGTGACTACACCGCTGCCGTGACAAGTTTCACAAGTCTTGGAACTGTGATCGTCCTCCGCCCCGCTGCCGTGGCATTTGGAACAGGTCACATATTTCTTAACCTTAATCTTCTTCTCGACTCCGGTAGCGATCTCTTTCAGGTTCAATTTTACTTTCACACGCAAATCCGAACCACGATTTACCCGGCGACCGCCACGTGAACCGCCGCCAAAACCGCTAAACCCGCCAAAACCACCGAAATGTCCGCCAAAGATGTCTCCAAACTGGGAGAAAATATCGTCCATAGACATTCCTCCGCCAAAGCCACCACCCTGTGAAGCACCTCCCACTCCGGCATGACCGAACTGATCATAACGCTGACGCTTCTGAGGATCGCTCAGCACGTCGTACGCTTCAGCAGCTTCCTTAAAGTTCTCTTCAGCCTGCTTGTCACCCGGATTCTTGTCAGGGTGGAACTGAATCGCCTTCTTACGGTAAGCTTTCTTTATTTCTTCTACCGAGGCGGTCTTCTCGACGCCCAGCACTTCGTAATAATCTCTTTTAGCCATCTTCGTATCTGTCTGTTGTTATTTGCTCATTATCCTGTCGTATTATTCGCCAACCACGACTTTAGCGTGGCGAATCACCTTATCGTTCAAAGAATAACCGGTCTGTACACAATCCAGAACCTTGCCCTTCATATCGGGTTCCGGTGCGGGAATCATGGCGACGGCTTCAGACGTTTCAGCATCAAACGGTTCGCCGACAGTTTCGATCGGTTTTACATTCTGATGAGACAGGTAAGACATGAATTTCGAATAGATAAGTTCCACTCCCTCCGTAACGGCCTTTATATCTTCAGCCGAACGGATATTCTGCAAAGCGCGTTCGAAGTCATCGACGACAGGGAGCAGGTGGGTCAAAGCACTTTCGCCACCGTTCTTGATCAGTTCGGACTTTTCGCGCAATGTACGTTTACGGTAGTTGTCGAACTCGGCCATCAGGCGCAGGTGGGAATCGTTCAGTTCGTCATACTTCTTCTTAAGTTCTTCCAGCTCCTTCTGTTCCGAACCTTCATCCGTCACATTGTCAGATGCGGCATTTTCTTCTGCCGCATTTACTTGTTCGTTCTGCAATTTTGTCGCTTCATCAGCACCCTGGCGTTCTTTTTTGTCAGCAGTTTCCTTCTTACTATTAAAATTCATCTTGTTCATAATCAATTATATATTTTCATTACTATCTAATTGTCAATAAGATATCATACTAATATCGGTCATACGGCCTGTCTGTCGGCACTATTCTTGTCGATATCAATCACCAATATAACATCAAATATACTGCCAACTGTTCTTACAGAACGAAAATATCTTTACCTTTGTGTAGTAAAAGATGATTTATTGTCATAGTACAAAATATAAGATTAATAAAACAATAAGGAATTAATTATGAAGAGAGCGATTTTGTCAGTTTTACTGCTATTTGCATTTCTTACCGGTTTTGCCCAAAACCGGAATATCTGCCGATTAGGAATTACATACGATATTAGTCAAAGCGACCACTGGGGAAAAGGCAAACCGGTTATTACCAGTGTCATCCCTTACTCGCCGGCAGAGCTTGCAGGTGTTAAAACAAGCGATATCATCATCGCTATCGATGGTGTGCAAACGACAGATATTTCCCCGGAAGAGATCGGTGAAATGTTGAATCCCGCCGGAAAAAACGAGGTATTGCTGACGATCGGCAATCTGGCAACCCCGGCTAAGCAGGTGCTTGTCAAAAAAGAATGCAAAAAAGGGAATGCGATTACCGAAGAACAACTGGCCACCGCTTTTTCGATGTACAGCCTCGAAACGACCAGCGAACGGGAATTTGTCTGTCCGTTCAAGACTACCGTAACAGCCGATCCTGTAGATTTCGGAAAGTTCAAAACTTTCGCCTTCTCTGCCATAGACGAAAATAACAGCAAACTGGAAACGGCCATCAACGAAAGCATCGAAAAGGAGTTGACCAAGAAAGGAATGACAGTCGACACAGACCGTCCCGACATCATAGTACAGACCTTCTATTTCTTCGATAAGAATCCGAACTATAAAGGAGCGAACAAGATCCTGGTCGAAAAAGAGCCAATCTATCGCTACAACTTCAATCACAGCAAAATGGAGACATTCCCGTTCCTGAACTCGATGTCTGCAGAAGCGGAAGCGGAGTACCTGCTCCAGTTCGGTTTCCGCCTGATCGACCAGCGTGACGTACCGGGCCGCATCTTGTGGGAATGCGAAGCAAACGAACTGTTGGAAGACTCATACCGCTTAGATGAATATGCCCGTATCCATGCGCCGTTGATGTGCATGCAATATCCGTACGTCAAATATCAGCGTAACGTGCCGTTCAAAGTCAATCAGAAAACCTACAACTATACGGGGCTGAGTTACGATATCGACCGTATGGAACAGGTAGCCGACGTCGATAAAAACTCGCCTGCCTATGCAGCCGGCCTACGCCCACGTGATATTGTAGAGAAAATCAACGACAAAAAAATGAATCACACGGCAGAAGAGTTCTCCGCGGCTTACAAAGGATTTATTACCAACACGATGAAATACCGCGATCCGAAAACCCGGTTTACGGATGTCAACGGTTTCAAACGTTGTATGTTCTGGGATACATTCAAATACCCGCAGGTAGCCGATGCGATCCAGAAATCCGGAAATAAAGCAGCCTACTCATATTTATATTATTACGCCCCGTATATCAACCCGTCCGGAAACAATGCCTGTACGTTCGATATCAAAAGGGGTAAGAACAAAATGGAAATCATCGTCCGTCCGACCATTCGCCGGTCTGTGACGGTCGAAGTAAAATAAAGCATCTACAAGAAAGTGATATACCCGCAAAATTTCGAACAGAAAACGGGCTTCGATAAAGTCCGCCGTTTAATTTCAGAAAAATGTTTAAGCCCGCTCGGAGAAGAGCGGGTAGCAGAGATGGAGTTCTCTGGCAATTATCAAACCGTAACCCAACGTCTGGAACAGACCGATGAGTTTGTCCGCATCCTGCATGGAGAAGACGAATTTCCCGCCAGTTATTTTTTCGATGTGCGTTATTCGTTGAAGCGGATACGCCCCGAAGGAACCTGGCTGGATGAAAAAGAGCTATTCGACCTGAAACGTTCGCTCCAGACAATCAACGATATTATCCGTTTCTTCCGCCCTTCCCTGGAAGAGGGAGAAGATATCAAATATCCGGCATTGACCGCTCTTGCCGGCGATATCCTGGTATTCCCGCAACTGGTCGGGAAGATCGACGCGATCCTCGATAAGTTCGGGCGGGTGAAAGACAATGCCTCTCCTGCCCTGGCGCAGATACGAAAAGAGATCACGGCCACCATGAGCGGCATCTCCCGCAGCTTGCAATCAATATTACGTGCCGCACAATCGGAAGGCGTAGTAGATAAGGATATTACTCCCACCATGCGCGACGGGCGCCTGATGATCCCGGTCGCTCCAGCTTTCAAACGGAAGATCAAAGGGATCGTGCACGATGAATCGGCCAGCGGCAAGACCGTTTTCATCGAGCCGGAAGTAGTCGTGGAGGCAAACAACCGCATCCGTGAACTGGAGGGTGACGAACGCCGGGAGATCATGAAGATCCTGACGGAATTTACAAATTTCGTCCGTCCGTTAGTACCCGACATCCTGCAGTCCTACGAGTTCCTGGCCGAGATCGACTTCATCCGTGCCAAAGCGTTGTTTGCCGAGCAGATAAACGGAATCAAGCCGGTTGTTGAGGACAAACAGCAGATCGACTGGATTCGCGCCGCACATCCCCTGCTCTTCCTTTCGTTACAGAAACAAAACAAGCAGATCGTCCCGCTGGATATTCTCTTGGAAGAGAAAAAGCGTCTGCTGATTATCTCCGGGCCGAATGCAGGTGGTAAATCCGTTTGCCTGAAAACGGTCGGCTTGCTGCAATATATGTTGCAATGCGGCCTGTTGATCCCGGTATATGAAAGTTCGAAGACGGGATTATTCGAAAACCTGTTTATCGACATTGGAGACGAACAAAGTATCGAAAACGACCTGAGTACCTACAGTTCACACCTGACGAACATGAAGTTTTTCGTCAAGAATTGCAACAGCAAGACTTTAATCCTAATCGATGAGTTCGGAAGCGGTACGGAACCCCAGATCGGCGGTGCGATTGCCGAAGCCCTGCTGGACCGTTTCAACCGGAATCACAGCTACGGCGTTATCACGACTCACTACCAGAACCTGAAGCATTTCGCGGAAGACACGGAAGGGATCGTCAACGGCGCCATGCTCTATGACCGACACCTGATGCAACCGCTCTTTAAGCTGTCGATCGGCAATCCGGGAAGTTCCTTTGCCGTCGAGATCGCCCGGAAGATCGGCCTGCCGGAGGATGTCATAGCCGATGCGTCGGCCAATGTCGGCTCCGACTATATCAACATGGATAAATACCTCCAGGATATCGTTCGCGACAAACGCTATTGGGAAAGCAAGCGGCAGAATATCCGCCAACAGGAAAAGAAGTTGGAAGATATTACCGCCCGCTACGAGCAGGACCTGGAAGCCGTAAACAAACAACGGAAAGAGATCATGCGTAACGCCAAGGAAGAAGCACAGCGCATCCTTTCCGAAGCCAACGCAAAGATCGAAAACACGATCCGCGAAATCAAAGAGGCACAGGCGGAAAAGGAACAGACCAAGCTCGCCCGCAAAGCGCTGGAAGAATTCAAGGCATCTGTGATAGCAGCCGAAGAAGAGGACGACAAGATCGCCCGCAAAATGGCAAAGTTACAGGAACGCAAAGAACGTAAAAAGCAGAAACAAAACGCGCCGGCCTCCAAACAAATCTTCAACCGCGACGTCATAGAAGCTGGCGACAACGTCCGCCTCAAAGGACAGGTCTCTGCCGGAACCGTTATGGAAGTTCAGGGAAAGCAGGCAGTCGTGGCATTCGGCATGATCAAGAGTACGGTCAAGCTGGAACAATTGGAGAAGGTCAGCAAAGGCCAGATCAAGAAAGAGATCCAGAAAAGCACTTTCGTCAGCGTCCAGACAGCAGACGATATGCATGAAAAGAAATTGAACTTCAAGCAGGAGATAGATGTCAGAGGAATGAGAGGAGACGAAGCCTTACAGGCCGTTACTTACTTTGTGGACGATGCCATACAGGTAGGTGCTGCCCGCATCCGTATCCTGCACGGAACCGGGACAGGCATACTTCGCCAGTTGATACGCGATTACCTGCACACCGTTCCAGGCGTCCACCAGTATCATGACGAACATGTCCAGTTCGGAGGTGCTGGCATTACGGTTGTGGAACTCGAATAAAAACAAACAAAATTCTGTTTTGTCATGACGAACTTGATCCGACCTCGTAATCCTAAATATCGATTATCAGTGTAGGATGAGATCCCGGATCAAGTTCGAGGACTGGTTTTAGAGTCCGTAATTCCGTTTGAACATATAATAGGTATTCCTGGAAACATTAAAACGTTTACAAATCTCCATAACGGTGTCCCCGCGTTCCAGCATACTGATCACCTCTTCTTTATTCGCATCCAGGAAAGACTGTTTGGCCGCCGATCCTTTCGGACGGCCTAACGGGCCTCCTGTGCTCTTTTTATGACTCAAGGCCTCTTTGGTACGGGTGGACATCAAACTGTGTTCGATCTCCTTCACCAGTCTGAACACACTTCCCATAACCGGCAGGTCCAATGTTTGGTCCAGGATATACCGATCCTTTATACTATAGATCTGAACGCTTTTTTCCATGCAGCGCCCCATAATCTCCATGACTTCCGACAAAGTTCGTCCCAGGCGGGAAATATCCGACAAAACCAGGCTGTCGCCTTTTTGCATACGATCCAGTACCATAGCAAGATTACGTTCATCTTCCTTCCCTTTATCGACAGTGACATCCGTAATCCACTTATCGATATTTATATTATGATCCGAAGCATAGCGTTTAATCTCATCTTTCTGTTCTTCCAGAAGCTCTTTGTTTGAAGTTCCTACTCTTAAATAAGCTATTACCATATTTCCAGCAACTTAATAATTAAAAAAACGTAAAACCAATAATTATTTTTCGGTGAAGATACGAAAAGTAATTATAGCACAATAGCTAAACTTTCCATTTTATTTAAAGAAAATGTTAGTATTCCGCTCTTTAACGCAATAAATTAAATCGTATGCAAAAAGCTATCACACTAAGGATGAAATAGCTAACAACTTACCGAATAACCGGGGATTTATGACCTCTTCCGCTTTTCGCCCGTAACCGCCACATCCCTCACTCTTCGGAGTGGCAGGAAAGGCTGCTGAAGAAAGAAGAAAAAGCACAAACGCAGCAGAAAGTTCCTCACAGGGAAAATTTAGTTTCCTTTGCATGAAAATAAATTTTCTCCAGCATGAAAATAAATTTTCTTCGGCATGAAAATAAATTTTCACGTAAAGAAAAAAGTTGAAACATTCTTATATAGAAATAAAGCATTAGCAGGAATCGTTTTCCCCGCTCGTCGACATCAAAGCGAACGTAAGCGGGATCATGATGAGCAAACGAGAACTACACGGAGCAAATCGCTTTTATCAATCCGATCTGTCTAATAATACATTTCAGGAATCGAAATATTCAGCTCAGCATGCAATACGCCGCTTTTTTCAAACAGACGGACTTTATTTTCCTTTACTAACCATCCTAAAGCCAAACAGACTAAAGACTCATGATAGTGAGTCATTTCCCCAATCCTCTTCACTGACAAAATTTTTCTTTCTGATAACAAAGACCAGATCTGACCAGCCTCTGAAACAACATCATTCTTAGTCATAGCACCTCACTTATTTGATATAATATTATTCCTCACCACTTTTTCAGAAAGCCAAATTATTCTTTCGCTTTGAATTGTGAACACTTCCATCCCCTGAATAGTTTAGCGAAACAACGTTAATCAACATTAATTACTCCTCCAACATCCCTTCCAAATAACGGTCGGGAGCCAACCCTATACTCTGTAGGAATCCCGCCAGGGCACTATATGTCAAACTGTTCTCCGTCAGGTCCGCCAAAGCGATCCGGTGGAGACATTCGAACGGGATCGCATAATCCACATAAGGAATCAGGTTACCTCCCATAAAATCATACCCGGCTTCTACCGGATCGCAAAATTGCACGAGCCGCCATTCCTGTTCGGAAGCCCAACGGGGTTCCCGCACTTCCAGACAAGCATTGCAAAGCATCGAGAAGAAACGTGAATCCCGCTTGAACCCGGTATGCTCTTCATCGTAAAAGAATTTGTCATACTCCTGCCCCATCTGAGAGACAAACGCGTTCAGGTTCTCCTCCTCATTGTATTTGCAGCGGAGCAAATATTTATCCTCCGACAAACTATACTCTCCCAACGCCCCGTAATCGAAAGCCAACCGCAAACAGGAAGCCTTCTTTTCCTCCATACCGGAAGGGATCTCCGGGTTCTGGTAAAGGGAAAGGGCGTACATCTCGATCTCCGGCCCGATAAGCATCCGGCGGTTCTCCCGGAAAAAAGGAATATTTTGTTTACTAAACTCTTGTTTGATACCATTTTGCTCCTCATGCAACACGATCGAACGGCGGAGCAGGGATAAACCGTATCCGGTTATTTCGTCCGGCTTGGCATATAGCAAATTAGGGACACGCAGGGTGAATGTTCCCGGCGTTTTCGGCTCTTTGCATCCGCGAACAAAGGATTCTATTGAAACATAGGAATATAAATCCATCTTTTATGATTTTTTTGGAGGTCAAATATACAATTTATATTTGGAGATTATCTACCTTTGTTAAAACTTTTATAAACTACATAAAACCAATAGAACAAGATGAAACGTCGCGATTTCCTTAAGACCAGTGTTGTAGCAGGTGCAGCCTTATCTCTGAATTTTGAAGGATTACAGGCTGCTCTCTCCTCGAATACAGTAGCAGTAGAACAAGTACCCGATCTGGTAGCAGTAATGGGTGGTGAACCGGAAGTCATGCTCGACAAGGCGTTAGAAGCGCTTGGCGGCATCGGTAAATATATCAAGAAAGGACAAAAAGTCGTTATCAAACCCAATATCGGATGGGACCGTACGCCGGAACTCGCCGGAAATACGAATCCGGGGTTGGTAAAGGCACTCGTAAAGAAATGTTTCGAGGCAGGAGCCGAAAAGGTGACGGTATTCGACCATACGTGCGACAACTGGCAGAAATGTTACGAGACAAGCGGTATCGCCGCCGCCGTAAAGGAAGCAGGCGGTATCATCATGCCGGGCAACGACGAGAAATATTTCAAAGAAGTAGCTATTCCCAACGGTGTGACGCTGAAGAAAGCCAAGATACACGAATCGCTGATCGAAGCGGATGTCTGGATCAATGTTCCCATCCTGAAGAACCACGGAGGCGCCAAGTTATCGTGCGCAATGAAGAATATGATGGGGATCGTTTGGGATCGCCGTTTCTTCCACCAGAACGACTTGCAACAGTGCATCGCCGACATCTGTACATGGCAGAAGAAGCCGGCGCTGCACATCGTGGATGCTTACCGCATGATGCACCAAAACGGCCCGCAAGGAAAAAGTGCGGCCGACGTAGCAATGTTGAAATCAATGATCGTTTCCCCGAATATCGTAGCTGTCGATACTGCCGCTCTTGCATTGTTCAATCAGGTAAAAAAGTTGGATATGGCAGCTGTCTCACACCTGGGCAAAGGGGAAGCTCTTAAATTGGGTTCTACCGATCTGAAAAAAATAAACATCAAACGTATTAAGATCTGATGAAGAAACGGAATTATCTAAAGGGATTGAGAGTTTTGCTCGCAATCCTCTTTTTTGTACCCATACTTTTGTTTTTCGTAGACTTTTCGGGAGTTTTACCGGATAGTGTACACCGCTTGCTGCATCTGCAACTGATGCCGGCCTTGTTGGGCGGGATGGTCGGTCTGATCGTCTTCCAGTTCTTGCTGGCACTTGTATTCGGACGTATTTATTGTTCCACGATATGTCCGGCAGGCGTATTCCAGGATATCATCAACCGTCTGTTTTGCATCGGCAAGAAAAAGAAGAAAGGAAGCCGCCGTTTTACTTACCACAAGCCGATGAACTGGCTTCGCTACGTGCTGTTGGCAATTACGGCGGTCATGGCTGTTTTCGGTTTTAGCGGGTTGTGCCTGCTTTTGGACCCGTACAGCAATTTCGGACGTATTGCGGCAAGCCTGTTCCGTCCGGTCGTGATGTGGGGGAATAACATACTTGCCGACCTGCTGATGAAAGTGGACAACTATTCGTTGTTCCATGTGACGATCAGCACCGTGACGGTCTCCGGTCTGATCGCGGCAACTGTCGCGTTGCTTGTTTTCATCGTCATGACTGTTTTCCGCGGACGGCTGTTCTGTAATACGATCTGCCCTGTCGGAGCCTTGTTGAGCCTTTTTTCGCGCCACTCGTTCTTCCGCATAACTTTCGATAAGGAAGCCTGTACGCATTGCGGAAACTGTGAACATACCTGCAAGGCGGAAGCGATCGACAGCAAAAACCTGACGGTCGATACGTCCCGTTGCGTAGATTGCTTCAATTGTGTTTCTTCCTGTGCCAAAGGCGGTTTGCAATATCGTCTGCAACTTCCGACCGCATCGCAATCCGGCCAGCCGGCAAACGCCAACAGCCGCCGTACATTCCTGGCAACAGGCGCAACAGTTGCCGCCTCGTTGCCGATCGTATCAGCGATTGCCGGAGAAGGAAAAGGGAAAATGAACAGAAAAGGCAGAAAGAAATGGCCTCCCCTCACGCCTCCGGGTTCTATCAGCCTGGAACGTTTCAAAGATAAATGTACGGGATGCCAGATCTGTGTCGTCCGCTGTCCGAGCCAGGTTTTACGCCCGACAGGGCTGGAATACGGATTGGATTATATGTTGAAACCGCGTTTGGCCTATATCAGCAGTTATTGTAATTACGAGTGCACGGTTTGTTCCGACGTATGTCCCACCGGTGCGATCAAGCCTCTGACTGTCGAAGAGAAGACAACGACACAGGTCGGCATTGCCACTTTCTTCAAAGGCCGTTGTGTCGTCAATACAGAAGAGAAAGACTGCGGCGCCTGTGCAGAGCATTGCCCGACCCAGGCCGTACACATGGTTCCATACAAAGGGACACTGACGATCCCGCAAATCGATCCCGACCTCTGCATCGGATGCGGCGGATGCGAATCGATCTGCCCGGTACGTCCGATGCGCGCCATCATCGTCAAATCGAATGTGGAACATAAATTCGTCGAGAAGCCTAAAGAAGAGGAAGTCAAAGAAGTCGAGGTCGACGATTTCGGTTTCTGATTAACGATTATAACCGACTATATTATGAGGCCTTATTTGTGAAAGTAAGGCCTTTTCTTTATCTTTGCAGCCATGAAATTTGAATTACAACATAACGACACAAAATCAAATGCAAGGGCGGGTCTGATTACCACTGATCATGGAGTAATTGAAACGCCTATTTTTATGCCGGTCGGCACGCAGGGCACGGTTAAAGGTGTCCACATGACCGAGTTGGAGGAAGATATCAACGCACAAATCATTTTAGGAAACACATACCATCTGTATCTCCGTCCCGGACTGGAGATATTGGAACAGGCAGGCGGACTGCACAAATTCAATACATGGAACCGGCCGATCCTGACAGATAGCGGTGGTTTCCAGGTATTCTCTCTTTCCGAAAACCGCAAGTTGCATGAAGAAGGCGCTATGTTCCGTTCGCACATCGACGGCTCCAAGCATCTGTTCACCCCGGAGAAGGTAATGGATATCCAGCGGATCATCGGAGCGGACATCATTATGGCTTTCGATGAATGTTGTCCGGGCGATGCCGATTACGAATACGCGAAGAAATCCCTCGGCCTGACAGAGCGTTGGCTGGACCGTTGTTTCGAACGTTTCAATTCTACGGAGCCGAAATACGGTTATCAGCAGAGCCTTTTCCCGATTGTGCAAGGTTGTGTTTACCCGGAACTGCGCCGGAAAGCTGCCGAGAATATAGCCGAAAAGGGTGCGGACGGCAATGCGATCGGCGGCCTGGCAGTAGGCGAACCGACCGAGAAGATGTACGAGATGATCGAAGTAGTCAATGAAATCCTGCCGAAAGACAAGCCCCGCTACCTGATGGGAGTCGGTACGCCGATCAACATCTTAGAGGCGATCGAACGGGGTGTCGATATGTTCGACTGCATCATGCCGACGCGCAACGGGCGCAACGGACAGCTGTTTACCCGCTTCGGCACGATCAATATGCGCAATAAGAAATGGGAGAACGACTTCTCTCCTATCGACCCGGACGCTCATTCGGCTATCGACACGCGTTATAGCAAGGCGTATCTGCATCACCTGATCAAGGTGAACGAGATGTTGGGACTTCAACTGGCATCGATCCATAACCTCGCGTTTTACCTGTGGCTCGTCAAAGAGGCACGCAAACATATCATTGCCGGCGATTTCACGACCTGGAAGAGTGAGATGGTCCGTCAGTTATCAAACCGGTTATAAGCAAACTGTCACATGAAATTCAAACTGAAACGGATAGACTGGTACATCATCAAGCAATTCTTAGGCACTTACATCTTTGCGATTGCCCTGATTATCGCTATCTCGGTTGTCTTCGATATAAATGAGAAGATCGACAAGTTCCTGAGTCCGGACGTGCCGTTGAAAGCGATCGTTTTCGACTATTACATGAACTTCATCCCCTATTTTGCGAATCTGTTCAGTCCGTTGTTTACTTTCATTGCCGTTATCTTCTTCACTTCGAAGTTGGCCGACAATTCGGAAGTGATCGCAATGCTGGCGAGCGGGATGAGTTTCCGGCGGCTGATGTTGCCCTACGCGATTTCGGCAGCGATCATTGCGCTCAGTACGTTTGCGCTGAACGCTTATATCATTCCGCCTGCCAATGCCACGCGTATCGACTTTCAAAACAAATATATCAAGAATAAGAAGGTAGACTATGTCCGTTCCGCCCAATTGGAGATCGAGCCGGGCGTAATCGCCTATTTCGACCGCTATGATGCGCGTTCCGGGATGGGATACCGTTTCTCTTTGGAGCATTTCGAGGACAAGAAGATGATTTCACGCCTTACGGCAAACTCCATCAAATATGATTCGCTCTACAACTGGACGCTGATCGATTACATGATCCGCGACTTCGACGGGATGCGCGAGCATATCACCGAGGGAAGCCGCATGGACACCACGTTGACGATCGTCCCTTCGGACTTCCTGATCTCGGTCAACGACTGCGAGACGATGACATCTCCCGAACTGTCCACCTATATCGACCGCCAGAAGAGACGGGGGATCGGCAATATCCAGACGTTCCAGATCGAATATCACAAACGTTTTGCCGCCATCATGGCCGCTTTCATCCTGACCTCCATCGGGGCCTCGCTCTCCTCCCGCAAGATCAAAGGAGGCATGGGATTGAACATCGGTATCGGACTGGCACTGAGTTTTTCCTATATCCTCTTCACCACCGTCACATCGACCTTCGCCATCAACGGCAGCCTAAGCCCTGCAATGGCTGCTTGGATTCCCAATATATTGTATACGTTTATCGCGATTTATTTGTATCAGAAAGCACCGAGATAAGATTATAAAAAAACCTGCAAAAGCGGTCGATAAATCATCGCCTTTGCAGGGTTTATATATTAGAGCCTAAGCCCTATACAGAAATAATCCGAATACTAACAGCTCTTTCTTACTTCTTTACCAAATGTAGAGAAACATTCATTTCTGTTGTATTTTTAATGATTTCCGGCAATTGCTTCAATACTTCAGAGGCAGCAGTCTGGTAGTTTTCCGGGATATTGGGAAGAAGCAATGTGACAATCGTTTCATCAGCCAATAACGACAGCAACGGAAGAAGCAATGTCTGGTCTACAGAAATAGTAGCCGCATCACTCTTGATTGCATAATTCATAGGGACCCCTTTCGACAAAAGAGAAGCAAATCCATTAATGATATCGACAAAGCCGGCTTTGGTCGAGGCTTTTGTACCTTTATTAGCCATCACCGTGGCAATGATGTTGTCGATATTCAACTGGACAAACATCTTATTGTCTTTAATGTAATATTGAGCCAAATTAGTGGGAGAAGTTTGCCAATCGGCCTGTCCTTTCGACTTATAAGAAGCAACAATATTACCATCAGTCTGGAAAGTAATGCTTTCCAAAGCTCCGGCCAATGCAGGAGATGCATAAAGGCTACTCAACAATTTAACGACATTATCAACAGGCATCTCCATCATCGTCCCTGCAGGCATCTGCGGATCAATCCAATTCCAATCTATTTTTATAGGCGTGGAAGAAACCCATGACATCGTCAGAGGTTGCGATTTATTTGCCTCTGCTGCACTTTCGCCGGGAATGATCGGAGCCAAGTTCCAAGTCCCCAACAGATCGTTCTTTGGCATCGTGACGTTGACGGCCAAGGTCATGGAGGTGGAATCGACCGTACCGGCGTACTTCATTTCGCGGCCGTTGTTGGAGTCTGTGCCTTCGAATGTGTATTTATTTCCATCCTGAGTCAGATTGACATTAAACATAGTTGTTACTTCACCCGGAACAACACCCGGAGCTAATGACACCATTTGCTCAGTCTTTGAAGGCAACAGGTCTTCGATGATACTCGGATCAAACACACCTTCCATCTTAATCGTTCCGGTTTTGCCATCTTCGGTCGCAAATATGATCGCTTTACCTAAAAGCGGGCTGTCTCCATATTTGAGAGAAAGCTTTTCGGCGCTGTAAGTCTGTGTGCCCTTCAACAGCACTGCCCCTTCCGGTTCATTCTTCTTGTTGTCATCATCGCTACAGGCGGTGAAGAAACTCAACGCACACAACATCGTAAACACAAATAACAGATTTTTCTTCATAAACTTCTATTTAAATTATACATAAAAACGACGTGAAGATACAGAATAGAGATGTGAGAAACAAAGGAAAAAAGTTAACGCCGGTTATTTCCGAAGAAACAACCGGCGCCACTTAAAAAAGAAATATTCCAGATCAAAACCTGAATCAACGAGCGAATTTCACAGACTGGCTGACGCCATTTTCTGTTACGACAATTACATAAATGCCTTTTGCCAAAGAAGAGGTAGAGATGTAAGCGTTGTCACCCGAAACAGTTCCGTTAGCGATCGTAGCACCGCTCATATTAACGATACGATAGGTTGCCTTTCCGCTATTGTCGATATAGATGCCACCGTCTACCGGCGTTACTTTTACGGTATTGATTGTGATATCATCGTTGCTTGTTACGACGCCGAACGCATTCGATTTCAAATAAGCGCTTGCAAGCGGAGCCGCAGCACCAGCCGGTACGACATCGACTTTAATCACTTCGCTTGTCATGCTGAGAGCCGCATTCACATCCATTTCCGTAACGGTAGGAATTCCAGTTTCTTCATCATAATCATAAGACTTGATATTGATAGCAGCAAGCATGTTCGTACCGGAAACAGACGGTGTCACGTGAATATCCATGACAGGCATTGCATCTTTATTATCCAGTATGCCATCAGCATTTATATCACCCACAATTGTTGAAATCTGCATCTCATACATAGATGCTTTGCCTTCTGTAGCCAATTCGGAAACGACACGATCGATCACAGATCTCAGGGCAGATTGAGCGTTTGTCAGCGTCATGCTTTTTGAATAATCGCTCATGGTAATGATTGTCTTACCACCAAAAGCGGAATCGGTCTTTGCCTCTGTCGTATAAACATAATTGTCGATCGTCAAGACCAGATCCTGAGCCGTCTTCTGTTCCATATTGAACCAAAGTTTGCGCCATCCCTTAGCTACTGCATTTTCATAAGAGGTAAGACCTATATATTTAACCGGCATTTTACCAGTGAGATCAAGAGCAACAGCAGCATCTCCCATCGGGATTCTGTTATCAGGAGCCGATTCCAGTATGCCATAAAGAGAAACCGGAAGCTCACCGGTAGCTAACATCCCTGGCAGATTAATACTTACGACATAGTCCAAAGCCGGTTCTTCAGTCTCTGTTGTCTCTCCACTGAAACCTTTTATCAACTCCATGATAGCTCTCATACCAGCCTGGAGATCCACTGCCGCTTCAAACGCATGTGTTGTCGTATTCTGCGTAAAAGAGATGCCTAACATTGGCGTTACCTCCGAATTCATTATAGAAATCGTCATATCCATCGTGAACGGGATTAAATCGCCTTCTCCACCGGTAGTCGTGATATTGATTACCGCCAGTTCGCCAAGTTTTGAAGATGTAACATTGATAACACCCGGCATTTCGATTTCAACACCGCGTCCGAATACCATTTCCCCTATCAGAGGGACTATGATCTTCTTGTGATTGTCAAATGATACTTTGATATCCCCCATCATGCCTACCATTACAGGAGGAATATCCGGTATAGCAGCAACATTAACCATAATGCTATCCGGTTTGACATTAAAAGCTGTAGGCTCTGTAGCCCGAAGACCACTCTGAGCATTCAATACTGGCAAACTTCCAATGAAATCCGAAGTCAACTGCGGCTGTGCCCAACCCAGGATGTCAAGGCCGGCTTGCTGCTTGATTTGTTCGAATACGACCGGCAATACTTCTTTCTGGATTTCTTTTTTCTGCGCTTCGCTGAGTTGTGCAGTCTGTGCAGAGGTGGTAAAGGAAGACGCCATGAGGCATAGCGCCATACTAATCGATGTAAAAACTTTTTTCATAAATCTATATTTTTAGATTAGACATAAAACATTTTTGTTTTATAATGGTAGCAAAACTAACGAATCGCCTTGACTTGTGCAAGACAAAAAAGTCAACACCGGCCATTCCAAAATGAATAACCGGTGTTATCTTAAAAACGGACAATTCAATCTAAATAACGGCTTACAATTCGCCGGGGCGTTCTTCCTCTCCGCCCGATGACGGGATATCCGGATTATTCGGCGGGTTGGACGGTTGTTTGATACCTTTATGGCTTAGGATCGTCTTGAAGTAAGCGATACGGGCATTGACATAATCAATAAAATCGGCATATTTGGCTTCGCCATAGACACGCACCAGGGCGTTGACTTTTGCCACAATATCTTCATATGCCAGTTCCGTTTGTTTACGAGGTTCGGCTACACCGCCGGTGACCTTCGTCTGGTTTTCAGAGATGCGGTTTTCGACCATTGCGTCGAACTCTTCGTTGGCCTCTTCCAAGCGTGTCACCCATTTGTCGAGGCCCAGTTTCGTAACATCCGCTTTAAAGGCATCGCTTCTGAAATCCTGGATCAGGTTGCGGCACATGCCGGTTTCTTTTTCCTGTGCGGCATTCGCAATGTCCTTATACGATTCGAGCAGGATATTCAAATGCATGCAGGCTTCCTGATCCTCGACATCGGGATAAACCTCCGGGGATGCTACTTGTGATTGTAAAATCCTGATAATTTTATCGCGTTTGCCGTCCGCTACATTCATTTTGGCAGTGAACGCGCTTTTCGACAAGCATTCAAGGGCGCGATCCATACGCGCGATACCGTTGTCGTAACGAACGATTTCTTCGGTGATCTCCAATTTATCAGCCGTTTCCTTCTTGATGCGCGCCTGAATGCCGAGATGGAACTGGTAAGAGGCTTCTGCCGCTAACTTTGTTTTGTTGAAATCGATGATTTGTTTCATGTTTTTTCGATTTAAAGATTTATATTCAATTCATTGCCGCCCGACAACAAACCCGTTTTCCGGTGTGGCCCCATTGCCGGGCGAAAAAGTGCCCGAATTTTTTTTTTGAGACCTTTGTCGGGCGAAAAAGCTTCCATTTTATTTTTTTCGAGGCTTTTCCGCTCGCGAAAGGCCCAAATTATTTTTTTGATGCTTTTGTCACCCGGCAAAGCGTCCAATTTATTTTTTTGGGCCCTTTGTCGGAATCCGTCCCTTTTCGGAACTGGCGGGTAAGGTAAGAATTTAAAAAGACAGGGCAAAAAGAAATGTCAAAAATAAAACGAACAAAAGGGAGAATCTTTTCGGAGATCCTCCCTTTCACCACCATGAAAATCACAAAAAGAACAAAAAACTATTCTACCACTAACATTTTATCGCCGACAGACACTTTGTCGCCGTCGTTAATATACACTTCCTTCACCACACCGTCGATCGGGCTGCGGATCTCGTTTTCCATCTTCATGGCGACGAGCACGCAGAGCGGAGTTCCCGCCTGCACTTCCTGGCCGGGCTTGACGTTGACCTTGAGGATCACGCCCGGCATCTGGGCGGTGATCACCTGGCGGCCGGCGGCGGCGGAACGGATGCGGGACTGGCGCATCTTCTTCAATTCGTCGATCACCTGGACCTGGAAATAATCGCCTTTATTCTTTACCTCATAGACGTCGTTGCCGATATTCGAGATCTGGACGCCGTGCGATTTGTGGTTCAGGATGATCGAATGGATCGTGTCGCCTCCCATATTATAGTCCACTTCGTAGATTTTGCCGTTGACGGAAACCTTCTTTACGGGGCCGTCTTCGAGAATTTCCACTTTAAATTCGGTATCAGGGATATCGTTTACTGTTGCGAAATAGGTCGCTAATGCTTTTGCTGACATAATAAGTTCCTCCTTACTTACCTCGTTCCCGCGCCTGACGCGGGATCGCATGGACACTGCCTTTATCCCGACAGTTCCTTTGCGGCCCCGCATCAAGTGCGGGGACAAGGATGTTGTTTTAATAATTATTGGCCGTCATCTGTAACTTGCCGTAATACTTCCACAGGGATTCTCCGACGAGCGGGACGGTCGTTGCCCGTGCGGCTGCTTCCTTCTCCTGCTCGAAATGCTTGATAGCGGCAGCGATCACGGCGACAAGCGGGTCATTGCTCTGGCGGCGTTTCAGGTCTTCCTTGTCGAACTTGGTGTCGATGAAGGTCGTGTCGTAGTTGCCGGAAAGGAATGTCGCGTTGTGCAGCACACGCTGGTGGAACGGGATCGTCGTCTTGATCCCCAAGATCTTGTATTCGCGGAGGGCGCGCACCATGTTGGAGATGGCCGACTCGCGGTTACGGCCCCAGGCGCACAGCTTGGCGATCATCGGGTCGTAATGGAGGGAGACTTCGAAACCGGCGTAGGCGGCGCTGTCCAGGCGCACGTTGCGCCCTTCGGGGGCTTCGCGCACCTTGATGATTCCGGGCGACGGCATGAAGTTGTTCTCCGGGTCCTCGGCATAGATGCGGCATTCGATGGCGGCTCCGCGGAACTCGATGTCTTTCTGCTTATAGGGAAGCGGGTTGCCGGCTGCGACGAGGATCATGTCACGCACCAGATCGACACCGGTACACTCTTCGGTCACCGAATGTTCCACCTGCAGGCGGGTATTCATTTCGAGGAAGTAGAAATTCTGGTCCTTGTCCATCATGAACTCAAGCGTCCCGGCGCTGTAGTAGCCGATCTTCTTGCAGGCTTCGACGGCAATCTCTAACATCTTCCGGCGCGTTTCTTCCTTGA
Organism: Parabacteroides hominis; assembly: GCF_014287585.1. Lineage (GTDB taxonomy): Bacteria > Bacteroidota > Bacteroidia > Bacteroidales > Tannerellaceae > Parabacteroides > Parabacteroides hominis. The sequence continues at coordinate 2,946 of NZ_JACOOJ010000004.1, read as the reverse complement.
CGAAGGGCGACGGGGCTTCTTCGATCACTTTCTGGTTGCGGCGCTGGATGGAGCATTCGCGGTCGTACAAATGGATCACATTCCCGTATTTGTCGCCTAACACCTGCACTTCGATATGATGCGGATGTTCGATATATTTTTCGATATAGATGGCATCGTTGCCGAACGAATTGGCGGCCTCGGAACGGGAAAGGCGGAAAGCCTCGTCCAGCCCGGCCTCGTCGCGCACCAGGCGCATCCCTTTTCCACCGCCTCCGGCAAGGGCTTTGAGCATGATCGGGTAGCCGACTTCGACTGCCACGCGGCGGGCTTCTTCGAGGCCGGAGACAGGTTCTTCCGTTCCGGGGACGATCGGGACACCGGCTGCCGCCATAATCTTACGCGCCTCGGTCTTGACACCCATACGGGCGATCACGTCGGCGCTCGGACCGATAAAGATCACGCCTTCTTCCTCGCAACGGCGGGCGAAATCGGCATTCTCCGACAGGAAACCGTAACCGGGATGGATGGCGGCTCCCGTTTTCTTGGCGATCGAGAGGATCAGTTCGGGTTTGAGATAAGAAGTGTCGGACTCATCCTCGGAGATGCAGTAGGCTTCTTCGGCATAGCGGACATGCAGGGCGCCACGGTCGACATGCGTATAGATGGCAACGGTGGGGATATTCATCACGCGGCAGGTACGAAAGATGCGCATAGCGATCTCGCCGCGATTGGCTACTAATACTTTCTTAATCATAACAGCTGCGTTTTAAAGTGGAATATTGGAATGTTTCTTCGGCGGGTTGGACTGCCGTTTGTTGGCCAAGAGCTCGAAGCTGCGGATCAGGCGCGGGCGGGTTACCGACGGTTCGATGATCTCGTCGACATATCCCAACTCGGCGGCACGGTACGGATTGGCGAATTTCTCGCGGTAATCGTCCTGCAACTCCTTGCGTTTCTTCTCTACGTCTTCGGTTTTCTTCAGCTCTTTGCGGAAAAGGATATTGACGGCGCCGTCCGGCCCCATCACGGCGATCTCGGCGGTCGGATAGGCAAAATTGATATCGCCGCGGATATGCTTGGAACTCATCACGTCGTAGGCGCCTCCGTAGGCCTTGCGCGTGATAACCGTCACTTTCGGGACGGTCGCCTCGCAATAGGCGTACAGCAGCTTGGCCCCGTGGCGGATAATGCCTTCATATTCCTGGTTGACGCCCGGCAGGAAGCCCGGCACGTCCACAAACGTCAGCAACGGGATGTTGAACGCGTCGCAGAAACGGACGAAGCGGGCGGCTTTGACCGACGCATTGATATCGAGCGTCCCGGCGAGAGCTGCCGGCTGGTTGGCGACGACCCCGACCGTCTTCCCGTTCAGGCGGATATAGCCGATCAGGATGTTGCGGGCGTATTCTTCCTGCACTTCGAAGAAGTTGTTGTCATCCGCAACCGAAACGATAAGTTCGCGCATGTCGTAGGGCTGGTTCGGATTGGTCGGGACCAGGTTGTTCAGGTTTTCGTCGATGCGGTTCGCGCTGTCGGTAGTCGGGACAAACGGGGGTTCCTCCATGTTGTTATTCGGCAGGAAGGACATCAGTTCGCGTATCTTCATGACACATTCCATGTCGTTGTCGGCGGTGAAATGGGCAACGCCCGATTTCGTGCTGTGCACTTCCGAGCCGCCCAGCTCGTTCATGGTCACTTCTTCCTGCGTCACGCTCTTCACGACTTCGGGGCCTGTGATAAACATATAGCTGGAATCTTTCACCATAAAGATAAAATCGGTCAGCGCAGGCGAATAAACGGCTCCTCCGGCACACGGCCCCATGATGGCGCTGATCTGCGGGATCACACCCGAAGCCAGCGAGTTGCGCAGGAATATTTCCGCATATCCGGCCAGCGAGCGGACGCCTTCCTGGATACGCGCCCCGCCCGAATCGTTCAGGCCGATCACCGGAGCTCCCAATTGCATCGCCATATCCATAATCTTGCAAATCTTACGCGCATATGTTTCGGAAAGGGCGCCGCCAAAGACCGTGAAGTCTTGGGCGAAGACAAAAACCGTGCGTTTACCTATCATCCCGTAGCCGGTTACCACCCCGTCGCCCAACGGACGCTGTTTTTCGAGTCCGAACTCGGTGCAACGGTGGGTGACGAACTTGTCTACTTCGACGAAACTTCCTTTTTCAAGGAGCAGTTCAATACGTTCACGGGCAGTCAATTTCCCTGCCGCATGCTGCTTGGCGATCCGGTCTTCTCCACCACCTAACTCTGCCTGGTGATTGAGCGCCGCCAACTGATCGATTTTCTCTTTCATGGGATTTCCGGTTTAAATGAGTTTTGTGCAATGTAAGCATTTATTATATACTAACACCGGATGCAAGGATAAGGTTTATCTATCAACTGATAGGTAATATTTATTACATTGCTCTCGATTCGTCATTTTTCCTTCGACAGATAAGGAACGGAATCATACAACACCCCTGCTGCTTTGAGATAACCGACATAATTCAAATAGAGCTGAAAACGCGCATCGACCTGCATTTCATAAGCCTGCTGCCACAAAGCCTGCGCTTCGAGGTAGTCCGAGAGCGTCTCCAGGCCCACTTCGTACTGGCTTTGGCGGCACGCACCTGCTCCGCTCGCCGAAATGGAAAAGCGGGATGCTTGATACTAAATTGTTCCATATTATATATAAAAACGACCGATAGCGGCCTTTACCTATCCCGTTCCGAATTGTCAAAACCGACAATATCCCCCTAAAAAACAGCTTATTTAAAGAGTGTTGGCAATCAGCGTTATAGCATGTATAAGATTATTAAAAAATATTACCCCTGCGGGAAAATTTATTGGGTCTTGTTCACATTTGCTGCCTTATACACAAATCATCATTCTTTTGAGAAGTTCTATGCTTGCTCGTCCATAACACATTCTTTTAATCATCTTTAATTTGTTGACAAATCCTTCGGT
>NZ_JACOOJ010000003.1 GCF_014287585.1 Parabacteroides hominis | reverse complement strand
GTTTTCTGTATGCTTTCGTCCTTCACAGGGCTACAGGCTACATTGAACTTTTAATTTCAATATACTTTAGTATTATTAATATTAAATCTGACCGCTTGTTCACCTGTCGCAGGGTAATTGCCGTTTTCACGGCACGCGGTCAAACATTTTAGAATTATTGATTATAATATCTTTAGTTATTTAACGATAGCTTTTACAGCTTCTTCGCCTTCAACAGCTACTACGACTACACCCTGAGGAGCAGCGATTACAGCGTTGTCGGAAGTAAGAACCGTGTTAGCTACTACCTGGCCCAAGATATTGCTGATAACAACCTTCTTGCCGGCAGCACCAGCAATCGTTACTTGGCCTTCGCCAGCGATAACGGTTACTTCGGAAACTTCAACACCTTCGTTTGCGGTAGGAGCTTCAACAGCGTCAACAGTGAATGCAAGACCAGAATAAGGAGAAATTCCAGCCAAATTCAGTATACCGTTCGTCTGTGCCAGATATTTCTGGTTCTTAACGTTCTGGATTTTATATTCACCCTTCGTTGAAGTGCTTGCAAATGCAAATGTTGCATAGTTGTCAGACAATTTCAACTTAGCGTCTTGTTCATTCGCTTTTGTTGCGTAAACCAACAGAGAGTCACGACCGGCTTCACCGAATTGTTTAGCTTTGATGAATTCTACAGAAGATCCATCCTTGCTTGCCATATACATAGCCTGTCCGTCTGCAACAGCTTCAGCATCCAAACCACGAGTTGTCAGGATATAGAACAACGGTTTTTCACCCTTCTGGTTATCCATGTTAGCAGTGTCGATGAACATAGAGAAATCTGATTCGACAAAAGCATCAGCTTTCAGTTCTGTTTCAGCTTTCAACACACCCTGTTTACTGTCATTCATAGAAATAGCCAATGTCGTGTTGCGGGCAGAAGCGATTCTGTTGTGAGAAGGAGTTGCTTTGATAGGATCGACGAATGCAGCATCATCCGGTAATTCCAGAGTGAAGTAACCGGCAGGAACAGCATTCAAATCAGACATGATTACAGAAGCACCAGAACCGGCAACGTTAAGTTGACCCATACGCAAGCTGTCTACCTTGTAGTAAGCAACATGAGACGGTTCGTTTGCAGCCAATTTGCTACCAACTGTCTTAGGATCATAATAGGCTGTATCTGCCAGCAGCAACTGATATTGATTATCAACAGTCAGTCTGAACAATACCGGCATAGAGATAGAGTCTTTCTTTGCATAGCCTACTTTACCATCATTCTTCTTATCATCGCTCTTATCCAAAGCAACCATCTTGAACACCTGTGACTGCGGATCGTAAGTCAATACGGTTGCATCGTCGTTTACAGCATGCAAATGATAAGCAGTGCGTTCCAAAGTGTTATCACCATATTTAACAGTCTTGTCTGTAACCTTTCCACCTGCATCAGTAGTATCTGTTGCAGCCGGACGCAAGCTAAATTCGATAGGATCGGCAGCATCGATGTCGGCAACAGCCAATCTGTCATTAGCACCCTTTACTACATATAAGTTATCACCACCGAAAGCTGTGTTGAATTTCAACTTAATAATGTAGTTGGCAATTTCATCTTTAGTAAAGTGCTTATAGCCCAAATATTCATTGTCTGTATCTACATCCAGTTTAGTAATTACATACGTTTTTGTTGCATTTGTAATCTTATCTTTGGCACTTACAGTGTATTCACCAGCTGTGCTTGTTGCATAAATATACACTTTTGCCTGATCGAACGGAGAAGCGCCATTTTCACGGTTTACAACCGAGTAGCGTCCGTTTCTGCCTTCAATAGCAAATTGAGTGGCAGGAACCAATTCACTTGCTTTTGTTAAGCCTACAAATGCAGGATCTGTAGCATCCGGATTGTTAGCAATCAAAGCTGCTGCAATTACATTTCCACCTTTTACCTGGATTGAGTAAACGCCCTTTTCTAATGTAGCCAGTTTGCCATCAGCAGTAGAAAGAGTTGCATAAGTATCTGTTACACCTTTAGAAAGTGTAGTAGAATCTACAATAGTGAACAGACCCGGATTACCTGTACCAGTTCTTGCAATAGCGAAATAACCTACAGAATCTTGAACTGCTCCCTGATAATAATCAGTAGCACCACGAGTTCCATATTTACTATTCTTTGTAATGATGGAAGGAATAGAGTCAACCTTTACAGTAAAGCCTTCTACACCTACTTTAGCCACGTTCTTATAAATATAGAAACGATAGTTTGCAGCAAAGCGACCTTTAGCAACCTGCAGATCTGCACCTTCATCCAAAGACAATTTTTTAGTAGCATCTGGTAACTTAGTTACTATATATTTGCCGGCATCATACAAATCAGATTTAGTCTGATCCACTGAAGCACCATTTCCCTCCCATTGACAAGTGATAGTATCGGAAGCAATCTGTAAGCCACGACCACCGATAGAGTCATTGAATGCTGTACCGGAATTGAAGACAGTATCAACTACCAAGAATACGTGTTTGTTCTTCAAAGCTGTCTTTCCATCTTTAGCAAGCTGCTGACCTTCTCCGGCATCTCTCGTATTGGCTTTTGTTGCGTTTTTAATCTGCAGATATACCCCCTTTTCCATAGAGCCGTATTTTGCATCATAAGCGATCAGTTCCGAGCCATTCAGGAAATCGGCACTCTTGTCTGTAACCACATCCAACACCTTCAATTTGAAAGAGCCGTTGCTGATTGCATTCAAATCTTTAGCAGACTGTAATTTTTGTTCCGGTGTGAATAACTTTACAGTTCCGTAAGTGCTTTTATCAGCATCTTTCCATTCCACAAATTGAGCTTTTTTACCAGCTTCAACTTTCAATGCATACTTTTTAGTACCGGAATAGCAGATCAGATGATTTTCGTTATCAAAAGTAAAAGAAGACACAGCTCCTTCAGTCTCAGCATCTACCCAAACAGCCGTATTGTCTTTTGCATCGAATTTAACAGCCAGCACTTCACCGTTGAATTTGTTTGTAAACTTGAATGATTTAGCATTGTTGGCAATCGTAATAGTCGGTTCCCACAAAGCAGAGTCCATTGAGTTTACATACAATTCGTCACCCTGTGCAATCGGGTACGAACGTAAAAAAGTCGCATCATCAGTTACCACAAAACCTAAATAGTTATTAGCATCACCCAAATGATAATAATAACCTTCTTGTGCTTCGTCCATTGTAACAGCTTCTGCCGGAACTACACTCTGAAAACGCTCAGCATGTGTCTTAACATCAGCAGCATTAGCGGACAGTCCACCGGCTACCAGTGCGGCAGCCAAAAGAGTAGAAAATCTCTTGTTCATAATTTAATAATTTAATTAGTAATAAAACCTATTTGTTATATAATGTATACAACTCCGATGAATGTTAACGTATGTATTTTGATAATGAAAACGTACGTTTATTTTAGTCATTTTTGGAAGGGCAACAGGAGGTTCGTGGTAAAAAGGCGGTATGTTTGTACTTGATAAGCTATCTAATTGATAAGAAAGAATATAGAAAAAGAAATTTTCTTGGAGAAAAGGGTTGCAGGTTTAAAAAGTATGCGTATTTTTGTAGCTGAAAAATGACGAATCTAAACGTACGTTTTTTTAGTCATTTTGGTTTTATCGCCCTATCTATTTTATTCCCAATAAGTTACAAGCAAAAAACAAGCCGTTTTCACCCCTCAAAAACGGCCTTTTTCGTCATCTCCCATAAACAAGCATATAATTCTCACCCATAACAATTTACGCACATTTATTCAAGTAATACTAAAAGTAGAAAAACGGCATTTTTGAGAAAACAGCGAAAAAATAGGCTAAAAACGGCAAAAACCCCTTTCCCACTACCCAACAAAACATTTGCTACCCTCCCTGTGCAAAGCAACTTCCCTTGAGAAAAATAAAATTCACTTGAGAACTTGGTCTATCGTAACTTTTACACCATAATACAAATAGGATTGTAATAGCATAAGTGGTCATTCATAAAAATTGCTTCTATGAGTTCATCGCCCACCATCATCCGAGAGCAATAGCACAGCGAGAAAACATATCTTAACCATAATAGTGCAGTTTAAGGAATTGAATGGTTATCTTTGCGGCAGATATTCAAAAACATACCATCATGGACATCAACGAATATGTACAGATTGGTTGCTACAAGAATAAAAACTGAATGTCGAAAAACAGCCGTCATTCCTCAAAAACACATTAACAATATGGAATTTTATACCCGCATCTCCATCCCGAAAGCCCCGTTTACATTTTCCTATACGGAGCAAACGGTTTTGCTTGGTTCCTGCTTTGCCGAGAATATCGGAAAGAAGTTGGAGGAAAACAAATTCAAGACCGATCTGAATCCGTTCGGTACGCTTTATAATCCTTCTTCCATAGCCGAAGCGATTCGCATGCTGCTTCGTCCGGAACGGTTCACAGGGGATGATCTTTTTCAGCATGAAGGGATTTACCATAGTTTCAGCCATCACAGTCGTTTTTCCTCACCTTCGGAAACGGAATGCTTGGAAAACATCAACGGGCGGCTGTTCAGTTCCGCCGGTACGATACGGGAAGCCCGACGGATGATCCTTACCTTCGGCACGGCATGGGTCTACAGGTTGAAAAGTTCGGGAAAGGTCGTTTCCAACTGCCATAAGCTGCCGGAAAAGATGTTCGACCGGCAGCTACTCACCGTCGGGGAGATCGTAGCGGAATGGAAAAGCCTACTCCTGTCGCTTTGGGAGCAGAATCCGGAGATGAAGATACTCTTCACCGTCAGCCCGATCCGCCATTGGAAAGACGGAGCGCACGGCAACCAGCTCAGCAAAGCCACCCTCCTGCTTGCCATCGACGCGCTGCAAAAGGAATTTCCGGAACACACCGCCTATTTCCCGGCTTATGAAATCATGATGGACGAATTGAGGGAGTACCGTTTCTATGCCGACGATATGCTGCACCCCTCCCCCGCAGCGGTCGAATATATCTGGGAACGGTTCACGGGCAGCATGCTTTCACCTGATTCGCTGTCGATTATTAAAGAATGGAAGGATATCCAAAAGGCCATTAACCACAAGCCGTTTCAACCGGAAAGTGAAGCCTATAAACGATTCATCTCGCAAACTTTGTTAAAGATGGAACGACTTAACGAGAAATTCCCTTACTTTGATATGACAAATGAAGTCGAAATGATTAAAAAGAAGTTCTAAACCTAATTATAGAGAAAAGAATGGAATATTCAATTAAAGAGATCGCCGGAATAATCGGAGCTGACGCCAAGAAATTACATGACGCTCCTGTCAGTATCTTGCTTACCGACAGCCGCCGTCTTTCATTCCCGGAACAGAGTCTATTCTTTGCCCTCCAGACAAAGACCAACGACGGACATAATTATATACAAGGATTATATAAGTTACGCGTACGCAATTTCGTAGTCAGCACTGTTTTACCGGAGTTCGAGTCGATGCCGGAAGCGAACTTCCTTGTCGTCAAGGATACGCTGAAAGCGCTCCAGAAGTTGGCGGCCCATCACCGGAAACGTTTCAATATCCCGGTAATCGGCATAACGGGAAGCAACGGGAAAACGATTGTAAAAGAGTTTCTCTATCAATTATTGCATAACGAGTTCAACATCGTCCGCTCGCCCCGGAGCTACAACTCGCAATTGGGGGTTCCGCTGTCGGTATGGCAGATGAGCGACAAGAATACATTAGGCATCTTCGAAGCCGGCATTTCCCAGCCGGACGAAATGGAACGCCTGCAACCGATCATCGCACCGACCATCGGCGTGATCACGAACATAGGGGAAGCGCATCAGGAGAACTTTATCTCTTCCACGCAGAAATGCCTGGAAAAACTGACTTTGTTCAACGACTGCGAAGCGATCATTTATGACGGCGACGATGCCTTTATCGCCAACTGCATCGAGTCGGCCTGCCTGTCACACAAGGCGATCACCTGGAGCCGGACAGACTCGGAAGCTCCTTTGTATATCGAATCGATCAAGAAGCTGGAATCCGAAACCATCATCCGCTGCACGCTTTTAGGATTCGACCGGACATACACGATTCCTTTTACGGACGATGCTTCTATCGAAAACGTCATCCACTGTATGGCAGTGATGTTGTATCTGAAGCCGACGAGCGTGAACGACGTCGAAAAGTTCAAGCACCTCGAACCGGTCGCCATGCGCTTGGACGTAAAGCAGGGTATCAACAACTGCCTGTTGATAAACGACACCTACAATTCCGATATCAATTCTCTGGATATCGCCCTCGACTTCCAGCAGAGCCGCCGCGTAGAAAAGGACTTGAAATGCACGCTGATCCTTTCGGACATCCTGCAATCGGGGACGCTACCGAAGTCTCTGTATAAGAAAGTCGCAGACCTCGTGCGCAGAAAGAAGATCGACCGCGTTATCGGCATCGGCCGCGACCTGAAAGAATACGGAGGTGCTTTCGATATCGAAAAAGAGTTTTACCTGACAACGGAGGAGTTCATCAAGTCTCCGTCTTTCAAGAAGTTCAAAGACGAACTGATCCTGATAAAAGGTTCCCGCCAATTCCATTTCGAACGTATTTCCGAGCTGTTGGAGAAGAAAGTGCATGAGACGATCTTGGAAGTGAACCTGGATGCCGTTGTCCATAACTTCAACTACTACCGCTCGAAGCTGAAGCCGGAGACGAAGATGGTCTGCATGGTCAAGGCTTTCGGATATGGCGCCGGTTCCTACGAACTGGCAAAGACTTTGCAGGAACACCGTTGTGACTACTTGGCTGTTGCCGTCGCCGACGAAGGCGAGGAACTGCGTAAGGAAGGCATCTCGATCCCGCTTATCGTCATGAATCCGGAATTCAGCAGCTTCAATGTCTTGTTTGAAAACCAGTTGGAGCCGGAAGTGTACAGTTTCCGCCTGCTCGACGCGATGATAAAAGAGACGGAACGCAGGGGCATTACCTCCTATCCGATCCATATCAAGATCGACACGGGCATGCACCGTTTAGGTTTCCAGCCGGAAGATGTACCGGAGGTTTGCCGTCGCCTGAAGGAACAAAGCGGCGTAGTTGCCCGCTCCGTATTCTCGCATCTCGTAGGCAGCGACTCCTATATCTTCGACGATTTCACGAAAAAGCAATTGGATACGTTCACCCGCGCGGCAGCAGAACTGGAAGCCGGGCTGGAATACAAGGTGATCAAGCATATCCTGAATTCGGCAGGAATCGAACGGTTCACCGATTATCAGATGGACATGGTGCGCCTCGGCATCGGCCTGTACGGGGTCAGCGCCTCCGGCCAGAAAGGGTTGCGTAACATCAGCACGCTGAAGACGACTATCTTGCAGATACAAAACGTCCCGACAGGCGATTCCATCGGTTACAGCCGGATGAGCTATGTAAAGCGCGATTCCCGCATCGCGATTATCCCGATCGGCTATGCCGACGGCCTGGACCGTCATTTCAGCAATGGTGGCGGCGAAGTCGTGATTAACGGCCACCGTTGTCCGATCATCGGTAATATCTGCATGGATGCCTGCATGATCGACGTCACCGATATCGACGCGCGCGAAGGAGACACCGTCATCATCTTCGGCGAAGAACTCCCCGTCAGCGAACTTTCGGGCAAGCTGAAGACCATTCCATACGAGATACTGACCTCTATCTCGCCGAGGGTAAAAAGGGTTTACTATAGGGAATAAATATCCGGGAGTCGTAAAATATGATTCATGAGTTATATTTTGCGGCTCCTGTCCCGAAAAATACGGTTCCCGTCCCGCCCCGGACTTAAGGGGGGTTCGTGTAAGCGATTGCGTATCTTGCACATTTTTACTACCTTTGCGCCGTAACATATTAAAATAAAAGGTATGAGTCATAATTTATTGAAAGGCAAGCGAGGCATTATATTCGGTGCGCTGAATGATATGTCCATCGCCTGGAAGGTGGCTGAAAGAGCCGTAGAAGAAGGAGCAACGATCACACTGAGCAACACGCCTATCGCCGTTCGCATGGGACAAGTGGATGCTTTGGCTGAGAAGTTGCACGCCGAAGTTATTCCGGCGGATGCTACGAGCGTGGAAGATTTGGAAACGGTTTTCTCTAAATCAGTAGAAATATTAGGTGGTAAGATAGATTTCGTTTTACATTCCATCGGCATGAGCCCGAACGTGCGTAAGAAACGCACTTACGACGATTTGGACTACAGCATGTTGGAAAAGACGCTGGATATCTCCGCCCTCTCTTTCCACAAGATGTTGCAGGTTGCCAAAAAGCAGGATGCCATTGCCGAATACGGTTCGGTGATCGCCCTCTCGTATGTGGCAGCACAGCGTACATTCTTCGGATATAACGACATGGCAGATGCCAAGAGCTTGCTGGAATCTATCGCCCGCAGCTTCGGTTACATCTATGGCCGTGAAAAGAACGTACGCATCAATACCATTTCCCAGTCGCCTACACTGACTACAGCCGGCAGCGGCGTGAAAGGGATGGACCATTTGATGGATTTCGCCGAAAAGATGAGTCCGCTGGGCAATGCCACAGCCGACGAATGTGCAGACTACTGCGTCATGATGTTCTCCGACCTCACCCGCAAAGTGACGATGCAGAACCTCTACCACGACGGTGGCTTCTCAAGCATGGGGATGAGCCTTCGCGCCATGAACCAGTACAGCAAAGGTCTGGAAGAATATACCGACGAAAACGGACACATTATTTACGGCTAAACCCGTAAATAAGTTGAAAGTGGAAAGTTGAAAGAGGAAAGTGGACTTCGCGTTCTCTCAAACTTTCGGCTTTCGGCTTTCAACTTTCAACTGAAAAGCTATGCTCGTAAAAATATATCCCGAAAACCCCAATCCCAGGGAAATAGACAAGGTGGTCAATATCATGCGCGACGGCGGCCTCGTGATTTATCCGACCGACACCGTTTATGCCATCGGTTGTGACGCGTTGAATGTGCGTGCAGTCGAAAAGATCTGCCAGATGAAAGGCGTCAACCCGCAGAAAAGCAACCTGTCCATTATCTGTTATGACCTTTCCAACCTGAGCGAATACGCCAAAGTGAGCAATGCCGCTTTCAAGCTGATGAAGAAGAACCTGCCGGGCGCCTTTACCTTCATCCTGCCTACCAGCAGCGAGTTGCCTAAGATCTACAAGAACAGAAAAGAGGTGGGCATCCGTGTCCCGGACAATAATATCATCCGCACACTTGTACAGGAACTCGGAAATCCGATCCTGACCATGTCTTTGCATGACGAAGACGATATCATCGAATACAGTACCGATCCCGAACTGATCGAAGAAAAGTATGAAAACCGGGTGGACATCATAGTCGACGGTGGTTACGGAGGCACGGAAGCCTCGACCGTCATCGACTGCACGACAGACGACTTTGAAATCATCCGCCAAGGAAAAGGAGAACTAATCTATTAAGCAAACAAGACAAGATGAACTGGAACCAATTACTCTCCGGCAAACGCTTCGGCATGGAGGAATATCACGAACGCAAACATGAGCGCACCGATTTTCAGCGGGACTACGACCGTCTGATCTTTTCCTCCCCTTTCCGCCGTTTGCAGAACAAGACGCAGGTATTTCCCCTTCCGGGCAGTATATTCGTGCACAACCGTTTGACACATAGCTTGGAAGTCTCATGCGTGGGACGTTCATTAGGCAATAATGTCGCCAAAGGCCTGATGCAGAAATATCCTGACGGGAGCGTCAATTTCCCGGAAATAGGTTCCATCGTCTCTGCCGCCTGCCTTGCCCACGATATGGGTAACCCGCCGTTCGGACATTCAGGAGAGCGGGCGATCTCCGCCTACTTCGCTGAAGGCAACGGGAAAAAGTTACAGGAAAAGATTCTCGCCGAAGGAGGCCGCTATGAAGATTTCCTCCATTTCGAAGGGAATGCGAATGCCATGCGCCTGCTCACCCACCAGTTCATCGGGCGCCGCAAAGGGGGCTTTGCCCTGACATACAGCACGCTTGCATCCATCATCAAATATCCGTATTCTTCCGTTTATGCCGGGAAGAAAGGGAAATTCGGCTTCTTCCAATCGGAAGAGGAGGATTATCTGCGCATTGCCGACGAATTAGGAATTTGCCGGAACCTGGAAGACGCAAACAAGTTCGTCCGTTATCCGCTTGTCTATTTGGTGGAAGCCGCCGACGATATCTGCTACCAGATCATGGATATCGAGGATGCCTGCAAACTGCATATCCTGACGACGGAAGAGGCCATCCGGCTGCTCCTCAACTTCTTCGAAGGGGAACGCCTCGACCATATTGTCCGCGTCATGAAGATGGTGGACGATACCAACGAGCAGATCGCTTACCTGCGCTCCTGCATCATCGGCCTTTTGGTGGACGAATGTTCCCGTATCTTCCTCGAAAACGAAGCAGGAATCCTCAACGGGACATACAACACTCCGCTTATCGACAACATTTGCGACCAGGCAAAGACCGCCTATGAAACTTGCTCAAAAACCGCTTACAAAAAGATATACCGCGCCAAAGAAGTTTTAGATATCGAACTGGCCGGTTACCACATCTTCAGCCACTTGATCGACACGCTGACGGAAGCTGTCATGAACCAGGATCACGCCTACAGCAAGCTCCTGTTGCAACGCATCCCGGAACAGTACGACACGAACGCGTCGACCGTCTACGGCAAAGTACAATGCGTCCTCGATTATATCTCCGGCATGACAGATGTATATGCTTTGGATTTATACCGCAAGATCACAGGGATGAGCTTGCCGGCGGTATAATCTGGCATTATCAATATTCTTCCCTGTATTTGCTCTCCTGCTTATCATCCAGGATGCTCAGGTAGCTTTTATATCGCGATTCGCTGATATAATGCTCTTCCACTGCACGCAACACGGCACAGCCCGGCTCGTGGCGGTGAGAGCAGTTGTTGAATTTGCAATCGGCGGAAAATTTGAATATTTCGGGGAAGTAATGGGCGATTTCCGCACCTTCCATCTCGATCGTGCCAAAACCTTTGATCCCCGGAGTGTCGATCAGGTAGCCGCCATCCGGCAAAGGAATCATTTCGGAAAAGGTAGTGGTATGCATCCCCTTGTTGTGGTATTCGGAGATATCGCCGGTACGAAGGCCCGCACCGGGAACCAGTTTATTGATAATAGTCGATTTTCCCACACCGGAATGGCCGGACAATAAGGTGATCTTCCCTTTGAGGTCTTCTTTCAACTCGTCCAAACCCTCTTCGCTACGGGCACAGAGCTCGGAACAGGGATAACCGATTGTCGTATACAGATTGATCAAACCGTCCAGCAATTCCCGATCCCCGCCATGATAACGGTCTATTTTATTGAATACCAACTTCACAGGCACACGATAGGCCTCGGCAGTGGCAAGAAAACGGTCGATAAAAACGGTGGTGGTAATCGGGTAGTTGACCGTCACGATCAACATCGCCTGGTCTACATTCGCGGCAATGATATGCGACTGCTTGGAGAGATTGGAGGCGCGGCGGATGATGTAATTCTTCCGGTCTTCGATCTCGGTGATGAAGGCGGTCCCTTCAGCATTGATATCGATATCGACCCGGTCCCCGACCGCAACAGGATTGGTGGTGCGGATATCTTTCAGGCGGAAATTCCCTTTGATCTTACTTTCTATATCGCGACCATCATCGGTGCGTACGGTATACCAGCTACCCGTATTCTTAATAACCAAACCCCTCATGTTAGTTGAAAGTTGAAAATTGGAAGTTGAAAGTTAAAAGGAGGAAAGGAACGGTTTATTCCGCCACTTTCAACTTTTAACTCTCAACTTTCAACTCGTTATACTGTCATTATTTCTTTTTCTTTTGCGGCGTAGAGTTCATCTACTTTCTTGATATACTTATCGTGAACCTTCTGAACTTCTGCTTCCGCATCTTTTTCGACATCCTCAGGAGTTCCGTCAGTCTTGATGCTCTTCTTCAGTTGTTCGATGGCATCACGGCGGGCGTTACGGATACTGATCTTAGCAGTCTCGGCTTCCTGCTTGGACTGTTTAGCCAACTGCCGACGACGTTCTTCGGTCAGAGGAGGAATGCCCAAACGGATCATTTCACCATTGTTTTCGGGGGTGATACCGACATCAGAATCCATGATTCCTTTTTCAATATCTTTGATAATCTTCTTCTCCCACGGGGTGATCATGATCGTTCTTGCATCCGGTACAGTTACGGTAGCCACATTTGTCAAAGGGACAGGAGCACCGTAATACATTACTCTCACGCAATCCAAGATTTTCGGATTCGCCTTGCCGGCACGGATATGAGACAACTGTTCGTCGAGATATTCGATCGCGAAGGTCATCTTCTCTTCTGCCGCCTTTACATACTGTTTTATATCTGCCATAAGTGATTGTATATTTTTGTTTTCGTTGTTTGTTAGGCAAACAAAAATAGTAAAGTTTTTCTTTCCGGCAAACTGTTTGCAGAAATATGATCTAAAATATTAGACACGAGCGTCTGTAAATTTCAGTGCTGCTTCAACTTTGGAAACAGGAAAAGCAGATAAAGCACTCCGACTGCCAGAACCAGCAAAGCGCCTGTCTGCGAACGGAGCGCATCGGAAGCGAAGCCCATCAGCAACGGGAAAACCGTCCCGCCGAACAAGCCCATTATCATCAGTCCGGAAACCTCGTTCTGACGCTGCGGCATCGACAGCAACGCCTGGGAGAAAAGTATGGAGAACACGTTCGAATTGCCGTATCCGACCAATGCGATGCTGACATACAACAACGCTTTGCTATCGAACAGTAGGAACCCAGCCATCGAAGCTACCATCAATACGACACTGACGATGAAGAACTTCTTCGGCGACCAATGAGCCAGGATCAGCGAACCGGTCAGGCAACCGATCGTACGGAAGATGAAATAGAGGCTCGTTGCAAACGCCGCCGCATGTATATCCATCCCCAACCGTTCCATCAGGATTTTAGGTGCGGTGGTATTCGTGCCGACATCAATACCGACATGGCACATGATACCGACAAACATCAACAGGATAAACGGGTTACCCAACAAGGCAAAGCATTCGGCGAACGTGGACGGCTTGCCTTCCGGCGCTTCTTCTTTGATGTGAGTCGCCCCTAACAGGAAAATCGCGACGACCGCTATCACCATATAGACCGGAAACAGCACACGCCAGCCCAACCCCAGCGAAGGGATCGCCGCAGTTGCTCCCCACATGGCGATATAGGGCGCCAGGAAAGAGGCGATCGCTTTGACAAACTGCCCGAAAGTCAGGCTGCTCGCCAATTTATCTCCGGTAATAATATTAGACAGAAGCGGGTTCAGAGAGGTCTGCATCAAAGCATTCCCGATACCCAATAAAGAGAAGGAGACCAGCATCACCATATAGCCATCGCCGAAACACGGGATCAGCAACGACACGAAGGTAACGGCCAGGCTCAGCATGACCGTCTTTTTCCGCCCGATCTTATTCATCAACATCCCCGTCGGGACGGAGAAGATCAGGAACCAGAAGAACACTAAGGAAGGAAAGATATTCGCTTCGGAATCCGTCAGTCCTAAATCCAGCTTCACATAGTTGGAGGCAATCCCCACCAAATCCACAAATCCCATCGTGAAGAAAACAAGCATCACCGGGATCAATCTTACATACAAACTCTTCTCTTTCATAATCAGTCTTTATTAGGATAAGCAGGCCATGCGCCCTCTTTCGTGCAGACGAAAGCAGCCGTCTCGACAGCAACCCGATGGGCTTCGCGCAAGGATTTGCCGGTTAATATGGAGTAAACAAATGCACCGGAGAAAGAATCTCCCGCCCCGACCGTATCGGCCACCTCGACTTTGGGAGTAGGGATCGTCGACTTGTCGCCAGCCGTATAGATGGAACTGTAGCGGCTGCCGGCAGTGAGGATCATATAGCGCAGGTTGTAACGTCCGATCAGTTGGCGGCAAGCCGTATCTTCATCCTCCGAAAGGGAGAACATTTCACGCACCAGATCGAGTTCTTCATCATTGATCTTAAACACGTTCGCCTTTTCCAGCAGGCTGGCGATCAACTCCTTCGAGTAGTAAGACTGGCGGATATTGATGTCGAAGAAGCGGAGCGCCTCTTCGCGGGCATAGGAAAGCAGCGTATGGATCGTCGTACGCGATTCGAGCGAACGTTGCGCCAACGTGCCGAAGCAGATGGCATCCGCCTTTTTCACCAAGTCGATGGCTTCCTGAGTCAAAGGCATATGATCCCAGGCGACGCCTTCGATAATCGTATAGGCCGGGATGCCGTCTTTCAACTCCACCATCACGCTTCCGGTAGGATATTCGACCGTCCCTAACGAATGGCAGATACCGTTCTTATCCAACTCCTGGACGATCTCCGTCCCGAACACGTCGTTCCCGACTGCACTGATTGCATATCCTTCGGCTCCCAACCGGGTAGCATGATATACGAAATTGATCGGAGCGCCTCCGGCACGCTTTCCCGTTGGCAACACATCCCAAAGGAGTTCGCCGATACCGACAACAACAGGTTTATTATCTTTCATGATATACTGATTTTAATACTACAAAAATAATTATTCATCCAAGTTTTTTATTATAAACGCTTCCACTTCTCAGAAGTTTCGTCCGCATGAGAAAAAAGTTTCATGCAAGGGAAACAAAAGTTTCATCAGCATGAAACAAAAGTTTCACCGGCATGAAACTAAAACTGCATGCCGACGGATGCAGACTTACAAGCCTAACTTATAGAACGTACATGCCGTTACCTTTGTCGAACCGTTACGGCTGTAGAAAGACAGGCTGTTATACGGTTCGTTCGGGAAGACCAGGTTGGTCATGGCAACCTTCCCGCCGTCCAAGAAGATTTCGACGGAGCATTTGTCCACGAATATCCGCAACTTATGCTGCTTGTCCTTTGACAGCGGCGCCCAGGTAGCCAATGCGAAATCGTCTACATAGTTGATGGAGTTCTTCACGCGGTTGTCGTGCGCCTCTTTTTCGTGCGGGATGGCGTTCTTGCCGAAGTCCACGATTCCGCTATGGACACGGTCCATCACTAACTTGCCGTTCTTACCGTCCAAGTAGATGTCTACATATTCGCCTCTACCGTTCATCAGTTTGAAGCCGGAACAATCGGCATCGGCCGCCAATTCGAGATCCATTTCGAAAGCGCCGTCGTTGGCGGCAAATAAGGTATCGACCGTAAACTCCTTTCCGCTTTCTACGGTAAAGGCTGGAATTTCCTTAGTTTCTTTCCGCAAAGCATCCAGTTCTTTCACCGGATTGACAGCCAAGCAGACGTCTTTGCCTTCGGAGTACATCGTCAGTTCGCGGGGCAGGGCGTTGGCACTGCGATACTGCTGCGTCGGGATGATATTGGCATACTGCCAGTTGCTCATCCAAGGCACGGCTATCACGCGGTCGCCGGTATTGGAGAAGCAAACGGTTGCATAGTGGTCTTTACCCCAGTCCATCCATTTGACCACTTCCGGCTTCGTGTCGCAGACGAAGTTAGTTCCGTCGAAATCACCGACAAAATACTGTGTAGCGGAACCGCCGAACAGGCAGCCCGGATTGATATTTACGATCAGCGCCCACTTCTTGTTGTTTTCATCGCCACCAACAGGCAGTTGCACCATGTCGGGGCATTCGAACTGGCTCGGCTGCACACCGTAGCCATTGCCGAAAGCGCTCATATAAGTCCAGTCCTTCAAATCTTTGGAAGAGAAGAAACGCATTTCCTTATCGGCTGAAACGATCATCACCCACTTCTGTTCCGGTTCGTACCAGAACACTTTCGGGTCACGGAAGTCTTTCAGGCCGTCGAACGGCGTCAGGACCGGGTTCTTTCCATATTTCGTAAAGGTCCGTCCGTTGTCACGGCTGTAAGCCATGCATTCGATCTGCCCGTTCTTGTCGCTGGCGGAAGTATAGAAAGAGACAACCGTTCCCTCGCCATAGCCAGCCGTGTTCTTCACATCCACGACAGAACTGCCGGAGAAGATGTGCCCCATCGTGTCGCGTGCCAGGGCGACCGGAAGATGTTCCCAGTGCACCAAGTCGCGGCTGACGGAATGCCCCCAGTGCATGTTTCCCCATACGGAACCGTAAGGATTATACTGAAAATAGAGATGATATTCGCCGTCCTTATACACCAGCCCGTTGGCATCGTTCATCCAGCCGTAGAGCGGAGTATGGTGATAGAGCGGGCGAAACTTATCGCGGTTTGCCGTGTCGAACGTATCGGACAACTGTATCCGCTCCCAGCAGATCGCGTCTTTCGGCGTTTTGCGGATGCGGACAAGCGCCTCTTTAGCTCCTGCCGGCAATTCGAACGGGACGAAATAGTCGACGCTCTTTTTTGCCAGGCGGACATCCATATCCGTATCGGCAGGATCGCCGGTCACCAGGCAGACCTGTCCCTCCGCTGTCTTCTCCTCAACCGGGAGCAACAGATATTTGGTCGGATTCGTGATGCGGACAAGCGTCAAGGTATCGCCCTGCTGTTCCAATGTGAACCCGCTTTTGTTTGACGGCTGGCAAGAGGCCAAGCCTAATGAAATGACAGTACTCATAACGAGAATTTTGCTGATGTTTAATATCGATGCTTTCATATTGTGTAAAAGAATTTATTGTTAAAAAGTAATTGTTGCGCTGAACTCCACCGTGAACGGGCGGATATAACTACCGGCCATCCATGCGCCGTTATACTCGGCTGCATTTTCCTTCTCGACCAGTTCCGCTCCGGAGATGCTGCCCTTCGCACCGGTCTGGTTCAGGAAGTTGATAACCGTCCCGCTCAAAGCCAAATGTTTGTTGACCTGCCAGTTCAACCCTCCGAAAGTTTCCCATCGCCCGCTGAAATAATAGGCATCGTTGATGTTCGCATAGGTCTTGCTGAAGTAGCGGAAACTGGCCCAGATCCGCAAGTCTTTCGTGATCATGTAGCTCGGATCGAGTTCCACTAAGACCTTCGGAATCTCCGCAACGATATTGCCAGTGGCATTGATGGCGGAGACGCTCCCGTCCGGGAATGTCACTCCCGTCTCATATTTCTTATACTTCGGCATCTGATACGTGAACAAGAAATGGAAGTCGAAGCCTTTGAACGGCTTGAAGACGGCATCTGTCGTCCACCCCATCGTCTTGATGTCATAGCTCAGCGGTGCTGCCTTGATATCCTTTCCGGTCGGATCGTTCGGGTTGATCAGGTTCAGCGTCGAGTTATTGTTCGTCTTGGCAATATAAGAGAACAAAGAAGTCAGACTGACCCAATCGCTGTTATAATAGAGTCCGGCACGTCCTAAAGGTACGGTAATTTTATTGATATCAGGCATATCGGCGGGGGAGAAATTCGAGAGGTTCGGACGCTGGGTAATATAAGTAAAATCGCCAGTGAAGCCGAACTGCCCGGTCATCTTATAGGTCAGGGCAGCCGTCAAGGCCATGTTCAGCCAGTCGTAGCCGAAATCACGCGGGGCAATCGTCGTCCCGTCGGCAGCAACAGCCCCGATATGGTAGTTGTTGAAACGTCCGACCGAGTTCCCGTCAGCATTATAGACCGCCAAGTTCTCGCCTTCCAAGCGCTGGTATTCGAGGCGGGCGCCGTAATAGGCATTCAACTTGTCGGTCATATCCCAATCATGGGTGGCGTAGAGCGCTAACTTGTTTTCATGTCCCTTATAGTATTCGGAAGCATTCTGGTTGAAGTTGTAATACGGGGTATTGCCATAATAGTGCACTTTGTCCGAACTTGTATTATAAAGCATCTGCGGATAGGCTTCGACCGTGTGGTCGTACATCGTGGTGTTGGAGGCATAATCCACATCGTAATACCATTCGTTCAGCCCGACGCGCCAGGTCTGGTTGTCGTACTTGCGGGACAGCTCGGTCGTGAAGAACACCTCGTCGATCTTGCCCCGGTTGAAGCAAGACATACGGCTCTGCACATATCCGCTGTAGGGTTCGAACGAACCGTCTGCCTGCTTCAACCGGTAACCGGCTGATTCCGCCTGGTTCTTCATGTCCATCGGCGTCTGATACAGATAGGAACCTTGAGAATGGTCGTATTTCATATTGACTTTCCATTCCAGCCCGTTATCCCATTTGTAGTTATGGAGAAGCGTCACCTGGTTGCCCCGGCTGGCCGTCGCGTCGTACAGGTTGACGGTCTCCACTTTCCCCGTCCGTATATCCAGATAAGGAATCGTGCTGATGTTTGGCAGGTAGGAAGAAGTACCCAGGCCGAATCCCGGGATTTCTTTCACGCTGCCGTCGCCTACATATATGAAAGGTGCGCCGGTCGTGGCATTGGACAGCCAATGGCTGTTGCTGTAATGATAGATAACGGAAAATTGCCCGCGTCCCTCATTGTAGCGTTTGCTCAGGGCGAACTTATAGATTTCCGTCCGGTCCTGATACTGGGCAAAACGCAGTTTGAACGTTCCCGGATCGAAGTTCTGGTAAATGCTGCCACTATAGAACCAGTCCTTCCCTAAGCTGCCGTTCAAATTCAGGTCGAACTGCTGCCTGCCGAAATGGTTGGTGTTGTAGTTCAGCGTCCCATTGAACATTTTCTTCCCTTCCAGTCCCAACTGAGTAAACGAGTTGACGGCATATCCGATATTGCCGGTAGTGATCGCCGTCTCGGAGATTTTCATCAGCCCGATATGGGACAGGCTGCCGTCGCCGCGCCAGTGTGTATTCACATTATGGGGATTGGAATTGTAAACGGCCGGAAGGCCGTTTTCGAGTACATTGACATCTCCACCGGGCAGGCCGATGGAAATCTCGCGGGGACCATTCGCACTGGCGGCATTCAGCATCACGTTGCGGCTGTTTGTTTCGCCTTTGTTCTCCTGCCCGGAAGGGATGCTGTCCTTTTTGGTTTCCTGTGCATAAAGTACGGAAGAAAGGGAACATCCGGCTAAGAATGTGATGAAAGACCTTTTCATGGCAACAGTTTTCATATAGAATGTTTTTAAATGTTTATTCCGTGGTTGTCTATTTGACGGAGGCAAAAGTAGGCTGCCACAACCGGACGGACGATAACAAACAGAACAGGGGATATGACAAATGTCGCATAGAGCCAAAAAGTTTCAAGGCCTGTCAAATCCGTCACACAAATGTGACATTTGTCATAAAGGCTTTCAGGTGATATCCTTTAAACAGGTTTATCCTCCTGCTGATATTCGGTAGGGGTGAGGTTATAGACCGCTTTGAAGCATTTGGCGAAATAGGCGGAAGAAGAGAATCCGGTCTGGTAAGCGATCTCGCTGATGTTATATTGTTTCTGTTTCAGCAGGGCGGCAGCCTTCTTCAACCGGAAATTGCGGAGGAAGTCGACCGGGCTCGTGCCTGTCAGGTCCTTGATCTTCCTGTGAAGATGTCCGCGCGACAGGCCGAGCGTGTCACTCAACTTCTCGATATTATATTCGGGATCGGTATAAACCTGCTCGATCCGAGTCAGGAACTTCCGGAGGAAAAGATCGTCCATGTTCTCCACCTTTTCCGGTTCAGCCATCAACAGGTTGCTGTTTTGCAGTTTTTGCAGCAGGGCTTCGCGAAGTTTTTTCCGTTCCTCCAAGATGCGGATCACACGGAGTTTGACAAAGTCCACCCGGAAAGGTTTCTGTATATATCCGTCCGCCCCGCCGGATATGCCGTACATACGTTGACGTTCGTCGGTCAGTGCCGTCAGCAGGATAAGCGGGATATGGCTGGTCGCCAAGTTCGTCTTGACGGCTTTGCAGAGTTCGAAGCCGTTCATCTCCGGCATCATGACGTCGCTCAGCACAAGGGAGATATCTTCCGATCCGAGCAGGTTCAAAGCGACCTTGCCGTTTACAGCGGTCAGTACCCGGAAGTTTGCCGAGAGTTCCTTTTCGAGGAAAGTGCGGACTTCGTCATCATCTTCGACGATCAATATCGTATAAGGATAGGATTTCGAAAGCAATTCTTTCTGTTCGGAATCATCCAGACGCGAAGCATCGTAGGTCAGCGGTGAAACCGGGATTTCGGTGATATATTCGCCTTTCAGCTGTGTCTTGTCCCGGTGGAGGCTGAATGTAAAGGCTGTCCGTACGCCGGGCTTGCTCTCCACATCGATCTTGCCGTTATGCATCTTGACATACTCGCTGACCAAATGCAGCCCGATGCCGGTTCCCGTACGGCTGTTTTCCGAATAGAAGCGGTTGAAGAGATACGGGAGGTTTTCGGGGCGGATTCCGGAGCCGTTATCTTCCACGGCAATCGCCACCCATTCGTCCGAAACAGACAGTTTCACGGCTATGCGTCCTTCCTCCGGCGTAAACTTGAAAGCGTTGGATAGCAGGTTGACCAGCACTTTTTCGATCATATCCGGATCGATCCAGAGGGCACATTCTTTCACATCCGCCGTAAAGCTGTAGTCGATGTTCCGCACTTTCGCCATGCTGTTGAAATAGGATTTCACCTCTCCGGCAAAGGCAACGATCTCCGTCTCGCGTATCTTCAGTTTCTCCTGCTTATTTTCCACCTTGCGGAAATCGAGTATCTGGTTGATCACACGGAGCAGGCGTCCGGCATTCTTGTGAACCAGTTCCAGATCGGATAGATAAGGGGAGTCGTGGAGTAAATGCATCAGCTTGTCCAACGGGCCGAGAATCAACGTGAGCGGGGTACGCACCTCGTGGGAAATGTTCGTAAAGAACTGGAGTTTGGAGGCGGTAACCTCTTCTATCTCGGCATTCAGGGAGATCAGTTTGCGCCGCTGTTCTTCCTCCTTTTTGTTTATCGCACGCAGTTCCCGATTGGCGACACGAATTTTCCGGTTGATATGGAAAACATAGACCGACAGGGAGATAAAGCCGATCATCAACAGGGTGATGACCAGCAGGGAGTCTTTCAGAAAGAGGAAGCGGTTCAGCAGTTCGTCCATGCGGGTGCGCTGTGTCTCGATACGCTGTTGATAATTCAAAAGGCGTTCGGTTTGCAGGAGAAGGCTTTGGGCCGCTTCTTTTCCGACAATACCGCTATGCAACGGAATATATTTATCGACAGGTTTGCCGTCGATCAGTTGCATGGCGGTCCGTATAACCTGCTCGCCTCCGGTCGGATAGAGAAATGAGGCATCGATACGCCCGTCGGCTATGGCTTGCAGGCCGGCTTCGGCTACGGCATCCATCCCGATAACCGGGAGCTGTTTTCCTTTGGCGGAATCTATTGAAAGGAAATATTCGCGGGCGGCGATCGCCATCACATCGTTATGGGCAAAGACAAAATCAATCGGTTGTGAGAACGCCTTTTCCCGGAGACGCCGGGCAACGACGTCCTGTTTCCAGTCTCCTTCTACCGGGATAAAAGTCAAGTCCTTGCGGTCTGCCAATGCATCCCGGAAACCATTATGCCGTTCCTGGGCAGGAGACGAGCCTGTTGCGCCCCAGATTTCGAGGATCGTAGCTCCAGGAGGCAGATAGCGGATTGCATATTTTCCGGCAGTCACGCCTAACTCGTAGTTGTTGGCACCGACAAAGGTAGTATAGCGGTCGGTATTGACTTTACGGTCGGTGATGATTGTCGGAATGCCGGCACGGTCAGCTTCTTCGGCAATGGCAGTCAAAGGTTCCGATTCAAGCGGGGAGATGACCAGGACATCGACTTTCCGGTCGATCAGTTCGCGTATCTGCTCGATCTGGCGGTCGTTGTCGCTTTCGGCGTCTTTGATGATAACTTTCAGGTCATCGTAGTTGGATGCCTCGATCCCTACCTCGCGGATCATTGCCTGCCGCCAGTCATCATCGGTCATACATTGCGAAATGCCTATCACATATTCCTTTTCCCTCCCACCATCCCTACAAGCGGCCAGAAGAAAACACAAAAGGAATATGTAATAGATGTTTTTCATATGTTGACAGATGCGAACCGTAAACAATGATTTATGGGTTACATTTTCCCCATTGGCATATTGGCATATATCCAATTAGCTCATTATTTCTCTTAATTATGTACCAGTGTTCCGATGTTTTCACCGCTCATCACCTTTTTCAGGTTGCCGTTGGTGTCCATGTCAAAGACAATGATCGGGAGATTGTTTTCCTTACACATCGTGGTTGCCGTCAGGTCCATGACCTTAAGGCCGCGCGTATAGATTTCATCATAGGTGATATCCGAGAACTTGGTGGCCGTCGGGTCTTTTTCCGGATCGGCAGTATAGATACCGTCCACGCGGGTTCCCTTCAGCATCACATCCGCTTCGATCTCGATACCGCGCAGGGAAGAACCCGTGTCAGTCGTAAAGAACGGATTGCCAGTACCGCCCGACATGATCACGACATTGCCCTGTTCAAGCAATTCGATCGCCCGCCATTTATTATAAAACTCGCCGATCGGCTCCATACGGATAGCGGTAAGCACTTTGGCTTTCACACCCTGAGCCACAAGGGCGGAACTCAAGGCCAGACTGTTGATAACCGTTGCCAGCATCCCCATCTGGTCGCCTTTCACACGGTCGAAGCCTTTGGAAGCCCCGCTCAGGCCGCGGAAAATGTTACCGCCACCGATCACGATTCCGATCTGGACACCCATTTCGGCAATCTCCTTGATCTGTGCCGCATATTCGTTCAGACGAACTTCGTCTATACCATATTGTTTACCTCCCATAAGCGATTCGCCGCTTAATTTCAACAGGATACGTTTGTACTGAGCCATATTGTCTTGATTCGTTTGATTGTTATACCCACAAAAATACAGTATTTCAATGACCCTGCAATAGCAGTCCTTTATTTTAGCAAAACATTTTAACAAGACTGTACACCCGCTGTAACAGTTTTGTAACATCTCCCCTCTACCTTTGTCTTTCCAGGGCCTTATTCCTAACTTTTATACGGCAATCCTCTTTCAGCGGAAAGAAACGGGTTGCCGTATATTTTTACCTAAACAATTCCGCAAATACTTATAAATACTTTAAAAACCGGAACAATACGGATTTACCTCTTGTTTTGAGGAAACAAAACTAAAGTAGTAATCATTTAAAAACGTAATGGTATGAAAGATTTATTAATCGGTATGGTAGTCGGAGTTGTCACAGGTTATGTACTCCGCAAGATGGAAGATGACGGTAAATTCCGTTGCCTCCACGCAAACCTCCACAACCTCGCTTCAAAAGCAAAAGAAGAAGCGATGAACCTGAAAGACGCAGGGCTGGACAAAGTAGAATATGTTGCCGACCGCGTTCATCAGGTTGCAGAGCAGGAAAAGAGCAAAAAATAAAAACAAAATCCTGCTTACTAATTAGACATAATTTAGGGAGGTGTCAAAATGTACTTGTCCCCGCGCGGGGCGCGGGGCCGCAAAAGGACAGGCCCTATCAATCAGATATTTATACGGCCAGCTTTTATGCGATCCCGCGTCAAGCACGGGAACAAGGCAGTTTTGACACTCCTCTTTTTTATCTGAGTTTATCCTTCAAATACTTTCCCGTATAGGACGCCTCGCACATCGCCACCTCTTCCGGCGTTCCGGTACAGACCAGGTTTCCTCCGGCATTCCCTCCTTCGGGGCCGAGATCGATCAGATGGTCGGCACATTTGATCACATCCATGTTATGCTCGATGATAACGACCGTATGTCCTTTCTCGATCAGGGCGTTGAAGGCTTTCAACAAAGTCTTGATGTCATGGAAATGCAGACCGGTCGTCGGCTCGTCAAAGACAAAAAGCGTCGGTTCCTGCTTCTCCTGGCCAAGATAGTAAGCAAGTTTCACACGCTGGTTTTCACCACCGGACAAAGTAGACGAAGTCTGGCCGAGCTTGATGTAACCCAGCCCGACATCCTGAAGAGGTTTCAATTTTTTGACAATCTTCTTTTCCTGTGACCCCGGATACTGTTCGAAGAACTCGATCGCCTGGTTCACGGTCATTTCCAGCATATCGTAGATGCTCGCGCCGTGATATTCGACATCGAGCACATCCTGTTTGAAACGCTTGCCGTGGCAGGTTTCGCATTCGAGGGTGATATCGGCCATGAACTGCATCTCGACCGTGATCTTTCCTTCTCCTTTACATTCTTCACATCGTCCGCCTTCCTTATTAAAGGAGAAATAGGCTGCCGAATAGCCCATCTGCTTGGCAAGGGGCTGTTCGCCGTAAAGCTTACGGATTTCGTCGTAAGCTCCGATATAGGTCACGGGGTTGGAACGGGAACTCTTGCCGATGGAATTCTGGTCGACAAACTCGATGCTTTTGATCATGTGCATATCGCCTTCCAAGCCGGAACAGTCTACCATCAGACGGGCGGCCTCGTCTAAATAATGCTTGACCCCTTCGTAGAAAATATCACGCACAAGCGAGCTTTTACCCGAACCGCTGACACCTGTTACGACTGTCATCACGTTCAGGGGAAACTTCACATCGATACCTTTCAGGTTGTTTTTGCGGGCGCCTTTCACCTCGATATAATTATTCCAGGGACGGCGATAAAGGGGTACTTCTATCTGGTCTTCTCCTGTCAAATACCGGACGGTATAACTGTTGCTACTGGTTTTCAAATCGTCCACATCACCCTGATAGACCACTTCTCCGCCCAGGCGACCGGCTTTCGGACCGATATCGATAATGTAATCGGCCGCACGGATAATCTCTTCGTCATGTTCCACCACGACAACCGTATTGCCTAATGCCTGCAATTGCCGGAGAACCTTGATCAGCAAATCGGTATCGCGCGAATGAAGCCCGATACTCGGTTCGTCCAATATATAAAGGGACCCGACCAGGCTACTCCCCAAAGAGGTCGCCAAATTGATACGCTGGCTTTCCCCCCCGGAAAGGGAGGCAGACAGACGGTCGAGCGTCAGGTAACCCAACCCCACATCCAACAGGAATTGCAGGCGGTTGGTAATCTCCGTCAGCAAACGTTTGGCGATAGAGGCCTCGTTCTCGTCGAGCCGAAGGTGATCGAAAAAGGCTTTTGCTTCCGTGATCGGAAGGGTGACCAGTTCCGCGATATCTTTCCCTCCCACCTTTACATACAGGGCTTCGGGACGCAGACGGGAACCTTTGCAGGTCGGGCAAACGGTCTTCCCGCGATAGCGTGCCAACATCACACGGTACTGTATCTTATAAAGGTTCTCTTCCACAAACTTAAAAAAGTCGTCGATGCCGTGCAGTCCGCGGGCGCCATGCCAAAGCAAGTCCTTCTCCTTTTGCGTCAGGTCGTAATAGGGACGGTGGATCGGGAAGTCGTATTTCTCGCTCTTCACGATAAACTCTTTCAGCCACTCTCCCATCACCTCGCCTTTCCAGCAGACTACCGCACCCTGGAAAACGGACAGGCTTTTATCCGGCACGACCAGATTTTCATCGATACCGAGCACCTTCCCGAAACCTTCGCAAGTCGGGCAGGCGCCTAACGGGTTGTTGAAGCTGAACATCATATCGGTCGGCTCCTCGAACACCATGCCATCGGCTTCGAATTTCTTGGAATATTCTTTTACAACCGTCCCTTCGGGTGTGTAGATCCGGATGATACAGGTATCGTGCCCTTCGAAGAAAGCCGTTTCGGCAGAGTCGGCAAGACGGCTTTTCAATGTCTTGTCATCCGATACGACCAGGCGGTCTATCAACAGTTCGATCACCGGGGAGGAAAGCAATGCGTCATCCGCTAATACTTCACCGATACGGTAAACAGTCTCGTCAATGGACAAACGGGTGTACCCTTCTTTTTGCAAGATTTCCAATTGCTCTTTTATGCCACGCCCATCCGGCAGGACGACAGGAGCATATACGGCAAAGCGCGTTCCGGCAGGATAGCCTAAGACCTCTTTCACGATATCGCTTACCTGGTGCTTCTTCACTTCCGTCCCGGACACAGGAGAGATGGTTTTCCCGATACGGGCATACAGAAGCCGAAGGTATTCGTATATCTCCGTAGAGGTTCCCACCGTCGAGCGCGGGTTGCGGGTGTTCACCTTTTGTTCGATGGCGATGGCAGGGGGAATACCTTTGATATAGTCGCACTCCGGCTTACTCATACGCCCCAGGAACTGGCGGGCATAGGCTGAAAGGCTCTCCACATAGCGGCGCTGCCCTTCCGCATACAACGTATCAAATGCCAATGATGATTTTCCACTACCGGAAAGGCCGGTTATAACGACCAGTTTATCTCTGGGAATCTCGACATCGATATTTTTCAGGTTATTGATTCGAGCTCCCTTGATGAATATAGAATTGTTTTCGGACATAATGATGATTTATCAGCCTGACATATAGGCACGGATCACACATACATGTGACCCGTGCCCAATATAAACAACGCAAAGGTAAAAAAGGATTGCCGTTTTGCCAAGTAAACGACTGACATTCACATTCGGAAACAATCAATTCACACTTTCTATACAAACGGGACCGATCAGGCCGGATTTCTGCAACGTATCGGTAGGTTTCCAGCTATTGCAGGGTGTCCAGGTTTTCCGTTCGGACTCCGGCAAACTGCTATCGCCGATCAAACGGTTCATCCAAGTGGTAACGACCTCTATTTCGACTTTATTCTTCCCTTTCCGAACCCAATCCGTGACATTTACCCGGTAGGGAGGCGTCCAGACACCCCCGGCATACCGGCCGTTGATCTTCACTTTTGCCATTACACCGACATCGTTCAGATTCAGATACAATTCACCCTCCGGTTTCTTTTTCAACTCAAATTCCGTTTCATACCAAATCGTACCGGAGTAATAGCGGATATCGGGGTTCTCGTTCTTGCTGATATCTTCCAAGCAGGCAAAGGTCTGGCTTGCCGGGCCTCTTCTCTTTTTCTCAAAGGATACTTTCCAGGGGGCATCCAGGCGAACAAGCGTCTGCGGAACCGGGTAGTTCAGTTGCAATCCCGTTCCCGCAACCTTTACGGCTGGTCGGCGGAACACGACAAAAGCACTTTCATAAGGATACAACTTCAAAGGAACGACTGTCCCCGCAGCTGTCTCTTCATAAGCCAGGAGCGTACGAATACGACCGGTTGTCGCATCCCACAACTCCGGTTGCCTTGAACGGACACGAAATTCCGGACTGATCTCGATCGTCTCGTCTTCCTGGTTGGAGACAAAATAGATCTCGGCATCCCCGGCAGAACGGTGTCCGTAGAGAACCGGAGCATCCGCCGGCAATCCGCAGTCCGGTACGCAACCGATATGCTTCAAGGCCTCTTCCATTGTCATGCCAAACAACAATTCGCCTTTCCCCCTTTTGACAGCCTTCACGTTCCGCCCGTCCAGGCCGGACCATAATTCGTCTGCCAACCTCTTAACCTGCCTGTCGGCCGTCGGGAAAGATTCGCCACTCGGCGAACGTTTCGGAGCAGGCCCTAAGACAACTGCCCCGTCTTCGATCAGTTTCCCGATCTTGGCAAGCAGTTCGGGGCGCATGGTTTCGAGCTTCGGGAGTACCAGTATCCGGTATTGCGTGCCGTGAGGCAACGTCAACAAACCGTCTTTGACAAAGAGGTCGCGTTCGATCACCTCGGCATTGATATAGTCGAACTGGTAGCCTTTCGGCAGTTCCGGTTCTACGATACCGGTCATCTTGGGGGCATCTTCGCCGATGAAATAAGCGACATCGGCAATATTCAAACCTTGTTGCAACATGTAGTTGACACGTTTCAGATAGGATGTAAACAAATCCATCTGCGGATACCAGGTGTTCAACCGGTTGAACTCGCTGCTGAACCAAGCGTTCATCCCCGGCTCCCGTTCTTCCGAAGGTTGCGAGATATAGACATGCAACAACGTATTATTGATTCCTTCCGTAAAGAAACGGTCGCCACGCTGTTTCATCATGGCAGGATAGCAACTGAAAGGCGTCCCGCCACTGGTGAAAGATTCGGCCGAAATCTTCCGCTTTCCATAAATATGTCCGCAGGAAGAGGCGGCACGGTTCTCGATATTCCCCAAATCGCCAAAGCTCCAGAACTCGCCTCCTATCTCGTCCGACTGTCCGCCGTATTGCAGGAACTCACCGGGGAACCCCCAATGTCCGTAGTTTTCCAACCAGGTCGTCAAGCCGTATTTATGACAAACATCCCGTAAGCCACCGACATAGTCGTATGCAACCTTATCCGCAATCAGACGGCGCAGATCCCAAAGGAAACGGTCGGACTGATCCTCGCTCTTGACCACATATCCTTCATAGACGGGAAGGAACGGTAACGGATCATAGCCGTAACGCGTCTGGAATTCCGACAAGAAATCGTCGGTAAAGTTCTGTCCGCCTGTCTCGTAGCTGTCTTGCACGACTACTTTCCAGCAGGCACGGTCTTCTGCCGGAATACGACGGTATATTTCGCCCATGAAAGCCTCGAAGTGCGCCTCCACATGCTTGCGGCTCATCTTATCTATCTCCAGCCCGGTCGCTTCGGGATCGGCCGGGCTGTTTGTCACGCCTGTCGG
Source organism: Parabacteroides hominis (assembly GCF_014287585.1). Lineage (GTDB taxonomy): Bacteria > Bacteroidota > Bacteroidia > Bacteroidales > Tannerellaceae > Parabacteroides > Parabacteroides hominis. The sequence continues at coordinate 177,568 of NZ_JACOOJ010000003.1, read as the reverse complement.
GAGCATACCGGTACGCAGGATCGTCCATTCTACCGCCGGAGCATTCCAGACAAGGCGGTCTCCTTGCAAGAAAGCAGAAATATCCAATACTTCCCCCGGATCGATCACCATAGAGGGATCACCCGTTTCCGGTTGTACCGGCCATTGGTATTCATGCCAATAAGGAAGCGGAGTCTGAAACATCTTGGCTAATGTCTTTTCGGGATAACGTTCCACAGCAGGAAGGGAAGAGAATTCCACCTCTCCCAATCCCGTACCGGAAGCCGTGTTTGCCAGTTCCAGCCGGAACTCACTTGCCGTCGTTGCCGGGACGGAGATAACGACCGGAGCATACGGATCAAAGCCGACATTCAAATTCGCATTGAAACGGTCGATCTTAAACTCGGACAGCATCCTGTAGTCCCCGTTCTCTTTCACCAATAAGCGTGCATTGGTTTGAATCGGCTGACGGGCGGGGAAGATTTGCAAACTGCGTAAAGTAAACGGTTCGTCCGCCTTGAAATCGATCGCCACCGGCTTTTCGCTCTTTTCCGTAAAAAGCATTACTGTCTCCTTATCCCCATCAATCAAGCGGTTCAGATTTTGCAAAGACATAGCAGATGTCACTTTGGTATTTGCAGCCGACAACCGGGTCACATTCTTTTCGACAGAGGGAAAAGCGATCACCTTTACATCCTGAAAGTCCTTATCCGGCTTCGCCAAAATCACCTCGACCTGTTTGCCTCCGCTGACTTCCGCCTTTACCGACGCCAGATAACGCATCGCCTGTTCCGGTTTCACCCACGGCCCGCCCGACTGGCTCCATCCGGGAGAATTAAAGATACCGATCTCTATTCCCAACTCCGTTGCTGTCTTAAGGGCTGTGTGCAGTATCTTCCACCATTCCCCACTGCCAAACGGCACGGTCTTATAAGGCGTATGAATCCCTTCCAACCCGATATTCCCGATAAAAGCCCGGTTGATCCCGGCTTCTTTCATCGAATACAGATCCTTCTTCACGCCTTCTTCCGAGATATTCCCGGAGATCCAATACCAATAGACGGAAGTTTGTACCTTTTCAGCCGGATTCACAAAGCCGGATTCAAGCACGTTTATATCCTGGGCACTCCCCGTAAAAGGAGCCAATAGCGAAAGGCAAAGCAATGTTTTAAGCAGAGGTTTTCTCATGGTCTGTTCTTTTAAGATTCCAGCGGTAAAAGTAGCAAGATTATCTTTCACTTCTGTTTTCCATATTGATTTATATCTTTTCAAAAATGCTTTTTCAAACAAGTTTCTATCAAGTATTATTCCCCAAACCATTGTTTCTAACACAAAAAGAGATAGAGACTTTTAAACTTTTATTATCTTTGTGTCGGATTGTACAAAGTATATAGGACAACAAACAAAAGAATCTCAAACTCACAGACTTCATGATGGCAAAATACCTCCGTCTGCTACTGATCTTGCTGCTTGGTGCAGTAACGTCATGTAAGACGACACGACAAATACCGCAGCAACCGACTGGGAAAGAGGCGAAACGGGAATTTCGCGGGGCTTGGATACAGACGGCTTTCCAGGGAGAATATAAGGATATGACACCCGCACAAATGCGGAAAGACTTCATCCGCAAGCTCGACTATCTGCAAAAATGCGGGATCAACGCGATCATCTTCCAGGTACGCCCGGAAGCCGACGCTTTCTATAAATCGGACATCGAGCCTTGGAGCCGTTTCTACACCGGCAGGCAGGGACTCGCCCCGGCGGGGGACTTCGACGTGATGGCTTTCCTGATCGAAGAATGCCACAAACGGAATATGGAATTCCACGCCTGGCTGAATCCTTACCGGGCAAGCACAGCCGGGAATACCCGTTTTGCCGATTCACATATATATAACAAGCATCCGGAATGGTTCGTGACCTACAACAAGCAAATCCTGTTTGACCCAGGATTACCGGAAAGCCGGCAGTTCATCTGCCGCGTGGTACGGGATATCGTAAGCCGTTACGATGTAGACGCGATCCACATGGACGACTATTTCTACCCCTATCCGGTTGCGGGCATGCCTTTCCCGGACGACAAAAGTTTCCAAAAATACGGCTTGAACAAAGGATATAAAGCATCACAGCGTGCAGACTGGCGAAGGGAGAATGTGAACACGTTGATTCGTGAGATCAAGCGCACCATCCTCTTATCCAAACCGTGGGTCCGTTTCGGCATCAGTCCGTTCGGCATCTACCGCAACAAGAAAAGCACGCCCGACGGTTCAGGCAGCAACACCAACGGATTGCAAAACTACGACGACCTGTATGCAGACGTGACACGCTGGGTAAAAGAGGGTTGGATAGACTATAACATCCCACAGATATATTGGGAAATCGGACATCCGGCAGCCGACTATATCACACTGGTCAAATGGTGGAACAAAAACGCCAATGGCGGACACCTGTATATCGGCCAGGACGTGGCCCGCACCATGAAAGCCGGAGAACTGACCCGCAAGATGCGCTACGAACGCGCACTTTCCCATATCAGCGGAAATTGTTTCTGGCCTGCAAACGAAATACTCTGGAACAACAAAGGTGTGGCCGACAGCCTGAAACGGAACTACCACCGCTATCCGGCATTGATCCCGGCCTATACCCATCTGCACAACCGGGCTCCGAAAGAGGTCAAGAAGCTGAAAACCGAATGGACAGCCCAAGGTTATATGTTGCACTGGCAGGCGGAACAAAGCAAGACCAATCCCGAATTGGCAAGCTATTTCGTCATTTACCGCTTCGAAAATAAGGAACCGGTCAATCTGGACGACCCTTCGAAGATCGTAGCGATCACACGCGAGACGAACTACCTGCTGCCCTACGACGACGGGAAGCGCAAATACCGTTATGTAGTCACCGCCGTAGACCGTTTCCATAATGAAAATCAAGGTAAAAGCAAAAAGGTTAAACTCTAAACACAGCCACGGATGTCTGATTTTATCTGTCAGAAATATACAGACTGTTCTTCTTGCTCACATTATCAGAAGCAACTGTTCAAATACCGTTCCTACCCGAAGGGGATGAAGATCCCGAAGGAACGGTGTTCGCAGAATACGATCTATTTCCTGGTAAGCGGCAAGGTGCAGGTCGACAGTGAGGAACATCCCGGCACGATATTCCACGACGGACAGTTCATCATGCAGCCGATCGGCTCACGCGTGGAGTTCCGCATACTTGAACCGGCAGAATGCATCCTCTACCTGTTCGAAACCCCGCAGATCATTTGTACCGACCGCTTCAACAAAGGGCTGGAACTGGCGAAAGAGTCTCCTTTGCTTCCCATCGTCATGGACATGTGTTTTCCACTGCGCCTTTTCATCAACGGACTGAAGATGTACCTCAACAATGACCTTCGCTGCTTCGAATTACTCAAAGCCAAACAGACGGAGTTGTATTTTCTGCTCAACTGCTATTATACGCTTAAAGAGATTGCCGGTTTTTATGCACCTATATATAGGTATAGCAAAACATTCCGCTATTTCGTCGTGCAGAATTACCTGAAAGTAAAAGACGTAGACTCTTTTGCGCAATTAGGAGGATACAGCACTCCCACCTTCCGCCGGCTTTTCAAAGATACATTCGGGGAACCCGCCTACCAGTGGATGCTCAAGAAGAAATCCGAGGACATACAAAACGACCTGATCACCACCAACCTGAGTATTTCCGAAATCTGCTACAAGTACGGTTTCGAATCCCTTTCCAACTTTTCCCACTTCTGCCGGGCCAATTTCGGCAAGTCTCCGCGTGCAATCCGCAACGAAAGAGACGAAAATTCATAATAATCAACAAACATTGTAGGTTTTGCAACTTTTTGATTAAAAAAAACAATTTTGCCCGTCTGTAATTCCTCTACATTTGCACCATAACAGTAAGGGAGTATTGGTAATCAATACTTATTTAGTAAAAATGAATATTCAGAATTGTTTAAAAACAGGGATCGTCTTTAGTATTTGTTGCATCATAACCACGCTAATAAAATGCAGCAAAGAAAAGACACCGGATCTGGAACAGCAGGGCCATGTGCAATATTCCTTCAAATGGGAAAAGCTACTGAAAGGATATCCGGTTCCGGAACAAGTGCGGTACTGTTTTTATCCGACCGACGGCGGCTCGGTCATCCAGATGGATGACGATGCAAACGGCATGAATTTCACATTGCCGCCTGCCCGGTACAAACTTTTGGTGTTCAACTGTGATGCAGCCGATATCGCTTTCAGAAATACGAACAAGTTCGAAACGGCAGAAGCGTATATCCAGATAACGAAAGCGGCTGATAAACTTCAATCCGGCCAGATTCCTTTATATGGAATTGCCGTAGAGGAGTTGGAAATAAAAAGGGGAGAAAACGAGTTAGTCGAATTTGCTCCCGAACCATTAGTCCGCAACCTCTCCATACGGATCAAGGTAGACGGAGTTGAAAATATGGTAAGCTGTAAAGGGACTATCAGTGGAATGTCGACCTCGATCAACCTGAGCAAACAGGAGATCACAACAGAAACACTGACAGACCTGACATTCGAAACCACTCCTTCGGAGGAAGGAGTTCAGGCAAACATTCTGATGCTGGGAAAACCTAAAGAAAAAGGAGAAGAGCCACCTGTAGACCCCGGACAACCGGACACTCCCACTCATGAGGTAACATTAGACTTTACCTTATCCGATGGCAGCAACAGTTCTTCCACGATCGACTTAGGAACATCCATCGAGGAAACCGAAGGGCACGACATCGATGTAGCCATAGATGCCACCGTCGTCCCCGGTTCCGCTTTCACAGTCAAAATCAATAGCTGGGAAGTTGCCTCCGGAGACAGCTTAATCATCGAATAAACAAATAAATAATAAGTAATTATAGGGTAAATAACAATTAAAAAAAGGAATATTATGAAAAGTTTAGCATTAAGCATGCTTGCTATAGCAAGCATGGCAGCTATGAGTAGCTGCTCAAGTGAAAATGATCCGGTTGATGAAATCGACAAAGGGAAAGATCCTATTGCAATTTCTTTTGGGCAGAATATTGCAATCTATACAAAAGCGCCTTTCACAGAGAATGCATTAGCTACAGGTAGCAAAATAGGTCTCTGGGCTACTGAATATACAGAGAGTAGTGCTTGGGCAGCAACAAATAAATGTGATAATAAGCAACTAAATGTAACTGCAGGTGGAATAACATTTGAAGGAGAAAATGTGTATTATTCTAAAGTTCCAAATACAATGTATGATTTCTATGCTTATGCACCATTAGCAGAAGCAGGAAATGGTCTAACAGTAAATGCTGCAAGTGCGGGTACTGCCCCTACTATTGGAATAACTTTGGGAGCAACTCCTGATGCACAAACCGATTTAATGTATGCGACCCCTTTAACTGGAAAAACAGCACAATCAGATGCATATAATCTTGTATTCAATCATGCTTTAGCTCAAGTAAAATTTACGATATACAAGGATGCAAATGCAACTCTTTCATCTTTAACTGCAATATCTGTAAATACAAAAAGCACAAGCACGATGAGCCTAATAGATGGATCATTTACTTCAGCTACGGGTGAATTAGCAATGACCCCTCTAACATCATCAGAAACTGCAGTCACAATTGGTTCAGATGAAAGTAGCAAAACCTCAGCAGGTAAAGCAATCATGGTTATTCCAGAAGAAAATGTTATAGGGGAGGTTACATTTACTATAGATGGTGATAACTATACTTTCACACCACAAGATGTTACACTTGAAAAAGGTAAAATTACGACTATTGATGTAAAGGTTACAGCTACAGGACTAAGCTTTACACAAAGTGTTACAACATGGGAGGATCAAGGTAATCATGGCACTGGAGAAATTTAATAATTAAAATAAAGACACTTTAAAAGCAAACTTCTCCCTGCACTTGATGTGAGGCCACATAAGATCTCAGAAACCAAATAAGGTCTGTTCCTATGTAATCCTATGTCAAGCGTGGGGAGAAGAAGTTATTTTTGATCACCCCATCCCTCTTACAAATCAATTACAACACATGCAAATCATCAAATACACATTTTGGTTATTATTTCTTATATTATCTGGTTGTAATGAAACAGATGTGCCAGTGTTGGAAACGACGCCATCGCAAGCCATCCACTTTTCCACCCGCATCCAAACCCTTACCACCAAATCCATCATCACCGAAACCACCCTTCCCGACAACTCCCAAATCGGGATCTTCTCTTGGGGACACCATAAAAACGAAGGGAGTGCAAACACCACCCTCCGCAAAGACCTGGCAAACACGCTCTATACCAAAGAAGCCGGCAACGACGAATTAGTAGCATCCGTAGACGGACATTATCCGATCAATCCGGACACCCTACTGAACTTCTATGCCTACTATCCTTATATATCATCAGCCACCAATACGCCCGGAAGCATTCCGTTCGATCTAAGCAAACAAGAAGATATCATGTGGTCCACTCCCGTATTGAACCGGAGTAAAGCTACAAACGAAGAGACGGTCAACCTCTCCTTCAACCACCTCCTCTCGGCTATCACCATCAAATTCCAGAAAGCCGACGACATCAAAGAAGATATGATTTTAGAAAGCATCTCTTTAGCCAATTACTCCCCGACTTTACAACTCGATATTCAAACGGGCAAGCTGACGCAGGCGGTTTCCACTGCGACCTACACATTTATCAAGGATTTAAATACTCCTGTCGTCCCGGCACAACAGACAATCGTTACCGATTATTTGCTCTTCCCGGTTACCAAACCCGTCTTTATCGTCCGTATGAGTGGGAAAGATTATACCATCGAATCCTCCAAAGCATTCGAACCCGGCAAGAAACAAACTTACGAATTCACCCTGCAAGCAAAAGACATCCATCTCTCCGGCAGCATCAACCCCTGGGTAGACGGTGGCTCAAGCAACGAAACAGTTTATTTTTAAACAAAAACAGATCGATTCTTGGCTGCTTTGAATCATTTACAGTTTCAAACCTTGGCGGATTTGAACCAGAAATGATGATTTACCGGTGTATAATATGGATGGCGTGCCGTAGGCTCTCTTTTGCCGTCTGCTTCAGCAGACGGATAGATGATTATTCCGGCTTTGCCGGTTCCTCTGTGGGTTTTTAAACCCTTTAAATATAATAATATGAAAAGGGCCTGAAGTCCACAGAGGAAGAGGCTTTGCCTCTAAATCTTTTAAACCGTCTGCTGAAGCAGACGGCAAAAGAGAGCCTGCGGCATAAGGCACAGCTTTGTCTGTTAGCTCATATACAAATCATTATTTGTGGTTCAAATCTTCTTAGATTATCCTCTAAATACCCCCTGGTTGTTTTATTTAATTAGGGTTCACACTGTCCGGGAAACTCTATAGATCAGCATGTTGCTGTGAACCCTGTGAATGCAGGATAAAAAAAGGCGGGATCGATCGATAGGATTGGATGATCGTAAACCGGTTTCACAGCCTTCACAGCCTTCACAACAAATCGCTGGCCATTAGCCTTTTACCGCAGTGAACCCTGTTTTCTGTTTTTGTCATATAAGGGATCGGATTGGTTCCTGTCCCGTAAAATATAGGTTATAGGCTAAAAAATACAGCCTTTAGCCTGTCCGGGAAAAGCCTATAGGGCAGCAGGAAAAAGGTAGGCATCTATCCGGCAACCGATGCCTGTCTTTTCGGGAAGCGACAGGCATCTATAGGAACAACTTCACATACGAGGTTTGAGTCTGATAGACGCAGATTAAAATAAATAAACAGGATTTCTTGACGCGGATTTCGCGGATAACGCGGATTAAACACCTGATACATATTTCTTATCCGCGTTATTCGCGAAATCCGCGTCAAAATTATATTTGCGTCCATCAGACTCATATTTTAGCAGATTTGAATCAGAAATGATGATTTACCGGTGTATAGGATGGCGTGCCGTAGGCTCTCTTTTGCCGTCTGCTTCAGCAGACGGACAGATGATTGTTCCGGCTTTGCCGGTTCCTATGTGGGTTTTAACCCCTTTAAATATAATCCATAAAGGGGCTAAAGCCCACAAGGGAAGAGGCTTAGCCTCCAGACCTTTTAAACCGTCTGCTGAAGCAGACGGCAAAAAAGAGTCTGCGGCATAAGGCGCAGCTTTGTCTGTTAGCTCACTGATAAATCATTATTTGTGGTTCAAATTTTCTTACATTTGCACATCCCTCCCCGTCGAAAGGTGAAGTCTCCTGTTTATTCTAACAGATGATCCGTCAAAACATTTATATAAACCTTTTGCGTAACGCCATCATAGTTTTTAAGCTCACCGACCAGCACAAGCTCCGCGCCCTTCATCCAGGACTCGAAAGGGATTGCTTTCCGATAGGTTACCTCGCGGAGTAAAGCCGGTTGATTTTTCATAACCAGATAAGCCCCGCCATCAGCAACAGCTTTTCCTTTAAAGGCAAGTGTCCGTTCGTACATCTTTTGCTTATTGGCTCCGTTCACAACGATCGGTTGAAGCATCAGCGAGTCGCGCCCTTCGCGGAGCATCAGTGCAATTGCCAAGCTCTGGTGACGGCCTACGGACAATCCGGACAAGTCGATTTGCACGTTCAACATCAAGTTATCCCCCTGTTGTTCGATACTATTTTCTCGTACATGCACCATTCCCTGATAATCGGACAGAAGTTCCTGAGCATGGCTGAACAAGGCGGTAAAAAGGAAAAACAGGAGATATGGAATTGTTCTCATAAGGCTCTTATTTAATGATATACATGATACTTACCCCTAACTTGGTAGGTCCGAAATAGTTGTTACGATAAGTGCCCGCCGCCTCTTGGTTAGCCGGGAAAGGCGTTTTGTCATATTCGAAACGGACATATCCGACTCCGGCTGTAAACTCGATATTCCAATGAGGCGAAAGATACAACTGGTAGCCATACGAAATGCCGCCCCCATAGGCATTGCCATCATAAGCATAACCGGACTTCATCACATTCAGAAGTGCCTTGCCCGCCACATCATAATCGGCATACAAGGCATGAACGCCGAAGAAATGCCCGTTAAACCGTTCGTGCAGCCAGTAGCGCAACTCCGGTTGCACGAGCCAGTGCTTAATGGATTTATCGTCCGAGAAAGTCCAGGGATTGTAATTGCCCGAAATATCCAGTGAAAAATGTTTATTGAATGCGACTTCTGCTCCTAAGTTGAAAGTCGTCGTCGCGTCATACAACACATTCGTCTTCACGCCAACCACCTGCGACCGGGCACAGAAAGCGCAACACAGGCTGATAAGGACAAGATAGATTCTGTTCATCGACATTTTATTGATTTACATGATGAATTAGGAAACAAAGATATGCAAAATCTATATGCATATAAACAGAATTGAGGGTAAATGCATCTCGCGGACAGATTAATTCCTTATCTTTGCCACCAGAAACATTTAGTATTGGGGGTATATGAAATTTAAACTTATCACTCTGTTTATAATCCTTTGTTTAGGATTGGCAAGTTGTTCCGAAAACGAGACTCCGGAGCCCCGGATAACCCGTACCGTTTTAGTCTATATGATGGCAAATAACAGCCTCGACAGTTTTGCTTCCAAAAATATAGAAAGCATGGTAGAAGGAGCGACCGGCAAAAACCTCAACGGAGGGAACCTGATCGTTTATTATGCCCCTGTCGGTTCGGACCCTAAACTTCTTCAGATAAAAGAAGAAAACGGCGTTGTCAAGAAATTCCACCTGAAGGACTATGAAAAGCAGAATTCGGCAGATCCGGACGTGATGCGGAGCGTGATCGGCGAAGTGGTTTCACAATATCCGGCAGACAGCTACGGGTTGGTGTTATGGAGCCACGGGACTGCCTGGCTTCCTTCCGATTACCAGAACAAGCTGAAAGCGTTCGGGCAGGACGGCAACAACTGGATGGAGATCGACGACCTGGCAAAGGGATTGCCGGACAACGTATTTAATTTTATCTTGTTCGATGCCTGCTACATGGCAAGTGTCGAATGCGCTTACGAGCTTAGAAACAAAGCGGAATATATCTTGGCTTCCCCCACCGAAACACTGGCGGACGGATGGCCTTATGCAGAGATGATGCCGCAACTGTTCGCTACCGACCTGCAACTGGAAAAGGTAGGCGAAACATTCTACAACTATTATCTGAACGATTCCTATCCGTATGCCACCGTCTCGCTTACGAAAACAAGCGAACTGGATAATCTGAAAAGCGTAACACATGATATCTTGGCAGATAAGACCGAAAGCGATATCTACAGCCTCGATCTTAAGAAGATGCAAAGGCTGGAATACCTGTATCGCAGCCCTGGGATGTTGTATGATATGGCAGACTATATCAAGCAGTTGGCTACAGACGAGCAATACGACAATTTCATCAGCTGCCTGGATAAAGCGGTTGTCTACAAAGCACATACTCCTAAATCCTATTATTACTACGGCACACCCCAGCAGGCATTACCGGTGGACAGCTATTGCGGCCTGACCGTTTTCGTCCCGCAAGAATCCCTGCCTAAAATGCTCGAATGGTATAAACAAAGGGTTAGCTGGTATAAGGCGGTTTATGAATAGCAGTCATTACCTTGATCTTCTCTTGTCTTTTTACCGAATAAGACTTGCGCTCTTCTTTATTCATTTTCCTGACCAACAAGAATTCATCATACATTTCCTGAGTCGGAAACAGATCTCTATGTTGTTGCAAGAATTTTAATTCATCTTCTTCCATAACGTGTTCTCCTTTTTCAATTCATTATACCAATCTAAAACTGTACCAATTTGTCTCATCACAGCATCAAGATCCTCTTTTGAAGGATTACAATTTATTTAGGTAATGCTTCATGCTTATAGAAGATATGACAAAGATAAAGAATCAAGAAATCTTCCACAAGCATAAAGCCATTTATTAATCAACTACTTATTGACAGTTTATCACCGGATCAGGAAAGCCTTCTTAAAGCGTTTCACGACACCTTCGGGGTGATATACTTCAGCATAAAAGATATAGACGCCTGTTTGTAGCGGGCTTCCGTTGCTGGCAATGCCGCTCCAGGTAATTTCGCCGGACGTTCCTAATAACTCATGATTGGCTATCTCGGCTACACGCAGGCCGGAGGTATTGAAAACGAGAGCACGGCAGTTATATCCCGGACGGTCGAGCAGATAGGAAATGGTATAGCTGCCGGATTCTTCTATCCAGACAGGAGGCTCTATCCCCGTAGCTCCTCCCGACGAAACATTTTTATATTGGGAGTTTTGATAACCGGGTGTGCCGTAACCTGCCGTTTCCGAAGCAGAGGTCCAGTTTGCCGGGTTTTGTGTAGCGGCATCCGGGTCGATACGTTCAAGGGCGACTCCTTTTTGACTTTTGACAGAGTGGGCGTGCCATTTCGAAGAATAGGCGACTTCGTCTATTACTGTTTCATCCGCCGCACGGAATAATACCAAAGTAGAGGATGTATTGGCAAGAATCGGAAGTTTGGCCAACTCGCAAAGAGCGGTCGGATCGGCTATATAGTAGAAAGAAGCAACGCCTTCCAGGTTCTTGGTCAAGAGGAGGTAGCTTTTTGCTTTCAGATGATGCGGGATAGAAGCCAAAGGATACCGGGTGCTGAGTGTTCCATCCGATTTACGGATGGCGACAGAGAGGGCGGACAAAGACAAGGGGTGATCCGAACGGTTATACAATTCGATATATTCGCTGCCTCCGGCATACGGGTCGGGGAGCAACTCATTAATAATGATCTCTCCGGGCTGGACGGGATCAGCGGTTACCGGAATGTCGGGATCAGCCGGATTATCCGGGACATCGGGCTCGTCAGGATCTACCGGCGGTTCTTCCTCATTACCCGGAGAGGAATTAACCGAGCCGGGCGTTCCTCCACGGGGATCAACGCTGAGATGCCAGCCGGAAGCGGAACGTTCCCAGGATTTGCCTGGACTGGCTTTGGCATAGGTTACTTTGTCAGCCACTTTTCCCGAAGCATCCCATAATTGCAGTTCTTTACCTGCATTAGCCAATTGCGAAGGGAAATTATCCATCGGGACAGCTATGCCTCCGCCATCAATCTTTATCTCTCTACCCGAACGATATAAAACTAAATAACTTGCAGCAGGAACGCTTACACTTCCGATCGTTTTCGGCTTTTCCTTTCCATATATAAGCTGCCAACCTTTAAGCGACAGTTCCTTTCCTGAAGCATTAAACAGCTCTATGTATTCAGTTTTCTCCAAATCTTTCAGTCCATTAGGATCAGCCATTATTTCATTGATTAAGACTGTGCCCGAATTATCCGGCTCTTGACTTTCCTTCCCATAAGCAGACACAAACGTTGTATCGCCTTTACATTCACCGCCCGACTTGTTAAATATACCGGAATAAGACAGAGTATAGGTCTTGCCCTTCAACATGGCTTCATTCCATGCGGTTTTCAGCACCTTTTCGTCTTCTGAGATATAAACCTCATCGGCATCGCCTTTCTCTGATAAAGATATTTGGTATTGGGCAGGATCTACGGGATCGTCGAACACCATCAGAAGTTCTGTCGCACTCTCTTGCTCCAAATCTTGCAAAGAAAAAGTTTTTACCTCTTCATCAGATGGTCCAGGCTCTTCTTCCGGCTCTATCGGAGTTGGAGTGACATGGTCTGAAATAATGATATTATCAAAAGAAGTAATCATATTATCCATCGATGCAGCCTGATACCGGCATTGTAAATTCAAAACGCCACCTTTCCTGACTCCCAAAGAGACGACTTTGCATTCCCCCTCTTTATGAAAGCAACTTTCTGTGTCTAAACGTGTATATAAAACCAATTTAGAATTACTCTCTAAAGTCAATTTCACCCGAACGCTATTACTTCCCTTCGTTAAAATGCTGCCTCTCCCTTTTATTACCCTTTGTGGGTCAGAAGAAGAAGGCCATGAATACAAAGAGACATTTCCCTCATTATGGCCAACTTGTATAAAATAAGCGACATTTGTTGGTTCGCCGGTTGCGTAAACAAAAATTCTTACATGATTATTATTTGTCGGTTTATAAGAAAAAGAAACATCAAACATCCATTCCATACCGTCTACATTATATGAGATATCCAACTTGATCGTATGGATACCTTTAGCCCTTCGGCTTGCATCGAACTGCAACCGTCCGTCTTTCACAAAGAATCCGGCTGAATCTACACGCCAAGGATTAGCCGAATCGATCTCCGGCCCATCAAACGTCTCATTCACCTGTGAAGTCACACAAAAAGGAAGTAATACGAAGAGAAAAAGAATAAATTGTTTCATAGCCTTATAGTTTTGTTTATAATTTGTATATCTTTGCACCCCAAAGCGTTGTAACGGAGGAAGCGCAGTGCTTTCTGTACACGCTGTAAAGTTATACTATTTTTTTTATAAACAAATTAATTAGTGCTCAAAATGAAAGTAGCAATTGTTGGAGTGAGTGGAGCCGTAGGACAAGAGTTCCTGCGCGTACTCGACGAGAGAAACTTCCCGATGGATGAGCTTGTGCTTTTTGGCTCATCTCGCAGTGCCGGACGTGTTTATACTTTCCGTGGTAAACAGATTACCGTCAAGGAGCTTAAGCATAACGACGACTTTAAGGGAATCGATGTTGCTTTTGTTTCGGCCGGTGGCGGTACTTCTGTCGAATTTGCAGAAACCATTACGAAACATGGTACTGTGATGATCGACAATTCCAGCGCATTCCGCATGGACAACGACGTACCTTTGGTAGTTCCCGAAGTAAACCCGGAAGATGCACTGAATCGTCCGCGCGGCATCATTGCCAATCCGAACTGTACCACCATCCAGATGGTCGTTGCATTGAAGGCAATCGAAGGACTGTCGCACATCAAGCGTGTACACGTATCGACTTACCAGGCTGCCAGCGGTGCAGGCGCAACAGCTATGGCCGAACTGGTAAAACAATATGAACAACTGCTGAAAGGCGAAGAACCGACTGTCGAGAAGTTCGCTTATCAGTTAGCCTACAACGTCATTCCTCACGTAGACGTATTTACGGACAACGGCTACACGAAGGAAGAAATGAAGATGTATAACGAAACACGCAAGATCATGCATTCCGACATCGAAGTGAGTGCAACCTGCGTGCGTGTCCCGGTCATGCGTGCCCACAGCGAAGCGACTTGGGTCGAGACAGAACAGCCGGTCAGCGTAGAAGAAGCCCGCAAGGCTTTCGCTGAAGCCGAAGGTGTTATCCTGCAGGACGAACCGGCAAAGAAAGACTACCCGATGCCGTTGTTCATCGCCGGCAAAGATCCTGTTTACGTGGGTCGTATCCGTAAGGACATCACGAACCCGAACGGCTTGACTTTCTGGACAGTGAGCGACCAGATCAAGAAAGGCGCAGCCTTGAATGCCGTACAGATCGCAGAATATCTGTTGAAGGTAAAGAATATCGGATAAAAAGTTTTACCATTTTTCTATTATAGGGAAAGGGACGGTCTCCAACAGACCGTCCCTTTTCGCTTAAAACACCCTCCAAATCTCCTTGCCTTAGCACATCTATCTTTTATAATCGATAAAACTATGGCTATTTCATCTTTTATAATCGATAAAATATCAGCTAAACTACGTCTTTGTCGACCTCCGCTGGGCCGGAAAATCTTATCTGATGTATCAACAGATACAACATTTGTTGAAAGAAAGGCATCAGATAGAAGAAATCATTTAAGCCTCATTTCCTTTAGCCCTTCTTCCAGCGTATGCGGGCGATAGCCCAATTCGCGTTTCGCTTTCCCGATGGACAATCCGCTATTACGCGGACGCGGGGTTGCCTCCTTCATCTCTTCCGTCGTGACCGGACGGATCAGGGAACGATCGAGCCCGAAGTAATCGGCCACGCGGTAAGCTATTTCAGCAATAGACAGATGTTCCGCGCCGCAAATATGATAAATGCCGGTATTGCCGGTGTTCATCAGCCGTTCCACTCCGTCGGCGACATCCGCCACCCAGGTCGGCGTGCGATACTGGTCGGAGACGACACGGATTTCCTGTCCCGCCTCCAGACGGTTCTTGACCAGTTGCAGGATATTCCCGTGCTGCCCCGGCAACGCTTTTCCATAGACGACAACCACGCGGGCAATGGCATAGCTGCGGC
The DNA here is from genome assembly GCF_014287585.1 of Parabacteroides hominis. Classification (GTDB taxonomy): domain Bacteria; phylum Bacteroidota; class Bacteroidia; order Bacteroidales; family Tannerellaceae; genus Parabacteroides; species Parabacteroides hominis. The sequence goes on along the minus strand of NZ_JACOOJ010000003.1, from coordinate 162,459 downwards.
ATATATTCGCTACCGCCTGCTCTCCTTGATACTTGGTCACGCCATAGTAGTTGAGCGGGGCGGGCAAGTCTTCTTCGGTATAGAGACGGTCGCTTTTCCCGTCAAACACAAAATCCGTCGACAGATGGATGAAGCGGCTCCCCTGATGCTCGCAACAGTGCGCCAGGTTCTCTACCGCCGCCACATTGGTGGCATAGGCCTCTTCACGGTGCTGCTCGCAATAATCCGGGACGGAAAGAGCCGAACAATTGACGACGACATCCGGACAGACATGGTCGAACAAGACTTCTACCGCCGGATAGTCGTTGATATCCAACCGGACAAACGTATGGTTCCCTTCCGGCCGGATATCCGGATGGAAAGAACAACCGACCACTTCACAGGCATCATCAGCCGAAAGGTTATCCAGGATTCTCCGCCCCGTAAACCCGTTTGCTCCTATAATCAATATCTTTTTCATCAGAACGTATAGATCAGGACGCCCAGCACGCGGTGGTTTGTCACCGAATGGGTGTTCTCTATTTTACCATTTTCCGCATTCATATCGCCATACCAGGCAAGAGAGGGGCTGTATTCCACTCCCAACTTCCAGTGAGGCAAATTATAAGAGAGTTGGAGGTTGGTGGTAAACACCTGGTCGACATCCAGCCCGACACCGTATGTCGGCCCGGCGATCGCCTTTCCCGTCCCCAAGTTCTTCAGGTATCCGACAAAGATCCCCGGTTTCCATTTCTTGCCATAGACCACATTCAACCAGGTCATGGAATGGCGGTAAGGCGTATACTCCTGCTCTCCGGTACGCGGGTCGACCGAGGTAACGGCATAACCGCCCAGCATGCAGGCTTGCGTCAGGTTGGAAGCTAACAAGGTCTTACCGGCAATCAGCCAATCACGGGCCGTATATTTGGCATGCGCCTCGAAAGAGAGGGAGGTGACCCGCTCGTTCACTTTATACACCCGTTCGTCCACCGTCGTCTGCTGACGGGGCTTCAAGGAAAGCACTTCCATGCCGACGCCGGCAATCAACCCGTCCGCCTTATAATCAGCCGAAACGTAGACTTCCGGGATGCAACTGTTCTTGATATATTCCTCGCTCTTTCCGTTCGGGCCGGCAGACAGATATTGCAACTGCCACAACACGGCGCCCGTCAGTTGCAAGCCTTTGCCGGACGTGTAACGGTAACGGATCTGCGGGCTCCGGTTAAACGGCTGGAAAGGCGCACCGGTCGAAAGGTTCAGCATCTGCGGAAACACATCGCCGAAGAGCGGATGCCAGGTTTGTCCAACCAGCACCGCCGATTTCCCCCAATCCAGGTTGACGTATGCATGGCGGATGCGCAAGACCGCCCAGTTGCTCCCGGAGCCCCGGAAGTCAGCTTCCAACTTGGCGGTCGCCACGGCTTTCCCGATATCCGGCCCCTTCACGTCCACCCCCAGGCGGGAATAGAGCAGATAGAAACTGCCGTTTGCCGTGGCATTCAGGTCATTCCCGTCGGCATCCGGGTTCTTGTCTTTCGGGTAAAGATGAAACAAGCCGTCCACAATCTCGGCATTGGCGCGGGAGTTATAAAACAGATCGCCACGCACCTGTCCATAGAAGGTATAAGAGAAATTCTTTTTCTGAGCATAGCCGGCCATCGCCATACAGAGGGCGGCAAGGAGTAGTAAGTATCTTTTCATTTCTTGTCCGTTCAAATAGACCGCAAAGGTAAGCAAGTTTAAGATTACTACAAAGCCCGGAGAGAGAAGGATAAGCATGAAGGGTATTTCCCATGCTTATGAGAAAGTATTCCCATGCCGATGAGAATTTTTTCCCAAGCTGCTGAGAATAAATTCTCACTGGCATGAGAATCTTTTCTCACCGCTTCGGAAAAGAGTGAGAATTTCGAACGAAAAAATCGTAGCCCTAAAAGTAATACATCACAAGTCCCAATATACGATGGTTCGTGACGCTATGCGTATTCACGACCTTGCCGGAAGCCCTGTCCGTATCACCGTACCAGGCTGTCGTCGGCATATATTCCACACCGATCTGCCAATGAGGCAAGTTGTAGGAGAAGGCGATATTGGTAGAGAAGACCTGGTCGATATCCAACCCCATGCCGTACTTGGTGGCAGAAGCCAATGCATCGGTCGTCCCTAAGTTCTTGGTGTAACCGGCAAAGAAATGCCCTTTCCACTTCGTCCCGTAGGTAAAATTGACCCAGGAAGTGGAATGGCGGAAAGGCGTATATTCCTGTTCGCCGTTATCGGGGTTGATGGAACTGATGCCATAGCCGCCGATCAACGCCGTATGGTCCAGGCAGGAAGCCATCAGGCTCTTGGCGGCAAAAGCGAAATTACGCCCGGTATATTTGACATGGGCCTCGTAGGAAAGCGTCGTCATGCGCTCGTTCACCTTATAAGTCTTTTCGTTCCAAAGGGAAGACGTACGGGGTTTCAGGGAGATCAGATGCACGCCGCCACCTGCCAGCCAGCCGTCGGCGGAGGCATAATCGGCTCCGACATAGAACTCCGGCACGCAACTGTTCTTGATATATTCCTCGCTCATTCCGTTCGGGCCGCTCGAAAGGTATTGCAATTGCCAAAGGGCGGAAGCCGTCAGCTTCACTTTCCCGGCCTTGTACTGGTAACGTATCTGCGGTTCGCGGTTGAACGGCTGGAAAGGGGCGCCGGTAGAGAGATTCAGGATATCCGGGCAGACACTCCCGAACAAAGGATGCCAGGTTTGCCCGATCAGGACCTGGCTCTTTTCCCAATCCAACGCCACATAGGCTTGCCGGATGCGCAACATCGTCGTGCTGGACGAAAAACCTCCGAAGTCGACTTCGATCTTTGCGGAAGAACGGGCCGTGCCGATATTCGGACCGGTCACATCCACTCCGAGGCGCGAAGTAAAGGTATAGAAACTGCCGTTGGGACCGGCATTCAGGTCTTTGCCGTCCGCATCCGGCTTCTTGTCGAGCGGGTACAGGTAGAAATTACCGTCCACGGGCGCCATATTGGCACGCGTATTATAGAAGAGGTCTCCGCGGACAAAGCCGTAGAATTTGTAAGTGAAGTTCTTCTTCTGTGCTGTCGCCTGAAACGTCATGCAGATGCCGGCCAGCAGTAATATCAGCTTTTTCATTCTTATAGTTTGTTATCTGTTTAGCAGAGTTGAGCCGCAAAGATATATATTTTCCTGTATTTCATTTGAAGAACGAAATATTATTTGTTACTTTGCTTCCAAGTTGTAAGCCTTAAAGGCCAAATCGATTAATAATGTAAACTACATAACAACATCATGGAAAGTAAGAAATTTTTATTGCAGGAGAAAGATATTCCTACAGCCTGGTACAATATCGTGGCAGATATGAAGAATAAGCCGCTTCCTCCGCTCAACCCCAAAACAAAGGAACCGCTCAAGCCGGAAGATCTTTACCCCTTGTTCGCCAAAGGATTGGTCGACCAGGAAGTAAACCAGACGGATGCCTGGATCGAGATACCGGAAGAAGTTCGCGAAATGTACAAAATCTGGCGCCCGACACCGCTGGTTCGTGCCTACGGACTTGAAAAGGCGCTCGACACGCCGGCCCACATCTACTTCAAGAACGAAAGCGTCAGCCCGGTCGGCTCGCATAAGCTGAATTCCGCCATCCCGCAGGCTTATTTCTGCAAGAAGGAAGGCATCACCAATATCACGACCGAAACAGGCGCCGGACAATGGGGAGCTTCCATGGCTATGGCTGCCAAGCATTTCGGACTGGAACTGGCTGTCTACATGGTAAAAGTCAGCTACAACCAGAAACCCTATCGCCGCTCTATCATGCAGACATTCGGGGCCGAAGTGATCGCCTCGCCGAGTATGAGTACGCGTGCAGGCCGCGACATCATCACCAAGCATCCGAATTACCAGGGAAGCTTAGGTACAGCTATCTCCGAGGCTGTCGAACTGGCGATGCAGACTCCTAACTGCAAGTATGTATTGGGCAGCGTGCTGAACCATGTGATGCTTCACCAGACGGTGATCGGCCTGGAAGCCGAAAAGCAGATGGAGATGGCCGGAGAATATCCGGACGTGGTGATCGCTTGCTTCGGAGGCGGTTCGAACTTCTCCGGTATCGCATTCCCGTTCCTGCGCCACAAACTGACACAAGGAAAAGACCTCCGCGTCGTTGCGGCAGAACCGGCTTCCTGCCCGAAGCTGACACGCGGACAATTCCAATACGATTTCGGCGATGAAGCCGGCTACACGCCGCTCCTGCCGATGTTCACCTTGGGACATAACTTCGCACCGGCCAATATCCATGCCGGCGGTCTGCGTTACCACGGTGCAGGCTCTATCGTCAGCCAACTGAAAAAGGATGGTTTGATGGATGCCGTAGATATCCAGCAGCTTGAAACATTCAAAGCTGCTACGCTGTTCGCTCAGAGCGAAGGCATCATACCGGCCCCCGAATCCTCCCACGCAATCGCTGCCGCTATCCGCGAAGCAGAACAGGCCAAGATCGAAGGCAAACCGCGCACGATCCTGTTCAACCTCTCCGGCCACGGCCTGATCGACATGGCCGCTTACGACCAGTATCTGGCAGGCGATCTGACAAACTACGAAGTCACGGATGCAGACGTGGAAAAGAATCTTTCGGAGATCGAGAAGATCATCAAGTAAAGACGAGACAAAAGCTGACCATTTTCGTGACCTCACGAAAATGGTCTTCCTGATTGATTCCCTGCGTTTTACAGGAATCGACTGCCCGATTGATTGCGACAATAAAATTCTCCCATCTTGCATATCCCAAAATGGATTGCAAATCGCGGGCGAACCAAATCTCGACTTGTTCACCGTCTTCTTCGTTATTTACAGAGTGAGTAATGCTGTTGAAAGAGGTCAATAATTGTTGTATTCTTACTTTATCCATAGCTATGGTTATTTAATGTTTCAACAAAGATAGAAACATTTACAGATAAACATACATATTTCCGTAAAAAGATGAAAATGGCGCTAATAACAGGGACTCACGTCTTTTGTTATTCGCGCCATTTACGGTTGTGTCTATGAAATATTTTTTAAATAGGTATTATGAGAAAATGTCGTCATAACTTGTTGCCGGGGCAACCATATTCTGGACATTTAAGCTAAAGTTTTTCTTCTTTTTGTCCCACATGCCGTATGTGGTATTGATCTCCCCTGTTTCTGCGTTATATGAATAAGTCGTCAGATAATAGGGAATCCATTCGTCCTTACTCTTATCCCAGCGATATGCCTTCTTTTCTGACACTTTGCCGTTTTCATTGTAAGAAAACTCATATTTAACTTCTTTATTCAAAAGACCATTGTCATTCAAGAAAATGACTTTTGAAATAACTTTACCATTCTCTTCCTTCGTATCATACATGTACTCTCTGGGAGAGGCCGCGCTCATTGCAAGATTACACAAGAACATAACTGCAAGAACAAGAATGCTTTTACTTAAAACTGAAGTCTTCATATAATTATTACTTTAAGATTACTTTCAAATTGCGGTGCAAATGTAGGCAGTCAACCTGAACTATCCAAACTTTAGCTTACATATTGTCAGCAAATACAGCTTAATTAACAATATTCAACCTTTTATTCACTTATAATGCACACGCTACACTTACATATTGTAATACGACACTCAATAATATCCTTAAAGAGACTATTCATCTTCTTTAAATTCAAGAATATCCGCCGGCTGACAATCGAGCTCCTTACAGATTGCCTCAAGAGTAGAAAAGCGTATAGCCTTGGCTTTACCCGTCTTTAAGATCGAAAGATTTGCCGGGGTAATGCCGATACGATCAGCCAAATCGCCCAAAGCGATCTTCCGTTTTGCCATCATCACATCCAAATTCACTATTATAGCCATATCTTACTCCTTTGATTATTCGTTAATTACGACACTACCAGTTTCACCATCCCTGCTTTCCGATATTTGCCAAGCCGGGATCTTCAAACTCCGGTTCAAATAATATATACAGATTGCAGATAATATTACACTCAGAACAGCAAGCCCGGCAAAGGGCACTGTTCCTATTATTTCATACACGGAACGGACATTCGGGTAATAAATTATAAGCAATGCCGAAATACCGTTCACTATCATATTCGAAAGAATACATAAACTCAAGCTGCCGGAACGATAATAAAGATATCCCCAAAGCAATGAGCTTAGTATCGCCCCCTGATATAAAAACTCTTCGGCAACCGGAGAAACAAATAAAAGAACACAAAGCCCAAAAGGATTAAGAGCCAAATCCCTCAGGATACTGAAATTTTCATTCAAATCTTCATACCCCAGGAAATCGGTCAAGCCATCCAGCCCATTCGCAAAAAAGAAAAACAAGACATTCAGTATAATAATCAGAATGATTGCTTTCACTGAATGGAATGACCAGGTCAGCGAGTCGAGACGAACGTATTTCTTTGACAACATATACCATATAAGAAGCAAACTTCCTAAAAACAGTCCCGATACAATCACATGAACTTTAGCAATATCTATCCCCATAATCAGGATACAAGGAATAGCAGCCAGAATAACTCCCAAAAGCATAAATCCTATCTGGGCAATCAGTAATTTTACAATCCTATCCATATCCGTTTCTCCTTAAAACCTCTAAACCGTTAGCTCCTGTTCCTCTTTCAATTTAACCCCTAATGCAAATATTTCGGCAAAAAGGCCGAACAAGAGAGCCAAAAAGAATGTACTATAATCAAACTCGAAGCCGGTAATCCGGTAGCCGGGGAAAGAGACATCGCTATCTTTTAACAACAGGAAGTAGTCCACCCCTGCAAACACGTTTTTCATAATCCCGACAAGCAACAACATCCAGCAGATAACACGGAGCCTCTTGACATTCGAACGAATAAATATCTGTTGTCGTTGCACATCCCGGATAAAACGGAAGAAAGACAATCCCGCCCAAATAATCAGGAGCAGAAAGACCGGTGTGGAAACCAATCCTATAATACCGGAGAAAAGCTCATAGACCTTATCGGTCTTCATTCCCAAAGTAATATTTCCTATCTGATAAGGTATTTTCCGGTTATCCGCCAGTTGCAATGTATCAGGCAAGCTATACGCGACAGCAGGATTCAACGACACATCTACCCGATGTATTTTCTTATCCAAGTCACCGTCTGCACTGCTCCATCCGTCTTTAAATCCCAGAAAGCCGTCGCCCAACATCACTATAGAAAGAAGCAGTATCAAAATGCTCAATATCCTTATACTTTTCGATTTCATTTTCATTCCCTTTATTAGACCGTCAGGTCTTGTTCTTCTTTCATCCTCAAACCAATCGCGAAAATCTCTGCAACCATCAAAACGAATATGGCAGCGATCACTCCTTGATAGTCAAATGGATTTCCTTCAAAAGTCTCCGAAGCCTGCTTTCCCACATAATTAACGGCAGAAGAAACCAAAGCGTGAATCCCCAACAAATATCCGATCCATCTGAACAAGGTGATATTCTGCCAGACAAAGACAAGCCCCTTATTTATTTTTGAGACAACTATAATCAAAAGTATGCCTGCTATCAGCAGTACATTCATATCTACAGCACGAATAATGGTCTCTATCAGAAAATTTTTCTGTGTAGCATCGGTATAAGCCGTACCTTTCCCCATCTCATAGCAAAGCTGCAAAGCATCTATATTATTTGATGAAAGAGCAACAATACAAAGCATCACCAACACAAAACATAGGGTATTCAAATTCCGTTTCATCTCAAAATCTTTAAATTGTCAACTCCTGTTCCTCCTTCATCTGTAAGCCGATTGCAAAAATACGGCCTACCAATAAAGCGATCAGTCCCATTATCAACGTCATCGACTGAAAGTCACACCAGAAATTATGTTCATAGCCTTCCAGTTCGAACAGGCGGGTTGCCGCCCAGTAATTCATTAGCATATAAGCCTGTGTCATCACGAAAGAGATCAGCAGGTTACGTCCGATACGATTCAAACGGCGTACATTCATCCAATCGAATATCACCTCATGGTTAATCGCATTGATCAGCTTGTAGAATTGGATGATCGCTTTTATAATAAAGAACAGGCCGATCAGGACAAGGAAACTTACATATCTCTCAATTCCGGCATCTTTGGATTTCGTCCAAACCAATGTCTTGATATGTGAAGCCGGATACCACTCATGATCCTTCTGATTGAACAGTTTATCAGAAGTGGCAGCCAAAGACTTCGGCCATAAATTAAGAGCCAGCGGACTTAATATTTCCGCACTGATATTCGTTGTTCCCTGCTCATGCGCTTCTTCCGCTTGTGACATTCCTACTTTGAAACCGTCCACAAAAGCATTACCCATCGAATAGATGCTCGGAACTAAAGACAGACCGACAAAGAAAAATATCAATACGCAGATTAAATTCAATTGCTTTTTCATAACCTATAGCTTTCTTGCTTAAGAAGGGCGGGCAAGCCCCGCCCCTGCATTTTATTATAAACCTTTTATATCGAACGGCATACGGGCAATTATACCGGATTCCGTTTCAGCCCGGCGGATAGTCGAGAACAGTTTGAATTGTTCTTCACCCATTACAGATTTGGCGATGGAGACTTTTGCTTCATCCATCTTCTTCTCCATGAACTTGGTAAAGAAGTCTTTCGGGCCGTCAGCAATTGTTACCGAATAATCAGTCAGTTCCGCCAAAACCGCAGCCTCCTTGATTGCATCATCCATACCGCCCAACTGGTCGACCAAGCCTCTTTCCAACGCCTGTTCGCCTGTCCATACACGGCCTTGTCCGATCGAATCGATCTCAGCCTTTGTCATGCCGCGGCCATCTGCGCAACGGGTCAGGAATAAATCGTATGTCTGTTCTACGCCACGCTGGATCAGCGCCTTTTCATCTTCACGCATCGGACGGCTGATGTCTCCCAAGTCAGCGAATGTATTTGTCTTTACGATATCCGTAGTTACACCCACTTTGTCAAAAGTTCCGGTGAAATTGCGGACTACACCGAATACACCGATTGAGCCGGTCAGCGTTGTACGTTCTGCGACAATCTTGTTTGCGGCACAAGAGATATAATAGCCACCGGAAGCAGCATAATTACCCATTGAAACAACAATCGGCTTCTTAGCTTTCAGCTCTACGACTTCTTTCCAGATCTGTTCGGAAATATAGGCGCTACCACCCGGAGAGTTCACACGGAAAACCACGGCTTTTACATCATCGTCGTCTTTCAGCTTACGCAGTTTCTTTGCCATTTCTTCTGAAATCACCTGTTCGTCTGCGCTGAAAGGAGAAGAAGAATCGTCGTCTCTGATCTCGCCCTCAGCATACAGGATGGCGATCTTGTTCTTACTGTCTTTTTCTTTTACTTTGATTGAGGCGACTTTATCAACGCCGGCAGTTTTCAGTTTACCCTTTACATCCTGTCCGGCCATTTCTTTCACACAGTTTTCCACTTCATACCGATAGCGAAGCCCGTCCGCCAATTTATAATCGACAGCATTGGAAGCCTGTCCCATTGCAAGACCTTCGTTCAGGTAACGGTTCAGCTCGTCGGATGAGATATTACGGCTCTTTTCGATAGCAGAAGTAACATTTCCCCAGACGCTACCCAAGAAAGAGTTCAACTGTTCGCGGTTAGCGTCGCTAAATTTCTTCAGGAAAAAAGGTTCTACCGCACTTTTGTATGTTCCTACCTTAAAGATATAGTGCTCAACTCCTAATTTCTCAGCAAGACCGGTAAAGAAAAGTCCCTGTGAAGCAAGTCCGACAAGCGATACACTACCTTGCGGATTCAGGAAAACCGAGTCGGCTACGCTACAGAGATAATAAGTACCATGCGTATAATAATCGCCATAAGAAACGATAAACTTTCCGCTTTCCTTGAAATCCACCAACTCGCGTCGGATAGCTTCCAGACCGGCAAAACCTCCGGAGATAGAACCGGCTTCCATATAAATACCTTTGATGTTGTCATTTGCTTTAGCCCGACGAATCGCCTTCACAACATCGTCAATAGCCGTCTGCCCGCTTTTCTCACCCATCAGTTCGGAAAATGGATTCTTAACAGCCTGATCAACCAAAGCGCCGTCCAAAGAGAGTTTGAACACAGTGTTCTTATCCGGTTTATACTCAGAAGAACCATCTGCACTGGCAGCTACTCCTATGATGAAAAAGATGGAACCCATTGTTACGATTCCCAAAGCAACCAGCACGCCCAGTGTGGATGCAAATACTGTTTTGAAGAATTGTTTCATAATGTTTTATGTATTTGTTGTTATTATATCGTAAACTCTTGCTCTTCTTTCAATTTTAACCCAATCGCAAAAACTTCTGCAGCCAGGAATGCAATTAAGGCATTTATCAGAGACGGGAACTCAATCATTCCCTCACTTGTTATTTCATAACCGGATATTTCGATTGCGGAACGAACAGATACCAGTTCCATATAATTGCCTATCGTATATATGGCAGCTATCAACAACAGACATCCGCCAATCCATCTCAAACGAAGCACATTTGTTTTCGTAAATAGTAAAGCGGATTGTATTGCACCAATCAATTTCAAAAAAAGGACAATCACAGCTATTACGGTCGGAACCAAGAGTAATGCCATTATTGCAATTGACACTTTGTAACCAGCACTTTCATTATCCGGAATACTTATTTGCATCTTTTGTATATCTGTCGGAATATAACTATTCGTTTTTGTATTATAAATCGAATCAATTATCGCCGTACCTCCTGCCTTCTTCCTGATACAAATATCATGTCTGGACAAAAGTTTCTTTTTCTGCTTATTCGGCTGTTCAGGAAATTCCTTCGCATTCTCATACCCTTCTTTGTAAGCTGTAGAAATTTCTTCCCAGGAATAAAATAAAGTATATCCAGTATGAATGGTCAACGCCAGAAGTATTAACAAAGCAAATATGTTCAATCGTCTTTTCATACAAAATCTTTTGTTGTTCGTTTCTCAAATAATATTTATCGTTTTTCGATATGCAAAAGAATATATTATTTTTGACTCCACCAAATATTTTTATCGTTTTTCGATAAAATATTCACGAAACACGAGAAATATATATTGAAATTGGAATAAAGAGGCTGGTAGGGGCGGGTTCCAAACCCGCCCGATAGAGGCAGATAGATCGAATATTGGATCGGGCAGGTTTGGAACCTGCCTCTACGGGGATTGTTTGGTGATTATGAACCGATGGTTCTTGTTAAACTCTTCCTAAATACTCATCTACCGTATAATTCAGGAATTGGTTGAACGGATACAAAAGTTTGAAATCTTCAATGGCTTTGTCCATCCAGTCAGATGCGAAAAAGAATTCGTCCGGTTTGTAGGAGACGACGCTAAAGTCTTTGTGGCGGAGAATTTCGTCATATTTGAAATCGGAAGGATAGCCGGCAGGCATACGTTTCAGGACTTCACCCTCCATTGCCGGATATGTCTTCTTGAAAGCCGGCTTTTCCATGATGGCGACAAAATCTTCTATATTTTCATAAATGTCTTTACGGAGCGCTTTCAACAAGGCCGGCGGCGGACACCAAACGCCACCCGAAAGCAGGCAACCACCCGGTTCAAGATGGATATAGTAGCCGGCACGTTCACTGCCCCGCCCGCCACAGGAAGCCATATAGGCTGCAAAATGAATTTTATACGGAGTCTTATCAGGGGAAAAACGAATATCCCGGTAAATGCGGAACAGGCAATCCTTCGCCTCCAATCCGGCTATTTCCGGATCGAACAGGGCGATCCGGTCAATCAATTGTTGCACTTCGTCGATAAAACCCTTGCGAAGAAGGTCGTAACGGTCTTTATTTGCCTGGAACCATTCCCGGTTATTGTTCTGACGCAGTTTTGTCAGGAATTGTATTATTTCTGCATTCATACCTTATATATATTATATTAAAACATAAATCCCAAATTCATATAAAACTGCAAGTGCGAATTACGGTTGGACATGCCGAACGTTGCACTCAGCGGACCGGCCATACTGTTATAAGCATATCCTAAGCTGCCGCCCCAAAGGCTTCTTCCCTTCAACAAATGGAAAAAGTCATTATCATGAATGCCATAGTTGCCGGTCAGCGTGATATAATTGTTCCCGGCGATGCGTTGCCGGAGCTGGAAACGCGCCACCACGACCGAATTATCCAGAATTTCCACATGGTTGATACCGGCAAAAGGCAATTGTTGAGCCAAATAACGCCCGAACGTCTCTCCCCCGATCGCATTCAGGAACGGATAAGCCGTATTCCCTCCGATCAGGACACGCCCGTAAAGCGCAGGCAGCAAACTCAAACGTGAACTAATAGGACAAACCGTCATAAACTTCAAGCCGATGGCCGAGAAAGGAGAACTGCCGTTATATTTCACAAAGTTATCCGTATATAATGAATAGTCAGCCTCCAAAGAAACTCCCTTATTAGGGAAATACCGCCGGTCCAATGTTTCGAGATGTGCCGATGCGAAATAGCTGAAAAAGCCCTCCGGCTTTACCGTGTACAGTTCGTCGCTTCCGGTATAGAGGAAGGAATTATAATTGAAATACTCGTAACGAAGTCCGGCCTTCACCTTGAAGCTCAACCAGTTCATATCCGAATAAGCAAATTCGGCGAGATGGTGCGTATAGGTCGTGTTGAACCGCTTATCCCCCTTCTCATAAATATCCAGGTTATTATAGCTGAACTTATACGACAAATTGAAATTGCGCAGCGGAGAACGTTCGATCGAGTAATCCAGCATCGCAGAGGATATCTTGCTTCCCACACGCCCGGTAAAAGCAAACCGGGAATGATTCCGTTTTCCCTTATGATAGGTGGCATTCACCAACACCCCGATGATTTCCTCCGAATCGAAACGTATACCTAAGTTCACCGAGCTTTCCGATTTAGGCTGCAAGGTCAGGACCAGATCCTGCTGGTTCTCGCCGGTCAGTTTGTAGTTCACATAGGCATAGGCATTAGTCCCGACCAGGATAGACATGGACTTGCGAAGTTCCTTCAGCGTGATATGGCTGTTCTCCTTCAGCGCACAGATACGATGCAGCCAGTTGAGGTCGCGCGGATCGGCTCCATCGAAACGGATATGACGGACATAGAAAGTATCGGCAGGCAAAACGGGACGATGCGCCAGACGCCGGGCCTGTATGGAAATGGTATCGGCATCCGAAAGGCCGATCTTACGCTTCAAAGCCATGATTTCGTCCCAACGGCGGCGGGCATCGGCTTCTCCCCTGTGCAACATCGTGTCGAGAGCGGCGGGAGCAAAACTGGCGGAACGGTAAGGTTCCATATCCGGACGAAACAGCAGATCGGTCCGGTCGCGGTTCCGCGCATATTTGTCATAGCCGTGCAAAGCGATGATCTGCGTTGCGATATCACCGGGAGAATGCAGGCGGTCGTAGGTCCGCAGATCGCTCGTTGCCAGATCCACGCCGATAATGATATCCGCGCCCATAGCAAGCGCGACATCTACCGGATAATTATTGTTCAACCCGCCATCGACAAGCACCATGCTGTCCAGCCGGACAGGTGTAAACACAGCCGGGATCGCCATACTGGCACGCATGGCAAGCGGAAGGCTACCTTTGTGGAATACATAATCTTTTCCACTAACCATATCGACCGCCACACAAGCAAACGGCATCCGGAAAGAGTTGAAATCGACCGAATCGTGATAACCGATCGTCAAGTCCGAAAAGAGGTTTTGCAGGTTCTGTCCTTTCACAACCCCGTCGATCACCCGGTCTTTCTTCTCCAATCCGAAAGGCAGGGAGACTATATAACGTTCTGCCTTCTCCTTTTCAGGAAAAAGCAAATGGCTACGTTTCACTTTGTCGCTCAGCAACATCTCCCAGTCCTGCGACTCTACCATTTCCTTGATCTCGTCCGGGCTGTAACCGATGGCATACAAACCTCCGACGATCGCTCCCATACTGGTCCCGGTCACGATATCGATCGGTATACCGGCTTCCTCCAACACTTTCAATACCCCGATATGCGCCACACCCTTTGCACCGCCACCGCCCAACACGACAGCGACTTTCTTGCGTTCCCCCGCCATCGCAGGCCAAGCAAGCAAGCATATAAGCAAAAGAGACAGGTATTTCTTCACCATCACAATCCCTTTATTTAGTTGTTACCTACGGATATATTCTTCTACGAGCAAGCACTTATTAATCGTTACTACTTCATAACGAATATCTTATTTGTATCCAATGGCAAAGATATATTTTGTTATCGCCTCACGCAATAAAAGGATTAAAAATTCACGTCACGCCACCTACTTTCCGGTAAACAACAACTCGAACCAGATATATTCTTTCATATCAGCCCGATCAATAGTACTAATCCAATAAAACGCATCATAGCTTATTTCATATAAACGACCATCAGTACCGGATTATCATCTTCAGTCAATCTTTTCAATTGAGGATGATCCAGGACAGCCGGATTCTTTTCTGCTTCTTTCATAAGATCTTCGACTTCCCAGACAGAGACCAGGGTGTTCCGGTTCAAAGAAGTCGCCGGACGCAAAGGCAAAGCACCGGGAAAGTCGTTCTTGATATAACCGCCCGGAATGGAAAAACATTCCTTCGCTCTTTTGTCATAAAGCATTATGTGGCGTTCACGCTGTTTTTCCCCTGCCCAATATTTATATGGCATAAAGAGTAGAGGGTCTGTTTCGATCACCGAATTTTGAATATAAGGAGAAGCGACAGTTGCATATCTTTTCCAGTCTCCATCACATGCTTCCATCCGGCAGTCAATAGGAATGGAATATTTGCCCAGATCAATGATATAACGAGGTTCAAGTTCCTTTTCTGTCACGACAAACAGCGTGTCATTATAATACTCTTTATAACAAACCATATCTTCATAATGGAACAGATACCGATCAGCACCTCCACCCATTAGCCACCGGGTTCCACTCTTGATCTCAAACAAGTCCGAACGATAGAATGTATTCAATGTCTCTCCCTTTCTATTGGAGATATAAATACGTTCTTTTTGCTGCCCGCTGCTATTAGGCATAAAAGTGGCGACAGTCGTATCGTTCAACATGGCAAACTGCCCGGTTTCCCTTTCCGGTATCTTGATGTCATAAAGAAATTTCCCGGTTTCCATGTCATACACATTAATCTTCCGGGTGGTCGTCAGCATAAAAACAAGACCTGTTTCTTCATTCACATCCACCTGTTGGATATAATTAAATTGTCCGGGGCCACCACCTTTAGACCCCAGCTTCCGGACGAACTTTCCATCTGCCGTATACTGGAACAAATCTTCCACCCAGGGTAAAAACCAATATTTACCAGTCTTCAGAACTCCGCCGGGATTAATGGATTTAATCAAACATTTATCATTTGTCTCCAACGGAATATACCGTACCGAATCAGCAATATCACTCAGTTTCATTTCCCGTACTACAGCAACTCCCGCCTCAAACGGAACGGTTATGGGATATTCGGGTTCTGCCGGTTCAATCTCGACAATCTGTTCCGGCTCTGCTTTCTTTCCACCACATGCTGAAAAGAATAATACAATACTGAATAAGAGTAAATGTTTATACATATCAATATTATTTGTTCTTTATTTCAATGTCACGACCTGTATCACCTGGTTATCGTCTTCTAAAAGATTCTCCATCACTTTCTTTAGCGAGCCTTTGGCGTTCGCAGGTTTTGCCTTCTCCTGTAAAACCGGAGCGGGAACGACACCTACCAACTTTCCGTTTCTGAGAAATTCAGGCAGCACCGGACAGCCGCCTTCCAGATCATCCGTGAAGCCATCCATGTCCGCTTGTAAAGCACGAACACGGCAAACCTTTCCGTTTTGCTTGTCATACCAAGCAAAACGCCGTTCGTCCTCCTGGAAATAATAGATTCCCATTTTGTGATCCAGTTCAAATATATCCTGAAAATAGATTTTCTTTTTTGCTATCTCATTCGGTTGATAACCGCCCACCTGTTTCTCTTTATCAATAACCAGTTTTCCGTCTTCCTCATGATTCAACTTCTCCAAATCACGCAAATCCAGTTTATAAACAGGTTTCCGTTTCTTCTTTTCGATCCGGTTGATTTCCAGTTCAAGCGGATTCTTATAATAAATGGCATCTTGGTAAGCATAAATCACAGGCAACGCAAAATTTATCCCCGGATAACGGACACCCTCTTTCGGGCGGAAACGGAAATTATACAGTTCTTTGCCGTTCTCGTCATAGACGACCATCTCTTTTCCTCTCTTTTGTTTATCGTAAAGGAAATCATTATAAACGGCATAAAAGCATCCCTTATCTTGCAATCGTACATACTCTCTTCCCTCCATGTTGATATCATGCAAAAACGTACCGGCAAAAGAATAAACATGCAACTTGAGTTGTCTCGGATCAGAAAGATAAATCTCCTTGAGAGACTCATTATATGTGACTCCCAAGATGCTTTCCGTATACTCGCCTGGTCCTTGTCCCGCTTTACCGATCTGACGGACAAACTTTCCTTCCGGAGTAAACTGGAGTAGCTTCTTATAGTCACAGACAAACAAATAGCCTCCGGCAATAGTCACGTCCAGGATATCCTGTTCCAATAAGGACTCAGCAGTCGTTTCTAACGGAATATATCTGATTTCAGACGCCACCTCGCTTAATTTGATTTCTTTATTGTCTGCAATTCCCTTGGCAAAAGGAATCGTGATCTGTGCTTGCAGCAAACCAAAAGTAGACATCAAAAACAAAATTAGAATCTGCCTTCCCATATTTATATCAATTATATTGTTCTGAAGCTCTGCCTATTCCAAGCCGGCGTCTTTCAGCATTTTCCGCGCTTTCTCTTCTTCTTCCTTACTCAGGGCGAGCGTGTCGAGTTTAGCGCCGCTTTTACGCAAATCCTTTTCTCTTTTCTGCACTTTGAGCATTTGTTCCTGCATCTTCTTGCGCCTCAGAAGTTCATCTTCCGGCATCTGCGGCAGTTGGGCGACCAATGCACGCAGATCGGAGACAGCCAACTTCGTTTTCTTTCCGTCAGGAGCCAACATCGTCACCTCGTCGGCATTCTTGAAAAAAGCGTCTTCGCAAACCGCTTCCAGGAAAGGACGGTAATTGTACAAGTACTTTTGCGACTTGTCCGTCTTCATATAGGCCATCAGGTAAGTATATTTGCTGAAAATAGTTTTTTGCAATTCCTTCTCATTCCGGAACAGTCCCGGATCGACATCCCAATAATGCCTGCTGATCTCATACAGGAAATTCAACTGATCCGGGTCTTTCTTCCAAGCGGCATAATACAGCTTTTCCGCTTCAGGCCAACGCCCGTCCCGTTTCAACGCGTCTCCCCGGAAAGTCGTCAGCAGATTAACGAGGAACTTCTTCGGTTGCATATTCGTTTCTGCCAAGTCGAAAAGCTCGTAAGCCCGTTTGCGGTCGTAAGTTTTTCCCAGGGAAGCGCCATACAGCATGACTGTTTCCACATCCGTCGAATCCATTTCATAGGCTTTCTCCAACAGCTCGACCCCATCGAGCGCATGGCCGGACATATAGCGGGCCGCACCTGCATATTTAAGATTCAAGAAAGAAGAATCGCCGTCGGCCAATAGACCGGTATAGACCGAATCAGCCTGCTTATAATCTTTCGTCATATAAAGAGCCATCCCTTTACTCTGCCGTATCTGGCTGTTATCCGGATTATAGAACAAAGCGGTATCGCACACCTGCAACGCCCCTTTCCCGTCTCCCATCCGGAGCAACACATTTATCAGAGAAGAAGCCACACGCACATTTTCCGGGTTCAGTTCCAGAGCACGGGCATACAAAGAGAGGGCGATCAACGTATTAGGCCCGGTTCCCTTTTTGATATGGCAATCAGCCAGACCGGTCAGGATAGAAGGATTCTCACCTTCGATGGAAGCGAGTATATGATAGTGTTCCGTCGCTTTACCAAAATCTCCCAACTGATAATAGAGGCGTGCCAACTGATAGTTGGCATAGAAATTCATGCTGTCGGCCTCCAGCACCTTATGGTAACATTGTTTCGCTTCCGCTATTCTTCCGAAATTGATTGCATTCCGGGCAACGGCATTCAACGCATCCACATTGTTCGTATCCATCTTTAGGCAATAAGAAAAGCACTGATAAGCATCCTTGTAGCGCAACAGCCCCTCATACGCCTGCCCGATTGCCGACATCGTGGCGTAATCGGCTGAATCGGCAGGGGTAAGACTGTCCGCACGTGCTATAACTTCCTGAAATTGTTTCTTGTTGACCAATTCCTGAAGCGTAAAACTTTGCGCCTGTCCCCAAAGGGACAGTACGCAAAGAAACAGTAATAGAGAAAACTTACATTTCATAATGGTATCGTATTTATGACCTATTCCGGTCAATTACTGCAAACGGAAAGTAACCGGAACCGTATATTTTACGGCTACAGCCATATCATTTTGTACGCCGGGATTCCACTTCGGCATTTCCCGGATCACCCGGACAGCCTCCTTGTCCAGCGAAGGATCGATTCCACGGACCACTTTTATATCTTTCAAACTTCCATCCGTATCGACAACGAAAGAGCAAGAGACACGGCCTTGTATTCCATTCTCCTGGGCGATAACCGGATATTTTATCCGTGTTGCCAGATATTTCAATAACAAAGCCTGTCCACCCGGAAATTCCGGCATATGTTGCACGACTGTAAAGATGCGACCGGACGTATCGATTTCCTTAATCTGCCTCTTCGCGATACGCGAAGAGGTCTTTTTCTCTCCACCGGAAAGCCGGAAAGTTACCGGGACCGTATATTTGACATTAACCGCTTCACCCCTCTGTTTTCCCGGCGACCACACCGGCATGGAGTTTACCACGCGCAAAGCCTCCTCATCCAGCGCCGGACTTACCCCACGGATCACTTCCGCATCCGAGATAACTCCGTCTTTTCCGACAACGAAAGAACAACTAACCCGTCCTTCTATGCCTTCCTTCATAGCCGATTCCGGATATTTGACATTCGTTTTCAGGAATTTCAGCAAAGCGCCCTGCCCGCCCGGAAATTCCGGCATCACCTCTACAACCGTAAAGATCTGGTTACGGGCACGCTTGACAGCTTCCGCCCCTTCTTCGGATAGGACATACTCTTCACGTTTTTCACCCGGAGCGACATGACTGGCCACCGGAAATGGCAGGATGGCGTCAGGCAGCAAGACATCGGCAAACGTGCTTTCCGCCAACTCATCCGTGATCCGAGCCAATGCATCGACATTGCTCAGGATCAGCAAAGCGCCCACAACCGGTATAAAAATCAGGTATTTTGTCCTCCCGATACTCCGGGAACGTTTCTTGTTCATCATGCTGATCCGGTTTTTCAGATGCAGCATATTAAAGTTATTGGATAAAGAGGCTGCCGATTTATTGGTATGCGCCAACCCCAAAAGGTGGTACTGGTAGCTACGGCTGTCATAGCCCGACTCAAGCACCGTATCGTCCGCCAGATATTCCAGGTTATGGCGCACCTCCCTTTTCAACAGCCAGACAAACGGATTCACCCAGCAGATGATACTAACCAGCTCGCAGAGAATCACGTCGATCGAATGCCACTGGTCGACATGCGTACACTCGTGTGTCAGAATCTCATCGATCTCCTTCTCAGAATGGCAGCCGGGATGCAGGAATACCAGCCGGAAAAAGGAAAAAGGACCGGCAGGTTTATCCAACAGATGAACACGCACGTTACGGATCAATGCCACTTCCGACTGCCGTGCCAGCAACAATATGCTGCCCAACTGCACTAAAAAACGGAGCAACAAGGCGATAACGCCGCCCCAATAGAGATAAGAAACACCGGAAAGCAACAGATCATGCCAGTTTGTTTCGGGAACATTGCCAGGAGTTATCGTCGTTTCGGGCAAGATTGCCGAATACATTTGTATGACTTCCACCATCGGTTCCTGCTCCCGGATCCAATCCTGAATATTCATCAACGGGTAAAGCAATGACACTCCAAAGAACGCCAACAGGATGGTACGGCGCAGTTTGAAGAAGGTGTCCTTGTAAAAGAACAACCGGTAGAAGGCATAAAGGAGTATAAAAGCTACATTTACCTTCAAGAAGTAGGCAAATTCCGGTGTCATGGCATCATGTATTTAACGGTTTATTCTCGTCCTTTCTCAATCATGTCGATAATCTCTTTCAACTCATCGGTCGAAATCTTCTGTTCCTTAGCAAAGAAGGAGACCATTTCCTTGTAAGAGTTCTCGAAATAGTTGTTCACCACACTTCCCATAAACGTCCGTTTATATTCTTCCTGTGGGATCAGCGGCCTGTATTCGTAAGTATTTCCGTAACGTTTTGCTTTCACGTATTTCTTACGTTCCAGATTCTTCACAATAGAGGCGAGTGTCGTATAAGGAGGCTTAGGCTCTTCATACTTCGCCAGAATGTCTTTGATAAAACACGGCTCAATCTGCCAGATCCAGCGCATCACATCCTCTTCCTGTCTTGTTAATCTTTCCATTTTCTATATTATTTTTTACGATCGTATCGCAAAGCTACGAATCTGTCGTAAATATGCAAGAGATAATGCGTTAATTTGTATTAACGATCCGATACCGGAATCCATTTCCTGCAACTCCGCCTGCAAAAGGGGTTTATTCATTACCTTTGCACTTTTCGTCTTTCATATAGGAAAACCGCATCAAAATAGATCGCCGCAAGCCATATATTTTTAACTCACCCAGCTATTATTTTGTAATCAGCGGCGGTGATTATAAAATCGGCGTCGCTGATTATATAGTCACCGCCGCCGATTACATAATCGCAACCGGAAATTAAAGAATAGTATGGCGGTAAAATAGTTTTATATGCAACAAGGGGATATTTTCGGAAGCACGGGGTGAATGTTTTTCCGGTAACAAAGAGGCATAGGAAACGTTAAAATTAGCAGTTTTTGCACGTAATCTGTATAGTTTTAAAATAGCTAACACTTTTTGGCAAAATAGCCGCCAGGGCTTAACATATATTGTCTGTAAAAGGCTTGACAAACGGGCTTGACGGGTGTATCTTTGCATTGTGGTTTTTTCATAATAGTATTAGATTTAAGGTTAACAAAGTTGGTTAGGGGTTGTCGTGATGACAATCCTTAATTTTTTTATATACCTGCCTCTTCCCGTCCGCCCTTTGTTTCCGGTCCTATTTTGGCTTACCCGAAATTTCATGGGAATAACTTGTTATCTAAATAGATGGATTTCGTTTTAAATATGATTACATTTGTTGCACATAGATAAACGAAGCATGAAAACATCCATCAACTACCTTCCCGAAGAAAAGCGGGATGACCTCAGAAGAATCGTAAAGTGCGTACTGGAAGTACTTCCTGAGTGCGAGATGATTATTCTCTACGGAAGTTATGCCCGTAACACATCGAAGCGCTTATCCCGAAAGTAGAACTGCTCCGGGATATCGCGAAGCAAAGCTGTGAGGAGAGAATCAAGGCCTATGCGGAAAGAAGGGTACAGGTTGATCCGAAATAGCATGCAGCCCGTCCGGTTAACAAGTATTAGTTGCAAAAGGCTTGACAAATGCTCTTCCCTTGCGTTTCTCATTTCCGGTCATATTTTCATGTTTTTGTATTGCTTTTTGTGGTATGGCACTGGTAAAAAAGTCTTACTTTTAGGCCGTGTAATCGATAAGGAATCTATGTAAATACGAATATCATGAAAATGCTATCTTTTATTCTCGTACTTCTTTTAGGAGGCTTTATGCCTGCCGGGAGCCTTTCGGCTTCGGACAAAAAACAAAATCCTCATTATATTCCGGTGGAGGACAGCAGGGATTTGCATGCCTATTTCCGGTATGCTCCCGACCGCCCGATTGTGGTCAGCGGGCATCGTGGCGGAATGCTGGACGGCTATCCGGAGAACTGCATCGAATCGTTCGAAAAGACCCTGACCTATATGGAATCGTTTTTCGAGATAGATCCGCGTTTGACAAAAGACGGGGTGATCGTGTTGATGCACGACGAAACCATCGACCGGACAACCACCGGAAAAGGAAAAGTTTCGGATTACACCTATGCAGAGCTGCAACAATTCAATCTGGTAGACCGGAACGGCAACGTGACTGCTTTCAAGATTCCGACCTTGAAAGAATGCCTGGAATGGAGCAAGGGCAAAACAATCCTGAATCTGGATATCAAGGATGTCCCCTTGGAGGTCATGGCTGATTTTATCGAAAAGGAAAAGCCTGCCAACGTCATGTACACGGTGCATAACGCCGGGCAAGCCCGCTATTATCTCGACCGTGAACCGGATGCGATGTTTTCCTGCTGGTGTAAGAACCGGGAAGAATTCGACAAATATGAGAAAGCCGGCATTCCCTGGGGACAGGTGATGGCTTATGTCGGCCCGAAGATGAAGCCCGAACAGCAACCGTTGTATGACGCCCTGCACCGGAATGGAGTCATGTGCATGATTTCCGTTGCTCCGACACACGACCGCGCGAAAACGGAAACTGAGAAAATCGCCGGTTATCAGTCGGAGATCGGCACTCGTCCCGATGTGATCGAAACGGACTATCCGTACCTGTTCCAGGGGCTCGATTTAACAAAATAGCGCGGTTTAAAAGACTCTTTAGGGCTGATTAAAATCTTTTTGCTATTCATACCCGTCCGGTTAACAAGTATTAGCTGTAAAATGCTTGACAAATGCTCTTGACGGGTGTATCTTTGCACTGTGGTTTTTTCATAATAGTATTAGATTTAAGGTTAACAAAGTTGGTTAGGGGTTGTCGTGAGACAGCCTTTAATTGTTTATAGGGGTTTCGTTTCCTCTCCCACGTATAAATCGGTATAGGGGGCCGGTCAGGACAGTCTATAGATGTTTCCCGGCAACGCTTTTATCTTCCCGTTTATTTCCAGTTCGAACAATAGCGTAGAAAGTTGATGTACCGGCATCTCCAATGCCAGGGCAAGCTCGTTGATATGGATCTCATTCCGCGTTCGCATGATGGCTAAAACGGGATTTTGTTCCGGGGCGGGAACGTCCGTGTCGGAGAAGAACAGTTCCGTTTGCACGGGAGCAGCCGTGGCTTGTGCATCCCAACAAAGAGCGGAGAGCAGATCGTCGGCAGAGGTGATCAAGCCGGCTTTGTTTTGCCGGATAAGGTTGTTACAGCCCTTGGAATGGCTGTCGCCGACACGCCCCGGAAAGCTGTAGACATCCCGGCCGTAGGAGAATGCAATATCGGCAGTCACCAGAGAACCTCCTTTTTCAGCCGATTCGACCACGATCGTACAGTCTGACATTCCGGCGACAATCCGGTTACGCCAGAGGAAATTAGGGCGGTCCGGTTCCGTCCCGCTGGGAAAGTCGGTCAACAGCCCGCCTGATTCCAACATCTCGACAGCCGTATTCCGATGGCTGGAAGGATAGATCCGGTCCAGGCCATGCGCCAGCACGCCGATGGTCGGCAGTTGGTTATGCAAAGCACTCCGGTGGGCGCAGATGTCGATGCCGTAAGCCAGTCCGCTGACAACCAGCAGATCCGGGATCGCCTTGGCCAGATCCTTTATCAGGGATTCGGTCAGCGTGCGTCCGTATTCGGTCGCATTGCGTGTGCCTACGATACTGATGATGCGAGTTGCGTCGAGGTTTGTATTTCCCTTGAAATAGAAAAGTATGGGAGCGTCCGGGCATTCCCTGAGACGTACCGGATAATTCGTGTCGGTCAGGAAATAGCATGAGATATGGTTTTTCCCGATAAAGGCCAACTCTTTTTCTGCCCGTTGCAAGATTTCCGGACGTTTGATTTCGGCAGCGATAGTGCTGCCGATGCCTGGTACTTTCTCTAACAATCGTTGCTTTTCAGCAAACACGGCCTCTGCATCCCCCAAAGTTTGCAGGAGATGGCGCGCCAGGATATCTCCCACGCCGTTTATCATAGTAAGGCCGATTTGGTAAATCTGTTTGTCTGTCATGTATGTTCTATTCTTTTTAGCATTTCGTCGAAATATTCGCCGCGTGTCAGCTTTCCGTTCTCAACGACAACCGACTCAACGATTCCTTTCGTTGCCAGTGCATTGTCGGAAGCCCTGTAAATGTCCTGTTCGAATACGAGCTTGACACCTTTTTTATAAACATTGAGGCAAGAGATATAGCTGTCACCGCTCTTGAGGGAGGTTTTATACTGGATTTCTACCCGCGACACAAATCCGTCAACCCCTTTTTCGTGCATCTTTCCGAAGTTCTCGCCGAGCGATTCCAGGAATTCATGACGGGTATGTTCCATATAATGCTGGTAGTTAGAATTGTTGACCACTCCCTGCAGGTCGCATTCGTAGTCGCGGACCTTATCTGTCAGTCTAAAAATATACTCTTTCATCATTCAAATACTTTTTCAAGTTGAACCTTTTCCATTTTATACAACCGGTCGGACGGACGGACTTTCTCGTTTACCTTGAAGGAGAATCGTTCGCCTTTGACAGTCTCGGCCACCGGCTTCAAGTCTACACGGATTTCTTCTATCGTCTGCATGACCGCACCCGTTGTCGGCCCTGTAATCAGGATCTCATCGCCCACTTTCAGGCTGCCGGACTCCATTTCGAACTCGGCCACGCCGATCTTGTCGAAATATTTGATTCCTTTGGCGACATAAACTTTCTTCTTAGTCGCGCCTGAACCATATTTGCTGCTCCATTCACCCAACCGTTGCCCCAGGTAATAACCGTCCCAGAACCCCCGGTTGAACACGCTGCCGAGGCGTTCGTCCCAAGCGGCGACCTTCTCTTCGTCGAAAGTACCGTTGCAGTAGGCACGCACGGCCTCCTTATAGCATTCGGTCACCAGACGGACATATTCGGGGCCGCGAGCGCGTCCTTCGATCTTGAATACCCGTACGCCTGCATCCATCATCTTATTCATGAAATGGATCGTCTTCAGGTCTTTAGGCGACATGATGTACTGGTTTTCGATATCCAGTTCGATATTGCTGTCTTTGTCTTTTACCGAATAAGCGCGCCGGCAGATCTGCATGCAGGCTCCGCGGTTGGCGGAAGCGTTCATCTCGTGCAGGCTCAGGTAACATTTGCCGGAAACAGCCATACAGAGGGCTCCGTGGGCGAACATTTCGATGCGGATCAGTTCTCCTTTCGGGCCTTTGATCTGTTCGTCGACGATCTGCCGGTAGATTTCATGCACCTGTTTCAGGTTCAGTTCGCGTGCCAAGACGACGACATCGGCAAAGCGTGCATAAAATTTCAGCGCTTCCGCATTGGAGATGTTGAGTTGTGTGGAGAGATGTACCTCCTGCCCGATGCTGTTGGCATAGCTCATGGCCGCCACATCGGCCGCAATGATCGCAGAAACTTCGGCCTCTTTCGCCGCGTCGATAATCTCGCGCATCAGAGGCAAGTCTTCCCCGTAAATAACCGTATTGACGGTCAAGTAGCTTTTAATACCGTGCTCACGACAGATCGCAACAATCTTACGCAAGTCGTCTGTCGTAAAGTTATTGGAAGAGCGCGAACGCATATTCAACCCTTCAATACCGAAATAGATAGAATCGGCTCCTCCCTGGATAGCCGCCATCAGCGATTCGTACGAACCGACAGGCGCCATTATTTCAAAATCTTTCTCGTTCAAGTTATTATACATTTACTGGTTCGTTCGCAAAGGTAAACATTATATCCGAAAAGAAAGGCATAGGTATCCGTTTCCGCTCTCATACTTATGAAACTAAAATTCCATAAGTATGGGGATTCGGAGTGGATGCTTATGCTTGTTTATCCGGATCAGCGCATATGATAAATCGTGACGAGCGGGTTCGAGTCTTCCGTTACCTGCAGCAAAACCGGGTGTTCCTTCAGGCCGGGATATTTCTCTTTGAGATATTCGATTTCTACGGCTGTATTAAACTGCACCATTTGTTTTTTGCTGGGATAAGACAGGTAAGGCCAGACAGGTAGACCGTTGTCTTTCGTATTCCGGATGCCTATTCCTGCCAGTGTCCAGTTGTTTTTGAATAATTCCTGCGCATTGAGCGAAGAAGTTTCACGCTTCAACTCACCGGTTTCCTTATCCAAACCGTATAGATAGAATTGGGACTGGTCTGAACCTTCGAAACATTTGACGAAATAATGCCGGGGTGTCTCGAAGAAGCCGAAGACACTATATTTCCCGTCTACCGCCTCGTTTCCGGTCTTGGAAGAGCGCGTCTCTTTCTCCTCCTCGGCAGAATAGCCCGTGTTGATAAGGAAAGCCGGAACGATATTCTTGGCATTTACATTCCAGACCGTGTCTATCCCGTCCGAATAGCAAAGCATTCCGTCCATGCTGCCGCTGTAGATCCAACCTTTCAGGCTTGTTTCTTCCAAAGGCATCAGGCTCGTATCTCCGATCGTATGCCGGAATGCGACCGTATCTCCCGTAGCCCAGTTGAACACTCCGAGACTGAACATGCCCGGCGTATTCATAGGAACATACATCCTGCCCAATTCAACCATCGTATTCGGCCCGACCGAAAATTGGTAAGAGTAAGGACGGGGATTCTCTATTTTTTTGATGAATTCTCCATCAAAAGAATAGAAAGAGGTGGAAAAGTATTCACTGACACAGAAAAGGCGGTTCTCTTCGTCTACGGTTAACGAGATGATCTGTCCGGTCTCTCCCGGCCCATTTCCCGTTTTGGCTATGCAACGGAGGAACTTCCCTTTCCGGTCGAACTGCAGGACACCGTCCTGACGGGTGGAATAGACGAAGATGTATTCATCGGAAACACATAAGTCCAACACATCTGCGATCAAGGATTCATCCGTCAGTTCCAACGGGACATATTCGATGGATTCTATTTCGTCTGCAATCCCTAACTGACCGGAAGCAAAACTTGTTGCTGTCAGATCGATCCGGGGTAATTCTCCGGAGGCTTGCCTGGGTTCGCATCCGGTAAAAGTGGCAATGGCTGTCATAAGCCCGAACAACATCTTTTTCATACGCTTTTTTTCAGACAAAAGTAGAAGATACGGCTACTTTTCCGGTTTCACATCAGTTCACATCCGCTTAAAAATCACGAATAAAGGAGTCGCATAGTTCCGGTGTCCCCTTTTCGCCCGTTATTTTCCGGTATAGGCGTACGCGGCGCATCGAAATAGCCTGGTTGGTGCAGCAGAGAAGCATGGCGGCGGTCGAAGGGGGAACTTCCATTTTGACCAGGCAGCACATCCGCCATTCCTGTTCGCTCAACTTCGGGACTTCTTTCTTCAGCCGTTCCCGAAACTCCGGATAGGCCCGGTTGAACGCTTGCAATAATTCTTCCCAGTCTTTGGAAGCCGGTTTCCATTCCTCTTTGCTGTGGAAACGCAGGCAGATTTCCGAAGAACGGAAGTCCGCCTCGGACAGAGAAACGACAGCCTTCTTCTGCCGGTAACGGGAATATCCCCAGATTCCGGTGCTACAGGAGATAAGCAGAGCGATCCAGACATATATCTGCCCTTCGTGCGTCTTCTGGCTATCGGACAAACGCCTCTCCCATTCTTTGTGCTCCGAAGTCCAAAGGAGACGGGTGATTTGGTTTTGTTCTTTTTCCTGTCGCAGTTCAGATAAGTGGTGGAGGTAGCTTTTGTGGTAAAAATCAGCCTGCAAACTATCGCCACGGCTTTGAGCGATGCGGGACAGGGCTGCATACAGGTGCGGGTGTGAAGGAGGAACCTGGCTTAAGTTCTTTTCGGCTTCCTCCAATTTTCCCAAAGAAATCTGCAAATCGGCCAAAGCCAAGCATACCTCCGCTCTTTCTTTTGGGGCAATCACTTGTTCCAACTCCGCTTTTAATAAAGTTTCAGCTTCTCTGCCTCTTCCATTCTGCCGCAGGATCGTCGCCTGTTTTATCCGGCAACCGGCCATTTCGTAATAGTGAAAGGCACTGTCTGCCTGTCCGGACAAGGTGTAAACATCCCCTATTTCCCGATAAAGCTCCAGCCGCAACGAGTCAGCGGCAGGGCTTTTGATATAGCTTAATGCTTTCTGCCCGTTTTCCAGCGCTTTCCGCTTCAATGATTGCTTCCGGTAAATTTTCCCGGTTTCCAGATAGGCAATGGAAAGGGCAACACTGTCTTTTTCCTTCCCCGCCTGCCTGATTGCCAGCCGATAAGTCTCCAACGCCGGCTGAAACTGCAACCTCTCTCCATAAAAAGCCGCCTGCCGGAGAAGTTCACCGGTAGTCGCAACCTCCTTCTCTCCGACGGAAGAACAAGCTGTGAGAAGGCAAATGAGAAAGAGTATCTCTATTTTATATATCATCCGAATCCTTCTTTTGAAGGAGTAAAGATACTAACATTCCGCGATAGACAATCTCTTCCATGAAAAGGTTATTCCTCCCCGTTCACTCTCCCGGAATGGGTTTTGCAAACGGAGAGGATGATAAAGATACAATCTATGTCACTGATCCTTAGTCGACAAATTGCAATATTTCGTACTGAACAGGATAATCGATCTTTTTCTTCAGTTCTTGCTTGACGGTTTCCACCAGATCTTTAGGAGCGCTTTTGTTGATCTTGACGCTTACCTTCGTAATATTATCCCTGTAAATCTTGTCTATGCGTTGTCCGAGATTAGGCCCCGGTTTGGCATGGCGATCATATAAAACGAACTGCTGGTCCGGTTGTCCGTCCCGATAGCTGAAAATAACCTGTCCCACAGGAGGTAGTGACGGAGGAGGTGGAGCTGCAGCATCTCCGATCTTAAAAACTTTCATATTGATTTCGCCGGTCAACCCTTTTTTCTCCAACAGGCCTTTGAGTTTTTCCATCTCTTGTCTGGAAATTTTGGAGTTCTCAGGTTGAAGAATCAGAGGAGCCGACATGGATATCTGATCCAGCCGAGAATCATTCTGATTCGCACTGAACTTGCCTATACTAAGTCCCGCGACAATCTTTTTGTTCTGAATCAGATAAACCACATCGTCATATTTGCGGTAAGGTTTGGCAACATCATCCATGATCGTGTTCGGAACAGTCATGTCGATCTTGCATTTAACCCCTCTTTCTTCCAAAACCGCTTTTACCTGTTCCAGATAAGAAGCCGGGACATCCTCAAAAGCCGGATTAATTGCCACTTCCTGGGCGTTCTTGAATTGCCCTTCCGCTACTCGCGTTCTGATCCTGTCCAGATTTTTACATACTATACTGTTCAGATCCTCCGAACCCGATTCTTTGTAGGTAAGGAAAACTACATGATCCTGTTGCATAGTTCCCTGATTTACCGTACTTTTGTTAACCGGTAGACGAATGTTGCCGGTCATTGTCGCTGCCGGCGGCGGACTTGCCTCCGGACGGGCGAATGCACTTAAGGCCGCAAGGCCTACCGGGACCAGGAGCGCAAGCTTCAACCGGGCCCAATTGTTCGATTTCTTTTTTAACATCATAGTAATACGTTTTTTAATTTTACTGTGATTGAAGCTGTTGGCAAGAGTGTAGAGGCTGGAGCCGACAGCTTTTTTCACGAGCAATAGTTGATATTTTGTTGCATCGATGCCTTGACTGAGTACGCCTTTATCCGCCTGGTATTCGTGTATATCCCGTAATTCCCTTTTTAAGAGCCATACGGCGGGATTAAACCATTGCAGCAGAAGGATCGTTTCCATATAAACCAGATCGGCCGAATGGTTATGGCGAAGGTGCATTTTCTCGTGTGTGAGGATTTCGTCCGGATGATTCCGGTAATCGTCTTCCGAAAGGAAGATATAGCGCCCCCAACTGAAGGGAGACAAGGAGCCGGGAAACAGGATTAACGTGTACTTCCCCTGTCTTAATTTTCTGCCACTCCCCGCCAGTTGATGCATTTTCCTGAATGACAGGGCTGTTGTGGCCAGACATATACAACAGCCTGTAAAATAAGCAATCCCGATGATCCCAGTCCAGGGGACGGAAGTCTTTTCCTGCTCCGTCACACCCGTAATCATTTCTTCCTTTTCCGGAACCGGAAGCACCATCGCCTCATCTTCTTCATGGAAAACCATCTCCAGTTGACTGACCGGACGGCTAAGAGGAAGAGGCCGGGACGTTTTGATCCGGCAGAGTGGCAGAAGCATGCAAATCCCTGTTCCCGCCAGCAATATCCAGCGGTTGAGCCGGAAAAACGTGTCGTTGCTGAACAACGCCTTGAAACAGACGTAGAATACAACCAGGCAAATGCCGGATTTTAATATGTATAGAAGAAAGGCTTCCATAAGCGTTGGCTTTTATTTGTTCTTGATCTGCCGGATCAGCTCCTGCAGCTCGTCGATCGTGAGCGCCTCTTCTTCTATCAACGTCGAAACGACACGGGTGTACGAGTTGTCATAATATTTGCCGATCACCTGTTTCAGGAAATTTCGCCGGTAATCGTCTTCCGATACCAGTGCATAGTATTGGTGCGTATTGCCATACACCTTGTATCCGATATATCCTTTTTCTTCCAGTGAGCGGACAATCGTGGACAAGGTGTTATAATGCGGCTTGGGTTCTTCCTGCAAATCGAGCAATTCGCGAACGAACAGGGGGCCTTTCGCCCAAAAGTAGCCCAATATCTCTTCTTCTTTTGATGTTAATCTGACCATAATCCGTTTTTTATTAGAGGAATGCACAAATATAACTATATTATTTAGTAATACAACTATATTGTATAGTTATTTTACTATGTTTTTTAGTAGATACTCTTTTATCCCTGTTTTTAGCAGGAAATCAATACCTTTGTACCCGTTATTGATGATATAAATATGAAAATAGGTACAATAGACTTAGGCGAACGCCCCGTCTTCCTGGCTCCGATGGAAGATGTTACAGATATTTCTTTCCGGTTGATGTGTAAACGTTTTGGTGCGGATATGGTTTATACCGAATTCGTTTCGGCAGACGCCCTGATCCGCAGCGTAAATAAGACACAGCAAAAGCTGAACGTTGCAGACGAAGAGCGTCCCGTCGCCATCCAGATATATGGCCGCGATGTTCCGACAATGGTCGAAGCCGCACAGATTTGCGAAGCCGCTCACCCGGACATTCTCGATATCAATTTCGGTTGCCCGGTCAAACGGGTGGCAGGCAAAGGTGCAGGCGCCGGTATGCTGCGCAATATCCCGCTGATGCTGGAAATCACCCGCGAAGTCGTGAAAGCGGTGAACATTCCTGTCACCGTAAAAACCCGCTTGGGCTGGGATGCCGACAACCGGATTATTGTAGACCTGGCCGAACAACTGCAGGATTGCGGTATCGCCGCCCTTTCCATCCACGGACGTACCCGGGCGCAGATGTATACGGGAGAAGCAGACTGGACACTGATCGGCGAGGTAAAAAAGAACCCCCGCATGCAGATCCCTATAATCGGTAATGGCGATGTGACTTCCGCCGAAATCTGTAAACAACGTTTCGAACAACAGGGTGTGGATGCTGTAATGATCGGCCGGGGCAGCATAGGCCGCCCCTGGATTTTCAGGGAAGTGAAACATTATCTGAATACGGGCGAGCTACTGCCTGCCGAATCCTTCTCCTGGTATCTGGATATACTGAAAAAGCAGGTAGAGCAAAGTGTGGAACGTTTGGATGAACGCCGCGGAATCCTTCATATCCGCCGCCATCTGGCTGCAACCCCGTTGTTCAAGGGTATTGCCGACTTCAAACAAACACGTGTCGCCATGTTGCGCGCAGAGACAGTGGAAGAGTTGTTCGGCATCCTGAATTCCATCCCCGATAAATTTCAGATAGGAAGTGGATTTCAAAGCGACTCTAAAGTGCCGGAATCGATAGGTTATTGATATAATAACAGTGTGAATCCGCACACAGTGTCAAATTTAAAACAAAAAGTGGCAAATTTGCAATAAAATGTAACAAAAACTCTTGCGTATTCAATAAATATACTTTATATTTGCAGTGAGTTTTTTTCATAGTATTTTAGATCTAAGGTTAACAAAGTCTTTGCAGAGGGGGAATCGAGAGACTGTTTCACTGGAAAGCAACAAAAAAGCCGCATCCGTTTTTATTATAGGGAGTGCGGCTTTTTTGTGGACTTGAACGAAATTAAAAAAGCCCGTTGCCAATGGCAACGGGCTTTTCCATATACATATATATAATGTATTAGTCTTGCAACTTGGCAGAGATGAACTCGCGGTTCAAGCGGGCGATGTTGCTAACGGAGATGTTCTTCGGGCATTCCATTTCGCAAGCACGGGTGTTCGTACAGTTACCGAAGCCCAGCTCATCCATTTTGGCAACCATAGCCTTTGCACGGCGTGCAGCTTCCACCTTACCCTGGGGCAACAGTGCCAGCTGGCTTACCTTTGCTGAAACGAACAGCATAGCCGAACCGTTCTTACAAGCAGCAGCACAAGCGCCGCAACCGATACAAGCAGCCGCATCCATAGCCATTTCCGCATCATCCTTTGGAATAGCGATTGCGTTGGCATCAGGAACACCGCCGGTGTTTACAGAAACGAAACCACCTGCCTGGATAATCTTATCGTAAGCATAACGGTCAACCATCAAGTCGCGGATAACCGGGAAACCGGCAGAACGCCACGGTTCGATCGTAATAGTTTCGCCATCATTAAAACGACGCATATAAAGCTGGCAGGTTGTTGCACCTGTAGCCGGTCCGTGCGGATGTCCGTTTACATAAAGTGAACACATACCACAGATACCTTCGCGGCAGTCATGGTCGAATACAACAGGGTCTTTACCTTCATTAATCAGTTGTTCATTCAGTATGTCCAACATTTCAAGGAAAGAAGTTCCCTGATTGATGTTTTTGAGCTGGTAAGTTTCGAACTGTCCTTTTTCTTTCGGACCTTTCTGACGCCAAACTTTTAGTATGATATTTATATCTTTATCCATGATTCTAATTTTTGTAATAGATTGATTACTTCTTGTAGTTACGAGTCTGAGGTACTACGAATTCATAGTTCAGATCTTCCTTCAGCATAACAGGGTCTTTGTCTTCACCCTGATATTCCCAGCAAGATACATACATGAACTTGTCGTCGTGACGAAGTGCTTCGCCTTCTTCAGTCTGATGTTCTGTACGGAAGTGACCACCACAAGATTCCGCACGGTCTAATGCGTCGTGAGCCATCAATGCGCCGATTTCGATAAAGTCAGCCAGACGCAATGCTTTTTCCAATTCCACGTTCAGGTCTTCGCCCTGTCCCGGAATAAATACATTCGTCCAGAATTCTTTCTTCAGGTCTTTCAACATCTGGATAGCTTCCTTCAAACCTGCAGCATCGCGAGCCATACCGATGTGTTCCCACATGATGTGACCTAATTTCTTATGGATAGAGTCAACAGATTCCTTCCCCTTGATGCTCATCAATTTATTGATACGGGCTTTGATTTCCTTTTCAGCTTCTGCAAACTCAGGCAGGTCTGTGCTGAAACGCGGAACCTGAATCTGGTCTGACAGATAGTTCTGGATAGTATAAGGCAATACGAAGTAACCGTCAGCCAAACCTTGCATCAATGCAGATGCACCCAGACGGTTAGCACCGTGATCCGAGAAGTTAGCTTCACCGATAGCGAACAGCCCTGGGATAGAAGTCATCAATTCATAGTCTACCCACAGACCACCCATTGAGTAGTGAAGTGCAGGATAGATCATCATCGGAGTTTCGTATGGATCGTCGTTGGTAATTTCTTCGTACATATCGAACAAGTTACCGTATTTCTGTTTTACCACTTCTTTACCCAGACGGTTGATAGCCTCGGAGAAGTCAAGGAATACAGCCAAACCTGTGTTATTTACACCAAAACCAGCGTCGCAACGTTCTTTGGCAGCACGTGAAGCAACGTCACGCGGAACCAAGTTACCGAATGCCGGATAGCGGCGTTCCAGATAGTAATCGCGGTCTTCTTCAGGAATATCTTTACCTTTCTTAGTTCCAGCCTGCAATGCTTTTGCATCTTCCAGCTTTTTCGGAACCCAGATACGACCGTCGTTACGCAATGATTCGGACATCAAAGTCAGTTTAGACTGGTAGTCGCCATGTACAGGAACACAAGTCGGGTGAATCTGGACCATACAAGGGTTAGCAAAATAAGCACCTTTCTTGTAGCACTGCCAAGCAGCAGAACCATTGGAAGCCATTGCATTGGTAGACAAGAAGAATGTATTTACATAACCACCGGTAGCAACTACTACAGCGTGAGCAGCGAAACGTTCTATTTTGCCAGTAATCAGGTTACGGGCAATGATACCGCGTGCACGACCGTCTACTTTAACGACGTCCAGCATTTCGTGGCGAGTGTACATCTTCACTTTGTTCAATCCGATCATGCGGCTCAAAGCAGAGTAAGCGCCCAGCAACAACTGCTGTCCGGTCTGGCCGCGGGCATAGAACGTACGCGATACCTGAGCACCGCCGAATGAACGGTTGTCCAGCAGACCGCCGTATTCGCGTGCGAAAGGTACGCCCTGTGCTACGCACTGGTCGATAATATTGTTGGAGACTTCTGCCAGACGATAAACGTTAGCTTCGCGGGCGCGATAGTCACCACCTTTGATTGTATCGTAGAACAGACGGTAAACGGAGTCACCATCATTCTGATAATTCTTTGCAGCATTGATACCACCCTGTGCAGCGATAGAGTGTGCGCGACGGGGAGAGTCCTGAATACAGAAGTTCAGCACGTTGAAGCCCATTTCAGCCAGAGAAGCCGCAGCAGAAGCTCCAGCCAGACCCGTACCTACTACAATCACGTCCAAACGACGTTTGTTTGCGGGGTTCACCAATTTCTGATGATCTTTATAATTTTTCCACTTCTCAGCCAACGGGCCCTGAGGGATTTTAGAATCTATTTGAGTCATAATGATTTATTTTCAATAATGTTACACCTTAAATTAATGGCCTGCACAAACAGCAGCACAATCGCCTCCTACACCGTTCACGTAGAAAACAATAGTAATGATAGCAAACAGCACGCAGATGACAGTTGCTACAATCTTAGAGATGCAAATCCAACGGTTCATCCAGATCGTGTTATTCCATCCGATTGTCTGAATAGCGCTCCAGAAACCGTGAGTCAGGTGGAACCACAGGGCTGCATACCAGATCAGGTAAAGAACAGTAATCAAAATGTTACCCTGGAAATAGTAGTTGATGAATGCCGCGCCATCCTGTGGAGATACCGTAGCAGCACCCAAAGCAACTTCATGATGGCCCAACAATTCGGCGAACATCATCTTGTACCAGAACTGGCTGAAGTGAAGTACCATGAACAGGATAATGATAATCCCCAGTACCAGCATGTTCTGAGATGCCCATTCCACTCCTTTCGGGCGAGCGTTAATTGCATAACGGTCGTTTCCGCGAGCCTTACGGTTCTGAAGTGTCAGAATAAGAGCGTACACAAAGTGAATCACAATGCCTGCAGCCAGAACCAGAGTGGCAGCCACGGCATACCAGTTTGCTCCCAACAATGAACAAATCATGTTATAGGCTTCCCCAGAGAAAGCAGCCGCCACATTCATTGACAAGTGGAACAATAAGAACAAAACAAGAAAGAGACCTGATATACTCATTATCAGCTTCTTCCCGATAGAAGAATTAAGTAACCACATAAGATAATAATTTAAGTTATTTAATTGTATTTAGAAATTTCTTCCAATCTATGGTTATTATCGTGCAAAGGTATGCTAAATCCCCATATCACGCAAACGATTAAAGAAATATTTCGCCAATCGGAATGAGGCTTTTCAGCAGGTTTTTTATTTCCATTAAAAATGAAGGCTTATCGGATTATTTGATTGTTTTTCCAATTCTTTTGCTACATTTGTGAATTGATTAGAATAGGCAACTATTTGATCAGAATCTGCAACTCGCGTAATAGGGTAAAATTAAGGTTGATGATTACTTAAAGGAGTTAATGAGTGCTATTGCTAAATATGTAATCTCCTTGTTATTATTGTTCTACACAACAGGTATGGCTTGGGGGCAGGTAGACGGTGCGATGGAAACCATCCACACTTTACCCTGTGATACCGTATGCCCGGCTATCGGCGACACCGGCTTTGCCGAACAATCCGGACAGCTCCGACCGGCCTATGACATGGAGCGCCTGGAAGCGGAAAGCGAAAAACGAATCTTTATTATACATGTCCAGATCGTCCTGGTATTGGCTTTGTCCATAACCGTCCTCCTGTTGTTCTTTTACCTGTTCCGCTTTTACCGGATAAAGAAGGAACTGGCGGCGGCTGTAAAGAAAGCTCGCCGGGCCGATGAGAAAACATCCGGTTTTCTGCAAAACATGAGCCACGAAGTACAGGTATTCCTACAGGATATATCCGGTTTGTCGGATGCTCTGATCCGGGAATCCGAAACCGGCAAGAAACAGGAATATGCCGCCGAAATCTGTTCGCGTAACGAGCGGGCGCAACGCGTCATATTCGATATCCTGGATGTCTCTAAAATCGAGTCCGGCAGAATGCAGTTCCAGTATGAAAAAATCAGCTTAAACGGATTGGCAGAAGAGGTTTGCAGCAGCATCCGGCAAAATATACCTGACGATGTGGAAATCCTTTTGCTCCCTTGTGAAGACAGGACGTTTACGGCAGATCCGGCACGATTGAACCGGGCTTTATTCAACCTGCTTCATTATGCTGCGACTCACACATGTGGAGGTCGCATCCTTATCAAATATGAAAGCCGCGGAAATGAAGTCTACTTTACGATATCCGGCGAGAACTGGACTATGGCACAGGAAGAATATCAATCCTTGTTCGACCGTCTCGCCCAGACTTCCGGCAGGTTGGAAGACATGAAACTCGAAATGCTGATCAGCAGAGGTCTGCTTGTCAAGATGGGCGGTACTTTGACTGTCTTTCCGGATTCGTCCGGAAGAACCCATATTGAATTCATATTACCGGACCATTCATTAAATTAACAAATAAGCGAAGCCTGGAATGAAACGGTTACTGTCATACATATTAATATCCATGCTGATGTCGGTTTTTCCCGGATTCGGTTTACCGGCATACGAGAGAGATTTGCAGGGTTCTGTCCGGCAGGATGCCTATTTTGAACAAACCGGCCAGTTTGAACCCAGGGACGAAGCCGCCCTGATCAAGTTGGAGAATGAACAGCTTACGTTAAGATCCCGTGAACTGTATTTGATGATTTTGGGACTGGCATTGTTTTGTATCTTCTTGTTTGTCCTGATACGAATAAACCACCGATTGAAAAAGCAGCTTGTCAAGGCGA
Source organism: Parabacteroides hominis (assembly GCF_014287585.1). GTDB lineage: Bacteria > Bacteroidota > Bacteroidia > Bacteroidales > Tannerellaceae > Parabacteroides > Parabacteroides hominis. Next base: position 125,276 of record NZ_JACOOJ010000003.1, on the reverse strand, counting down.
AAGACAAAGCCGAACGTTCCGATCATTTGAAATCCGCTTTCCTGGCCAATATGAATCATGAAATCCGTACGCCTCTCAATGCGATTGCCGGTTTTTCACAATTACTGGTAGAAGAGGAAAACCCGGAAGTCTGTAAACAATATATCCGGATCATTAAAGAAAACAACGAACTGCTTCTCAACTTGTTGAACGATGTGCTGGATATCTCCCGGATCGAATCGGATACGATTTCGTTTACTTACTCGAAGGTGTTTCTTCCCGATATCGTGAACGGATTGTATGAAACGGCAAAATTGCAAATCCAGCCTTCTGTCGCTTTGCTAAAAGACCCCGTTCCCGATATTTTTATTGATACGGATCGCCATCGCTTGGTCCAGATTTTGTCGAATTTGCTGTCTAATGCTATCAAACATACGTCGAAGGGAGAAATACGGATCGGTTATAATTGGGATGGAACGGAAAAAATTCGTTTTTTTGTGGCCGATACGGGCAAAGGCATTCCGGAAGAAATGCAGCAGAAAATATTTGCCCGTTTCGTGCAGGCTGTGGAAAACCATTCCAAAGGTGTAGGACTCGGACTTGCTTTATGCAAAGGTTTCGTAGACCATTTAGGAGGTGAAATCGGATTGGAATCGGTCGAAGGCAAAGGCTCCACTTTCTGGTTCACGCTGCCCTGCCGCATGCCGGATAACTGATTATTATTTAATTGTCATATTATGAAAACTGCTATTTTTTCTATTGGTGTTTTTTTGATTTCTCTGTTCTTAGGCTCTTGCCAGCCTTCCAAAACATCCTGTTCCGTTGTCGACACAGGGAAAGCCCTGGACTATAAGATGGGAGACAAACTGTTGTTCTCTTATAATTATGCCACGGTTTACCCGGCTCCGGGCGTTGATTCGGTTTATAAACGCAGCGGTTTCATCCACCCTTTGAAGACATTAGGAGGCGAAGTGATGACCAATTGCTCGCCTGCCGATCATTACCATCATTTCGGTTTGTGGTACGCCTGGACGAAAACCACCTTCGAAGGTAATGAGATCGACTTCTGGAATCTCCACAAAAAACAAGGGACAGTCCGCTTCCGCAACTTCGAGCGTGTTTCCGACAATGGTTTTGTTGCGACGCTGGACCATGTGGTTTACCCCGATTCCCCCGCAGAAAAGGTAGCGATGAACGAACGTCTGGAAATCAAGATAGGGACGACATCCTTACCTGGCTATTATATCGACTATCATACCACCGTCCGCCTTGCCGGTTCCAGCCCGATCACAATGGAGGCTTACCGCTATGGCGGCATATGTATTCGTACGCGCGAGGACTGGAACGAGCAGACAGCCGAAATGCTCACCTCGGAAGGTCTATCCCGCGACGAGGCGGATGGTTCGAGAGCCCGTTGGTGCTATTACCAAGGGAAAGCGGGAAACGAAAAAGCCTGCATCCTGATCGTCGCCGCCCCTTCCAACCTGAACTATCCCGAACCTTTGCGCGTATGGGATAAAACAGTCAATAAGCCAGCCGGTGATGTCATGTGGAATTTCTCACCGACCAAGCAGCAGGCATTCACCTTAGAACCCGGAAAAGAGTTGAGCCTGTTTTACCGGATTTATGTATTGGATAAGAAAATCAATTCCACTACGGCAGAAGTATTGTCCGATTTCGAATGCGATTGAATTCCCCGCCCCAGGCTACTTGTTTTTGTCACTTTATCTTCAAAATCATTGTTTAAGAGGGGGGCATTCTTTCTTGTCTTATTGTCTATTTTTCCAAAATACCCGTTGGTCCAAATCGAAATACTACCCCATAAAAATGAGATTTCTATCCCATATTTTTCGATTTACTATCGCGGGTAATATTTATTAATAATCTTATACATACTATAACACTGATTGCCAGCAATATACAAAAAGCCCCTTTTAAGGGAGGTTATTGTATTTTTTTTGTTTAGAAGATAAGAAATAATGAGGGCGTTGGGGCGGGGGGGACTACTCCGCCCAATTGTAACCAACATCACCAGATTAAATGACAATAACCCCAGATTGGCCCGGATTCTATTTCGGGTAAAATTCCGGATCGTTTTTATTTGACTTTTTGCCGGCTTTTTACCGGAATTGGTAACGATTGAAAAAACGTCGTAGGCAGAAAATGAAAAAACGATGTCTCTTTGTAATCAGATAGGAGAAAGAACGGATATTGTGAAAAACCTGAACTCCCGGAGAATCGCCTGTAATAAAAAAGTTGAGACCATCTTCCGTATATCTCAAACCGATTCCGGGGCTTTCCCGCCATGACGACCGTCTTCGTTCCCTTTACGACCGTCTTCGTCGCCATCAAGACGGTCGTCATGCTATATACACTGCGCACCTCAGGGCAATTACGACCGTTTTCGTGGCAAAAAACTGCGCACCTCAGGCGACAAAGCCCTTTTTGCCCGCAAAAAAGCCGGATTTCAGCCCTATTATTAAAGATTGTATTTTGTTGTCAAGAAACCGGTATTATACAATAAGCCCTCTGCTTTACCAAAGATAAATTAACACAAGCATTAGGTTTCATCACTTATCGTTCTTACACCTTTTTTTGATGGGTACAGAATCATGTTTTGCACAGATGAAAATATACATAACTACAAAATATTCAGACAAATATGTAATATTACAAAAATAAGATTATTTTTTGACTGCAAGTATCGCGAAAGAGGCATGAGTTCTATCAGAACTATGGTTTTTGGATCTTTCATATCCGGGCCAAAGATATGAATTTTTTATTTCGTTGTATGTTTTTTATTTAAAAAATTTCACACTGGACTCGATTTTAACAATTTGGCATTACAGATTACTTACAAACATTGAGCGATATCAAGCATTAGAGCCCATTTTCCTATGAAAATCGACTTGTAGCTTATTCACAAGCTGCATTAATTGCTAAAATTTCACATATATCATATATAATTCTTTACAAATACATTAGTTCTGATAGAACTAATTACAAAAACACAGAAAAACGCTATAAAAGTATGCCAAATCTAATGAGCCTGATCTAACAAGACACTCAACGGATGAAAGCCATTTTCGTAGGACGTATTATTTCTTTTAAATATATACTCTATGTTGAAAAAAACTAAACTAATCAGTCTGATTTTGCTTTCGGGAGCCTTAGCTGTCCCCGCAGGTGCTTTTGCAGAAACTGCACCGTTTAAGCAAGAAACGAACATTTCCCAACAAAACGGGAAAGTGTCCGGTGTTGTAGAAGATGCCTTAGGCCCTGTTGCCGGTGCATCAGTTGTAGTGAAAGGCACGACTAATGGTAGCGTTACCGATATGGACGGTAACTTTACATTGGAAGGTGTAAACAAAGGAGCCATTATCCAGATTTCGTTTATCGGATATGTTACTCAGGAGATCAAGTACACCGGACAGCCCATCTTGAAAATCGATTTAAAAGAAGATTCACAAGCTCTTGAAGAAGTAGTGGTTGTGGGTTATGGTACGCAAAAGAAAGCCAACCTGACTGGTGCTGTAGCGCAAGTGGCTGGTGATGTGTTGGAAAACCGTCCTATCGCCAATATCGGACAAGGTTTGCAAGGTGTCGTACCTAACCTGAATATTACGGTTCCTTCCGGAGCTCCAGGTAAAGGTTCTGAATTTAATGTTCGTGGTACGACTTCCATTAACGGTGGTAGTCCGTTGGTTTTGGTCGATAACGTACAGATGGATGCAAACTTGGTTAATCCGGATGATATCGCTTCTATCTCCGTATTGAAGGATGCTGCTTCTTCTGCTATTTATGGTGCACGTGCTGCTTATGGTGTAATTTTGATTACAACAAAAAATGGTAAAAAAGAACGTGCTCCACAGGTTTCTTTAAGTGCGAACGGCTACTGGCAGAGTCCGGCAAAACGTGTCCATAATGTTAATTCCATGGACTTTTTATCGATGAAGGATCTGGCTTATCAGAATAGTGGCGGTAGTGGGCATTATTATCATGAAGCCATTTATGACTACGCAAAGAGATACTTTAATGGGACATACGATTCACCAGTTTGGTATGATCCTAATTTGATTATCGACCCAAGTAAACCGTACGATTATAATTATTGTGGTAATACGGATTGGTTCGACGAATTGTATAAAAAAGCCAGCTTCTCCCAAATGTATAATGTGAATGTAAGCGGTGGTAGTGAAAAGACTACTTATTATGCATCTGTGGGTTATAATGATGTGGGCGGTTTGTTGAAAGAAGCAAACGACGATTATAGAAAGTTCAATGTTAATTTGAATGTTTCTACAGACATAACCAAGTGGTTGAACGTATCAGCAAAGGTCATGCACACCTATACAAAAGAATCTCATCCTTCTGGTGGTACGACTGCCATGAATAATACTGCATGGTCGGGTATTTCTGCTTATAGCGGTATGATGAAGAACGATTTGAGCCCATTGATGCCGGTTCGTCACCCGGACGGCCACTTTGCAGGACAGGGTGGTTATACCAACCCGATCGCATTGCAGGCGCAAGGCGGTAATAACAGAGACAAACAGAATGACTTGTGGATGACCGGAGCGATCAAGATTACTCCGTTGGAAGGTTTGGTTGTAAACGCCGACTATACATTTAATATGTATAACAAAGGTTCCAACCAGCACGTTCAACGCTTTCTTGAATACAAAGCGGTAGCAGGTACTGAAGGCTATTATCCCTGGACAAACCCAAGTAGTGTTGTAATGGCTAATAATGAAGATTATTATACATCTTTCAATGCTTTTGCCGAATATACTAAGTCTTTCAATGACAATACTCACAATTTCAAAGTGATGGCAGGTTACAACCAAGAATACAAACATACAAAATATTTCTGGAGTGGCCGTACGAACCTGATCGATGATTCTAAACCCGCATTAAACCAGGCAATCGGTGAAATGAATATGGGATACAATGAAAGTCATTGGGCTATCAACGGTTTCTTCTTCCGTTTGAACTATAACTATAAACAGCGTTATCTGTTCGAAGTGAACGGACGTTACGATGGCTCTTCTAAATTCCCTGACGGAGATCGTTATGCATTCTTCCCTTCTGTTTCTGCCGCTTGGCGTATTTCAGAAGAAGCATTCTGGGAACCGGTAAAAGGCTGGTGGGATGATATGAAAATCCGTGCATCTTACGGTTCGTTGGGTAACCAGCAGACTACTGATGATATGGGGAACTTCCCTTATTTGCCTCAATATGGAGTAACAAGTAGTATGGGTATGATTTTAGGAGGTTCTCGTCCTGTCGCTATTTCTCCTTCAGGTTTGGTTAGTTCTTCATTTACTTGGGAAACTGTTAACCAGGTCGATGTTGGTTTCGATGCAACTTTCTTGAACAATCGTTTAACAGCCGGTTTTGACTGGTATCGTCGTGATACGAAAGATATGTTGACTGCAGGACAGGCTTTGCCGTCTGTGTTAGGTGCAAGCGTGCCAGTAGAAAATGCAGCTGATTTGAAAACTGTTGGTTGGGAACTTTCTTTAGGTTGGAACGACCGCTTGGAAAATGGTTTCAATTACTGGGTAAAGGGTGTTTTGTCTGACTATCAGTCAACAATTACCAAATTTGCAAACCCGACAGGCTCTTTGTTTACAAAAAATAAAAATAATGAAACTGTAAATCAATATTATGAAGGATATAAAATGAATACGATTTACGGTTATAGCTCAAATGGCTTGTTCCAAACTGATGTGGAAGCTGCAGAAATTGATCAGACACAGCTTTATGGTGGTACTTGGGGCGCAGGTGATGTACGCTATGTAGACTTGGATGGTGATGGTAAGATCACTCGTGGAAAGAACACATTGGACGATATGGGTGACCAGAAAATTATTGGTAACTCGACTCCGCGTTACAGCTATGGTTTTACAGCCGGTTTCGAATATAAAGGTTTCGACTTTGAAATGTTCTGGCAAGGAATTGGCAAACGCGACTATATGTGCGGTGGAAACTCTTTCTGGGGCTTTACATCTGAATGGGATACACCTTTGACAAATGCATTGGATTACTGGAACGAAAATAATCGGGATGCATATTATCCGCGTCCAGGTTGGGCTAACGGTGGTAACCGTGTAAATTCAGATCGTTATTTGCAAAATGCAGCTTACCTGCGCTTAAAGAATTTGACAATTGGTTATACGATTCCTAAGAATGTATTGGGCAAAATTGGCATTAGTCGCTTGAGAGTTTATCTCTTAGGTGAAAACTTGCTGACATTCACTCCGCTTATGGATACTTTTGATCCGGAAACTTTAAATAACATGACTTATCCGATTTCAAAGAAATACTCAGTCGGACTTAATCTAACATTCTAAATAATAAGTTATATGAAACTAAAATATATATTATGCATTACGGCCTTCACCGGAGCACTATACTCTTGTGACGTAACCGACAAATCGCCGATCGATTCTGTGACGGATGTAACTTTCTGGCATACAACTAATGACTTAAAGATATATGCCAATAAGTTATACGAAAAATTGCCTGCTCCGGGAGTAGATAAAGATAATGAAACTGATAACTGCTTGACATCTACCTACAGCCAGTTCTTGTTTAACGAACAAACTGCACCGGCAACGACTAAAGATACAAAATGGACATGGGAAAATATCCGTGCATGCAATTTCTTTATGCAGCGTTACCAGACAGTGGAAGGTTCGGAAGCCGAAATCAACTTGTATGTTGCAGAAGTACGTTTCTTCCGTGCGCTGGATTATTTTGACAAAGTAAAGGCGTATGGCGATGTTCCCTGGTATGAAAAAGATTTGCAGACTTCTGATACCGAAGAACTCTATAAAGCACGTGATTCACGCGATTTTGTATTGGGAAAGATCATCGAAGACTTGGAATTCGGTGTCCAATGGTTACCGGAGAAAGGGAAAGAAGAAAGTGCCCGTTTGTCAAAAGATGCAGCTCGTACGCTTTTGGCCCGCGTTTGCCTCTATTTCGGTACTTACAAAAAGTATCATAATGAATCAGGCTCTCCCACAGCAGAAGAATTGTTACAGAAAGCAATTTCTGTAACAAATGATGTGATGGCTACAGGTAATTATGCAATTGTAAAGGGTACGGATGCAGGTTGTGGACAGAAAGCGTTTGACGGATATCCTCTTTATTACTCCAATCAGTTCGTACAAGAAGATCTGTTGAGTAATAAGGAATGTATTTTGGCACGCGTCTACAGTGAAGCAAGTAATGTGATGCATGAAACAGGTCGCCAAGCAGGAAGTAATGGAACTGGATTGACAAAAGACTTTGTTGAATCATTCCTGTGTAAAGATGGAAATCCTATTTCAGTGAGTGACAAGTATAAAGGTGATGCTACACTGACAGATGAATTTGTAGATCGCGATCCGCGTATGTATCAGATTATTGATAATACGAATAAGCCTTTTACAGTTACTAATGGTGAACAAACTGTAAATGATTATCCTAACTGTGATGGCACAGGTGCTGTTACGGGTTATCCTTGTGTCAAATTCCGCTCACCGGAACCTGCACAGTGGGAAGCCAGACACACGACTTATGATTGGTTTGTGTTCCGCTATGCTGAAGTGCTGTTGATCAATGCTGAAGCTCATGCAGAATTAGGTACTTGCACGCAAGATGTTTTGGATAAAACCATTAATTTGTTACGCGACCGGGTAGAAATGCCTCATTTGACAACAAATCCGGTTGCAGACCCTGCTGCAATAGATTATGGATATACAGTAACTCCTTTGATTTATGAAATTCGTCGCGAACGTCGTATTGAGTTAATCACTGAAGGTTTCCGCTTGGATGACTTGAAGCGTTGGAACGGAATGAAAGTTTTGGAAAATCCGAAGACTATGCTGGGTATCCGTGTAACAGATGCAGTCCGCAAACTATATGAAGGCAAAGTAAACTTCGGTGGCGAAGGTGGCCGTTCTCTTTACGAATATAAAGGCAACTCTTATTTGGTACAATATCCAGATATGATGAGTTCTGGCGGTCGTAAATGGACAGCAAACGATAGACGTTGGTTTAGTGCCATTCCGACAGATGAAATCACTTTGAATCCGAATTTGGAACAGAATCCGGGTTGGGAATAATTATTCTTAATTATAAGCTCAAGGGAGAGGTATTTTTACCTCTCCCTACTGTATGTGTAAAATGGGAGTAAGTCTTGAATAGAGGGATGCCAATATTATTCTACTATACATAGAAAAATCATTTGGTAAGGATTACGATAACATCAAATTATTTATTTCTATTTAAATCCTAATAAATATAACATCATGAAATCACTTATAATACTCTTTATTTCTCTTTTTGTATTCTCTGTACAAAATGTAAGTAGCCAATTGCAATCTGTGATTGAGCCGGTAATTACATCTGTAAATCCAATAAGTAAGAACCTATCTATTTTGGAGAATGGTTTTCCACCGATGGAAATTAAAATTTACACTGGAACTTCAAATGATGGTCCTTTTTATTGTAATAACAATTATATGTTTATTGTTCAACCTGTATCCGGTATAGCCGGATTTGAAGGACATAAATTTGATTTTAAATGGTTCATAAATTATGAACCTGTAGCCATGCTTGAAGGTGCAGGAATCCAGTTAGCAACGCTTTTGTTTAATGAAAAAAATTCAGGACAATATAAATTGACTGTTCAATTATGGGATGGAGGAGGTCATACAACCGTAGTTGAAAGAATGATAGATGTTCAATAAAATCCAAAAGAGGTTGTATCTGAAAATAATAAATAGAGATATGACCTCTTTTAAATCATGTCTTCGTTAATGAAACGTAAATACATCATATCTTCTCTTATACTGTTTGTTATCCAACTAACAGCTTTTCACCTTGTTTTCCGTTATCTATTCCCCTTTAAGGAGCAGTTACAAATGTTCCAGTTTACGGGCCAATATGCAGCTATGACGTTGGGACAGGCCGGTGGTGTGGCTCTTTATATTTCAGAGTTTCTTTCCCAGTTTTATGTCGTAATGGGTACAGGGCCTGTTATCGCAGCATTTATTCTGACAGGGATTGCTTTTTTCTCTTCCCTCCTTTTAAAGAAAATATCATTACGAGACGATCTTCCTTTCGTAAGCCTGCTTCCCTGGTTATCCTTATTTATTATGCAATTGGATTATGACTATCAGGAGCAAGGAACGATTGCCTATTTGTTTTTATTGTTTTTTTTATGGCTGTACACGAATCTGAAACCTGGGATTCGGCTGATATACGGGATTTGTATGATCCCTGTTTTATATTGGATTGCCGGGCCGATTGTACATTTATTCGCTCTTTCCGCTTTGTTATTTGAATTCCTGACCAATGGAAGTAAGAAATACGCAAGTTTGGTTTATCTGCTTATAACCATTTTGTCTGCTGTTATCGGGACTTATTTAGGATTCAGCAGGAATTTGAAATTAGCTTTTTTGCCAGATGCTTATTATGATCCGATGTTACATACTCCCCGAATCTATTATTCATGGTATGCTTTACCGGTTATGATGGTATTGGGCGCTTATTTGAAAAAATGGAAAGAGCCGGCATCTTCAAAGAAAAAATGTATTTGGATCGGGATTCAGTGGGTGGCGATGGGATTCGTCGCTTATCTGGGAATTATACATTGGGGACGATTAGATACGATCGATCATCTCGAACAGGACTATTATATTCGCAATGAAAAGTGGGATAAGGTGATAACGTCGTTTAATCAAACCACTCTGTCTAAACGGCGTATGTGCGGTTTAAACTTGGCGCTTGCGCATAATGGAATACTTTCGGAAAGATTATTGGATTATCCCCAACGCGGTATCGAAACATTGATGCTACGTTGGGATCAGTCGGTATTCACAGCGGAACTGCATAGTGACCTCTACTATTGCATGGGAATTATCAGTACGGCTCAGAAGTTTGCTTTTGAAGCGTTCGTAAGTTCTCACCCCTCTGGTAATCCCCGGATGCTGAAAAGGCTGGTGGAAACCAACCTTATTACGGGAGCTTATCCGACTGCCGAAAAATATATCCAGCTATTGGAAAATACCTGGTATTATAAGGATTGGGCGGCTGCACATCGCTATTTCCTTTATAATGACCAAGCTGTCGAAAGAGATAAGGAATTAGGAGCGAGACGCCGTTGTTGGAAAGCGGAAACGCTTATTCCCGAATTATATACGGACCCGGTCAGTACTTTGATTCATCTGGTTCCTGCTTGTCCGGAAAACAGTGCCGGCTTACAATATTTGACTTCGTTTTTACTGCTGAACAAAGATATAGAGACTTATAAAACCTTGCAGGAAAACCTGTACCGCTCTCCTGCCTGGCGCGATATGACCGAATGCCAGCAGGAGGCAATCGTGATTTGCAGTCCTAATGATCCGCATTTCTGGCTGGAGCACGGGGTGAGCATCAAAGTGAGGAACAAGGCGCTTGCTTTTATGCAGAAGGTACAGGCGGTTTCCCGTTCGGGTCAGAATCCTGCGGTGGCTTTGGCTTCCGAATATGGCAAGACGTATTGGTATTATTATATGTTTAATACGATGGACAAATGAAACAATTGTTTTTCTACATATTCCTGTTGTTGGTAGGATGCTCTTCCAACCAGCCGCCTGCCGTCTCCGTGCAGATAGAGAAACTGCCGGCCATCTATCCGGATTATACCGGTGTGACTGTGCCGCAATCGATCGCTCCTTTGAATTTTGCCATACGGACGGATGGGAAAGCGTGTGCGGTATTTACGACCGAAGGATATACATTTGCCGTTTACGCCTCCGGCGGAGCCTTTTCCATTCCCGGTGCAGACTGGAAAAAGTTATTAGCTGCGGCAAAAGGCAAACAGGTGGAGGTATCTGTCCTGACAGAAGAAAAGGGGAAATGGAATGCCTTTCTCCCGTTTCATATCCGGGTTTCCGAAGATCCGGTCGATCCGTATATCGCTTACCGCCTGATCGATCCCGGTTACCAGCTATGGAATGAAATGGGAATCTATCAACGCGAATTATCCTCTTTCGATCAGGAACCGATTCTGGAAAACCGCCTGACGGATAATAATTGCATGAACTGTCATTCGTTTTGCATGCAGGATCCGGATAAAATGCTGTTCCATATCCGTGCAAAGTATGGCTGCACCGTATTGGTGGATGGCGACCGGGTGGAAACGCTCGATACGAAAACCGACCAGACGATCTCGGCCCTGGTCTATCCTTCCTGGCATCCTTCCGGAAAGTTTGTTGCTTTTTCCGTCAACAATACGACGCAAGACACGCATCCAGTGCACCGTACGGAAGTATATGACAAGGCATCGGATGTAGTCGTCTACGACGTGGAGAAACAGGAAATTGTCACAACGCAAACTTTGTTCTCGAAAAGCCGTTTTGAAACGTTCCCAACCTTTTCGCCGGATGGGAAGGAGCTTTATTTCTGTTCCGCCCCGGCATTGAAAGTTCCAGGCCAATTGCGCGACCTCCGCTATAGTCTTTGCCGCGTCTCCTTCGACCCGGAAAGCCGGACGTTCGGTTCGGTTGTCGACACGATCTTTCAGGCGGAAACAGAAGGGCGAAGCATCCTGTTCCCCCGTGTCTCCCCGGACGGGAAATATCTGCTCTGTACAACGACTTCCTACGGAACGTTCCCTATCTGGCATAAAGACGCGGATCTGTGTATGTTCGACTTGGACACAGGTGAACAGGTCCCGACGGAAGAAGCAAACAGTCCCGATACCGACAGCTATCATTCCTGGTCGTCCAACAGCAAGTGGGTAGTATTCAGCAGCCGTCGCTTGGATGGCTTATACACACGTCCTTTCATCGCACACGTCGGTGAAGGCGGCGTCCTCTCCAAACCGTTTGTCTTACCCCAAAAATCGACGGACTATTATACGTTTCTCACCAAATCGTATAACATCCCGGAATTTGTCAAGGGCAAAGTGAAAACGGATACCTATAAGTTGGCTTCACAAATAAAAGAGGGAAATCTTCGGAAAGTGAAGTTTGTGAATAATATGAAATAAATATAATACAATTATGAAAATGAGGTTTATTTATTTATGTAGTTCATTAATATCCTGTCTTTTCATAGTTAGCTGTGGGGACGAAGAATGCCACCCCGGCTTCAAGCCCTTTTTCAATGGGAAAGGACAAGTGATTGAATCGTTAGAGAGGGTGGATTGCTTTTTCGAAAAGAGCTATTATAGTGAAGGTGATGATTTAGAGTATTTGTTTTTCTGCTATGCGGATGATGCGGAAGAATGGTTTAGTATACCTGAAATGGGAACAGATCAGAATGCGATTACGGAAACGATTAGAGCCTGCTATCTTCAGTATTTCGATAAGAATGGCGATGGTGTACTTACGGATGACGAGCAACAACTGGCTAACGAAACATTATGCCACTATGCCGATCATGCTTTTGGTATTAAAAAGTCCGATTTCCGGAAGATGGGGGGAGACGAATTGAAGCAAGGGCAGAAAGTGTCGATGAGTATTGATATAACGGATATAAAAGGAAATCTTGAATATAATTATTGTACCGAATATGTTCCATTTGTTAACCATATTTTATGGTCCCCTCATTTTGGTTATAATATTTGCGGACATATTCGTAAAGGCTACTTGAAGGCTATCCATGAATAGGAACGATAAAAGGAAACATAATTTGACAACTAACATATAGTAATAAACAGTAATATGAACACAAAGAATCTTTTAATCGCCGGTATGTTTGCCGGGCTGTTCCTTTCCTGCAAGGAAGCGGAGCCGCCTGCACCTGTTTTGCCGGTTCCGACGCCGGAACAGATCGAGTGGCAGAAAATGGAAAATTATGCATTTGTGCATTTCGGGTTGAATACGTTTAATGATTTGGAATGGGGGTACGGAAATACGCCTGCCGAAACATTCAATCCGACAGACCTGGATTGCGAACAATGGGTGCGGATCATCAAGGCAGCCGGCCTGAAAGGGGTGATCCTGACAGCTAAGCATCATGACGGCTTTTGCCTTTGGCCGACAAAAACCGTCGATTATAATATCTCCAACTCCCCTTATAAAAACGGAAAGGGTGATATGGTTCGGGAACTGTCTGATGCCTGCAAAAAGTACGGCTTGAAGTTCGGACTTTATCTCTCTCCCTGGGACCGCCACAATGCCGAATACGGACGGGAAGGATACCAGAAAACCTATCACGAGCAGATCGACGAACTGACTTCCAATTACGGCCCGCTGTTCGAATTCTGGTTTGACGGGGCGAACGGTGGAAACGGCTGGTACGGCGGAACGAACGAAACGCGTTCGATCGATCCGAAAACCTATTATGGCTATGAGGAGGCACGCGAAATGATCAAGTCGAAACATCCGGGAGCGATGATCTTCGGCGGTACGGTTCCCGATATCCGCTGGATCGGCAACGAGTCCGGTTGGGCTGGCGAAACGAACTGGTCGCCTTATTCTCTGGATAAGGAAACCCATTATACTCAGAACCAATGGGGAATGAAAGACGGGAATCAGTGGTTGCCCGGAGAATGTGACGTCTCCATTCGTCCGGGGTGGTTCTATCACCATCGTGAAGATCATCAGGTGCGCACCGTTCCGAATCTGGTCGACCTGTATTACCGCAGCGTGGGACATAATGCCAACTTCCTGCTGAACTTCCCTGTGGCATTGAGCGGACAGATTCATCCGGTCGATTCGGCACGTGCCGTCGACTGGTATCATACGATCCAGGCAGAGTTGAAAGATAACCTGTTGGCCGGCGTCAAGCCAAAAGCGAGCGAAACCCGTGGCGGCGCTTATAAGGCGTCGAATGTGACGGATGAGAGTTGGGACTCTTACTGGGCTACTTCCGATGGTGTAACGTCAGGCTCGCTCACTTTTCCGCTGCCGGCGGGTACTTCGCTCAACCGGGTGATGATCCAGGAGTATATCCCGCTCGGACAACGTGTATGCGCCTTTGCCATAGAAGTGGAAAAAGAGGGTAAATGGTTGCCGGTGGAAACTGCCGATACGCTTTCGACAGTGGGCTACAAACGTCTCGTCCGTTTCAAGACGACTTCGGCTGATGCTTTGCGCATCCATTTCACGGAGGCAAAAGGGCCGTTGTGCATCAATAACGTGGCAGCTTTCCTGGCTCCCCCGCTGTTGGAACAGCCGCGTATCATGCGGAATACGAAGAATGAAGTACGCATAGACGTGGAAAGCGAAGGAGCTGATATTTATTATACGACAGACGGAACGGAGCCGACGGCGCAGTCTGCAAAATATGAAGCCCCATTCACACTCGACAAGAAAGGAACTGTCAAGGCGATTACTTACGACGCCCAGTCCGGTAAAACCGGCCCTGTTGCTATTCGCCATTTTGATTTGCCGGCTGCCGACTATAAGGTGGTTAGTCCCGTTGACGAACGGACGAATCTCATGTTTGACGGGAATGGCTATTCTACCTATTATCTGCCCGAAGGCAAGAATGAAATAGCGGTGGAACTGGCTGCACCTCACACGATCAGCGGTTTTATCTATACTCCTAACCAAGGGCGCGACTCACAGGGGCATATCTCGAACTACCAATTGCTGGTGGACGGCAAAGTCGTAGCTTCCGGTGAGTTCTCGAACATCAAACATAACCCGATCGAACAAGAAATACGCTTTGCGCCTGTCAAAGGCCAAAAATTAGTTTTTAAGGCAACACGCATAGTAGATAACGTGAAACGTGTTGGAATTGCTGAATTCTCCGTTATCACGGAAGATTAAGATTTTCAACGTAATTTGTGTCGGACAGCAGGCGCCTGTGAAGGCCCTTGCTGTCTTTTAAAAGAAAATATATTTATTCACTTTATAAAGGATTGAAAAAAAAAAGAATGTATTGAAAATCGGAGTAATTGTTGCAGTTGCTTCGGCAGCAGTATGGAATGTAGGAATAAATGAAACGAAAGTTTTGTTTACAGGCTTCTTTGGTTTGGAAGCTATGGCAAAGTTGGAATCTATTTGTAAGAGTAATGGCTCACATGATACAGGCCATTGTACTCAATGTGTTAATCCTTCAGATGGGTCTGTCTGTGCAAGAGCTGATTGGTTTGATAGTAAAAATTGTTATGGCACAGGGCAGGATAATTTTTAGTTGAAAAGAGGTGTCAAAATTCACTATCCTGTCATCTCGGACTTGATCCAAGATCGGAGTTGCTATGACAAAATAGAGTTTTGGCACTCTCTTTAATCTTATTGAACGCAGATGAAAAAAATAATATTTTTAAGTGCAATTATATTTTGTATTTCTTGTAATAAAGAAACTGTAAAGAATGAGCAGTGGAATAAAGTTGAAAATAGATGTACAATTGAATTAAAAGCAAAAGTGGATATTCCTATTGATGATGAGACATCTGCATTGATTCCATATATGCAGTATTTTGATGAAAATACAGTTACAGATATGTTATTAACTTTAAATACGCATAATAATTCAATTTATTTTTTCGATTATGCCCGTAAAGAGTTTATTAAGAAAATTATGTACGAAAAAGAAGGTAATAACGGTGTCGGAGAAATACAAGGATTTAACTATTTGAACCCGGATAGTATATTCGTATATAATTATTGGGGAATGACAATCTATTTGACAAATGATCGTTCCGTCGTGAACTGGAAACGACGTTTGCCTATGGATGGTTTTAACAGAGCTGAATTTATGCCTGCTTATCCTTGGCTACAAACAAATAGTCCGATGATATACTTAGATAAAGAATTAGTTTTCGGAGGCTTTATGGGAGCCGAAACGACAGCCCAAACTATAACGAACAGTCCAGTTACTACAATCTATGATTTTCAAAAAGATACAATCTTTTTTGCCAATAATTATCCTGAACAATACATAAAGTATAATTGGGGTGGTGGCTTTTTCAAAATGCCTTATTTTGATGTGAATAAGGATAAGAAAAATGTGATTGTCAGTTTTCCTCAAGATCATAATATATACGTCTATTCGTTGGATAGCAGAGAGCAACGTAAGTTTTACGCTGGCAGTTCCATGATCCCTGAAATAAAAGCCTTTGACCAAAAAAAGGAATTAAAGACACAATTGGATGATAATCGTACGAAAAGATGGTTCTTCTCGACGCCTTCTTATCGAAATATTATTTATGATAAATATCGAGATTTGTATTATCGCTTGTTTTGTTTACCATTAAAAGAAGGTAATGATAAATGGCAACCTTTAGGACTGATCGTTTTAGACGGGAATTTTAATTATGTAGGAGAAGGACTGTTACCAGAAGACGTAAATTTACGTTATTCTAATTCTTTTGTTTCAAAAGAGGGATTAAACATTCAGGTTATGACTGACAATGATGATCTAATGACATTTTATCAATTTAAGGTGGACATCCATGAATAAAGCAATCTTTTATATTTTAGGTCTGTTATTGTTTATCGGCTGTCAGCCGACAAGCTTTGAACAAGCGGTGAAGAAAGGTTTTGATAATTATTTGGATACGGCAGCCGTTAGGTATCAATATATCATGCTGATACCTAATTCCGGCTGTACAGGCTGTATCTCTGATGCGGAATATTTCTTTAAGGAATATAATGATCATGAGGAGATACTATTTATATTTACTCGTGTCATATCAAAGAAGGATTTACGCATACGTTTGGGGAAAGATAACTTGCAAAGAAAAAATGTCTTGATAGACAATGATAACAAGTTTTATTTTGAGAAATTTCAAGAATCGATCTATCCTATCGTCGCCGTGATAAAAGATAAAAAAGTGGTAGCATTAAAGGATCACGTTTTCCTGCGGGAAAAATATCCTCCGAAAGACTGATATTAGCTAAAATGAAATACTTTATCTTTTTTCTACTATGTTATTTCTTTTATTCTTGTCGAAGTTTCGAGGAAAGGCAATTGGCTTATGCATTGGATTTCGCAGGAGAAAATCGTAAAGAACTTGAAAAGGTATTGGATTATTATGCAGAAGATTCTCAGAAACTGGAAGCAGCCCGTTTTCTGATCCGTAATATGCCCCGGTATTACGGATATGAAGGATGGCGGCTGGATTCGATTCAGAAAATTTTGATAACAGCCGAACAGAAACATTTCATAGATGATTCCATTCTTCGGAAATGGACAAAACAATCTTTGTATTCCCTCCCCAAAATATATGATGCCCATATTATTAAAGCTGATTATCTGATAGAGAATATAGATTTATCGTTCAAAATGTGGAAAGAACGTCCCTGGAATCAGGATCTGCCTTTTGAGGATTTTTGCGAGTTGATCTTGCCTTACCGAATTGATGACGAACCGTTGAGCAATTGGAGACAGAATTATTTCGAAGTTTACTTTTCTGCCCTCGATTCTTTGAGTAATTGTACGGATCCATTGCGAGCATGTAACGCCTTATCGAAAGAATTAAGCAAGAAGGAATTTTTTTATACGGTGAATTTTGACATGCCGCATTTAAGTGCCCACTTTTTATTGGAGCATCATGTCGGTTTCTGCCGTGAGATATGCGATCGGGCTGTTTACGCAATGCGGGCTTGCGGCATTCCGGGCACAGTCGACATGTTTGTCTATTCTCCCGAGTATCAAGGAAGCCATCAGTGGAATGTGGTAAGAGGAAAGAATGGGGTGTTCTATCCTTTTTGGACAAGTTGGTACGAGATGGATAATAACATGAAGGGAGATGGACGAAAAAAAGGGAAGATCTACCGGCAATGCTTCGGCATGCAAAAAGAGGCGATTGAAGGTATAACGAGTCGGAGAAATGTCCCTCCATTATTTAAAAACCGATTTATAAAAGATGCGACAACTGATTACATAGGGACAAATAAAATAACGGTAGAAGTGGAGGTGAAGGAACCTTATATTTATTTAGGAGTATTCAGTCCGAACGGATGGATTCCTATAGATGTAGGAGAAAATATGGGAGGAAACGTAACCTTCCATAACGTAGAGCAAAATTTAATTTATCAAACCTTGTATTCGGATAGTGATACTTTGAAAATGGCTGGTTATCCTTTTTTGTATACACAAGATACAATACACCCTTTTATCCCTGAAACGAAACATACAGAACGGGCGGCGCTTCATCGTAAAATGTCATTGGTTAAAGGAATAAAAGCTTTTTTGTATCGGTATATCATTGGAGTTAGGATTGAAGGAAGCAAGAATTTGTCGTTCAGGAATCCAAGACAATTGCTTGCATTACAAGATACGCTAACTTCCAATTATCATGAATTTGTGTCATCAGATACGTCCTTGGTACGCTATATACGATATAATTCACCATTGGAACGTTCGATAGAACTGGCCGAAATCGCCTTTTGGGAAGATTTGGACATGAAAAAAGAAATTCCTGCAAAAGTCATAAATGATCTTGTGCCGCTTCATCCTGCTAATTCGATTGATAAAATAAACGATAAAGAAATATTGTCTTTTTTCGAATCTCAGGATACGACTTGTCATCTGTTATTTGATTTAGGGAAAGAAGTCTCTGTGAAAAAAATCTTGCTTTGTCCCCGTAATGATGACAATTATATATGGCCCGGTGATGAGTATGAATTATTTTACAATAATGGGATAAATGGCTGGATTTCATTGGGAAAACAAAAGGCAAAGGAGCGAGTCTTATATTACGATGTTCCGGCAAATGCTCTGTTTTGGTTAAGGAATCTGACTAAAGGAAAAGAAGAACAAATCTTTTTTTGCCGGGAAGGAGTTCAATATTTTGTCACGAATCTCCCTTGATCTTTGTAGCCATCTTTAAAAAAAGTGCAAAAGATTAAACCTTTTTGCTCCTAATTCGTCTATAATTTCGCGTACTTGTATATATTTACATGTCGATAAGTGTTTTTAAGTAGAATACCTGGAAAAATATGACGAAAAGAGTGAAGTGGGGCGTGACAGCCGTGATTGTTTTGATGATTGCCGGAATGATCGTTTACCCGCAGATTAAAAGCCGTATGAAAGCATCCAAAGATGCTGCCGAAGTGGTTCCGCCTGCCGGAAGCCAAGTTCGGAAACAAGTTTTGAATATTAATGCGGAAGTGCTGAAATATCAGTCCCTTACCGATAAGACCATTGTAACCGGCAGTACGATCCCCGATGAAGAGGTAGACCTCTCGTTCGAATCGTCGGGCAAGATCGTGGCTATCTATTTTACGGAAGGCACGCATGTGAAAGCCGGCGACCTGCTTGCTAAAATCAATGATAAACCGTTACAGGCGGAGCTGAAAAAGCTGGAGGCGCAAGTCCCTTTGGCCAAAGACCGCGTCTATCGCCAGCATACGCTTTTGGAAAAGGACGCAGTCAGTCAGGAAGCCTATGAACAGGTGGCGACCGAATATGAAAAGCTGATGGCGGATATCGAACTGGTGAAAGCGAATATCGCCCAGACCGAGCTTCGGGCGCCCTTTGACGGGATCATCGGCCTTCGGAATGTCAGTGAAGGCGCCTATGCCTCCCCTTCGACCGTTATCACTAAATTGACAAAGATCTCTCCTCTGAAAATCGAATTTTCCGTTCCCGAACGGTACTCTGCGGATATAAAGGACGGTACGCCGATCGTATTCAGGATGAATTCGTCTGTCGGCATGATGCAGGATTACAAAGCGACTGTCTATGCGGTGGAAAGTAAAATCGACGAGGCAACCCGTTCGCTGAAAGTGCGTGCGACCTATCCGAACCGGGACGAATCGATCGTGCCGGGACGTTATACCTCTGTCGAAATTACCCGTCGTGAGATAAAAGATGCGTTGGCGATCCCCAGCGAAGCGTTGATCCCGGAAATGGGAAAGAATATCGTTTATCTGTATAAGAGCGGAGTGGCGGAGCCTGCCGAGATCATCCTCGGTCTTCGCACGGAGAGCCAGGTGCAGGTCTTGAAAGGATTGAGCGTGGGCGATACGGTGATTACTTCCGGCGTGATGCAGCTTCGGACGGGAATGAAAGTGTCGATTGATAACCTGAAGTAACGAAATGGCATGGCGAATATTTCTGAAATAAGTATAAAGAGGCCGGTTCTGTCGACCGTGATGATGCTTATCCTCCTGTTGTTCGGGATGATCGGCTATAAATTCCTGGGTGTTCGTGAGTTTCCGAGTGTGGACAACCCGATTATTTCGGTAAACGTGTCCTATCCGGGAGCCAACGCCGAGGTGATCATGAACCAGATTACGGAACCGCTCGAACAAAATATCAACGGTATTCCGGGCATCCGTTCGTTGAGCAGCGTCAGTAGCCAGGGAAGTTGCCGTATTACGGTAGAGTTCGAATTGTCTGTCGATCTGGAAACGGCGGCAAACGACGTGCGCGACAAGGTTTCGCGCGCCCAGCGTTACCTGCCCCGCGACTGTGACCCTCCGACGGTTTCGAAAGCAGATGCCGATGCAACCCCGATCATGCAGATCGGTATCCGAAGCAGCAAGCGGTCGTTGATGGAACTGAGTGAGATTGCCGAACTGACGGTGAAAGAGCGGCTTCAGACCATTCCGAACGTGAGTGGCGTGGATATCTGGGGACAGAAGCGTTACTCCATGCGCTTGTGGCTGGACCCGATCAAAATGGCTGGCTACGGTGTCACTCCGCTGGATGTGAAGAACGCGGTAGATGCGGAAAACGTGGAGCTTCCTTCCGGCAGCATAGAAGGTAATACGATCGATTTGTCTATCCGTACGCTTGGACTGATGCATACGGCAACGGAATTTAATGATTTGATTATCAAACGGGATGGCGATAACATCATCCGTTTTCAGGACGTCGGGCGCGCCGAGGTCAGTCCGGAGGATTTGCGAAGCGTGATGCGTAAGAATGGCGAGCCGATGGTTATCGATGTCATCATCCCGCAGCCGGGTGCTAACCAGATCGAGATTGCCGACGAGGCGTACAAGCGTATCGAGCAATTGGAGAAAGACCTGCCGGAGGATGTTACGGTCGAAATGGTCTACGATAACACCCGCTTTATCCGTGCCTCTATCAAGGAGGTGGAAGAGACTATTTATGTGGCTTTCCTGCTCGTGGTGTTGATCATCTTCCTGTTCCTGCGCGACTGGCGTGTGACGATGGTCCCGGTGGTGGTAATCCCGGTTTCGTTGGTGGGGGCGTTCTTCGTGATGTATATCTCCGGCTTCTCCATCAATGTGTTGACGATGTTGGCAGTGGTGCTTTCGGTCGGATTGGTGGTGGACGATGCGATCGTGATGGCGGAGAATATCTATGTCCGTATCGAGCAGGGGATGGAGCCGAAGGAGGCGGGCATAGAGGGTTCGAAGGAGATCTTCTTTGCCGTTGTGTCTACGACGGTGACATTGGTGTCCGTGTTCCTTCCGATTGTCTTTATGGAAGGGATGACAGGGCGTCTGTTTAAGGAGTTCAGTATCGTAATCGCCGGTTCGGTGACGATTTCTTCTTTCGTGGCTTTGACCTTTACGCCGATGTTGGCGACCAAGCTGTTGAAAAAGCGCGAAAGCAAGGGATGGTTGTATGTGAAGACCGAACCGTTCTTCGAAGGGTTGAATAATATTTATGCAAAATCGCTGAATGCGTTCCTGAATCATAAGTGGTGGTCCATACCGGTTGTCGTGATCCTGTTCGGTTCTATCGGCTATTTCTGGCGGACGATCCGTTCCGAGCTATCTCCGTTGGAGGACCGTTCTTCCATTTCTATCCGTATATCCGCCCAGGAAGGTGCGACCTTCGAGTTTATCCGTGACTTTACGGACCAGATCGCAGCTATGGCAGATACGCTGGCGCCGGAGCGGCAAGCGTTGACGGTTCGTGCGAATAATAGCAACGGATTTATTTCCGTGCTGTTGCCGGATATCAAGGACCGCGAACGTTCGCAGATGGAAATTGCCGATGTCTTGTCCAAACATGTGCGCGGTAAAACGGAAGCACGCGCTTTTGTCCAGCAGCAGTCCACTTTCGGCGGACGTCGCGGGGGGATGCCTGTGCAGTATGTCTTGCAGGCGACGAGCCTGGAAAAGTTGCAGGAATATTTGCCTGCTTTTATGCAGAAGGTGAGCGAAAGTCCGGTGTTCCAGATGGCGGATGTGAACCTGAAGTTTACGAAGCCTGAAGCCCGCATCGAGATCAACCGCGACAAGGCTTCTTCGTTAGGTGTCAGCACCCGCACGATTGCCCAGACATTGCAGTATGCGTTGAGCGGCCAGCGTATGGGATATTTCTATATGAACGGGAAGCAATACCAGATATTGGGCGAGATCAACCGCCAGCAGCGTAATACGCCGTTGGACCTGAAGTCCATCTACGTCCGCAGTGATGCCGGGGAGATGATCCAGTTGGATAACCTGGTTACGTTGAAGGAAGATGTGGCTCCGCCTCAGTTATATCGGTATAACCGCTTTGTGGCGGCGACCGTTTCCAGCGGCCTGAACAAAGGCTATACGATCGGCGACGGCCTGGACGAGATGGACCGCATCGCTGCGGAGACGTTGGACAACAGTTTCCGTACGGCTTTGTCGGGCGAGTCGAAAGAGTTCCGCGAGAGTTCGTCCAGTTTGATGTTTGCCATGATCCTGGCGCTTTTTATGATCTATCTGGTCTTAGCGGCGCAGTTCGAGAGTTTCAAGGACCCGTTGGTCGTAATGTTCACCGTTCCGTTGGCTATTGCGGGGGCGTTGATCTTTATGAGCTATTCGGGCGTGACAATGAATATATTCAGCCAGATCGGTATAATCATGCTGATCGGACTGGTGGCGAAGAACGGTATTTTGATCGTAGAGTTTGCCAACCAGCGGCAGGAAGCGGGGTTGAGCATGGCGGAGGCGATCCGTTTGGCTTCCACGCAGCGTCTGCGTCCGATCCTGATGACCAGTATTTCGACGATCTTAGGATTGGTTCCGCTGGTATATGCTTCGGGCGAAGGGGCGCAAGGACGTATTGCGATGGGTATCGCCGTAGTGGGCGGCATGGTCGTTTCGACATTCCTGACGTTGTTCATCGTCCCGGCCATGTATAGCTTTATCTCTACGGACAGACAATCGAAAATTAAGAATTAAGAATTAATAATTAAGAAATAAGGCAATTGAGGATGAAGAGGTTTCTTTTATTAATATGTATAGCATTTGCGGTCGTTCCGGCCGGGGCGCAACGGGTGTTCAGCCTGGACGACTGCATCCGGACCGGATTGGAGCATAATTACTCCATCCGCATCATCCGCAACGAACAGCAAGTCAGCGATAACAATGCAACACCGGGCAATGCCGGCTACCTGCCGACCGTCGACCTGAGCAGCGGTTTCAGCGGCACGCTTAACAATAATAGCAATAAGTTGTCCGACGGGACGACCGAAAAGACAAACGGCGTCCACAACGAGACGGCGGACGTGGGCTTGAATGTGAACTGGACCGTCTTCGACGGATTAGGCATACAGGCCACTTACGACAAGCTGAAAGAATTGCAGAACTTAGGCGAACTGAATACCCGGCTGACAATCGAAGACTTCGTTGCCGACCTTTCGAGCGAATACTACAACCTGATCCGCCAGAAGATCCGCCTCCGCAACCTCCGTTCCACGCTCGATCTCTCCCGCGAACGCTTGCGCATTGTGGAAGAGCGGTATTATATCGGCTCGATGTCCCGCCTTGACCTCCAGCAGGCGCAAGTCGACTTCAATGCCGACAGTTCCAATGTCCTGAACCAGTTGGAACAAGTGCATACTTCCCGCATCCGCCTGAACCGGCTGATGGCTTTGGAGGATGTGGAGGAACAGGTACAGATCAAGGACTCCCTGATTACTCCCAACCCGTTTTTAGATGAAGTGGAACTCTGGAAAAGCACGCTTGCTTCCAATTCCGCCCTGCTGATCGCCAAGAAGAACCAGGTGATTTCCGAGCTGGACTATAAAAAGATAAAGAGCCGCAACTATCCGTATGTCAGGCTGAATGCCGGATATGGCTATACGGCGAACTGGTACGAAGTGGGAGCGACCGACCTTCAGCGCCGCCTCGGATTGAATTACGGTGTGACGGTCGGCATCAACGTGTTCGACGGTTTCAACCGGAAACGTGAACAGCGGAATGCCCGGATTCAGATCCAGAACCAGGAATTGCGCACGCAGGAACTGGAACTGGGGTTGCGGGCCGATATGAGTAATTTCTGGATGGCTTATCGCAATAACCTGGACTTGTGGAGCCTGGAAAAAGAGAATTTAGTCGCAGCACAGGAGAATTACCGGATTGCGATCGACCGCTATAAGTTAGGCGACCTGTCCGGTATCGAACTGCGTGAAGCCCAGAACAGCCTGCTGGAAGCAGAAGAGCGGCAGTCCATCGCCGAATATTCCACCAAGATATGCGAAATTTCCCTTTTGCAGCTTAGCGGAAAGATCATGGACATGTTCCATGATTAAGATCCTGTTGCTGACGGATTTCTCCAGCGGCTACGGACGCAGCCTGCTGGAGGGCGTGGTCAGGTATGCCCGTGAGGCCGGCCCGTGGGTGTTTTACCGGATGCCCCTGTATTACCGGGAACTGCATGGCGACGAAGGAGTCGTGCGCTGGGCGAAGGAATGGGGAGCCGATGCTATTATCGCCCAGTTGACCGATGTGGACTTGGACATCCTGAACCGCCTCGACATCCCGATTATCGTCCAGAACTACAAAGAACGCTATCACGGCCTTTCCAACCTGACCGGCGATTATTACGGCACGGGCGTGATGGCCGCCGAGTTTTTCATCCGCAAAGGATTTAGGGCCTTTGCCTATTACGGCTTTACGGATACGGTCTGGATGCGCGAGCGGGGCGAAGGTTTCCGCGACACGGTGGCGGACCACGGATATCCCGTTTATGCTTTGGACGACGGCAAGCAGATGTCCGGCAGACAGTGGAACTTCGATGCCGGACGTGTCAGCCGCTGGTTGCTCGATTTGCCTAAACCGGTCGCCCTTTTTGCCTGCGACGATTATTACGCCTTGCAGATTACCGAGGTTTGCAAGATGTATGACATCGATGTTCCCGGAGACATTGCCGTCTTAGGCGTGGACAATGACAACCTGTTGTGCAATATCTCGGACCCGTCCCTCTCCTCGATCGAGTTGGATATCGAGAACGGAGGCTATGAAGTCGGCAAGCTGCTCCATCAGTTTATCGAGAAGGAAATCACGGCTCCCGTCGACGTGATCATCAAGCCGGTGCGGATCGTTCCCCGCGGTTCGACGGAACGCTTTGCCGTCTCCGATAAATATGTCGGGCAAGTGTTAGGCTATATCGACGAAAATTATCGGAATCCGCTTTCAGTGGAGGACCTGATCCGGCTCATCCCCTATTCCCGCCGTGTGCTGGAAAAGAAATTCAAGGGCGAAACCGGTATCTCCGTCTACCAGTACATTCAGCAACAACGCATCGATCGATTCGCATCTTTGCTGATTACGACCGACCTTCCTTTAGTCGAAGCGGCAGCCAATGCCGGATTCACCGACTACAAAAACATCTCCCGCATTTTCGTTAAAATGAAAGGCATGACACCTTTGCAATACCGGAAACGGTTTGCCGTCCGGTAAAGTATTCGTATTTTGAGGATTTTGTTTCGTGATTATACCCTAATTGCGAAAAATAATGTGCTTAATTTGTGCATCGATAATCTAATATGCGATTGCCATGAGAACAACACTGATAAACGGACGTTTGATTCTGCCGGACGAAATAGCAGAAACCGGATATGTCGTGATAGAAGACGGCAAAATCGCCGCCATAGGAAAAGGCGAACCGGCCGCACCGCTTTCCGGCGAGGTGATCGATGCCCGTTCCCTTTATATTTCACCCGGTTTCATAGACTTGCATACGCATGGCGCCGGCGGAGCCGATTTTATGGACGGCACTGTCGAAGCCTGGCTGACCGTTGCAGAGACGCATGCCCGCTACGGGACGACTGCTTTGCTTCCGACCACGCTTACCTGCCCGGATGAAGAATTGTTCCATATGTTCGATGTCTACACGGAGGCAAAAAAACGGAATACGCAAGGCGCACAGTTTTTAGGCATCCATTTGGAAGGTCCCTATTTCGCATACAGCCAGCGGGGGGCACAAGACCCGGCGAACCTGAAACAACCCGTTCCCGAACACTACAGGAAGATACTGGACGCATCCGGCGACATTGTCCGCTGGAGCATTGCCCCGGAATTACCCGGCGCCCTCGAACTGGGACGACTGCTGAAAAGCTGCCACATCCTGCCCTCGGTCGGGCATACGGATGCCGTTTGCGAAGAGGTGATGGAGGCTTTCGAATCCGGCTATTCCCTGATGACCCATCTTTATTCGGGCATGCAGGGCGTCACCCGCCGGAATGCTTACCGCTATGCCGGCGCAGTCGAAGCGGCGTTCCTGATCGACCGGATGGATGTCGAGATCATAGCCGACGGCATTCATCTGCCTAAAAGCCTCTTGCAGCTGATCTACAAGTTCAAGGGAGCGGACCGGATCGCCCTGGTCACCGACTCGATGCGTGCAGCCGGCATGCCGGAAGGAACCTATAAATTAGGCAGCCTGAAAGAAGGGCAGACAGTCGTGGTGGAAGACGGGGTAGCCAAATTGCCCGACCGGTCCGCCTTTGCCGGGAGTGTCGCGACGACGGACCGCCTGGTGCGGACAATGGTGGAAACAGCCGGAATCCCGCTTCCGGAAGCCGTCAGGATGATGACAGCCACACCGGCCCGCATCTTAGGCGTGGACGACCGGAAAGGAAGCCTGCAAGCCGGGAAGGATGCCGACATCATCCTCTTCGACGACCACATACGCGTTGCCCGGACATTGATTGGCGGAAAGACAGTCGCCACATCCGATCGGACCGTTCAGGCACAGCTTACATAGAAATCACGGAAAGAAAACTTAAAATAATGCATTATGATAACAAGACGTAGTTTTTTGAAGAGAGCGGCAGCCGGTACGGCGATCGCTTCGTTTGGGGGAATTTTACCCGGTTTCAGTGCCCGGAGCTATGCCAACATAGTCGGGGCGAACGAACGGATAAACGCAGCCGTCATAGGCGTCAACTCGCGTGGGAAAGCATTGGCGCAGAACTTCGCCAAGCAGCCGAATTGCCGGGTTACCCGCATCTGCGACGTCGATTCGCGCGCCCTGTCCAAATGTATTGCCGCCGTAGATGAAATCACGGGGCAGCAGCCTGCCGGAGACAAAGACCTGCGCAAGACCTTCGGGCAGAAGGATGTAGATGCCGTCGTGATCGCGATGCCCGACCATTGGCATGCCCCTGCCGCCCTGTTGGCGATGAAAGCGGGCAAACATGTATATCTGGAAAAACCGTGTAGCCACACTCCGGCGGAAGGCGAGATGCTGGTCGAGGCCGCCAAACGGTATAAACGGGTGGTCCAGATGGGGAACCAGCGGCGTTCGTGGCCGAATATCGTAGAGGCCATCAACGAAATCAAAGCCGGGACAATCGGAAATGTCTATTTCGGTAAATCCTGGTACACCAATAACCGCCCTTCCATCGGGACGGGCAAGGAAACAGCCGTTCCCGAATGGCTCGACTGGGAACTGTGGCAAGGACCGGCTCCGCGCACCGCCTTCAAAGACAACTTCATCCACTACAACTGGCATTGGTTCTGGCGCTGGGGAACCGGCGAAGCCCTGAACAACGGGACGCACATGGTCGACCTGCTGCGTTGGGGAATGGAACTCGACTTCCCAACGGCGGTGACCTCTACCGGAGGCCGCTACTATTACAAGGACGACTGGGAAGCGCCCGACACGCAAGTGATCAACCTCGACTTCGGCGGCAAAAAGTCGATGATGTGGGAAGGCCATTGCTGCAACCCGTTCCGTATCGAAGGCGAAGCGGTCGGGCTTCTGTTCTACGGCGAGAAAGCGAACCTGCTGATCGGCGGCGGAAACGAATATAAGATACTGGATCACAAGAACCAGGTGATCAAGCACGTGACAAGCAATATCCGGATCGACCCGCGCAATAAGATGAATCCGGCCCAGCAATTGGACGCCCTTCATATCCAGAACTTCTTCGACGGCATCACGAAAGGGACGCCGCTCCATGCCGACATCCTTTCCGGCCACAAGAGCACGTTGCTGGTACAATTGGGGAATATCGCCCAACGTTCGGCCGAACGCCTGCTGGTCGATCCGTCCGACGGCCATATCCGTAACAAGGAAGCTGCCGGCAAGTATTGGTCCCGTACATACGAAAAAGGCTGGGAGATGAAGTTATGATGGCTACAGCAGACCATAAAGCCGGCAAGCGGCAGGTGGCGATCGGGATTGCCATTATCGGAGTCGTGTTTTTCATCATCGGCTTCGTGTCGTGGGTGAACTCGATCCTGATCCCTTATTTCCGGATCGCCTGCGAATTGACGAACTACCAATCCTATTTTGTCACGTTCTCGTTCTACATCGCCTATTTAGTGATGTCGGTTCCCGTCGCCTACCTGTTGAAGCGGACGGGCTATAAGAAAGGGATGATGTACGGTTTCTTCTGCCTGGCCGCCGGAGCTTTGTTGTTCGTGCCGGCAGCGTTGAACCGCGCCTACTGGATTTTCCTGACCGGCCTGTTCACGATGGGCACGGGGCTCTCCGTCCTGCAGGCTTCGGCGAACCCGTATATCACGATTATCGGGCCGATCGAAAGCGCGGCACGCAGGATCAGCATCATGGGAGTCTGCAACAAATTCGCCGGCATCGTCTCGCCCCTGATCTTCGCGGCAGTCGTATTGGGAAAAAGCCAGGATATCCTGCGGGCGGTCGAAGACGGGCTGTTGTCCGGAGCGGACAAGGAAGCGGCCCTGAACGAACTGATCCGGGGCGTCATCCTTCCCTATAGCGTGCTGGCGGTTTTGCTGGTGGGGATCGGTGTGTTTATCTACCGTTCCGTATTGCCGGACATCAATCCCGAAGACGAAGACGAAAAGGTGGCGGCAGCCAATTCGGACAAGACATCCGTCTTCCAGTTCCCTTATTTAGTGTTGGGCGTGCTGGCACTGTTCCTGCACGTCGGCACGCAGGTGATTGCGATCGACACGATCATCAGCTATGCCGGTTCGATGGGAGTCGGGCTGTTAGATGCCAAATTCTTCCCTTCCTACACGTTGGGGGCAACCATTTTAGGCTATATGTTGGGCATCCTCCTGATCCCGAAAGTGGTTTCCCAAAAGAACGCACTGATCTTCTGCACAGTGTTGGGGCTGACGCTTTCCTTAGGCGTGGTATTGGCTGATGTGAACGTCTCTTTCTTAGGGCACGATGCGAACCTGTCGATCTGGTTCCTGGCCTCCTTGGGCTTTCCCAATTCGCTGATATACGCCGGTATCTGGCCGCATGCGATCCGCGACTTAGGACGGTTTACGAAGATCGGTTCTTCCCTGCTGGTGATGGCGCTGTGCGGAAATGCAATCCTGCCGCTCGTCTACGGAAAAATGGCGGACATGACTTCCCTGCAACAGGGCTACTGGGTACTGATCCCTTGTTTCCTTTACCTGATCTGGTATGCGGTGCATGGCTACCGGATCACGCATTGGCGTTGCAATAAATAAGTTCTTACAAATGATGATTTATATGTAAACTAACAAACGAGAACCTGCGGCAAGCCATCGATATTATACACCGATAAATAATGATTTATCAAATCAGATAACATCCAATTAAAATGAAAATAGACAATCTATCCATCTATATTTTCCCGGACAGGCAGGCGATGGGGAGGCAAGCTGCCGCTGATGTTTCGGCGGCGATACGGGAGTTGTTGGAGAGGAAAGCGGAGATCGGCATGATCTTCGCTGCCGCTCCTTCGCAAAACGAATTCCTGTCCGCTTTGATTGCCGATCGTTCTATTCCCTGGGAACGCGTCAACGCCTTCCACATGGACGAATACATCGGGCTTTCTCCCGACGCGCCGCAAGGTTTCGGCAACTTCCTGAAAGAGCGCCTGTTCGACAAAGTCCCTTTCCGCAACGTGTATTACATCCCGAACGACGCCACCGACCACGCCGCCGCCATAGCCGGCTATTCCCGCCTGCTGGCCGACAAGGGAGTCGATATCGTCTGCATGGGAATCGGAGAAAACGGCCATATCGCCTTTAACGACCCGCATGTCGCCGACTTTGCCGATCCCCTGCCGATGAAGGTCGTGGAGCTCGACCCGCGATGCCGCCGGCAGCAGGTCAACGACGGGTGCTTTCACACCCTTGCGGAAGTTCCCGAACGCGCTTTCACACTCACGATCCCGGTCTTGATGTCCGCCCCCTGCACCTTCTGCATCGTCCCCGCCCGCACGAAAGCCGGAGCCGTCTACAACACGCTCTATGCCCCGATCAGCGAGCAAAACCCCTCGACCATCCTCCGCCGCAAAGAGAACGCCCGGCTCTATTTGGACGCCGACAGCGCATCCCTTCTTCCGGAAGACCAGCCAAGTAAATAAACGAATAACCTTCTAATAATCAAAAGATATGAAACACAGAACAACCTTGCTCCTATTGGTACAGCTCTTCGCCTGGTTCGCCCTTCAGGCACAGGAAATAATCCGCGTAGGCGTGATCGGGCTCGACACCTCCCACTCCGAAGCCTTCATCCGCCTGCTGAATGCAGACGACCCGGAACCGCAATACGCCGGGTTCAAGGTCACGGCCGCCTATCCTTACGGTTCCAAAACCATCGAATCGAGCGTGAAACGCATCCCCGAATACACGGAAGGAGCCAAAAAGAACGGTGTGAAGATCACCACTTCGATAGCCGAACTGCTGAAAACGGTCGATTGCGTCCTGTTGGAGACAAACGACGGGACGCTCCACCTCGAACAAGCCGTGGAAGTGATCAAAAGCGGCAAACCCCTGTTCCTCGACAAGCCCGTTGCCGCCACCCTGCCGGATGCCATCGCCATCTATCGCTTTGCCGAAGAGCGGAATGTCCCGATCTTCTCCTCGTCCGCCCTGCGCTATTCGCCCAGGAACCAGGAGTTGAGAGCCGGAAAGGAAGGCAAGGTAGTCGGAGCCGACTGCTATTCTCCCTGCACGGAAGAACCTTCGCACGCCGGCTTCTACTGGTACGGCATCCACGGCGTTGAAACACTCTATACGCTGATGGGTACAGGCTGCGAATCCGTCTCCTGCGTCTCGACGGAAGGAACCGATGTGGCTGTCGGCGTCTGGAAAGACGGGCGTATCGGCACGTTCAGAGGCTTGCGCGAAGGAGCCCGTCCCTACGGGGGAACCGCTTTCTGCGAAAAGAAGATGTTCCCGGCAGGCGGCTACGAAGGCTATGGCAAGCTGCTGGAAACGATCCTGACCTTCTTCAAAACCCGCGTCTCGCCCGTCGACCAGACGGAAACAATCGAAATATATACCTTTATGGAAGCCGCCAACGAAAGCAAGCGGCAAGGAGGTAAACCCGTGAGTATGAAAGCCATATACGAGAAAGCAACTAAAGAGGCTCCTATTGTGCGCTGAATTCAGGCAGAAAGTATTAACTTTGCCTTATTATCGCAGGTAAATGAAGATTTATCGGTGTGTTTATAGCAACAATGTCTTAGGTAACGAAAATATCTTAGGGCTCTCTTTTGCCGTCTGCTTCAGCAGACGGATAGATGATTGTTCCGGCTTTGCCGGTTCCTCTGTGGGTTTTAACCCCTTTAAATATAATATATGAAAAGGGACTAAAGTCCACAGAGGAAGAGGCTTTGCCTCTAAATCTTTTAATCCGTCTGCTGAAGCAGACGGCAAAAGAGAGGGCTCATGTCTTGGGCTATGCTCTATCGGGCTTACAGCCCTAAGACATTGTCGTTATAAACACGCCGATAATTAGCATTCCCTCCCTGCGGAAACCTATAATTTATAATTTATGCAGATCATTCCCAAAGCTAATACACTAAGAAAAGGCGTACTTTTATACCGGGGCATCCGTTACCGCAAAGGCTTCGGGGTTCATTCCCCCTTTGTTTTCAATCTGATCACGAAGGTGATCGAAGAACGCTGCCAATATTATAGTTTTTATGACATCGAACTGATCCGTAAACAGCTGCTTTTCCAAAATGGCGAGATCGCCTATCCCGACCGCCAGCAAAAGGGAAAGATGCGAAGCCGTACGATCGGCCAGATTGTCGAACGGGAGGCGATCCGCCCCAAACACGGCGCCCTGCTTTTCCGTCTTGCCAACTATTTCAAATCGAAACATATCCTTCAGTTGGGTCCTTCCATGGGCCTGTCCACTTTGTACCTGACTTCATACGCATCCGGACTGAAATGTATCGCCCTGGAAAACGTGCCGGAGTTTGCCTCCATCGCCCGTATCGCTTTCAATAAAGCCGCCCGCAATCCGGTCGACCTGCGTGTCGGAGGGTATAAGGA
Organism: Parabacteroides hominis; assembly: GCF_014287585.1. Taxonomy (GTDB): domain Bacteria; phylum Bacteroidota; class Bacteroidia; order Bacteroidales; family Tannerellaceae; genus Parabacteroides; species Parabacteroides hominis. Next base: position 92,970 of record NZ_JACOOJ010000003.1, on the reverse strand, counting down.
TTTGCTTCCGGCAGCCTTGAAGGACATGGAGCGGCTCGACTTCGTCTTTTTCAATACCCTGTACGAGCAGCAAAACAATAGCTGGCTGTTTGAAGAATGCCTGAAACATGTGCATGGCGACACGGTCTTTGTCTTCGAAGGCATCAAAGCCAGCCGCAAAATGCGTGAGTTCTGGCAGGAAATATGCGCTCATCCCGAAGTAACGGTGACGATCGACCTGTATTCGATGGGAATCGTGTTTTTCAACAAGAGGCTGCATAAGAGGGATTATATTGTTTACTTCTGACTTTTTATCCGGATATAAACAGTCAGCCCTAAAAAAAGGTCGCCCGCATCCCGGCAATGAAGCCGGTTGATGCGAAGCAACCTTTCGACAGCAAGTTTTCGGAGGGTCTTATCATCACAAAAAACAAGCTGTTTAAAAACAACTGTCAGATTCTCGCGAACGGACAGTTGCACAATGAAAAACGTACAGTCGTACATGCGTTGCGTTACGACCTTTTATTTTAATAATATAATATGAACTTATTTTTAAAGGATGCGACAGGACACAAAAAAAGCGTGAGACTGCCGCGAATTATCCGTCCGGAGGCGTTTCCCAATGCCCTACCTATAGATAATAAGCAACAGCCCACGCCATTATATGCTATACATTTCTGTATATATACAACCGACGTGAGCATTTTGTTGCTATTATCCCGATAGATATGAAAAATTTGGGAAACTTTCCGTCCCGGAATAATACCTTTAAAAATGCTTTATTCAAAAAAAACGAGTCATTGACAACTTGCCGCTGCAAGCCGGTAGTTCAATGACCTTGCAAAGATAAATATAATTTTGGATAAACAATCCTCAAAGCCCCATCATCCTCTCTTTTGCCGTCTGCTTCAGCAGACGGATTAAAAGGTATGGAGGCAAAGCCTCTTCCTTTGTGAGCTTTAGGCCCTTTTATGGATTATATTTAAAGGGGTTAAAAAACCACAGAAGAACCAGGTTCAAATATTCTTTCTAATGAGATAATTTATTTAGCTCAACAGTGATTGGGTGATGCAGTCACTTACTCAACGGAGGTTAGGTTTGAACCAATTTTAGGCACGGATTTCACGGATTACACGGCAAGAAGTTTTTTTTCAAAACATATTTAAACCGTGTAATCCGTGAAATCCGTGCCTAAAATATAGGTTCAGTTTTTCTTAGATTATCCTCTAAATACCCCTGGTTATTTTATTAAATTAGGGTTCACACTGCTTTGGAGACTCTGTAGATCAGCATGTTGCTGTGAACCCTGTGAATGCAAGATAAAAAAAGGCGGGATCGATCGATAGGATTGGATGATCGTAAACAGATTTCACAGCCTTCACAGCCTTCACAGCCTTCACAACAAATTGCTGGCCATTAGCCTTTTACCGCCGTGAACCCTATTTTCAGTTTTCTCATATAAGGGTTCGGAATTGGTTCCTGTCCCATAAAATATAGGTTATAGGCTAAAAAATACAGCCTTTAGCCTGTCCGGGAAAAGCCTATAGGGCAGCAGGAAAAAGGCAGGCATCTATCCGGCAACCGATGCCGACCTTTTCGGGAAGCGACAGCCATCTATAGGAACAACTTCACAGACTCATATTCTGGAAGATTTGAACCAATTTTAGGCACGGATTCCCTTAGTTTAGGGATAAAATACAAGTACCTGATATACTTTGAATGAAGTAAAAAACGAATCCCAAACAGTGCATTAATAAACATTGATAACCAGCCTATTGCAGTTTCCCCCTGGAGGAAACGGAAATTCCCTCGGCAGGAAACGAGAGTTCCCTATGCTGAAAGGAATCAGGGCATCAAAATATTCCATTGCTTTGTTATTGTTCATAAAATCTTTATATTTGCCACATCCATGTAGCCAAAGCGGCTACAGGAATAAACAATTACAAAAATATCTTAGCTATGAATGAATCATTCTTTCCTACAAAGGAAAAGTTTATCAATCCCTATACAGATGAGGGGTTTAAAAGAATTTTCGGAAGTGAGATCAACAAGGACATGATTATCAAATTCCTGAACAGTCTGCTTAACGAAACGATTAGGGACATAACCTTCCGCAATGTAGAAGCGTTTGGGTTAGGACGAAACGACAGGAAAGCGGTATTCGATATTTTCTGCAAGACAGACAAAGAAGAGATGATCATTGTCAAGATGCAGAAAAGTTCACAAAAGTATTTCTCCGACAGAGTGTTATATTATGCTTCTTTTGCTATCCAGCAACAAGCGTCATATGCGAAGGAGCAGTTGGAGCAGGAATTGAAAGAGTTGAAAGAAGGCCAAGAGGCCGGTTGCCAAACGGCACAGAAACGGCTTCGTTGGAATTATGCCGTGAACCGTGTATATGTCGTTTGTGTTTTAAATTATATCATGGATCGGAAATATCCCGATAAATATCGCTGGGATATAATTCGCATGGACCGGGAGCTGAAAGTCCCTTTCAGTGATACACTGACGGAAGTCTATCTGGAGATGCCCAAGTTTACCCTGAAGCTCTCCGACTGTGATACATTATATAAGAAGTTTTTATTTGTACTAAACAATATTGATATCTTGGAACGATTACCGAAAGAACTGAACGAACAGATCTTCCAAAAGCTAAAAAGCATCGTGGAGATCGAACGCATGACTCCTGACGAGCGCCTTGCCTACGAGCTTAGTTTGTCTACCGAACGTGATTTATATGCTTGCATGGAAACAAAATACGAAGAGGGGATGGAAAAAGGTAAAGTTGAAGGTAAAGCTGAAGGTAAAGTTGAAGTCGCAGGCAAGATGAAGAGCCAAGGGATCCCTGTTGAAACGATCGCCCAATGTACCGGTCTTTCGGTGGAAGAAATAGGAAGTTTATAATCTATCTCTGATTATACAGGATCAGCAGAGCCGTTCGGATATCCGTTCGCTTTGCTGATTTTCTTGTTCCAGAGCCACCTTCTTCTCACATCCGTATCTTTCATTCTGGCAGTTCCTGGGGCGACTGGAGTAGTTATTTATGAACGGGCAACGGATTGGGAAGAATGTTTCACATCTTGTCAAAATAAATAATCCGATTCCTTGCACAATTCCCGGAATCTGACGAATATTGTACTTCTTTTTGCAACATCTGGCAAGGATGTGCGATTATATAATAAAACGATAAGTTATTGTCATATGAAAAAGAGCATTATATACACAGGGACCGGCGACAAGGGAACCACTTCCTTAGTTGGCGGCGAACGGGTGTCGAAAGCGCACCAACGTATCGAGAGTTATGGCACGGTCGACGAGCTGAACTCGTTTATCGGGCTGTTGATCACCTCTCTGGAAGAGAAAGCGGATCAGGATTTTCTGCTGTTTATCCAGCATAAGCTGTTCACGATCGGTTCCTATCTGGCAACCGACCAGGAGAACACCGAACTGAAAATAGAGAGCAAGGTGATGCCGGAAACGATCACCCGTATCGAGCGGGAAATAGACCGCCTGGACAACGAATTGCCCAAGATGCGAAACTTCGTTTTGCCGGGAGGAAGCCGTTCGGCCTCTTTGGCGCACGTGTGCCGAACAGTCTGCCGGCGCGCCGAACGCCAGATCTATCGTTTAGCGGAGACAATTACGGTTGAAGAGCCTGTCCTGGTCTTCATGAACAGACTGTCTGATTATCTGTTTGTTCTGGCACGTAAGGAATGCATACGGAATAATGGCAAAGAAATTATCTGGGATTATACTTGCATCTAAAGAATATTGTTTTATTTTTGCGGAAAATTTGAGAACCTGACCGCCGCAAGGTGGTTATTAATACTTGACAGCTATGTATTGGACATTAGAGTTAGCTTCAAAACTGGAAGACGCACCCTGGCCTGCAACCAAGGATGAATTGATTGACTATGCACAACGTTCTGGCGCGCCACTGGAAGTGATTGAAAATTTGCAGGAAATGGAAGACGAAGGTGAGATTTATGAATGCATGGAAGATATCTGGCCCGACTATCCAAGTAAGGAAGACTTTTTCTTCAATGAAGAAGAATATTAATGTGCGATAAAAACGTACAGGCATGAAATAATAACGAGGTGGCAGGGTTATGTCCCGCCGCCTCGTTTGCTTTTTATACAATTTATTCGGATTTATTCCGTTTCTTGATATATGAACAAATATCTCCTGCTCATAATCCTTTTAGTAACCGGCCTCACGGGAGCGCGGGCGCAATACGACTCGCAGCTAAGCCAGTATTTCATGGCGTTGGGTTATTATAATCCGGCGTATGCAGGTGTATCGGGAGACTTGAATATGCTCGCCTTGTCGCGCTTGCAATACGTCGGGATCGACGGGGCGCCGACCTCCTTCTTCATCAATGCGGATATGCCGCTGAAGATCGGGAAAACCAATCATGGCGTCGGGCTGGTCGTCTTTACCGAAGGGATCGGGCTTTTCGTCAATACACATGTCAATTTGCAGTATGCCTATAAACAAAAACTGTTTGGCGGCACGCTCAGTATCGGAATGCAGTTCGGAATGGTAAATCAGTCGTTCGACGGAGAAAAGGTCTTTTACCCGACCAGCCAGTTCCATCAACGGGAAGACCAGGCGATCCCGCAGACGCAGGCAAGCGGAATGGGCTTCGACATGAATGCCGGACTTTACTATCAGCGCAAGAATCTCTATGCCGGCGTAGGCGTCACGCACTTAAACAAGGCGGAGATCTCATTGGACGATTATTCTTCCATGTATCTTGCCAGTACATATAATTTGATAGCCGGATACAATATTCAGTTCCGAAACCCGTTGTATGAATTACAGCCGTCTGTATTCTTGAAAACAGACATGCAGAGTTTCCAGGCGGACATAACTGCCCGGCTGTTTTATAATAAGATGTTTAACGGAGGTTTTTCCTGGCGTGTGAATGAGTCGGTGATCCTGTTGTTAGGAGCTAAGATCGGGAGTTTCCAGGTAGGATATGCGTATGATTTCCCTATCTCTACCATACCCATCTTGAAAGCCACGAGCGGAAGCCACGAGTTGGTAGTAAGCTACAAGTTGAAGTTGAAAAAATCGAAGTCAGGAAAGAATAGACACAAAAGTGTACGTATATTATAGTATATGAAAAAAGTATTGTTAGTACTTGCGGCAGTAGCCCTGTTTACCTCATGTGGCAGAACCCTTTCCGGTGGCGGGGGCGAAGTGACGGGGGTACGATCGGTTGCGTTTAACGAACCTGCTCCCTACGGGATGGTTCTGATCAAAAGAGGCTCATTCGAGATGGGACCCGCTGATAAGGATTCCTTGTGGGGAATCAATCCGGAAACGAAAGGCGTCTCTTTCGATGCTTTCTGGATGGACGAGACAGAGGTGACGAATGCCAAATACCGCCAGTTCGTGTATTGGGTGCGCGACTCCATTATCCGCGAACGCTTAGCTGATCCGGCTTATGGCGGCAACGACCTGTTTAAGATCACCGAAGACCGCTATGGCGAACCGGTTACCCCGCATCTGGACTGGAGCCGCCCGATTCCCTGGAAACGTGCCAATGAAGACGAGATCCGGGCGATCGAAAGCGTCTATACCGTTAATCCGGTGACCGGCGAAAAGACGCTGGACCCGAAACAGATGGTCTATCGCTACGAATGGTACGACTATACGTCGGCAGCCCTCCGCAAACACAACCTGGACCCGGCGGCGCGCGTGCGTAACACCGACATCCAGGTCGATCCTAACGAAGTGATTATGATTTCAAAAGATACGGCCTACATCACCGAGGAAGGCGAGATCGTGAACGAAACCATCACGCGCCAGCTTAGCGGGCCGTGGGATTTCCTCCATACCCGTATCGTGAATGTCTATCCGGACGAAAGTTGCTGGGTGAACGACTTCAACAATGCCTATAACGAACCGTATATGCGTATGTACTTCTCGCATCCGGGCTATGACGATTATCCTGTAGTGGGTGTTTCCTGGGAGCAGGCGACCGCTTTCTGCGTATGGCGCACCAACCTGTTCAAGGAATCCCTGAACTTCCCCAGCGGACAGGCCATCGAGCCGTTCCGCCTGCCGACCGAAGGCGAATGGGAATATGCGGCCCGTACAGGCAAGAACGAAAACAAATATCCGTGGGCCGGCGACGAGCTGGTGAGCGGCAAAGGTTGCTTCTTAGGCAACTTCAAGCCGGGCAAGGGCAATTATACGGAAGACGGACACCTGATCACTTCGCGTGTCGGCTCTTTCGCCCCGAACGAATTCGGCCTCTATGATATGGCGGGCAATGTGGCGGAATGGACATCGACCTCCTATTCCGAATCCGGTCCGAGCCAGATGAGCGACATGAACCCGGACCTGCGCTACAATGCTGCGAAGGAAGACCCGTACGCAATGAAGAAGAAAGTCGTACGCGGCGGTTCCTGGAAAGACGTGGCACAGTTTATCCGTTCGGATATGCGCACCTTCGAATACCAGAACGAAACCCGTTCATACATCGGTTTCCGTTGCGCCCGTACACAAATCGGTTTCTCAAGAGTGAAAGGTAAAAAATAACGTAGGGGCGGGGTTCGCCCGCCCTCTCTAAAAACGAATATACATTATATTATGGGAAAATATAGAAGATATAAAAACAGAGTCGAGATGTACCTCGCCAGCGAAAGAGGCAAGCGGGTGCTTAATTTCTGTTATAGCTGGGGGGCCTCCATCGTGATTATCGGCGCCTTGTTCAAGCTCTTGCATGTGCCTTATGCTAACTGGGTCCTTGGTATTGCCATGACCGTAGAAGCATTGGTGTTCTTTATTTCAGCATTTGAAAAGCCGTTTAACGAATACCACTGGGAAGAAGTGTTCCCGGTCTTGAAATCTAAGAATCCGCTCGACCGCCCGGATTTTGTCAATACGCCTATGTCCAACCTGGTCAATTCGCCGGAGAATACGGCTGACGATGAAGCGGGCACAGGACTCAACATCAATTTCGGCGGCAAGCAAGCAGCCGGATTGGGCAATCTCGGCCTGGATGTGAGCGAAGAAGACACGAAGAACCTTTCCGACAGTATCAAGAAACTGAGCGGTGCTGCCGAACAGATCTCCAAGATGGCGGAACTGACGGAAGCGACGCAGAAATACCTGGAACAGCTTTCAGGCATGTCCGAACACATGGAACGTTTCAGCCAGGTAACCAACTCGCTGACCAACGTCTCCGACACGCTCTTGAACTCGTACAAGAACATCACCGACAATTCCGACGGCATCAACCAGAATTCACGCGGCTACGTGCAGCAGATGGAAATGCTGAACCGCAATATCTCCGGCCTGAACACCATCTACGAAATACAGTTGAAGAGCATCAGTTCGCAGATCGAATCGATCGAACATATCAACGGCGGCCTGAACCGCATCCGCGAAATGTATGACGGCTCTGTCGTGGACAGCTCCGTATTCCGCAACGAAACGGAAAAAATGACGCGCCAGTTGGCCGAACTGAACCAGGTTTACAGTCGCCTGCTGCAGGCCATGACGGTCAATATGGGGTATCAGCAGCCCGCACAACCGCAGCAGCCTGTTTACCAGCAGCCGCAACCGCAGCCCGCACAGCCGCAGCCGTACCAGCAGCCGTACCAACAGCAGCCCTACGGTTATCAACAGCAGGCGCCCTATACAAACAACCCAATGAAGTAAACGGATATGGCAGGAATAGCAAATAATCCCAATTCGCCCCGTCAGAAGATGATCAACCTGATGTATCTGGTGTTCATCGCCATGATGGCACTCAACGTGTCGTCGGAGGTACTCGACGGTTTCGAACTGGTGGAAGACAGCTTGCGAACCTCTATCGATAATACTTCGACCCGCAACAATCTCGTCACGGAGGAGTTGGAGGCCTATTATCAGACGAATCCCGAAAAAGTACGCGAGTGGTACGAAAAGGGGAACAAGGTAAAGCATGCTTCCGACAGCCTGTATAACTATGTGCAGGACCTGAAAGTGCGCATCGTGCAGATTGTCGACGGCAAGGATGCCGATGTCAATAATATCGATCATAAGGACGACCTCGAAGCGGCTTCCCGCGTGATGTTGTCTCCCGTTTCGGGCGAGGGCAAGAAATTGCGCCAGAGCATCGAAAAATACCGGACGCTGATGGGCGAGATGGTGGAAGATTCTGCCAAGACGCGCATCATCGAAGCCAGCCTCTCGACGACACCGCCTCACAAGGCCGGTATCAATACCCGCACCTGGGAAGAGGCCCTGTTCGAGAATATGCCGGTAGCGGCAGCAGTCACCTTGTTGACGAAAATGCAAAGCGATATCCGCTACGCCGAAGGCGAAGTGTTGTCGAACCTGTTGAGCAGCGTCGACATGCGCGACTATCGTGTGAACCAGATCACGGCACAGGTGATTCCCGAAAGCCAGATCGTCATGCGCGGAAGCCAATACAAGGCGAATATCGTCTTATCGGCAGTCGACTCGACGAAGCGTCCGACCGTTTATGTGAACGGCAAGGAGTTGCCTTATGATGCAAACGGCATGTTTACGGCTGTGGCCGGCGCTCCGGGCACTTATCCGGTCAAAGGATATATCGATATGCCGGGTAGCGACGGCAGCGTGATGCGCCGCGAGTTCGAAAGCGAATATTTCGTGACGGAACCGAGTGCGACGGTAGCGCCGATGCTGATGAATGTGTTGTATGCCGGAATCGCCAACCCGATCCGTATTGCCGTGCCGGGCGTGCCGAGCGGCAATGTGACGGCGGCCATGACAAACGGGACATTGGTCCGCAAAGGCGACCAGTGGGAAGCGCGCCCTTCAACGCCCGGAACGGATGCCGTCGTATCTGTCCATGCTAAGATGGCGGACGGGCGCAGCGTCGAGATGGCGAAAACGACTTTCCGCGTACGTGCCCTGCCCGACCCGATGCCTTTTATCGAGTATAAGGACCAGAACGGCAACATGCGCAAGTTCCGCGGCGGCCAGTTCTCCAAACGCAACCTGGTGGAAGCCGACGGCATCCAGGCAGCTATCGACGACGACCTGCTGAACGTACCGTTCAAGGTGTTGAGCTTCGAACTGACCTTCTACGACTCGATGGGTAACATCATCCCGGAAGTCACGCAAGGCAACCAGTTCTCGCAACGTCAGAAAGACTATATCCGCCGCCTGGCAAGAGGCAAACGCTTCTACATCACCCATGTGAAAGTGGCAGGCCCGGACAACAAGGAACGTACCATTCCGACCGCCGTCGAAGTAATCGTCAATTAACATAACGTAAGGGCAGGTTTCATACCTGCCCGCAACAAATAAAATATGAAACGTTTATATTACATAGCAACCCTCGCCATCGCCCTGTTCGCCTCCTTTCCCATGCAGGCGCAGGAAGAGGCCGACAATACGCAGCAACAGCAGCAGAGACGCCGCGGCCCCGTATCGAGCCGTGGAGCCCGTGAAGAAGATAAGAAAGAGAGCGGCATGCCCGAACTGACCGTCCGGGCCCAGGATATGAACGAACGGATGACGCAGCAGATCGGCAACGCCCGTTGGATGCGTGTCATCTACCGCCAGATCGACCTGACGAAAGAGCAGAACGCTCCCTTATATTACCCCACCCAGCCGATGAACGGGCAGATGAATCTGTTTTCCATCATCTTTCAGTTGGTATGTGAGGGGAAGCTCTCCGCTTATGAATATCTCGATGGTTACGAGGACTTCAGCGACAACCGCAAGCTCGACCTGAAAGTGATGCTCGACCGTTGCCGCATCTTTTACGAAGAGACACCGGGCAATAATGACGAACCTGCCGGCTTTGTCGTGAACGAAAGTGACATCCCGTCCGGCGATGTCCGTTCCTACTACGTGAAGGAAGCCTGGTATTTCGACCAGAACAACTCCGTCTTCGATGTCAAGACACTGGCGATCTGCCCGATCCTGACGATCGTGGACGATATGGGACAGAACACCATGCCGATGTTCTGGATTCCTTACGAAAACCTCCGTCCCTATATCAATACCGCCTACATCATGACGTCGAACATCAACAACGCCATGACCTTCACGCTCGACGACTATTTCCGCCGCCGCATGTTCGAAGGCGATATCTTCAAGACGCAGAACCTGATGAACCAACCCCTGCAAGCCTACTGCCCGACCCCCGACTCGATGAAGCGCGAGCAGGAACGTATCGAGAACCAGTTGATCACCTTCGAGAAATCCCTCTATCTGCAACCGGATACAGCCCAGCTCGCCGCCGACACGAAAGGCAAAAAGACGAAAAGCGCAACCGTCTCCGCCCGCGGAAAGAAAACGGAAGCCGTGAAGGAAGAAAAACAGAAGGAAGTAAAAGTCAAAGCCCCGAAAGCCCAAAAAAGCTCGCCGGTACGTAGCGTGCGCCGCCGTCGATAAAAGCTTTTCCTAATCATATATAAAGAAAGTGTGTCAAAACACCTACATCACGATCTTTTAGGCACGGATTTCACGGAAAACACGGAAAGAAAAAAATCATCCGTGTAAATCCGTGAAATCCGTGCCTAAATTATGTCTATTAGTAAGCTGTTTTTTTGACACACCCTCTTTGTCGAAAGCTTATAACTTATGTATTACCTTCATCAACTGGTCGCCTAATCCGATCGTGTATCCTTGCGATACGAAAACGACGCGGTTGAAAGTGTCGGCGATGATGAAGATAGGCAGTGTGTTGACATTCTGCAACTTCATAGCTGCGGCTATCTCCTTCTGGATCGTCTTGTCGATGTCGATACCGTAGGTGATAGTGCCCGGCAGTTCTCCGAACTCTTTCGGGTCAAAGCTCTGGAAGCCTTTCTCGTCCGGGAACAACAGCACCATGCCGCGGCCCCATTCTTCGAGGTCCTTCTTTACGGCGGCGATGTCACGCATGGCGTGGTTGGTCGGTTCCTGGCGTGCCCCGAGGATGGCAACGATGTAGTAGCCGCGTCCCGTAGTTGCCAGCAAGCTCGTCTCTTCGCCATTATCGGCACGTTTGAATTTGTTCTCGGAGTTGAAGTTGCCGATTACCTGCACATCATCTTCGCTTTCACGCATTTCCAGTTTGATATTGCTTGTCTTGCCCGGTTCCACATTGAAGAAGGATATTTCGGCGAGCACGCTGCCGTTCGCCATACGCGTACCGGTTACCAGCATATAATTGCCTTCATCCATCGGAAGCGGCTTTTTCAGCAGGGCGCTCCAGGTGTCACCGCCGCCCATGTCCACGTCGCCCGACTCGAAGTTAAGCGTTTGTAGCTTGCCGGTCGGCAATACTTTGGCAATTGTGAAATGGCTGTAGTATTTCGGGTCCTGCAATGCCTTGATCGGCAGGTAGGAGGCAATGACTTTGCCCTGCTTGGCTGTCGTTTGCTCGGCGGCTTCAAAGTCCACATCCACCCAGTTCAGACCTTTTGCATATTGCACCTTTCCGGCTACCGGCTCGATACGTGCCGGGATGCCAATGCTGCGGCATACGGCGACGAAGAAAATGTTGCGGGAACCTTTGTCGGCAACGCGCGACTTCCATACACCCATCGGCATAATCGGAATACGTTGCGGGTTCAGGCTGTCATTGATACTGATGTTTTCCTTCACCCAGTCGACGATCAGCTGCGGATCGGCTTTGGCTTTCCAGACCAAATCGGGATCGACATTGGTGGCGAAGAACTTCCTGTACGGTGTCAGGAATTCGTTAGCCACGCGCGGATTGAGGACATATTCGGTGAACAGGGAGCTTTGTATCGCCTGGGCATTGTTCAGATGGTCTGCCAGTACGGAGGCCGGCGTGTCGCGCAGGTCCTTGGCGGAGATGGCGTTCAGCAGGTCCATCGCCATCGGGCGTTTACCGGCGGGCGTCTCGCGGAGGAACTTCTCGATCTCGCGCCAGTTGCCCCGGCTGCCGATCATGAAGTCGGCGGTCTTCAGCGGATCGATGCCTAATTCCTTGGCGAGCGCTTCCGCTTTCTCTTCCGTATAGAAGGTTGCTACATATTTATTACGGATTACGTCCTCTTCATGGAGGCGTTTGGCATTGGCCTCTTTCTGCTCGTCCGTCACTTCGGCGGCAATAGAGCCGTCTACCGGAGGGATGATATCGAGCGTGACGGTTTCGATGTCGCCTGGTTTCTTGTCGAGGGTGATCGTCACGTTATTGTCTTTGCCGAACGACACCTTGCTGTAACCGAACTTGCCGTCTTTGGTCGCCCATACCAGCATGTCGCCTTTACCGGCGGAGAGGAAAGTCTTGCCATCCGCATCGGCTTTCTTGTTAGCGACAGAGTAGAACTCGGCATAGTTGTAGATCTTGAACTCCACATCGGCTCCAGCGGCAGGCAGGCCGTTCTCGTCTACGACGGTGATCGTCGCTTTGGCGGTCGGGGCATAATTGTCGATCACGTTGATCTCGGTGTAGCCGTCGGTTACGTCCATCACCTCTTCCGGCCCGTTGTATTTGCCGAATACCTTCGTGTGCATCAGCATACCGCGATAAGCCGGCCCGTTGAACCATCCTAAGTTGAGGACCGGTTCCGGTTCGCAGGCTCCGAGGAAATACCATTTGCCGTTTACCCAGGCTTCCACCCAAGCGTGGTTGTCGTCGGTATGCGCCCAGCGCGGCGTATAGACCTGGCGGGCAGGTATGCCGACCGAACGGAGGGCGGCAACCGTGAAAGTCGATTCTTCGCCGCAACGCCCGTAGGCTGTCTTCACGGATGCCAACGGAGAGCTTGTCCGGGCGTCGGAAGGCGTATAGATCACTTTCTCGTGACACCAGTGGTTCACTTCCAGCACAGCGTCATACAAGGACAGGCCCTTCACCCGGTCTTTCAACTCTTCGTAAAAGACCATGCGGCTCTCGTCCAGGTTTTCGTTGTTGACACGTACGGGAAGTACGAAATGGCGGAAGATGTCTTCCGGTATGCTGTCCCCCCAGGGCATTTCCACCCGAGCGCGGAACGAGCTGCGGATATTATCGAGATACAGTTGCCCGTCATAATCCGTGAGATCCCCGATCGGCATATAGGCATACAGGAAAGTAAGCGCTTCTTTTTCGTCGGGCGTCATCTTTTGGTTAAAAACGGAAAAAAGGTCTCCGTTCGGCAAAGCGGCCTGCTTTGCCCGGAAGTCATTCTCCACTTCGGCGCGAAACGCATCGTCCGAAATGAAATGCTGCTGCTTATTGCATGAAGTCCCCGCGAGGAGAACGAACAATAGTAGGAATAGATTTGTTTTAATCATAGCGTTAATTTTATATGCACAAATATACGGAATATATTTATTAGTCAGCAGATACCCCTGTCTTTTAAGTGTTAACCTGTTGTGCATATCGTTATTTTTTCTTTACTTTGAAGTGACAAATTATAGAGTAAACCGTTTTTAGCCTATGTTCCACGAATTACAGATCTTCGAGAATCCGGAAGCAATCCTGCTGATTGCTTCGATTATCTTCTTTTTCAGTATTATTGCCGGTAAAGCCGGTTTCCGTTTCGGCCTGCCCGCGTTGCTGCTTTTTTTAGGTGTCGGGATGCTGTTCGGCAGTGATGGCTTGGGTATTCAGTTCAGTAATCCCAGCGCGGCACAGTTTATCGGTATGTTGGCGTTGAGTATCATTCTGTTTTCGGGTGGTATGGATACGAAGGTGTCCGAGATCAAACCGATAGCCACGGAGGGTGTTATCCTTGCGACGGTAGGGGTCTTGCTGACGACGCTCATAACGGGGGCTTTTATCTATTATGTGTTCTTATGGTCTACCGGTTACGAGACCCTTACGATAGCGGAATCGATGTTGATGGCGGCGGTAATGTCGTCTACCGACTCCGCCTCCGTCTTTTCCATTCTCAGGAGCAAGGGGGTTTATCTGAAACAACGCTTGCGTCCGACCTTGGAGTTGGAGAGCGGTAGCAACGACCCGATGGCGTATATGCTTACCTTGCTTATTATTGCTTATATACAGGTCGGTGGCATGAACCTCCAGGAAGCTGTCCTGCAATTGATCATCCAGTTATCGGTCGGAGCGATTGCCGGTTTCCTGTTAGGCAAGTTAGCTGTCCTGATGATCAACAAGATCAATATGGACAACGAGTCTTTATACCCGATCTTATTGTTGACAACCGCCTTTTTCACCTTCTCGGCTACGACCTTATGCAAGGGGAATGGTTATTTAGCCGTCTACATTGCCGGCTTGGTCGTTGGGAATGCCAAGATCGTGCATAAAAAGAGCATGGGGACTTTCTTCGACGGTTTTGCCTGGTTGTGGCAGATTGTCATGTTCCTTACGTTAGGCCTGTTAGTGAACCCGCATGAGTTGCTGCCTGTCGCTCCGGTCGGCCTGTTAGTGGGAGTATTTATGATACTGATAGCCCGTCCGGCAACGATCTTCCTGTGTTTGCTTCCGTTTAAGAGCTTTACGACAAAAGGAAAGCTCTATATCTCGTGGGTGGGACTTCGCGGAGCGGTCCCGATCATCTTCGCGACCTATCCCTGGATTGCCGGGGTCGATCACGGAGGCATGATCTTTAATATCGTATTCTTCATTACGATCCTTTCCCTATTGATACAGGGAACGACCGTAACGCAAGCAGCCAAATGGCTCGGACTTGTCGACGAGCCGGAACGAAAAGACGTGTTCGGTATCGAATTGCCGGAAGATATCAAGAGTGCCATGAGTGAAATAGACATCACCCCGGCTGTCCTATCTCACGGAAACAAGCTGATGCAACTCACCTTGCCCGACCATACCCTTGCCGTTATGGTGAAACGCGACGGACATTACTTCATCCCGAAAGGCAATACAGAACTGAAAGAAAACGACAAACTCCTGATGATCTCCGATAACGACGAGGCCCTGTTGCAGGCATACGATTCGTTAGGAGTGAAAGATTATACGATGAAAAAGAACTGACGGGACCTCGATCAGGGCTGCTCCGGTGCTACAATGGAATCCCGCAACACCAACAACCCTTCCGGTCCCATATTGAACAGTAAATCCACAATACTCATATTCGGAAGGAATCCGTGCTTGTCCTGGAAAACCTGGTAGTAGGGCTTCGGGGAGAAGTACGGATCCTCTCCTTCATGTTTCGGACGGATGATCTCGCGGAAGTCGTTCGGCACTTCAGGCTGGTACTCTTCGGTATAAATAATATTCGGATGCAGGTCGAGCAGGCGGCAGATCAACCGGCGCAGTTCCTCATTGTAATCGAATAGGAACTCATACTTCTTCTCGTAAAAAGGAGCGAAATCCTCTTCGTAATATTCGAAAAACGGACTCATATTATAAGCCGATACCAAAGCGTTCCAGTGCAGGTGACGCCAGTTCCCATGATCGGAGATACGGATGTCTTTGGTCGGGCACTTCAATGTGTCCGGCTTTACGATGGGGACAGACAAGGCTAACGAGCCGTTGGCAGCCGCAATGGTACAACGGTTCCGGTAGGTTTGCTTCAGGTAGTTTTCGGCTGTTTCGAGGCGCACTTCCGGATATTGGAACAGTTTGCAATACTGCTGGACAGGGCCCAGGTAGGTTGTAGAAATATAAACAGGTTGCATCAGTTTACAGGTTTAAAGATTCGTTGTTTGTCACGGCTGAACCAGCAGAACCAGGCGTTTCCGATAATACGGTCACGCGGGATAAAGCCCAGGTGGCGGGAATCGACCGATTCGTTTACATTGTCGGAGAGCATCCAGTAATAATCCTGTTCAAAGAAGAAAAACGTAGTTTCCCTTCCGTCTAAATATAGTTTTCCGTCGCGGAAAGCTGCCTTTTCTCCGGCCTCGGCCAGTATCGCTTCCTTGCAGGCGGTAAGGGCTGCTTCATCCAGGCGGTATGCACGGCCTTTACGGGGAACGACCAGCTTGTACGGGGCAGCTTGGTTCCGGATAAAATGAACGTTCATCTCTTCCGGCAGTTCTTCACGCAATTGATATTCTTCGAAGGTAGTCAGGGAGAAAGAGAAACCGAATGTTTCGTTCTTCCAGTTCCGCACCGGTATCTTCAGCTTTTGCAAGGCTTTCAGGAAGTCGTCAGCTCCTTTCTGAGTGATGAAATAGGTATTGAGCGAGCGCGGGGAGTGGGGCAACAGTTTCCCGTTCACCTCATATCCGTCATTGCTTACAAGGATCGTGTCGCCCGGCATTCCGATGCAACGGCTCAGGAACAGGGGACTGCTTGCCGTATCTTTCAGCAGGGGGCTGGTAAAGAGCACGACCTTGTTACGTCCCGGATTCCCATCGAGCGGTAATTTATTCACTAAGATATAATCGCCTTGATGCAATGCCTCTTCCATGGCATCGGTCGATATCCGGTAAGATTCGATACAGAAACGACGGACAGGTATAACAATGAGAAAGGCGATAACGATCGTTACCACCCACCCCACGTAGGGGCGACTTCTAAAGTCGCCCTTCCTGTTCATATTTGCATCGTTTTTTTCTCCCATAGAGATTTACTTAGTCAGGGTGTACCCAACGGAACATGCGGTTCCAACGGATACCACCGTCAAACAGGCTGCGGTCTTTATCGAGTGACAGCCAGATCATGATCGGCTTGCCTACGATATGGTCTTCCGGTACGAAACCCCAGGAACGGCTATCGGCACTGTTATGGCGGTTGTCACCCATCATCCAGTAGTAATCATATTTGAATGTATAGGTCGTCTCCGGCTTGCCGTTGATGTAGACCTTACCATCCTTTACTTCCAGCTTATTATGTTCATAGTTGACGATACAACGTTTATAAAGAGCAATGTTACGCTCTGTCAGCGGAATAGTCGCCCCTTTCTTCGGAATCCATAACGGTCCGTAATTGTCGCGGCTCCATCCGGTCTGGTAGTCTACCGGATAATAAGAATCGGCTCCTACAGGATCCGGTTCGAGAACCACACGTTTCACGACCGGAAGTTTTTTAGCAATCTCCAATGTCTTTTGAGTCAGCGGGAAATGGTAAACCGGGTTATACTGCCCGTTGGCGTTCGGCTGAATGTTTAACATAGACATATATTGGGGATTGTAGCTCCCGTCGATCAATACACGGTCGGCTTTGCTGACATCCAGCAGGCGGAACTGCTCTTCACTCAACATGGAACCGTCCGTCTCGACAAAGTAGTTGAGCTGCATCTTTTCCGGATTCTTGGCGGCAACGCCATCGATATAGACCTGATTGTTCCGGATTTCAATCGTATCGCCCGGCATACCGATACAACGTTTGACATAATTCTCGCGTTTATCGACAGGACGGTAGATCACATCACCGAAATCCGCTTTATTCAACAGGATAGCTTCCCGTCCGTATTGTTCTACCAAGTGGTAATAATCCGGGTTCTGAACTTTTAGTGCGACCGTATCGCCGGCAGGGAAGTTGAACACGACAATATCATTCCGTTTCACATGTCCGAAACCTTTCACCCGTTTGTAGTCCCACTCCGGCCAGTCCAGGTACGACTTACTGTTGAAGAACGGCAATGTGTTTTGTACCAACGGGAAAGCGACCGGCGTATTCGGCACGCGCGGTCCGTAGCTGAGCTTGCTGACAAACAGATAGTCGCCCACTAACAAAGACTTCTCCAGGGATGAACTGGGAATCTGGTAGTTCTGAAAAATAAAGATATTGATGAAATAGACGGCAACCAGTGCAAACAGGATATCATCCACCCATTCCAACACATTGCGAACCTGCGGATTCTTGGTACGTTTCCAGGCTCCCCAAGGGATGTACCCGGTCAGGAAAATATCGACAAGGACGATCAGTCCCAACAATAACCAGGCATTCTGCATCCAAAGCGTGAAAAGCAGGTAGAGAACGGCTGCTATGCTGAATTTAATCCATTGTTTCTTGGAAAACTTCTTCATTTGTTTCTGTTATTAATTAGAATTTAAGCATATCGTCCATTCCGAGGAAACCTTTCTTTCCGGCGGCAAATTCGGCGGCAATAACGGCTCCCAGGGCAAATCCGGCACGGCTCTTGGCATCGTGTTTGATGCTGACCGTGTCGACATCCGACTCGTATGTGATTTCGTGGATGCCCGGAACTTCCCCTTCGCGAATGGCATGGATAGGAATATCGGTTGCTTTCTCAGCCGTTTCCAAAGTCCAGCGATCTTTACGATCCACGTTTTCAAGGATTCCTTCCGCCAGTGTGATAGCGGTTCCGCTGGGAGCGTCCAATTTATGGATATGATGGGTTTCCATCATTTTGATATCGTAGGCGGGAAAGTTATTCATAATCTTTGCCAGATATTTGTTGAGGGCGAAGAATATGTTCACGCCGATACTGAAGTTGGAAGCGTAGAAGAAGGTTTTACCCTCTTTTTCACACATTTCTTTGACCTGTTCGATCTTGTCGAGCCAGCCTGTCGTTCCGGAAACGACCGGAACGCCTGCTGCAAAACATTGCATATAATTGTTGAATGCTGTAGCCGGAGTCGTAAACTCGATCGCGACGTCAGCACTTTTGAAATTGTCGGAGTGTATTTCTTCGGGGTTATTGATATCTACGATAGACACGATCTGGTGTCCTCTGCCAAGAGCTATCTGCTCGATAGTTTTTCCCATCTTTCCGTAACCGATAAGTGCAATCTTCATACTTATATATTTAACTTTCAATTTTAAACTTTCAACTTTCAACTGATAACATGCTGCAAATATAAAGAATAATGCTTAGATTTGGGACATAAATCTTAACTCTGAAAAAAGATGGAACGTTTATTACATTATGTTTGGAAATACAAACTTTACGCGGCCACTTCATTGGCTACCACAGACGGACGTCCTGTCCAGGTAATCGATCCCGGAATGCAAAATACGGATGCAGGTCCCGATTTCTTCAATGCGAAAATAAAAATAGACGGAACGCTATGGGCGGGAAGTGTCGAAATTCATGATAAATCCTCCGACTGGCTGCTTCATCACCATGAGACGGATAAGGCTTATGACGGTGTAATCCTTCATATTACAGGCGTTGATGACTTCCAGCCGGTCCGAACGAACGGGGAACCGGTCCCACAAATGCTCCTGACCGTTCCGGAGAATGTTCTCCGCAGTATAGATTGGTTGCTTTACCGGGAAACGGCTCTTCCGTGCCTCGATCATATCGCCAGGGTCGACCCGTTGCATATAGCCTGCTGGATGGAGGCTTTGCTGAGTGAGCGGCTGGAACGGAAAACGCATGACATTTTCCTCCTTTTGGATGCGTATCAGTCAGACTGGAACGAAGTCTTTTATATTACTTTAACCCGCAACTTCGGCTTTGGCGTGAATAATGATGCTTTTGAAAGGTTGGCGAAGAGCCTGCCGCTCCGTTGCATCCAAAAGCAGCGGAGCAGCTATTCGCAGATAGAAGCGATGCTTTTCGGACAGGCGGGGATGCTGACGGAGGAGAATGACGACCATTATTACCGCCTGTTGCAACGGGAATACGATTTTCTCCGCCATAAGTTCGGCCTTTCGCCGATGGAAGATTTCGTGTTTAAGAATCTCCGGACACGGCCTGCCAACTTCCCATACCTGAAAGTGGCGCAGTTGGCCGCTCTTTGGGTACAGCACGACACCCTGTTCTCTGCCATCCTTGAAGCCGGGAGCACCGGAGAGATCAAGAAGTATTTCAGGATTCCTCCATCCGGCTATTGGGAGACACATTATCATTTCCGGTACGCTTCTCCCCGGAAGGAAAAGACCATAGGCGAAAACGCCCTGAATATCCTCCTGATAAACACGGTCGTCCCGATGCTCTTTGCCTACGGCCTACACAACAAGCAACCCGAATATTGCGAACGTGCCACCCGCCTTTTAGAGAGCATTCCCCCGGAAAAGAACACCATCGTCTCCACCTTCTGCAACGCCGGTATCGCCGTCCACCATGCCGGCGACAGCCAGGCATTGATCCAATTAAAACGCGAATATTGCGAAAAGAAGAAATGTTTATATTGCAGGATCGGGTTCAGGATGTTGAAAACGACAATCGGACAAAAGACCGTTTAAATGCAAAGATTGATTAATGGCAGGATATCCTACTAATTTTCACCGGATTTTTCCCTATTTTTGCGCGTGTTTGTCAAATATATTTGAAATAGACATAAATGGATAATAAATATATACGAAATTCATTCCGCCTGCTGTATGGGATGCTGTTGTTGGTTGTCATTTATTCATGTGCCAATATCGGTAGTCCGAACGGAGGTCCCTATGATGAGACGCCTCCCAAGTTCGTAAGCAGTACGCCGGTTCCGAACCAGATTAATTATACAGGCAAAAAGATCGAAATCCTGTTCGACGAGCTGATCCAGATCGACAAACCTTCAGAGAATGTGATTATCACTCCGCCCCAGATGGAACTGCCGGTTATCCGCTCTGCCGGGAAGAAGGCGGTGATCGAACTGAAAGACACGCTGAAACCCAACACGACCTATACGATCGACTTCACCAATTCCATTGCAGATAATAATGAGAAGAACGTATTTGAAAACTTCTCTTTCGCGTTCTCTACCGGAGGCGTGATCGATACGCTCGAAGTATCGGGAGTCTTGCTGAATGCCGAGAACCTCGAACCGATGCCCGGCATTACGATCGGCCTGCATCGCGACCTGGCGGATTCTGCATTTGTGAAGCTGCCGTTCGACCGCACTTCCCGCACGAATGACAAAGGAGAGTTCACGATCCGGAACATCGCGCCCGGAACCTATCATATCTTCGCCCTGAACGATGTGAACCGCGACTATAAGTTCGACCAGCCGGGCGAGGATATTGCTTTCCTGGATTCCGTCATCGTTCCCTCCTTTGAACTGACGACCCGGCAAGACACAATCTGGAAGGACAGCCTGACGATCGATACGATCCGGACAGTCGGTTATACCCGCTTCTTCCCGGACAACATCGAACTCCGCCTTTTCAAGGAAAAGTTCGAACGCCAGTATATGGTGAAACCCGAACGCCCGGACGAAAAATACTTTACGCTGCGTTTCAACACGAAGTTAGACACCGTTCCGGTGCCTGTCCCCATCAATTTCACCCCGGAAGACAGCACCTGGTATTTTGTGCAGCAGACGGAAGGCGGTGCTGCCGTCAACTACTGGCTTGCCGATTCGACCGTCTGGAAACAGGACACCCTGCAGGTGCAAGTCTCCTATCCGAAGAGCGACTCCCTGAACATCCTGCGTCCGCAGACCGACACGGTCCAGCTGGTATTGCGCCGCCGTCCGGCAGAAAAGCAAAAGAAGAAAAAGAAGGACGAACCCGATCCGATCGTGTTCTTAGGCATGCAGGTAGACGCTCCCGGTTCGATGGACTTGTTCGACACGATATCCGTCACGTTCAACGAACCGGTATTGGATATCAACAAAGATATGTTCTTCCTCGACCAGAAGGTCGATACCGTTTGGAACACGGTCGATTTCGACTTCTTCCCCGATTCGACCAACAGCCTGAACTACTTTATCAGACGTCCGTGGAAGTATGGCGAAGAATACCGCATCGAAGTGGATTCCGCCGCTATCCACAGCCTTTACGGGAAGTGGAACGACTTCTTTACCGGTGAGTTCAAGATCAAGAAGGAAGACGAATACGGCCATCTCTATCTCAATATCAACGGTGTGGATACGACTGCTTTCGTCGAATTGCTAAGCACCGGAGACGCGCCCGTCCGCAAAGCGAAAGTAAAAGACGGCGGAGTGCTCTTTATGGACCTGAAGCCCGATAAGTATTATGCCCGTATCGTAATCGACACGAACGACAACGGAGTGTGGGATACCGGTAATTATGCCGAAAAGCGGCAGCCCGAAGAAGTTTATTATTCTCCCAAGATGTACGAGATCATGCAGAACTGGCAGGTCGAAGAGACCTGGAATGTCAACTCCACCCCGCTGGCCAAGCAGAAGCCTCTTGAGATAACGAAGAATAAGCCGAAGGAAGCAACCAAGAAGAAAAGAAACTACAAAGATGAAAGCCAACAATCATCGTCAAGGAATAATAGCGGCGGCAACATGGGAATGCCGTTCTAACACCGTCCGCCTGTGGCTGGCATTTTTGCTGTTGCTGTCGGCCATGTGTGCGAAGGCGCAGGAAATCCCGGTCCGGCACAGGTTCAGCCCCGGCGAGGAAGTGCAGTACGAGTTGTACTTCAAATGGGGCCTTTTGATGCCCCGTGCAGGCCACGCCACCCTTTCCATCCGCGACGCGGAATACGAGGGCGAGCCATCCTGCCACTACCGGCTTATCTTCCGTACCTCCGGCATTATCGAGAAAGTCTATAAGATGCGGGATACGATCGATTGCCATTTCACCCCCGACATGCTGCTTCTACGGAGCGAGAAGCGGGTAAACGAGAACGACTATTATCTGATAGACGACATCCGTTTCTCCTACGACCGAAAGAAGATACTCGCTCATTCCCACCGTTATACGCCCACCCGCACGAAGATCGACACGATGCTCGTGACGGAAGACCCTTATATGTTCGACATGCTGGGAGCAACGATGTATCTGCGTTCCCTGGATTGGAACAAGATGAAGAGCGGCGAGAGCTTTCCCTTCCAGGTGGCGATCGGGCGCGAACGCATCAACATCAGTTTCCGCTATACCGGGCAGCAGATCGTGGAACGGAGCGAGACGTTGAAGTACAGGACCCGCCATTTCTATATCGACATCTACGACGACGCCTTTACCCAAAGCAAGGAAGCCGCCGAGATCTGGATCGGCGACGACGAGAACCATATCCCGATCAAGATACGCGCCAAGCTGAAGATCGGTGCGGCCGAAGTCTATTATAAGTCCTCCAAAGGCTTGCGCTATCCGCTCACTTCGCGGGTAGAGATCAGAAGACGGTAATCTTTAAGACTTTATGGGCAAGGAAACCGTGAAGCAGGTTTCCCGGTAAGGCTGCGAAGCAACCGACAATTCGCCGCCATGCATCCGTATGATCTGCCGGGAAAGACTCAACCCGATGCCGCTTCCCGTAGCCTTAGTCGTGAAGAAGGGGACGAAGATATCTTCCATCAGATCGGAAGGGACGCCGGGACCGTTGTCCGTCACCCGGATAAGCAATTGATTCTTCTCCGCACCGACTTCCATGCGGATCTTTCCGTCCGCCTGCCCTTCGAGTGCCTGCATAGCGTTCTTCAGCAGGTTGATCAAGACTTGTGACAGCAGCTTTTCGTCTGCATGGACCGTTATCTCCGGCTGGAACAGCACGAGGGAGAAACCGATGTGCAGCCGTTGCATATCCGGCAAGTACAAGGTTTGCAGGTTTTGCAGCAGATACGTGAGCGGGAATGGCTTAGGCTCCGGCTGCTTCAGGTAAGCGAACTGCCGGTACGATTCGGTGAAATGCATCAGGGTTTGCCCCTGGCTTTTGATGGTGTCCAGTCCCCGTATCGTCTTGCGGATGGTGACGTCGGTGATCTCCCCGCTGCTTTTCGGCGCGTCTTTCGTCCGGAAATAAGAAAGGAGCGTGCCGGAGAGGGAGACGACCGGAGCGATGGAGTTCATGATTTCGTGTGTCAGGACATGCATCAGCTTATCCCACGATTCATATTCCTTGCGATGCAGTTCGCGGTCGAACGCCTTCCGTTTGTTCTCGGTCATCAACATGTGTATGCGGTTGAAGGCGGCATGCAGGCGACGCTGTTCCCGGCTACCGATGTCTTCGGGGAAATAGAGCATCGATTCGTCGTCCTCGATGGCATCCAGGAAAAGCTGTATCCTCCGGTTCGAAGCGTTGAGATAATAGACAAGGAGACTGATCAGCCACGCTGCGATAAAGAGGGCCACGAAACCCAGTATGACTGCCCGCCCCGTAACGATGCCGGCCACGCCCAAGCCCGTCACCAGTACGATGGCGACCACTTGCAAAAGAATGCGTATGTATAGACGGACACTGAACATACCGGCGGGGGATCAGAGGTTGAAACGCTTCATCTTATTATACAAAGTCTGCCGGCTCACGCCCAACTGCTCCGCCGCAGCCGTCAGGTTCCCTTCATTCTGGGTGATAGCCGCCAAGATCGCCTGCCGCTCCACCTCTTCTAAATTGGGCACTTCGCTAAAAGATAGAGCCTTTCCCGGACGGATAAAGAGGTCGGAGGCACGAATCACATTCTTTTCCGCCAGGATCACCGCCTTCTCGATCGTATGCTGCAATTCCCGGATGTTGCCGGGCCAGTCATAGTTTGCGAGCTTCTCCAACGCCTGCGGATGCAGGGTAAGCCCCGTCCGCCTGTAAAGGTCCGTATATTTTTTCAGGAAATAATCGACAAACAGGGCGATATCCTCCCGCCGGCTCCGCAGGGGCGGAATCTCGATCTGTATCGTGTTGATGCGGTAGAACAGGTCTTCGCGGAAAAGCGACTGCGCGACCATCTCCGGCAGGTTGCGGTTCGTGGCGGCAATCAGGCGTATGTCGACCGGAATCTTCCGGTTGCTTCCAAGGCGGGTGACCTCGCGGTTCTGCAAGGCTGCCAGGAGCTTGGCCTGCAATCCTAACGGCAGGTTTCCGATCTCGTCGAGAAACAGCGTGCTCCCGTGTGCCGCCTCGAACTTCCCCGGACGGCTCTCGCGTGCATCCGTAAAAGCGCCCCGTTCATGCCCGAACAGCTCGCTTTCGAACAACGACTCGCTGACGGCTCCCATATCCACGTTGACCATCTCGCGGCGGCTGCGGAGCGAAAGGCGGTGTATCTCGCGTGCCAGCATCTCCTTGCCCGTACCGTTCTCGCCGGTGATCAGGACATTAGCGTCCGTCTTGGCTACTTTTGTCACCACTTTGATCAGTTTCATCATCACGGGAGAATGCCCGATAATCATAGCCGGCTCGCTCGGCCTCGCCACCGGGTGCACCGGCTGACGGGATTTCCGTTCGTGCAGGGCGGCACGTATCTTCCCGATCAGGTTATCGTTGTCCCAGGGTTTCAATACGAAATCGGCAGCCCCACTCTTCAACGCCTTGACAGCCAGTTCGACATCCCCGTAGGCTGTCAGCATGATAACAGGCAGTCCCGGTGCGATCTCCTGTATGCGGCGGAGCCAGAAAAGCCCTTCGTTGCCGGTATTGACTCCGGCGGAGAAATTCATATCCAGCAGGACGAGATCGACCGGCCGGCTGTCCAGGACCGAAAGGATGCTGTTCGGGTTCGAGGCAGTCTCCACCTCTTCGAACTCATCTTCCAGAAGCAGTTCGAGAGAGGTCAGTACGCTTTTGTTATCATCTACGATCAGGATAGTTCCGGCTTGCATAAGATCTTTTTCCGGTAAAGTTATCCGCTTCCCTAATACCTTGCAAGCGAGCGTCAAAATATTTGACACTTTTGGATTATTATTCTGCACGAACCATTTGTTCCTTGCCAGACGCCCGCCTTCCCTCCACGGTCCTCTTTCCGGCTGTATGGGAAGATCATCATGCTTTAGTCCCGGTCTAAAACGAATTTTCCTTGCAGCCAGTTGCCTGCCGACAATTGTCGGCAAGCCTGCTGACAGATGTCGACAAGCCTGCTCACAATTGTCGGCAGGCCTGCTGACGATTGTCGACAAGCAACTCGATGCCGGCAACTGTCACGAGTTATCAGGCACTTGCTTCAAATTATCGTTTATCCGGTCTTTCATTCGATGAAGCCTGTTGTTCAATTCGATATTTCTTGCTGAAAAAAATTGCCTCTTCAGATTATTTTCCATATCTTTCGTTTTTCATACTTAAATAAAGGGAAAGAGAGTTTAACACAAAACAAAAATGGATATCAACCTTGAGTCAAAATATCTGGAAGAACTTGGGAACGGGGATCATAAAGCCTTCGACATGCTTTATATCCAATACAGCCCAAGACTGAAGCACTTCTTAACCGGTTTCATAAAGAACCAGGACGAAGCGAGCGACATAACTCAGGATATATTTTATAAAATCTGGACAAACCGGGAAACGATCTCGAAAGTAGATTCTTTTAAAGCCTATCTCTTCCGCATGGCCCGCAACATGATCTATGATTATTACGAACACAGCCTGATCGAGGAAAACTACCAGCAAAAAGAGCAAAACAGGCCGGCCTACGATGACCTGATAGAGGAAGAACTATACGCCAGGGAACTATCGCTGCTCATTGACATTGCCGTGGAGAAGATGCCGCCTCAACGACGGAACATCTTTATTATGAGCCGGAAAGACGGCTTGAGCAATGAAGAGATCGCCCAGCGGCTGAACATCAGCAAACGGACGGTAGAAAACCACATGACACAAGCCCTTGCCGAATTGCGGAAGATCGCATATTCCATTTTGCTGCTTTTCTTCTGAAAAAAATACATTTCCGACTGTGTGTGCTTCCTCACTTGTCCGTCAGCTATAATATAAAGACGAAAAATGGGCAAAAGCAATATACATATATTAATAGGGAAATTCTTCAGGAACGACCTGCCTCCGGAAATTCAGAAGAACTTCCATGCCTGGTTGCTTGACCGGAATTTTCCGGAAGAGAAGGAAAAGGCGATGGGTGCTTTATGGGAAGAGGAATCAGCCGTGGCAGACGAATCCACTTTCCAGGAATTATCCCGCCTGCATAAGCGGATCGAAGCGTCCGGTCGGACGCTTCACAAACCAATTGGTTTGTATATCAGGAGAATTGCCGCCATAATACTTTTGCCGTTGTTAGGCGTTTTCGGAACCTATTACTATCTGACAAAAATAAATCCGGTTGTGGAAGAAGCCCAATTGAAAGAATGCTTTGTCGCAAATGGGGAACGGAAACAGGTAGAACTGCCCGACGGGACGAAAGTTTGGTTGAACTCCGGTTCCTTACTGGTTTATGACAAACAGTTCAGAGGAAAAAGACGCCTCCTGTTTCTCAACGGGGAAGCCCGTTTCCAGGTCGCCAAAGATCCTGAGAAGCCCTTTTTGGTCAAAACCGCCCACATGACGGTCAAAGCACTCGGCACCGTATTCAACCTGAACGCCTACTCGGACCAGGATGTTACGATCGCCACGTTGGAAGAGGGGAAAATCCAGGTCGATCCTTGTTTGAAGAAAGATACGAGCCTGATTTTATCGCCGGACGAACAAATCATCTATAATCACCGCTTGGAAACACTGTCGCTCAACACCGTCGACGCCGGACGTGTAATGCAATGGACCGACGGGTATCTGATATTCCAGACGGCCTCGTTCGACCAGATCGTAAAGACCATCGAACGTAAATTCAACGTAACGGTCAATTACGAGACGGAACCTTTCGCCGGCAGAAGCTTTACAATGAAGTTTAATCCTGACGAGGGCCTGGAACAGGTACTGGAAGTCATGAAAGAGATGATAAAAGGGCTGAACTACAAAATAAAAGAGAACAAAGTGTACATAAACTAAACAAAGAGGAGATACTAATATGAAAAAAAGAACCGGGAAGATGACGCCAATCAGATCTCCCCGGCTTGAAATCGAGCAACACTATTCACTTCTAAATATCCGGCAGGATAAAAATCATGCATAGTATTTACTTAAATATCTAATTTTACAAAAATATGGAATTAAACCTGAAAACACAACAGAATAAGCTAATTAGTTTATTCCGCGTTTCATTAATGTTTTTTCTTTTCTTTTTTGCGCAACAGACAGTTGCCAGCAGCCAGTCGATCACACTGCCGTCCCACAATATCACAATCAAGGGTGCTTTCTCCGAAATAGAGAAACAAACAGGCATGTCGGTCGACTATGACGAGTCGGTCATTAATCTGAATAAACAGATCAATGCCTCTGTTAACAATAAATCTTTGAATGAGGCACTCGCCTTGATCCTGAAAGGGAGCGGATGTACATTCGTCATCAGGAACAATCACATCATCATCTCTGCCCAAGCGGTTCAACAACAGAAGAAGCAGGTGACGATTTCCGGTACGGTAAGTGACAATTTAGGCCCGATTGCCGGTGCAAACGTGGTAGAAAAAGGCACAACCAACGGGATCATCACGGATATGGACGGCAACTATACCCTATCGGTTCCCCAGGGAGCGGTTATCCAGTTCTCCTATATCGGATACGTGACCAAAGAGGTTACAGTCGGCAACCAGAAGAACATCAACGTGCAACTGTCGGAAGACGCACAGAAGCTGGACGAAGTCGTCGTCGTCGGTTACGGTACGGCCAAGAAGAGCGACCTGGCAGGTTCAGTTGTCCGTGCCGATCTGGGAACTTTGCAGGAATCACCGAATATCAGCTTGGGTTCGGCATTACAGGGAACGGTTCCCGGACTGAATGTAGGTGCTGTGTCCGAAGCAGGTAAAGATCCGGACATGTCTATCCGCGGACGTACGTCCATCAGTGGCGGTAATAGCCCGTTGATCGTATTGGACGGCATTATTTTCCGTGGTAATATGGTCGATATCAATATGAACGATGTAGAATCCATCGATATCCTGAAAGATGCAAGCGCCGCCGCCATCTATGGATCGGAAGCCAGTAACGGCGTTATTTTAATTACCTCCAAAACAGGAAAGGTAATGAGTAAACCGACAATCGAATACAGCGGTTCATTTTCCTATCAGGAACCGACAAACAAAGATATGTATCCGGAAGGCCGTGACGGATTTCTACGCAAAATAGCAGATCGTTATCTGGAAGAAAGCCGTACAGGGGACAACATGCTGCAAATGAACCCGAACTGGGATCCGACATCCCATTTGATGGACCGGAATGCCTTGGACGGATATGAAAGCGGAACTGACACCGATTGGTGGGGAATGCTGACTAACAAAACTCCTTATATACAAAATCACAACCTGAGTGTCAGAGGCAAAAGCGAACTGAGCAGCTATTTCTTTTCCATGGGTTATACGGATCAAAAAAACTTGGTCATCAACGACACATACAAACGTTATAACGTACGTGTCAATCTGGATACGAAAATCACAGACTTCCTGAAAGTCGGCGTACAATCTTTCTTCACGATCAGCGACTACTCCGGCCAATCTCCTGATCTGGGAACAGTGACCGGCTTACCTCCCATTGTCGCCATAACAGACGAAAACGGAGATTATATCCGGGAACCCTACAAAAACACATTGAATCCATTACTGACAATCCAGCAGGATGATGTGAACAAACGCTATAATCTGTTCGGGAACTTCTATGCCGATATCGATTTTCCATTTCTGAAAGGTTTGAACTATCGCATGAATTTCTCGCAGAACCTGATTGAAAACAAAATCTACAATTTCAACAAATGGGGAGCGAACTTCACGGGTTCCGGCTCGAAGGAAAACAACAGCCAGTACAATTATACGGTCGACAATATACTGTCCTACAAAAATACATTCGGGAAACATGCTATTAATGCGACTTTCGTTTACGGTATCGAAAAGAGACAGTATGAAATGACAAAGGCTGGAGCAACCAACTTCTCCAATGATATTTTAGGCTTCAACAAGCTGGATACGGGACAAGCCGACTTACAGACAGCAACATCCGGTGCATGGGAAGAATCGAGTTTGTATACCATGCTGCGTGCCATTTATACTTATAATGACAAGTATATCCTGACAGGAACTGTTCGCCGTGACGGATTTTCCGGGTTCGGGAAGAATCATAAGTTCGGAGTTTTCCCTTCTGCCGCATTGGCTTGGCGTATCAGTGAAGAGGATTTCTTCAAAAACAATATCAACTGGATGGAGAATTTGAAGTTACGTTTATCTTACGGACAAAACGGTAATCGTACGGTCGGTCGTTATCAAACACTTGCCCAGATGGGAGCCGGTGTCGGTAGCATCAGCATAGACAATACTACGATCAACGGCGGATATCTGTTCGGTGATGGCGCCAATGCAGAACAGATGCAATGGATCAAGTCGCTTGCCAATGCCGATCTGAAATGGGAAACGACGAACACATTCAACGTCGGTTTGGATTTCAGTGCCTTGAACGGACGCATCTTCGGCAATATGGAATATTACCTGTCACAGACGAACAACCTGCTGTACGACATCAATATTCCGCAAATCAACGGTTTGGATAAGATCTCGTCGAACATAGGTAAAATGAGAAACCGTGGCTTTGAAATGTCCGTAACAGGTGTGGCTATCGAAACAAAGGATTTCAGTTGGGATGTAACGTTCAATTTCTCCCGTAACCGCAATAAAGTTGTCAGTATTTTAGGTATCGATGCCGACGGAGACGGAAAAGAAGACGACCTGACGGCCAATAAAATTTTCATCAATCATCCTTACGGAGTATGTTACGATTATAATATCATCGGTATGTGGCAACTTGCCGACAAGCAAGCCGGTTTGATACCTGAAGGCTTTGAATACGGGACCTATAAAGTGCAAGATGTAGATGGTGACGGAAAATATTCAGCAGATAAAGACCGTATAATCATCGGATATGAAGATCCTGCATACCGGTTCAGCATACAAAACTCTTTCCGCTACAAAAACTGGGAATTAAAGTTCTTGATCAACTCGATTCAGGGAGGAAAAAATTATTATTACGGCCAGCCGGGAAAAGATTTACCCAATCCGGATAATATCTATCAGAACAACCTGTTCAATTTCGATTACTGGACTCCGGAAAATCCGAATGCGCGTTACCGCCAGTTGGGTTATTATACTCAGGCATTGGGTAGCTACGGATTCTCCCCGTATGTACAACGCAGCTTCGTCCGTCTGCAGGATGTTACGATCTCTTACAATGTACCGTCTGCATTCCTGAACAAGTTCAAAGTAAGCCGGCTCAAACTGTATGTAACAGGAAAGAACCTGCTTACCTTTACTGATTGGGACGGCTGGGATCCGGAAACCGGAACAGGCTTGGTTTCCAACAAATATCCGGTTATGAGAAGCTATTCCGTAGGTCTTAATCTTGAATTTTAATAACGAATGAACATGAAATCAATTAAATACGGCATTGCGATTTTAGCAGCATTTGCCACCTTATCATCTTGTAACGAAAACGATTTTCTGAAAGAGGAGCCGAAAGATTTTTACTCTCCGGAAAACTCAATGGAAACAAGTGCCCATTTCCAATCTTCCTTGAATTATTTGTACAACCGGGTAAGATACCAACAATGGGAATTAGACCCCGATACACGTTTTGCATTTCATTATGCAACAGATTTCGCATTTAATGCCACGGACTATTACAAAGCAGCTAAATTGAATGATTATAAAAACGTAATGGTTCCTACATTCAGCGTCCCGGCGAACGTTTGGAAACAAGTATATATCGTCATTTCAAATGCAAATGTAATATTAAGCCGTCTTCCAAACGCCACTGCAGTTCCTGAAGAGGAGGCTAAAGTTATTCGTGGAGAAGCTTTATTCTTCAGAGGATTCTCATATCGAATGCTTGCGAATCTGTTCGGAGGAGTTCCTCTGATTCTTGAAGAGGTCTCGACTCCTCGCCGGGATTATGTCAGAGCTTCCAGAGAAGAAGTGTATGAGCAGATCAGAAAAGATCTGGAAGAAGCCATCACTTTATTACCGGATATTGATGCTGTAAAAGACGGAAAAATCAGCAAACAAGTAGCCCGACATTTACTTTCAGAAATTTACATTTGCCAGAATAAATATGACGAAGCGATTCAAACAGCGACAGCCGTCATCAACTACCCGGCAATGGCTCTGATGACAAATCGCTTCGGTTCAAGAGCGAATGAAGAAGGAGATGTATACTGGGATCTATTCCGATTAAACAATCAGAATCGTAGCAGCGGGAATAAGGAGAGTTTATGGGTTTTACAATATGATTATCTGAACGCAGGTTCAAAAACAGCCTATAATATGCCTTGGGCTATCATTCCTTACTACCAAAATATCCAGATTACAGCTAAAGATGAGGCAGGAGTCGATGTGAAAACTACGGCTTTTATGGGAGTAACAGATGCAAAAGGCGGACGCGGAATTGGTTGGATACAACCAACGGACTATTTTTTCAATACTTTATGGTCCAAAGGATCTGATCAGGACATTCGAAACTCGACATACAATATAACGAGAGATCTGCAAATCGATAATCCGGCATCCCCCGCTTTCGGGCAATGGATGGTGAAAGACGGTTACTATAAACAAGTCGATTCTATACGGCAATGGTTTCCATTAATAACCAAATTCTCCAGGATCGGAAATTTCCCTGAAGAATTATATCAAGTAGATGCAACCGGTAATCCATTGATAACTCCATTCGGAGAACACCTTCTGATCAACAGCGCAAACAGTAATTACAAAGACGAATATATGTTTCGTTTGGCAGAAACTTACCTTCTCCGAGCTGAAGCCTATATAAAGAAAGGGGATTTGGCTAATGCAGCCGCAGATATCAATACGATCCGGGCAAGAGCAAATGCCAATCCGATCGAGCCTTCCGAAGTAAATATAGACTTCCTGCTTGATGAACGTATGCGTGAACTATACGGTGAAGAATTGCGAATGCTTACACTGTGCAGAATGGGTAAACTGGCAGAGAGAAACCGTAAGTATAATCCTAAAACTGGTTTGACAATCGAGGATTATCACAATCTCTGGCCAATCCCCTACTCTGAAATCGAACGGAACGTATATGCCACGATCGAACAAAATCCGGGATATTAATTCATTTTAAATCTTTAAAGTGTCCGGATGAATTGCATATCTTTGCATCCGGACACTTTTTTGTATAATCTTAAAATACCATGTATATGCGCATTATTTCTTATCTGATCTCATTCTTGTTGCTGGCCGCGTGCACGGGAACACCCTCAAAAGCACCGCTCACCTTGTGGTACGACAAGCCTGCCCAAAACTGGGACGAGGCACTCCCCATCGGGAACGGCCGGGCGGGAGCAATGGTTTTCGGAGGAGCCTGCAAAGAACAACTTCAACTGAACGAAAACACATTATACAGCGGGGAACCGTCGGTCGTTTTCAAAGACGTAAAAATAACGCCGGAAATGTTCGACAAAGTGGTCAGGCTGATGAAAGCCGGAAAATATACGGAAGTTTCCGACCTGGTCTGCAAGAACTGGCTCGGACGCCTGCACCAGTATTACCAGCCGTTCGGAGACTTGCATATCCAAAACAACAAACAGGGAGAGGCCAACCAATATAAACGGACACTGAATATCTCGGATGCCGTCGCTACAACCGCCTACGAACAGAACGGAACGCATTACGAACGGGAAGTGTTTGCCTCCCATCCGGACGACGTGATCGTCATGCGACTGAAAAGCAACACTCCGGACGGTATCGACATCTCGCTCGATTTCACTTCACCCCATCCGACAGCCCTGCAAAAAGGGACTGACGACCGTCTGATCCTTCACGGACAGGCTCCCGGCTATGTGGAACGGCGCACATTCGAGCAAATCGAACAATGGGGCGACCAATACAAACACCCTGAACTCTACGATGCAAACGGCAAACGCAAGTTCGACAAACGGATGCTTTACGGTGACGAGATCGACGGGAAAGGGATGTTCTTCGAAGCCCAGTTGAAACCTGTCTTCCCGAAAGACGGGAAATGTGAGATTACCGACTCCGGTATCCATGTGTACGACACGGATGAAGTCTATTTCGTACTCAGCATGGCAACCAGCTTCAACGGTTTCGACAAGAGTCCGAGCAAGGAAGGTATCGATCCTTCGGCCAAAGCAGCCGGTATTCTGGAAAAAGCCCTTTCCTATGACTATCAAACACTGAAACAACGCCATACGGAAGATTACCGTTCCCTGTTCGACCGAGTCGATTTCGAACTGGTTTCTTCGCCCGAACAAAAGGCGATGCCGACCGACAAAAGGCTCGAACAATTCGCCCAAACAGCCGATCCCGCCCTGGCAGCCCTCCTGTTCCAGTTCGGCCGTTACCTGATGATCAGCGGATCGCGCCCAGGCGGGCAACCTTTGAACCTGCAAGGGATGTGGAACAAAGACACGATCCCGGCCTGGAATTGCGGTTACACGATCAACATCAACACGGAGATGAACTACTGGCCTGCCGAGCTGACAAACCTGTCGGAATGCCAGCAACCTCTGTTCCGGATGATCCGGGAACTGGCGGTATCCGGAGCCGAGACAGCCCGGAACATGTACAACCGTCGGGGTTGGGTTGCCCATCATAACACTTCTATCTGGCGGGAATCACTGCCGAACGACAACGTGCCGACAGCCTCTTTCTGGCCGATGGTGCAAGGCTGGCTATGCAGCCACCTATGGGAACACTATCAATTCACACAAGACGAAGCATTCCTCAAAAATGAAGCTTATCCTCTGATGAAAGGAGCCGCCGAGTTCTTTGCCGACTGGCTGATCGAGGACGGAAACGGGCATTTGGTGACTCCGGTCGGTGTCTCCCCGGAAAACAGTTTCGTCACAGAAGACGGGCAAACGGCAGCTATGAGCATGGGCCCGACAATGGACATGGCGATCATCCGTGAAACTTTTACCCGTACAATCGAAGCTTCGGAAATGTTCAACCTGGACGAACCGTTACGCAACGAATTGAAAGACAAACTGGCACGCTTGCTACCCTATCAAATCGGGGAACGCGGACAGTTGCAGGAATGGATGTATGACTTCAAGGAACGGGAACCTCAACATCGCCACTTCTCCCATCTGTACGGTTTCCATCCGAGCGACCAGATCACACCGGACAAAACACCGGAATTGTTTAATGCAGTCCGTAAAACGCTCGAACTGCGGGGCGATCTGGCTTCCGGCTGGTCGATGGGCTGGAAAATAAACTGCTGGGCGCGCCTGATGGATGGCAATCATGCTTACAAGATCATTGCCAACCTGTTCAATCCCGTCGGATTCGGAAACAGTGCACATAAAGGAGGAGGACTCTTCCGCAATTTATTGTGTGCACACCCCCCTTTCCAGATCGACGGGAACTTCGGTTATACGGCAGGTGTCGTTGAAATATTGTTGCAAAGCCATGCCGGATACATTCATCTGTTGCCTGCTTTGCCCGACGTATGGGCGGAAGGCTCTGTTTCCGGTCTGAAGGCACGGGGCAACTTCGAGATCGCGATGAACTGGAAGGATGGAAAATTGACAGAAGCCAATATCCGTTCGCTGTCGGGGAAAAGCTGCACGCTGCGTGCCGGACAAGCTTTCACGGTTAAGTCGGACGGTAAGACCATAGCCACATCCGCACCGGTCCGGTCAAACGGTAAAGAATATTTCCAGGCGACATTCGACACGCAAAAAGACGGAACTTACCTAATCACACAATAAACACAGAGAAATGAAACAAGCATTATCATTGATCGGAGCTTCTTTTTTATCTGTTGCCAGTTCGCTGGCAGCGGATAAAACGCCCAATATCATTTTGATCCTTGCCGACGACATGCGGGCTTCAGGAATGGACTTTTTAGGAAAAGAACAAGTTCAAACGCCCAACTTGTCCAAGTTGGCAGGAGAAAGTACCGTATTTACCAACGCCCATATCATGGGCGGAACATCCGGAGCCGTCAGTATGCCGAGCCGGGCCATGCTGATGACCGGAAAGTATCTTTACAACCTCGAAAAACAGGGAGCAACAATCCCGGATTCACACACGATGATAGGTGAAGCCCTGCAGGAAGCCGGCTACAACACTTTCCATACCGGTAAATGGCACAGTAGCTATGAAGCTCTGAACCGTTGCTTCAAAGACGGAAAAGCAATCTTTTTCGGAGGCATGTGGGATCACTGGAATGTCCCCTTGTATGATTATCACGCAGATATGAATTACGGGAAACGCCGCCCGGTCATCCGTAACCAGGCAAAATCGAACAAGGTCGAATATGAGAAGGGAGAATATATGTATTCGGGAAAGCATTCCGTAGATATTTTTACCCATGAAGCCGTCGAATATATTCAACAGCAAAAAGATAAAAAACAACCGTTCTTCCTGTCGGTAGCCTATATGTCTCCCCATGATCCCCGGAGCATGCCGGATGAATATATGCAGCTTTACGATCAGAGCCAAATACAACTTCCACCCAACTTTATGGAAAAGCATCCGTTCGATAACGGAGAATTGGAAATACGTGACGAGGTACTGGCTGCCATTCCCCGCCGTCCGGACGAAATCAAAAAGCATATCCAGGAATACTATGCCATGATCTCCCATGTGGACAAACGTGTAGGCGACATTATCCAAACACTGAAAGATAACGGTATATACGAAAACACAATCATCGTATTTGCAGGAGACAACGGGTTGGCGGTCGGGCAACACGGTCTGATGGGTAAACAGAACGTATACGAACATAGCGTCGGCGTTCCTTTGATGATCAAGGCAGCCGCACAGCACATCGGTAAAGAAACAGCAGACCTCTGCTACCTGATAGACGTATTCCCGACCCTTTGCGACATGCTCCAACTGCCTGTGCCCCGATCGGTAGACGGTGTCAGCCTGCTTTCCTCCCTGGAAGGGAAAGAACCTGCCCGTGACCGCCTCTACTACAGCTATATGGATAATCAACGCGGCATTTCCGACGGGACCTGGAAGCTGATTGAATATCACGTAAACGGAGAACGCACGACCCAGTTATTCAATCTGAAAGACGATCCTTGGGAAATGAACGACCTCAGCGGACAAAAGAAATACGGGAAAACAATCCAGCGTCTTCGCGAAAAGATGACCGAACAATGCAAGGAAACAAATGACACATCTACTTTCTGGAATAATTTCAGTTTTTAACTATGTTTTCGCGCACACAAAGGGTTTATTTAAAAATAAACCTCTATTTTTGTGGTCTGAACACATTATAAACCATTGATATGGATAAAAAAGTAATAACCTTTGGAGAAATCATGCTTAGACTGGCCACACCAGACTATCTCCGTTTTTGTCAGAGTGATAAATTGAATGCTACCTTTGGTGGCGGTGAAGCAAACGTAGCTGTATCACTGGCTAACTATGGCATTGCAACCGAGTTTGTAACCCGTTTGCCTAAAAACGACATTGCGCGTGCTTGCGTAATGGACCTGCGTAAATATGGTGTAGGGACTTCCCACATCGTTTACGGCGGCGACCGCTTGGGCATCTATTTCCTGGAAACAGGTGCTGTAGCCCGTGCCAGTAAAGTCGTCTATGACCGCGCTCATTCGGCTATCTCCGAAATCCAGCCGGGAATGGTCAACTGGGAAGAAGTATTCAAAGATGCATCCTGGTTCCACTGGACAGGCATTACACCAGCCATTTCACAGGGTGCGGCAGATGCTTGCCTCGAAGCTATCCAGGTGGCAAACCGTATGGGTATCCCCGTATCATGCGACATTAATTACCGCAAGAACCTGTGGAAATATGGCAAAACCGCCTCTGAAGTGATGCCGGAACTGGTTGCCGGTTGCGATGTAATCTTAGGCAATGAAGAGGACGCAGAAAAGGTATTCGGCATCAAACCGGAAGGTTTCGACGTGACAGCCACGAACGGTGAAGTGAACGCTGCCGAATTCGAATCCGTATGCACACAGCTGATGGCTAAATTCCCGCGTGCAAAGAAAGTGATCATCACATTGCGCGGCGCCATCAATGCAAACCACAATACGTGGGGCGGTGTTCTCTATGCCGACGGCAAACTGTACCAGTCCCGCCGTTACGACATTACGCATATCGTTGACCGTGTAGGCGGCGGCGACTCGTTCATGGGTGGTTTGATCTACGGCCTGCTGACTTATACGACAGACGACCAGAAAGCACTCGATTTCGCTGTTGCAGCTTCTTGCCTGAAACACACGATCTACGGCGACTTCAACCAAGTGACTGTCGATGAAGTTGAGAAACTGATGGGTGGCGATGCTTCAGGACGAGTGTCAAGGTAATTGGCACATTGGCAAATTAATACATTAATAAATTATTTATTATGGCAAGATTCAATAAAATGCAGGTACTTGACGCAATCGTCAGTACAGGAATGGTTCCTGTTTACTACAATAAAGATGTAGAAACTGCAAAACAGGTGGTAAAGGCTTGTTACGAAGGTGGCGTTCGCGCTTTCGAATTTACAAACCGTGGTGATTTTGCACACGAAGTTTTTGCCGAACTGATCAAGTTTGCCGCAAAAGAATGTCCGGAATTAATCTTGGGCGTAGGCTCTATCGTTGATCCCGGAACAGCTTCCTTATACTTGCAATTGGGTGCGAACTTCATTGTCGGCCCGTTGTTCAATCCGGAAATCGCGAAGGTTTGCAACCGTCGCTTAGTTCCGTATACACCGGGCTGCGGTTCCGTTTCGGAAATCGGTTTCGCCCAGGAAGTAGGTTGCGACCTATGCAAGATATTCCCTGCCGGAAACGTAGGCGGACCATCGTTCGTGAAGAACATCAAAGCTCCGATGCCCTGGTCTATGATCATGGCTACAGGCGCCGTAGAGCCGACGGAAGAGAACTTATCGGCCTGGTTCAAGGCTGGCGTGACATGTGTAGGCATGGGTTCCAAACTGTTCCCGAAAGAAATGATTGCAGCCGGCAATTGGGAGGCAATCTCGACACTTTGCCGCGACGCGCTGGCTACTATCAAAAAATATCGTTAACAACAATAAACCGCTAATAGTATGAAGACATTTCTTGATTCCAATTTCCTGCTTCAGTCGGAAACAGCGCAGAAGCTGTATCACGAACATGCAGCAAAAATGCCAATCATCGATTATCATTGCCACTTGATCCCGCAACAGATAGCCGACAACTATCAGTTTGCCGACCTGACGGAAATATGGCTGGGTGGCGACCATTATAAATGGCGTGCGATGCGTGCCAACGGCGTACCCGAAGAATACATCACGGGAGACAAACCGGCTTATGAGAAGTTTGAAAAATGGGCGGACACGATGCAGCATGCCATGCGTAACCCGTTGTATCACTGGACCCACCTCGAACTCAGCCGTATCTTCGGCGTTGACAAGGTACTGAACCCGTCTACCGCCCGCGAAATATACGACGAATGCACCGCCAAGCTGCAAACCCCCGAATTCCGCGCCCAGGCAATCATGGAACGGATGAACGTGGAAGTGGTTTGTACGACCGACGACCCGATCGATGATCTGAAATACCACGCCGCAATCCGCCAAGGCAGCCTAAAAACAAAGGTCCTTCCTGCCTGGCGACCGGACAAGGCTATGGCAATCGAGAATGTCGATACTTATAACGAATATCTGACGAAGTTGGAAGCAGCAGCCGACATGCCGATCCTCAACTTCAAGGACCTGATAGGTGCTTTGCAGAAACGTCACGACTTCTTCGCGTCACAGGGCTGCTGCCTGTCCGACCACGGGATACTGACCTTCTATGCCGAACCCTACACGGATGCCGAAATCGAGGCTATCTTCTTGAAAGCCCGCATGAAGAAAGAGCTGACAGCCGAAGAAATCGACAAATTCCGTTCTGCCATGTTGTACGAGTTCGCGGTCATGGATGCCAAAAGCGACTGGGTACAACAGTTCCACTATGGCGCAACCCGCAACAACAACGCCCGCATGTTCAAGAAGTTGGGACCGGACACAGGCTACGATGCGATCGGCGATGCAGAAGTCGCCACCCCGCTGGCCCGTTTCCTGAGCCGCCTGGACGAAGAAGGCGTACTGGCAAAGTCCATCTTCTACAACCTGAACCCGCGCGACAACGAGCTGCTGATGACAACGATCTACAGTTTCAACGACGGCACGGTTCCGGGCAAGATGCAGTATGGCTCCGGCTGGTGGTTCCTGGATCAGATCCACGGCATGGAAAAGCAGATGAACGCATTGTCTGACTTAGGATTGCTGAGCCGCTTCGTCGGCATGCTGACCGACTCGCGCAGCTTCCTGTCTTACCCGCGTCACGAATACTTCCGTCGCATCCTGTGTAACATCCTGGGGCGCGAAGTGGAAGACGGCCTGCTGCCGGCATCCGAACTGCCGTTCCTCGGCAAGATGGTCGAAGATATCAGTTACAATAACGCGAAAGAGTATTTCGGGTTCTGAACAACCGGGACACAATCATTCAAAGAAATGCCGGGCGAGATGATAAGCAAATCGCCCGGCATTTCTTTTTGTTCTGACTTCCACTTTGTACAGGGAAATACGGTTCAGAAGTCGAGCCGTATGGCAATCGCCGGTTGTTGCCGCCGGAAGGAAGCAAAGAGAGCAGGGCGGAAGCTAACGCCGAGACGGGCAAGTCTATGACCAAGGCGGCAACGATCCATAGTTTCGACGAAACCTATCCACACGGCAAATTAATCAAAGCAAAAGGAATGCCGCTTGAATAAATTGTTTATATTTGGAGCACATATGATGAGCAGGAACAGAAAGGGTATATTTTATCCCCCGAAACGACATACCTATGTAGGCACTGCCTACATATATATGTAGCAAGCGCCTACACATATGAGAAGGAACCATCGACATATATATGTCGTTTTCACCCTGAAAAAGCCGTAGTAAAATACGACCATTGACATGCTTCATTTTTTCCTAACATATTAAGAAAGGAGGCCCTTATGGCAGTAAATTACAAATTAGTCCAGAAACGGAACCCGGTCAAACCGGAAGATCCGAAAAAGTGGTATGCAGTCCCTAAAAGCGCAACGGCGCAAACCGGCAAGCAGATGACCAAGGCAGCAACAGAAAACACGACCGTCGCCCCAATCGAAATGGAAGCATCGCTCGACCTGTTAGCAAAATATGTACCCAAGCAGTTGGTTCAGGGGCATACCGTGCACATCCCCGGCGTAGGCTACCTGCGCCTTTCATTCAAGAGCGACGGGGTCGAAAACATCGAAGACTTCGACCCGGTAGCGATGATCCATGATGCCCGTATGATTTTCAAACCGGACGAGGAACTGCGCAAAGCCGTCCTCGATAACCTGGCATTCGAAGACGGCGGCGTCCTTGCCGACGGCATCGACTATGCCAGCCGGACGTCTTACCTGAAAGTTGTCAAAGGCGGCGGAGGCGGAGGCGAGGAAGAAAGACCGGGAGAGCTGTAAGCTCTCCTCCTCCCTTAGAAGCGGAATCTTAAGAACAAACTTTTATTAATTCTATTAACTCATTACGTATGAATATGATTAAATTTTACACCATCATGCTATGGGCATGTATCGCATTCTGGGGTATAACCCCGCAACTGGCAGCCCAGGAAGACCTGATCCCGGAAGGGACAACCGAAATCAAGGACCTGGCATTCAAAGACCGCACGGACCTTACCGAAGTGGTCATACCGGAAGGGGTAACCCGGATCGGAAAGTATGCATTTTACAATTGTACGAATATGAGCTCTATTAAACTGCCGAGCAGTTTAATCAGCATAGACGATTATGCCTTTTTCTATTGTAGCAAACTTTCCACCATCACGTTGCCGGAAAACCTGGAAACCATCGGGGAAAACGCATTCGTCTATGCATTAGGCGGGCAACAGGAACTGGTGATCCCCGACAAAGTAAAATCGATCGGCCCCTCAGCCTTCGGATACGCTCCGGCAGCCACCCGTGTGAAACTCGGGAAAAGCGTAGAAAACCTGCAGTATTCCTTCGCCTATTGCGATCAACTGGAATCCTATGAAGTGGCCGAAGACAATCCCAAATATTGCTCCGCAGACGGCGTGCTCTTCTCCAAAGACATGAAAAAGCTATACTATTACCCGGCTGCCAAAGCAGCAACGAGCTATAAGTTGCCCGACGGAACGACAACACTCAATGGCGATTTCCCCTTCTATCGATGCAAAAACCTGGAAACAGTCGACCTCAACAACGTCACTGTCGTAGAAGACTCTTATGACTACGTCAATGACTCCGCAGAGCCCTATTCCATCTTCACCATCTGCAAGAGCCTGAAAGAGATAAAAGTGGCAAGCGGAAACCCGGCCTTTGCGACAGTCGACGGCGTGCTTTTCAACAAAGATATGACCCGCCTCGAGAGCTATCCGGCAGGCAACGGCAAGGACGCATACACTGTCCCCGACGGAACCACAACGATCCGCTACGGAGCTTTCAACTGGAATAAAGACCTCGTATCCGTCACTTTCCCGGCCAGCATCACCGACCTCGGCACAACTCCGTTCGCCGGCTGGTCCAAACTGGGAACGA
Organism: Parabacteroides hominis; assembly: GCF_014287585.1. Taxonomy (GTDB): domain Bacteria; phylum Bacteroidota; class Bacteroidia; order Bacteroidales; family Tannerellaceae; genus Parabacteroides; species Parabacteroides hominis. The sequence continues at coordinate 51,031 of NZ_JACOOJ010000003.1, read as the reverse complement.
TCACCCTGAAGAGCACGACACCCCCGGCGCTGGCGTCAGGCTTAGGAAACGGCACGCTTGACGGATCGATGGCCACGGAAAAATTTGCCGGCACGATCAACGTTCCTGCAGGTTCTTCGGACGCATATCGGGCCGCTGCGGGATGGTCCCAATATGCCGACCTCTTTGTTGAAGAAGCAGCACCCTTTGAACCGGAAATACAGGAAACAACCGACAGCACACTGGTCATCGCATGGGAACCGTTCACAGGTGCTACCGGCTATATGCTCGATATTTACGCAGATGAAGATAAAACGGACAAAGTGGCGTCTTATACGTTCGATGCAGCCGGAAAACCGCTGAAAGCAACCGCCTTCTCTTATACGGTGGAAGGTTTGAAAGCCGGAACTGCCTATTATATCGAGACGATCGCCATCAAACAATCCGGAAACGAAACAACCGTACTGGCCCGCAATACCATCGAAGCGAAAACAAGTGGCATTCCGACTGCCAATGAGATTATAACTGCGGGCAAACCTTCCATCTTGGCATACAACGGACAGATCATCATCCGTACTGCCTCCGAAACGGACATACGGATTTACGACTTGTCAGGACACTGTGTTGTCACCGGAAAGGTAAACGGATACGGGGCATATGACATGGCGAAAGGCTTCTATATTGTAGTAGCTGGCTCCGAACGTAGTAAAATCATTGTACAATAAACCGACAGGAAAACATTAATAAAAAGGCAGGAGGCAGCAACTTCCTGCCTTTTTTTGTTTGTCCGGCACAGAAGATCGTTATCTTCTTTTCGCCTTAGCCGCCGCCTCTTTGGCTTTCAGGGCTTCGCGGCGGGCTTTCTCTTTGGCTTTCAGCTTTTCTTTGTATTCGCGTTCCTTCTGCTTGCGTTCTTTTTCCTTTTGCTTCAGGCGATCCTTGTACTCACGTTCTTTCTGCTTGCGGAGTTCTTCGCGTGCTTTCAGCTTGGCTTTACGTTCGGCTTCGACCTGTTGCAGTTTGGCTTTACGGTCGCGTTCGAGCTGTTTTTCGCGGTCGGCTTTTGCTTTCAACAAGGCTTCTTCTTCCGCTTTTTGCTTCTTCAGAAGTTCTTCGTTTTCTTTTGCTTTCTGTTCCTGCAATTCTTTCTCGGCTTTTTGCTGGGCTTCAAAGGCTTTGCGGGCTTCTTCCTTGCGGGCTTCGGCTTCGGCGGCTTCGCGCTTGCGGAGTTCTTCGATCTCTTTCAACGTGAGTTCCTTCGGTTGCTCGACAGGAGCGACAACAGCGGGAACGGTGTCTGACGATGTCGGAGCAACCGTATCTTTAGCCGCAGGCTGTACGGAAACGGAAAGGGTATCTGCATCAGCAGGAAGGATCGTTTCAGGTTTACGGACAGTCGTCGTGTCGACCGGCGGAAGTTCAACCGGGATCGTGTCTTTTACGGCAGGCGATACAACTGCCTCTTCTGCTGCCTGCTGCTTCTGTTGTTCTTTCGGGCGGACAGTTTTCTTAACGGGTTCCGGCTTTTCTTCCCGGATTTCCGCAGCCGGTGTTTCCTCCGGAATATCTTCAGAATCCTGTGCTTCGGCCTCTTCCGCCTCGGCCTCGGCCTTTGCCTCTTCCTCCTTGATCTGTTCGGCAGCCATGCGGGCTTTCCAGCGGACTGCCAGTTCAGGAGCAGCCTCGCCGAAGTTTTCCTGGAAGAATTCGACATATTCCTCAAGCGTCTTTCCTCGCATCAACGTTTCATAGTTGTCGTCGGAGATCGGAAGGATGGCCACATTCTTATCCAAAGCTGCCGCATACCCGTCTGCTCCGTAGATCATCTTATAATAATGTAGGATTTCATCCAGGTTGAAGAAGCCATGGATCGTCAACATGCTCATCGGCCCGGCTTCCTCAAAGCTCAGGTCGAACTCTTTCACCATAAAGTTGGCGAAGTTATAAGCGGCAACGGCGAAAAGCAACTGGTTACGGTCGATCGTTCCGGCGGGGTACATCAACAACATCCGGTACGAAGTATTCGGCTCGGCAGTAAAGACGCGCGCCGAGTCGGCTGCAGAAAGCGTACCATCGTCACCGACACCGAAACGCAGGTTCCAGCTCATCCCCTTGATGCCGCCCTGGACCATCATGCGACCGCGGAGAACGCCTTTCAGCATCTCACCCGCCAGTTCCGTCACGTCGGCAGTCGGATATTTCTCAACCAATGCTTTCAAGGCGTTCTTGAAACCTTCGGCATCCCCGGCCTGTACATAGGTCAACGCTTCGAGGAACATGAACTTAGGCAACAGATCCGCCAACGGATACTTGGCGCTGACATCGCGGTAGTTGCGACGGACGGTGACCGTATCTTCCGCCAGGTAACTTGCGTAGGTCGCCTGGTAGATCGAATCCTGCACCTTGTCCATCATCCGGATATTATATTCGTAATTCGGATCGGCAATCGCAATCGCATAATCCGATTCCGGGAAAGTCGTGGCCAACTTATTCTTATAAGTAGCAGCAAGCACCTGGTTTCCGGAACGAAGCGCCATCAGGTAGACCTGGTAATAGCTTTCCAAAAGGTGGTTGTGCTTCGGGAAACGGCGTTCCAATTCCTCAAAGGCTTCGGTAGCCAACGGGATGTCTTCGAGCTTGTCCTTATAGATCATAGCCATGTTATAGAGACCATCCTCTATGATAATATTGGAGGCTTCGATATCTTCGGGTGTCAACGGGAGCTGCTGAATGTAATACTCGCGTGTTTTCGGGTCGTCGGAGGCAACAGGTTCCAGTCCGGCTTCGAGCGAATCGGCAGCCATTTCGCCCGGTTCGCCGGCTTCTCCTTCGGTTGCGCCTTCATTCTCGTCCGCCATATTTTCATTGAAAGTGGACATCTCTTTCTTGCGGCGACGCCAGTTATCTTCCAGCGCGCGCCGTCCCCACTTACGCTGGAAAGCGGTCTTTCCCTGCGATACGGCTTGCGGGTTATAGAAATAGAAACCGGACCCGCCGGATGTCGTCGGCAATGTGATGCCGCCCGTCTCCGTTCCCGGGCGGTCGATACCGGTTCCTTTTGCTTCCTGTTCCGCCAGATAGGCTTCTTTCTCGGCAAGTGCTTTGGCTTCTTCTTCCTCTTTCTTCACCTGCTCGATGATCTTGTCGATCACGGCAAGCCGTTCCGCCTCCGGCATTTTGGCAAGGGTTTGCAAACTATCCTGCAAATGAACCGCCTCCACATGCACGACCAATTCGTCGAGGATGGCGGACAGCTTGGAGACACGTTCATAGTCTTTATATTCTTTCCGGATGCCGGACAATGCACCGCTGAAATTCGGTTGCGCCTTGACATAGTCGCGTTTCTGGAAATAAAGATCACCTAACTTGATCTGGCAGATCGCCTTGTCCAAGCCGTTCTGTGTACTTTTCTCCACGCCCAACTCATAGTTCTTGATGGCATTGACCGTATCTTCCCGGCTCATGTAAACGTTGCCCAACGCATAATAGACCTGGTCGAGCAGGTCCTTGTTCTTATCGCTTTTCGCCATCCGTTGCAGCATCTTGACTACCTTCTGGAAATTTCCTCCGGTAAACACTTCTGTCTGGCGGATGCGGGCGGCAAACTCCAGTTCATACGGCGGATTGGCTTTGATCACCTGCCCGAACATCTGGTAGGCAAGCCCGTTCTGATCCTGTTCGGCGTAAATCTGCCCCAACAGATACTTCATCCGGGTACGCTGGCGCCGGTTCTTCTCCGCCTTGATCGCCGTCTTGAAGTAGGGGACTGCTTCTTCATATTGCTTATTCTTCACCAAGTAGTCGGCATATACCGTCGCGTACCGGTTCAGGTTCTTGCGGGGAATACCGTTCGTATTCAGTTTCCCTAAGATATCTTCCGCTTCATAGAACCATTCCATCTCGGAATAGCAGCGGGCTTGCCAGAGACGGGCTTCGCAGGCCACTTCTTCATCATGGGCATAATGACGGGCTATGTAGGAGAAGGTGGCAGATGCCTGCAAGAAATCGGCGTTATAGAACTGCGCCTGCCCCATCATCAACCAGCACTTTTTGAGGAACGGGTTGTATTCTTCCTGTTCCTGCCAGGCACGTTGCTTGGGATCGTTGCGCCAACCCGGTTTCTTAGGTGGCTTTGCCTTGATGGAGTGGAGCTTGATCGCTTTATTGCTTTTCTCGATCGCCCGGTCGAAAGGGCCTCCGGTTTCGGGCTTGTCTTTGGGCTGCGCACTGACCGGATACATCAGGATCATGTCGGAATAGCTTTCCTTATAGCCGTTCTGCATGGAAAGCAACGCTTCGTCAAACGATGTCTTTCCGTTGAAATAGATATTATAGCGGGAATTAAAAGCATGATAGAAGCGGCTTGCCTTGGTGTTCTTTTTCGTACTGCAAGACCAAAACAAAGAGACAATCAATAATGCAATTATATAGTAGAAACCTTTCTTCATTGTATTCGTTTGTGAGATAAATGATGGCTTACAGATGAGCTAACAGATAAAGCTGTGCCTTATGCCGCAGGCTCTCTTTTGCCGTCTGCTTCAGCAGACGGATAGATGATTGTTCCGGCTTTGCCGGTTCCTCTGTGGGTTTTACCCCCCTTTAAATATAATATATGAAAAGGGACTAAAGTCCACAGAGGAAGAGGCTTTGCCTCCAGATCCTTTAAACCGTCTGCTGAAGCAGACGGCAAAAGAGAGCCTGCGGCACGAGGCTTGCCTCGTCTGTCAGCTCACCCATAAATCTTCATTTATACTATTCCTTTTAACGCTTTAAAACCGCTTTTATTGCTTTCACTATCAAAAAGAAAAGGACAAGGACAAGAATAATAAACGCCCCGGAAGGCACATTCAGAAAATAAGAAAGGACGAGCCCGGCCACACATCCCAAGAAACCGATGGCAATACTTCCGAAAATGATCTTCTTGAAGTCTGACGTAAAAAGGTTTACAGTGATCTGGGGCAACGTCAGCAAACTCATCAGAAGCATGATCCCGACCAGACGGATCGAAAGTACGATCGTCACGGCGATAAAGAACATCATCACATATTCTATCCACTTGACTGGCAACCCTTGCGTCACGGCAAAATCCCTGTCGAACGCCACATAAACGATCTCCCGCAGGAAAAGGGCGAAAAGGACGACCAACAACAACGCCAAAGCAGCAATCCAGATAATATCTCCCGTCGAAACAGTCAGGATATTTCCAAAAAGATAGGCGGAAAGGTTCGGTGCATATCCGGGCGTCAGGAAAATGAAGATCACGCCCAATGCCATCCCTAACGACCATACCCCGGCAATGGCTGAGTCTTCACGCACATTCTGCGTCTTGCTCACCCACTCCACCCCGAATGCGGAGAGCACGGAAAACAGCATAGCCATCAGGATCGGATTCATCCCAAGATAGAAACCCAATCCCAGCCCCCCGAAAGAAGCATGCGTGATACCTCCACTGATGAAAACAAGCCGCCGCGACACGATATACGTCCCGACGATTCCACAAGCGATCGCGGTTAGCAGGCTGCCCAAAAGGGCATGCTGGAAAAAATCATATTGAAGTAAATCCATTTTCTATCTTCTTATATCCTTTTTTCTGGTTTCCCGGCGGGAAACTCTCGTTTCATAGGCAGGGAACTCTCGTTTCCACAGCAGGGAACTTCCGTTCCCATAGCGGGAAACTTCCGTTCCCACGGCAAGGAAACTCTAAGTGCCTAATGTATACGACGTTCGCCGACGATTAAAAAAGCTTCATCCTTCAGCGCATCCGGCAGATTAATCGCACGCAGTTGCAGGCTGCGCAACCAACCGGCCACCTCAATCTCTTGCAACGTATAAAGCACATCACGAAACTCGTTCACGGCATCTTCATCATATGCATCGGCTTCGACTCCCTGGAAGCGGTCCAGTTCTTCATCATCGTAATACTCGATCTGCTTGCTGACCGCAGCCAACAAACTGTCGCGTTCGCAGGTTTCATGCTGCCCGCAACATTCGTCCGTAACAAGTTCCTGCGCTTCGGGGATTTCGGCGATCTCCCCGCGCTCCAGCATCTTCTGTAGTTTCCGGTTCCGGAAATAACCGGCAATGGCAGCAAGGATACCCAGTACAATGATTCCGATTATAATATACCACATATCTTAATACTCTTTTAAATTCTTACTCCGATTTGACGCGCAACACCTGCGTCAACGCTGATATCCCCCGTGCGTCTATTCCTCGATTTGAAAACCCGTAGAACGCAGATCTTCCCAATAATGCGGATAGCTCTTGCTTACCACTTCCGGATCGGCAATCTCAATCCCTTCCGGCAGGATCAGAGCGGCAGGTGCAAATGCCATTGCCATACGGTGATCTTCATAGGTCGCAATAACCGGATGCGTTTCCGGCTCACACCGCTCGCCGTTCCATTCCAAGATACTGTCGTTGCTGTCTGTCAGGAGATACCCTAATTTGCGAAGCTCCGTCTTAAGCGCTTCGATACGGTCTGTTTCCTTTATCTTCAGACTTTGCAAACCGGTAAAGCGGAAAGGGATATTTAATAACACGCAGGTAACGACAAAGGTTTGAGCCAGGTCCGGCTCGTTTACGAAGTTATAATTCAGTTTTTTTGTCCTGTTCCCGTTGTGCTTCAAGATAACGCCCCGGTCTGTGTAAGTCGTGCCCACGCCAAGCTGTGCAAACAATTTGGCTCCGGCGGCATCTCCCTGCAAACTGTTCTTAAACAGTCCCAGCAACTCGATCTCGGCATTTTTAGACAATGCCATCATGGAATACCAGTAGGAAGCGGCGCTCCAGTCAGATTCGACGGTAAAAGGTATCGGATGATAATCCTGCGGTCTTACCTTAATGGTCTGCCCGTTCCATTCCGCCTTTACCCCATATTGCTCCATCAACTGCAATGTCAGGTTAATATAGGGTTTTGAAATGACAGCACCTTCAAGATGCAAGGTCAGCCCTTTCTCCATCAGGGGCGCGATCATCAGCAACGCCGAAATATACTGCGAACTGACCCCGCCGGCAAGCGAAATCTCGCCTCCCTGTAGCGCACTTCCGAAAATGCGGAGAGGAGGATAGCCTTCCTTCTCCATATATTCCACCCGTGCCCCCAGCGCATTCAGCGCATCCACCAGTATCTTGATCGGCCGGTTCTTCATCCGCTGGGTCCCGGTAATCGTCCACTCACCCACCACTTTAGACAAAAAAGCCGTCAGGAACCGCATCGCAGTCCCCGCGGCTTTTATATCAAAGTCACGATCATTCGAATTCAACGCCTTCACCATCACCTCCGTATCATCACAATCCGACAAATTCCGAATCTCATACGGACTATAGCTCAACGCATTAAGTATCAACGCACGATTACAGATACTCTTGGATGCGGGAAGCTTGATGGAAGCTTTTAGTGAAACAGGGCTCTTTACAACGTAGTTCATATCTCTGCTTTAAAATGGAGTACAAAAGTACGGATTTTATTGGGAAGATATGACTAAGAAAAGCCAAAGAAATTATCTATCCATTTCTTATAAATCAAAACAATGCATATTTTCACTATACATAATGAATGACAAAATGTTCACAACTTGAGTTTTCTGTGATCAAATCAGCATATTTAAATATATCACTTACCATTAAAATATCATTTTGAGAATCAGGAAATTTCATAAAACTAACAATAATCAGTTTTCCTATATTCATTCTCAATAAATAATCATTTAGTTTATATATTCTAATAACCAGGATTCTGTACTAATTCAGCTTCCAAATTAGCATCTATAGCACTTTGTGGAATCGGCCACAACTCGTTAAAAGGCTTGATAGTCTGTCCACTTAATGGATTGTACTTAATAGTCCTTTCATACATCTTCCCTACTCTCACTAATGTCCTTCTGCGAGGTTCTTCCACCACTAACTCACGAGTCCGTTCATCCAGAATATAATCAATATTCACCAGAGAAGGTTCTATTGGCTTAGCATGAGCCCTACCTCTAACGACATTGATATCTTTAGCTGCATTTACCAAATCGCCTTTCCACATATAAGCTTCTGCTCTCAAAAGATAAGTTTCTGCTAAACGCATTACAGGATCATCTTTGAATGGATTATTCCCTGTTGAAGCAAAGTCTCCCTCTAACTTCCGTAACATAGGTGCTATAATCCACACCGTATCCATATCTGCTGTAATCTCGACCTTTTGCCCAAAATAAGTAGATTCAGGATTATTCCAATACCAATCACGACGAATGTTATAACTGGAATTACGCATATCATTCCAATCTTCTCCCCAAACATCATAAAATACATAATTTGTAGGACGTATCCAGCCAACCGGCCTTCCAATTGAATCACAAATCTGCATTCCAGATTTTCCATCCGGGTCTTTTAAATCCCAATAACGACATCCCCAGGCACGCATCCAGTTTGTTGGATTAGATTCTTTTCCACCGGGAGTATTATATTCAAACTGTAAAGCCCAAATGGTTTCTTCATTACCGGCACTTCTATTTATATTATAATCCCAGAACAAGTCAGATAAAACATTACCCGGTTGATCCTTCTTCTGACCAAAACGTTCCGTCATCAATCGATATTTAGGGGAGTCTATTACTCTGGAGGCTGCTTCAATCGCTTTTTGATAAAAGGATTCATCATTTGACTCCAAACCAATACTAATATATACTTCTGACAATAAGTGATTAGCAGCACCTTTGGTAATTCTACCATCCACTTTTTCGTCTGTAGGAAGCCACTCTATTGCAAATTCCAAATCACTTTGCTCCTGTTGCAGAACCTCCAATCTGGAAGCTCTGACAAAATCCAATTTCGGCGCAGCCACTTCTTCTATCACAATCGGAACACCACCAAACAAATTAACCAAAACATTATAAGCATAAGCACGGAAAAACAAGGCTTCCGCTTTCACGGCATTTCTTTCAACCTCTGTCCATTGTATGTTAGGGTTGTCAACACGATTAATAATCGTATTCGCATTAGAAATCATTTTTTTATAGCCCCAATCCCAATATGACTGAGATCCCGAATAAAAACTGGTTATGACAGAATAGTCCCAAAAACGTTCAGGCCCTGCATTATATTTTTCTCCAATATGTGCCTGATCTGTTCCTAATACCATTTCCCAGTTCATATTCAAACCATTTTTCAAAGAGTTATCAACCTCATCACGGGCAAATTTATGTAATGCAATAAGACCATTTTCAAAAGCATCTTTATTTTCGTATGCATTCTCAGGACTAAGAAACGATAATGGTTTTTCATCCAAAACATCACTACATGATACTAATAAAAGTGCTGAAATATAAAAAAAGAATGATTTATATATTATTTTCATAACATCAGATTTAATTAAGTTAGAAACTAAAGTTTACTCCAAATGTGAAAGTTTTTGCTAAAGGATATCCTCCCTTCTTTATCTCTGTAGCTGTTCCATTCGCATCAATTTCAGGATCCCAACCGGACCAATTAGTGAAAGTAGCAAGATTCTTAGCACTTATATACAAACGCAAACCATTTATTTTCAACATATCCAATAATTTTCGAGGTATATCATAAGATAATGAAACATCTTGTATTCTAACATAAGTAAGACTTTCGTAGAAACCATGTGTAAATGGCATTGCGTAACCAATTGTTGGACGGGTATTACTTCTGTTTTCCGGAGTCCAATACTCTTCTCCTACATCTAAAATATTCAATCTATCGGGAAACCATCCCGCAGGATTCAACATCGGATTACTTTTCTTTCCCCCGAATGAGGAATTAACAAACAAATATAAAGTAAATCCTTTATATGTTAAGGTATTACCTAATCCAATCCTAATATCCGGCGATGTCTTGCCAATAATACTACGATCATCAGGGTCAGCCCCTCCACTTCCATTTTTATCGACAATGCGAAAATAACCGGGTTTAAAACCTGTAGGTATATCATCATCTTCCTGATAGACTCCATTTAGAGTATAGTCGTAAATAGCACCTATCGGTTGTCCAATGAACCAACCATTACTAATATCATTATCTTCTTTTCCATCATTATCCAGATCCAATCCATACAAACTTGTTATTTTGTTTTTATTTGTCGATAATGTCAAGGTTGAACTCCATTCAAAATCCCGATTTGATATATTCACTGAATTCAGTGTCAATTCCAAACCCTTATTCGAAATTCCTCCTAAATTGGTATATACCGAGTTATAACCCGTCATAGAAGGAATAGAACGTCTCATCAGCAAGTCTTTTGTTTTCAAATCGTAATATTCCAGTGATCCACTTAAACGGCTACCCAATACACTAAAATCGATACCGACATTGGCTGATTTTGTGGTTTCCCATGTCAGATCATTATTACCCATCGCTGAATTATAAATACCATTGAAAGAAGAAGAACCTTCACCAAATACATATTGATTCTGTGCCATTTGAGCCAAAGAAGAATAAGGAGCAATTGCTTGGTTTCCTGTTTCACTATAAGAGAATCGTATTTTTAAATTATTCAACCAACTTATTCTTTTCATAAAAACTTCCTCCGAAAGAATCCATGCCACAGCGATAGAAGGAAACGTCCCCCATTTCTTTTCTTTTCCAAATGCTGAGTAACCATCCCGGCGTGCCAATAAAGTCAACAAATACCGATCCATCAGTCTATAGTTGATACGTCCCATATAAGATAATCCGTTTGACTCTTTTGCAGAAGAAGCTACAGTCGGATTTTTCCCCAACTCTAATTTATTATACCCCAAGATATCTGAAAAAAAGTCAGAATTATCCATTTTAGAATAATCATTATTATAATGATCACGGCTAAAAAGGAATGTTATGTCAATATCATGAATATCCAGAAAATGTTTCTGGTATTTAACGATATTTTCTACAAGCCAATTGTAATTTTCACTATACTCCTTTGTGCCTTTAGCTACAACTTTTTCATCTTCTTTCATATAAGAGGGAGAATACACAAAATGTTTATACCAATTATATGTATTAGAATAATTCAATCTATAACTCAAACCCTTGACAAAAGGGACATCTATTTGTGTGTACAAATTGCCTGTAATATTTTGTGTTTTTTCCAAATCATCTGTTTTTTCAGACCAGAAAATTGGGTTTTGTGCCATACTTTCGCCTCCCCCATGAACTTTCAGTATTAACTCACCTTTTTTATCATACATTTGTGAATAGGGTGATAAAGTGACTGCATTCTCAATATTTCCAGCCAACCCGGAATCATCACGTCCACTAAATGCGGCATTCACCCCGACACTAAACCAATCTGTAATTTTATTTTCAATATTAGCACGTAATGACACACGCTGAAAATCATCATTGTAAATTAACCCCTTTTGACTTGTAAACGAACCAGAAAGATAATATGTAGTTCGATTATTTTTTCCTGAGACCGAAATATCATGCGAATGTATAGGAGCAGACTGAGAAACAAAGTCTATTGGATCAACGGTCTTTCCTTCCAAATAGTTTTGATATTCATGGTCTTGCATATAATTAGAAGGATCGGGGTTCTCCACTCCATTTGATCTCTCATAATCAATAATCTTTTTCACATAAGCAGGACCATCCAGCATTTTCAATTTACGGCTGAATTTTTGAAACCCCAGATAACCATTATATTGAATCAATGGTTTTTCAGACTTTCCACGTTTTGTTGTAATCAAAATAACCCCATTCGAAGATTTGGCTCCATATACAGCTGCAGCACTTCCATCTTTCAAAATGTCAATAGTCTCAATATCCGTACTATTTATATCGCTTAAAGAACCGGCAAGAGGAATACCATCAACAATAATAAGAGGACTATTCCCTGCAGACAATGAAGTCAAACCACGAATTACAATATTACTATTCGAGCCAGGCTTTCCGTCCGTATTTACATTTACTCCGGCAATCGTACCTCGCAAAGCTTGAGAAATATTGGTATTAGGTAATTCTTGCATTCCCTTCATATCCACATGAGATACAGCACCAGTCAAATCTTTTTTCCGTTGAGTTCCATAACCTACTACTACAATCTCATCCAAATTCTGAGAATCTTCAACTAAACTCACGAAAATATTAGTTTGATTTCCCACTTCCATTTCTTTTGTAAGATAGCCGATATAAGAAAATTGCAATGACGAATTTGAAGTAACCTCTAAAGAAAATCTACCATTAATGTCCGTTACTGTACCATTCATTGTTCCCTTTTCCATCACATTCACGCCAACAATAGGCTCTCCACTTTCATCTTTTACTGTACCTACTACATATTTTTTGTTTTGTGCAGTAATAATAGTTCCAATATTCTCCGTAGGATTAATCAAGATGAAATTATTTTCTGTAATCTCATATTCGACCCCTTCTGTTTTAAAAATACGTTCCAAAACAGACTCAACAGTTTGATCTTTGACATGAACAGAAACTTTTTTTTCTAAATTAATCTTTCCACTCTCATAGATAAAACGAAAGTCAGATTGGGTTTCAATCAAAAAAAGGACTTCTTTGATTGACTGATTCTGCACATTCAATGATAACTTTGTTGTTTGTGAATAAACAGTAGCAGAAATGTTGATTGAACAAACTATTATGGCCAACGTTACTATTTTCATAATAGACAATATTTTTTTACAGACAGAAAAGCTTTCCTGCCGTGGCTTATCAAAATAATTCATATATTTGTAAATTGATTATTAGCTAACTATTAGTGCTTCCAACACTAATCTTATGATCAAACTCATAACGGGAGATGTGACAGCATTTCCCGTTTTTGTGTATTCATGGCATTCTACTTCATAGGCAATTCTATTTAGAGGTTATACTTATATGTTTTCCTTTCACATGATAGCTAATATTACTCAAGCGGGATAACGCATCCATTACATCTGTTACGGTTTCTTCCCGTATGACTCCATTATAACGAATATTTTCACCTAATCCGGGTTGGATCATAATCTTGACATCATACCATCTTTCCAAATACTTGCAAACAAGAGACAAAGGCATATCTTCCATATATAATTTATTGTCCAACCAGCCATAAGAGTGCGACAATACGCCCTTCATCTGTTTAATCTTATTCGTCTCTTTATCAAAAACAGCCATTTCTCCGGGTTTCATAATCAGCTTCTCTTCTCCGCTTTCCAGTTCGATACATCCCTCGACCAAAGATGCTTGAACAATCGGATCATCAGCATACGCCTGCAGATTGAAGGAAGTTCCCCAAACTTTCACATTTAACCCACCGGCAGTTTTTATTACAAAAGGTTCTTTGCTTTTAGAGACATCAAAGAAACCTTCCCCCAGGAAATTAACTTCCCGTATTTTCTTTTTCGAATCATAAGCATAAACTACTTCAGAGCCTGAATTCAGTTTTACTAAAGACCCATCCGGCAAAACGATTTCCGAACGGCTTCCATAATCGGCACTCATTCTAACCTGCATGTCCGAGCTTTTCTCAAAAGCACCCATGAAAGACAAAGCAAGCATTATCAACAAAGATGCAGCCGCCCCAGAAACTATATACAATATATTTTTCCAATACTTATGAGCATATATCTTCTGTCGGTTTATCTTGTTAACCTTTTCCCATGCAAGATCAGGATCAAAAGCCTCAGATTCTGTATAACGATGGGATTCTTTCCAAATCTTTTTATACAAATCAAATTCTTTTCTATGGGACTCACTTTCGGCTAACCACTCAACCAATATCGGATCAAGATGCTTCTCATCTTCACCGTCCAGTAAATAGTCGACGATATAGTCTTTTATCTGTTTTTGTTCTTCCATGAATCTTGCTTTTATTATATGACACTACAAATAAAAAAAGGTCCTATTCCGGACCTGAAAAAAATTATATTCCTTTTAATTCCAAACATCTTTTCAATTTCTGAAGCGAGATCCAGATCTGATTTTTAATCGTTTTTACCGAGATATCGAGTTTTTCCGAGATTTCTTTTTGTTTCAATCCCTTTATTCGGTGGAGCAACAATACTTCTTTACAGCGATCGGGAAGGTGACCGATACAGCCATAAAGAGCGATCCGAAATTCCTCAGACTCGACCCGGTTGTCTTCATACGATAACTGATCCTGAGTTTCCGACAGGTTATTAAAATAGACTTTTGAGCGAAGATGGTTCAATGCCAAATGTTTGGCCATCCTATAAAGATATCCTCCAACATTTTCTTTAATTTCAATTCTTTCCCGGTTTTTCCATATATTCAGAAAAAGCTCCTGCACAACATCTTCCGTATCACTTTTATCCATGAGCAAGCTATAGACATATTGACAAAGGCGGCCATAGTAACGCTCAAACAGTTTATTATAACTGATGTAATCATCTTTACTAATCGCCTCTATCAATTTTTCATCTGTGGTATTAGACATACTTCTCCGGTTTATCTCCTTAGCGCCCAAATATACAATAAATTTTGGATTGAAACCGGAAACCTGAACTTTTTCAAAAATGAATACCAACCATAGTTTAAAACAAATGCCGTATCAAGACTGAAAATTTGCCCTGATACAGCATTTGTTTTAAACCATAATCAATCTACAATATCCGCTGATACAGTTTCTTTTCCTGAGGTTGTATGGAAGTAAGATCCGCAATTTTCACCGGTTGACCAGCCGCTATACTGTTACGCGCCGCAATGCCAACCAGACAAGCCAAAGCTCCATCGCGAACACTTGCACACTGCTTATACGGATCTTTTATCCCAGGTAAGAAAATCTGATCTTTCAGCAATGCATCCCCTCCGCCATGACCAGACGTTCCGAATGGGATCTGGATATACTCACGTTTTCCAAAATTCTTAAACAAAACGAGTTCATCAAAATTTGCATCCGATGTCGGACGGGATTCCTGTATCCAAGCTTCCAAGCGCCCTTTCGTTCCGTTAAAGGCTATACGATAACCCTCATAAGGACTGTAGGTCGTTAAAGAATAAGCAACCTGCACACCATTTTTATAACGAATCGTTGCCGCCATCTTATCAAAAATATTGACATCGTTTTTAAATACACATCCGTCACGAAGATAACCATCATATTTTTCGTTGGCTACATATAAATTCATCAAATTCTTCTTCTTCGTAATGTCAAAGAAAAACTTACATTTGGAAGTATGAGAACAGGTTCGGCAATTCTCTGCCCGGAATATTCCGTTTTTACCATAATGATCCAAACTCCCCAATGCATATACTGTTTCCGGATCACTGTCAATCCACCAATTCAAAAGGTCAAAGTGGTGGCTGGCTTTATGCACCCACAAAGAACCACTGCATTCCACCAAACGATGCCAACGACGAAAATAATCGGCGCCATGAGAGGTATCCAGATACCAATGAAAATCTACAGAAGTGATATCGCCAATCTCACCGGCACGGAGTAATTCCCATATTTTCGCACGATGTGGAGAATAACGATAATTAAATGTCACACGGCAATTCTTTCCTGTCCGTTTTTCTGCATCCAAAATTGCCTGAACCTTCTTTTCATCCGTTGTCATCGGCTTTTCCGTTATGATATCCGCGCCAAGTTCCATCCCACGGATAATAAATTGATGATGAGTACTGTCCATTGTCGTCACGATCAGTACATCCGGCTTGGTTTCCTTCATCATCTTTTCAAAATCCGTATAAGTAGGACAGGAAGCCCCGATAATTTTCTTACCGGTTTCCACACGACCTTCATTCTTATCGCAAAGGCCTACAAACTCGATGTAGTCAGGATAACTTTTCATTAAGTCATACCCCCACATAGAAGTTCCTCTTCCGCCAGTACCAACAATAGCAAGGCGAAGTTTTTTCCCAACAACATTCGGAGCTTCAACAGTTTCTGCCGCTACTTCCGATAATGGATTCAATAAGGCTGCCCCAGTTATAGCACCTGTCGCAGCTAAAAAGTGCCGTCGTGATATTTTATTCATAACCATCATATTTAATAGAATTATTTATAACCTTTATTTTGAACGAACACATCCAAGTTCGTCACTTCATACAACGCATCTTGAGGAAGAGGACGATAGATATGATAATCCTTGATCAATGTAATATCCGGATTATGCTCTTTCACCCATTCCACCATCTTGCCGGAACGTTTCAACATATACCAGCGGTTCAATTCACACCCCAGTTCACGTGCACCTTCTTCCAGGATAAAATCCATATCCATATCAGCGGCAGTTACCTTCAGTTCGCTTTCATGTCCATCGATCAAAGCTCTTTTTCTCAGTTGAGTAATCACTTCTGCCGCTTTTTCCGGTTGATTGGTTCTTACATACGCTTCAGCCAAAGTTATATAGACTTCTCCAAGGCGCATCAGAATCAAGTCTTTAAAACCTTCTTCCCGCTTAGCTGCATCACGACTCGGATCCAAATATTTAGTCATAGTGTGAAAACAAGATCGACCATTGATAGTCGGAATTCCAGTGTTAATATCATAAATATCCGAAATATTGTCAACAATAATACCTCGATCTTCATAACTCTTTATATACTCATCTGAAACCACATCTAATGTACGAATCAGTAAAGTGTCTGAATAATCAGGATCGTTGTTCCAATTATCAGGAATCCGACACCAAACTGATTGGAAAGTCTGATCCCGACGTTTGTCAAACTTACTGAAAAGACGGATATAATATAAGGTAGGCATCGTTGCACGATATTCACGCCCATATACACGAGAATGGCTCCACAATCCATCAATATTAACATTCGGATTCTTTGCAGATTTATTATACCAACCCACAAAATTCCGATGCATAACATTAGCATCCATTTCTGCACGACTTACATTCATTCCGTTATATATTAAATCGCTTGTATATTGAATAGACCAAATTATCTCATCATTAATTTGATTATTTACATCAAAAATGGAAGCATAATCGTCTAATAATTTATAATTATAATCATTAATGATTGAATTACACAACGAAATAGTTTCTTCATAACACTTTTGTTTCGTATAGCCTGTATTGGAAAGTATCGTATCATCATAAGCTGACAATGCCATCAATACTCTCATTTTAAGAGCTTTGACTATGCCAATATTCATACGCCCCCATTGTGTATTTTGCGGCAAGTCCAAATGCCGGAAGGCTATATCCAAATCATCCAATATCCGTTTGAAGAAAACTGCAATGCCCGGCTGATAGCCATCTGTCACAACAGAATAGGATGGAGTATCTACATAATGGGATGCTGGACCATACGTTTCAACTATCAGAAACAAATAAAACGCACGTAAAGCATGAACCTCCGAAGTTAGTTTATTTTTCTTTTCTTCCGATGAAACAGAAGCCTGTTCAATATATTCTATTCCCTGATTTGCAACATTTAACCCTTTATACAAATATTTCCAATATTGCGAATTATAAACGTTTGAAATCATAAGAGGATCATTATAAAACATAATCTCTCCATAATTTGTACCAAGACCATTCGTTGCATAAGTAGTCAAATCTGTACCGCAATCTCCAACCTTATATAAACGTTCCGTCAAGTAACGATTCCGCTGATAGATACTTAAAATAAGTGACTCAATCCCTTCCTCCGTTTTCGCATACGTATCGCTAATTAAGCCTTTCGGTTCTTCTTCTAAAAAATCACAAGAAAAAGAGCTTACGGATAAGGCTAATAATAAAAAAATTGTTATCTTTTTCATAATATACGATTTATTAAAATGTTACATTAACTCCGAAATTATAACTACTGGGAACTGTAAAATTAATATTAGGTTGCTCCGGTATAATATCAAACTCTGCAGCTCTATACAAATAACCAATATTTCTCATTTGTACATAAAAACGTAATTTTTTGAAAGGGACTTTTTCCGAAAACAGACTTTCAAAGCTATATCCCAATGTTACATCTTGAATTTTAATATGATCTCCTTTCTGATAGCCATTACAAGAACGATAGGTATCATAAGTACTTACCTGATCCGCACGTGGAAAACTATTTGATGGATTATCTGGAGTCCAATAATCTATGGAAGGCAACCAACGCTGTCCATCCATAGTAACGTCATCATACGGAGATGGTTTCACCAAATATCCCCATCTTGAGTTCAAGTTGAATGAGAAATCAAAGTTTTTATATTGGATATTTGCACCAAGAGAGGCCATCCATTTCGGACGAACCTGTCCCAATATGACTCGATCATCGGCAGCACTGATTGAACCATCACCATTCTGATCCTTAATCTTGATGTCACCGACTTTAGCATTATATTGGGCAGCAGCCTCTTCTTCTCCTAACTGCCAAACACCTATTTTTTCATAATCATAGAACACACCCAACGGTTCTCCGATAAACCATTTATTATTAGGCAAATCCTCACCACTGATCAAAGCCGTAATCTTTTCCCAGTTTCTGGATGCATTCAGTGAAATATCTACATTCAGATCTTTTGTTCTTACCGGATTATAATTCAGATTAAATTCAACTCCGGAAGTCTCTGTTTCCCCGATATTCTGCCAAATATCATTGAAACCGGTAAACGAAGGAATCGTTCTCTTCATCAACAAATCACTCGTCTTTGTATTATAATACTCGACATAACCATTCAATTTATTATTGAACAGTCCAAAATCAACCCCTGCATTTACAGTTTTGGATATTTCCCAGCCAAGATCAAGATTCACGATCGAAGTTGGGCTATATACATAGAACTTATTAGATGAATCTTCTCCAAACAGATAAGCCGACTGAGACAAAGTTGCCAAAGTCTGATAAGGGGAAATAGCTGTATTACCTACCGTACCATAAGATATACGAAGTTTCAAGTTATTGATCCAATTTACATCTTGCATAAAGTGTTCATCTTTCATGCTCCAGCTAACACCTCCGGAAGGGAAAACCGCCCATTGATTACCTTTTGCCAAACGAGAAGAACCGTCTGTACGGAAAGCTACATTGAAATAATATCTATTTTTGTAATTATAACGTAAACGCCCTAATACAGAAGCCAAAGCCCAATTTTGGAAACTACTTCCAATTTTAATATTTTCTGCATTGGAACCTAAGTTATGATAAGAAGTATATTCTACCGACTGATTATCTCCAGACAATGTTCCACTATCATATCGACGACTTTGAATTTCACCAACCAAGTCGACAATCAAGTTATGATCTCCAAAACTATTCTCATACGTAATAATATGGTTCAATGTCCATTGATCATAATTATTATAGTCTTTCCCTGAAGTTGTTTTCACACCCTTATTTCGATAAGCATTCTTACCATAAAAATATCCACGCTTATAATCCGAAAATATATAACCGAAATTCGTATGCATACTCAACCATTTATTGATTTTAACATGAGAAGTTAAATTCAGATTCAATAGATTGTTTTGAGTATCATCCACAAATTGTCCTGGTATATCATCTGCCAACGGATTATAACCAGATGTATTCAATGGATTCGGGAAATAATTCAAATCGCCATTTTCTAAATAAGGATTCGACAACGGAGTCATATAAAGAATCTCCGTATTAAGTTTCTGGAAACCAGAAACATTATTTCTTTTCAAACGGATCGTTGTTCCCAATGTCCAAAAATTTGCTAAATCGTAGTCAGCAGCCAAAGTTAAGTTATAATTTTCCGAATCATTAGTTTTATAATAACCTTGTTCGTTGTCATATTTAAATGACAATAATAAGCGAGTCTTTTCTCCACTATTACTAATACTTAAATGATAACTTTGCGTCAAAGCATTACGATATAGCAAATCCTGCCAGTCTGTATAATTACCACTTTTGATGATATCCAATTCTGATTGGGTGAAAACATCCTCGTCTGTAAAAGGATTGTCCCATCCATGCGCATATCGGTATCCGTCACGACGGAACTGGGCATATTCCTCTCCCGACTGTAACTTCATCATATGAGGAACATTCAAGCCGACATAAGAATTAAAATTCACTTCACGATTCACCCCTTTCTTTCCTCTTTTAGTCGTTACCAAAATCACACCATTTGCACCCATAGAACCATAAATGGCTGAACTTGCAGCATCTTTCAATACTTCAATTGATTCAATATCATAAGTATTTACACTCCCCAAGCTTCCTGGAATACCGTCTACAATAATCAGCGGATTATTTCCTGCATTCAAAGACCTCGCACCACGGATATATATCTGCTGATCATCCCCGGCATACCGCGCAGACTGAATATCCAGACCGGCGACTTTTCCTTGCAAAGCATCCTGAACATTACTTGTTGAAGCGGCGCTAATCGTCGATCCTTTAACAGTAGACATGGCACTTACAATATCCCTTTTTCTGGATGTACCATAACCGATCACAACAATTTCATCCAAATTCTCCGTATTCTCTGTCAAAGAAATATTCAATATATTCTTCCCATCAACTTTTATCTCTTTAGTATCATAACCGATATAGGAAACCATGAGAACAGCCGAAGGAGAAATATCCAGACTATATTGACCATTCAAATCGGTAACAGTCCCATTCGTCGTCCCCCTCTCCACAACATTCGCGCCGATGATCGGTTCGCCTTTTTCATCTTTGACAATGCCGGTGACTTTTTTTGTTTCGGAAGATGCCGGGGCTTTTCTGGAAATGATTACATGGCCGTTGCTGAATGTGATGGAACAGTTTGTACCTTCCAGCAATTGTTCCAGGACGTTCTTGACGTTGTTGCCGGCCGGCATTTTCTTGATCACGCGTGAATCGTTGACATCTTGAGTGTTGTAATCTACGAAGAGTTTCGTTTGTTGTTCGATTTGCTTGAAAGCCGCCTTTAAGGTTAAATTATTTCCAGACAAACGAACTTGTTGATTTTGAGCAAATACGAACGAGCTGCCAAGAGACAGAGCTCCAATTATACAAAGACGCGAAAGCGTTTTTCCCGCTTTTATAGGTATTAGATTAGTTAATTTCATATATTTGTATGTTTGAAAATTGAATATTAATTATTTCCAACGTTTTACGTTGAGTCCAAAAAAGTCACAATTCGGTTTCAAACGCCGGAAAGAGGGATTTTCGCACTTTCGTTCTTTCCGGTTTTCTTTTGTTCATCCTGTTCCTCTCCTCTCTTTTTAATTTATAAATACAACATTTTCCTTTATCTTGAAACGAATGCCGATCAACTGCTGCAAAACAGCCAGCACATCTTCCAGGGTTTCATGCGGGGCAAACTTGACATTGTAATATTCGTCCGCATATTTCTGTGAATTATAATGGATCGTCACGTTAAACTTCCGTTCCAACGAAGCCATCAGATGGCTGAAAGAGACATTCTCGTAGATCAGGTAGCCGCTACGCTCCATCTTATAGAGCAAAGCGTCGACCGGTTGGACCGTTACCGTATGCGCCGCATGCGAATAAACCAGACGTTCGTTGGGCTTCAGGATAGCCGGCTGGTGTTCGCCTGCCTTTACATCCACTTTGACGCTCCCCTCTTCCAGGATCGTGCTCGTGCAGGAATCGGCCGGATAGGAAGCAACCGTAAATACCGTACCCAAAGCCTGGACATCCAGATAAGTCGTCTTCACGATAAAAGGTTTTTCCGTGTTTTTCCGAACCGTGAACGACGCTTCGCCTGTCAGGTAAACCGTACGGGTTTCCGTATCCGCAAAGTCTTTCGGGTAAACGAGCAACGAACCGGCATCGACCCACACCTGCGAACCATCCGGCAAAATGACCTGCCGGCTCTCGCCATAAGGGACGAACAATTCCGCCATCTCTACATGCCGGGCGGGTTTCAGGTGGTCCGTAGCGAAAAAGGTCGCCGCTCCCGTCAATAGCATCAATGCGATTACCGCCGCATATTTGATCCACCCGCGATACATCGGGACGGAATTCCGGCGGACCGGTTCAACCTGTAAATGTTTTTGCAGGGCATCCCAATCTTCGCGGGTTTCGGCAGTCGCTTCTGCCGGCGAATGCTCCCAAAAGGACTGCAACATATCGGTCTTTTCAGAAGCTCCGCCTTCCGCCCGCAGCCAGCGTCCGAACAGGACACGCCCCGAACGGGAGAAATGCTTTCCGAAATAAAGTTGTATGATTCGTTTTATATTGTTGTCGTTTTCCATAAAATCCCGTGCTTTATAATGGAGTCGGCTTACTATGGAAATACACACAACCTATATATGCACTTTTTTTCAATTTCTTGTAAAATAGTCAGCACACACCTGATTTACAGGTAAATATTTTTTGACATAATGCAAGTAAATAAGATATTTTATTTAGAATCGCAGATTTCGGGGAACGAAATACACGATAGCGGACATCACGGCGAAGCGGCAAAAGGAACAAATCGCCGTGATTAACCTCGACAGCCAGATATTTATTATTGCTGACCGACATTCCGGTAATATCAGTATAGCGCATTATGCTTCCATTTACAAGCAACCGATCTTTTGCATAATCGGCTTTCAGTTGTTTCATATCGTCCAGGAAATAGGTCCCGTACGCATCCAGGGCTTCCCGATATTGCTGTAATGTCATTTTAGTCACTTTCATAATATGAAAATAAATTGATGAGAGATTTTGAAAAGGGGAGTCATTTAGGAGTGGTTTTATAAGAAAAGTATCGCTTGCACGCTTGATGTATATATACAGGAAGGGCGCAGGGACTGAACTTTACGAAAAGATAGGCCTGCAACAGCCCTTTACGTCATAAAGTCAGTCCTACGCCCCCTTTACCTATATAGATATAATACCTGCATATTTAAAATATACAGATATAACCATATTAGATGTAAAGGGTTTGCAGAACCTTCTTTATACATCCGACGTAAAATAAGTGTTGCAGTTTATCTCTTCGAATATATAAATCATTTTCCTACAATCAAGAGTTGCCCGCTTGGCATTCTCTTTTTCCCATTGACAAAAATAACAAATAATAATCAAAAAGCAATATTGATTCGGTTATATCTGCCAATTGCATGAATGTAAGGAGAAAAATATTCATTTTTTTGCAGGTTTGAATCAGAAATGATGATTTATAAGTTACTTTTCTCTTGAAAGAAAAGTAACCAAAAGTTCAAGGCCGAACCTGCTTCGCTACTCCGTTCCCTTCGTTTGCTGTCGCGTCTGAAACTCGCTTCGCTTGGGACAGCAGACGCTCCGGACGCTCACTGCGGTCTCTGCGCTTTACGCTCACCAGCTTAGGCCGGAGATAGAGCCTGACGGCTCTTTGGGGATGGCCGATACCGCCTGCTCCTTTGCGATCCCGCATCAAATGCGGGAACAGGCTTGTCCCCGTGCCTGACACGGGGCCGCAGACAAACGGTCAGCATCGGCAATCCTTGTGTCGCAGCCTCTCTTTTGCCGTCTGCTTCAGCAGACGGATAGATGATTGTGTTCCGGCTTTGCCGGTTCCTCTGTGGGTTACAGGACAAAACAATACCCTTTGGGCAACATATTCCCTTAGTTCAGGGATAAAATACAAGTACCTGATATGCTTTGAATGAAGTAAAAAACGAATCCCAAAACAGTGTATTGATAAACACTAATAACCAGCCTATTACAGTTTTCCCCTGGAGGAAACGGAAATTCCCCCGGCAGGAAACGAGAGTTCCCTATGCTGGAAACGCAAGTTTCCTAACGAGGAAACTTGCGTTTCCAAGTAAGGGAACTTCATGAAAGTAAAAGGGCAATGATTAGAAAGCTCCGCTTTCTCTTAGGATAGCCGATACCGCCTGCCCTATAGGGTATCGGCCATCCCTCCCCCCTCATCCTCTCTTTTGCCGTCTGCTTCAGCAGACGGATTAAAAGGTCTGGAGGCAAATCCTCTTCCTCTGTGGGCTTTAGGCCCTTTTGTGGATTATATTTAAAGGGGTTAAAAACCCACAGAGGAACCGGCAAAGCCGGAACAATCACCTATCCGTCTGCTGAAGCAGACGGCAAAAGAGAATCTGCGGCACGAGGCTTGCCTCACTTGATGCGGGATCGCAAAGAAGCAGGCGGTATCAGCAATCCTTTAAAGAGCCGTTGACAACCTTCAAACAACCACTCCGACTACAAATTCATAACAAAGAAAAGATAAAGGACTTTGCGAAGAATGGCAAGGGCGGCGGTCAGGTGGTTTTCCACCGTCCGCTTACTGATATCGAGGCGCATGGCGATTTCGTCATTAGACAAACCTTCCTCGCGGCTCATCCGGTAAATTTTGCTTCGCTGGGGAGACATTCGATCGACCGTACGGTTGATGATCGATTGCAATTCGCGGACAAACAAGGCTTCTTCTTCTGATTCGGCAGGGGAGGCTTCCTGCAGGTATTCGCTCGTATATTTTTCCGATACGATGAGACGGTCGAAGTAGTCGTACACGGTAAAACGCGCCATCTGGAAAAGGTAGGAGGAAAAAGAACGGACATTCTTCAGTTTTTCGCGGTCTTTCCACAACGAGAGAAACAAATCCTGGGCCATATCACGGCTGACTTCCTTATCGTGCGTCAGCCCGATAAGGAAATTTACCAACCGGGGCTGGTAATAGAAAAACAGGCACTCGAAAGCGTCTATGTTTCCAGCGGCGATCTCCTTTAACTTATTTTGCTCCTCTGGTAATTCCATAATAAATGCGAAGTAGCGAAAAATATCAGAATAATCAAAATAAAAGTTTGCAACTCAGTTGCATTAATTTTGTTGTACTTTTACCGTGTCGAGAAAAAAGAGTAAAGTCATGTCAACAAAACAATGCGAAGAGAAACTCAAAGATAAAGGCGTACGCCCGACAGCCGCCCGGATTCTTATATTGCAGAAATTGTCGGAGCAAACATATCCCATTTCCTTGCTCGAATTGGAGGCGCAACTGGAGACATTGGACAAGTCGACCATTTCACGCTCCCTGGCGATCCTGTTGGAGCATCACGCCGTCCACGCTTTCGAGGATGGAAGCGGGTCGATGAAATACGAAATCTGCCGGAGCGACACGGAGACCTGCTTTGTCGAAAACAGGCATATCCATTTTTATTGTGAAGTTTGCCACAAGACCTATTGTATGGATCATATAAAAATCCCGGTCGTACAATTGCCCGAAGGCTTTATCATGGATACGATCAACTATACGGTCAAAGGGATTTGCCCGGCATGCAAGTCCCCTGATCTGTAAAACGCAACCGGGTTGCAAAAGTATCTTCGGATCTTTGCATCGGAATAATAAAAACAGATTGAATCATGGAAGCAAAAACAACTTGCCACTCAGGATGCGGATGCAGCTGCGGGCACAATAAGGAAGAAGAACGTCCGAATGTGGCATTGCCGGTCTTGTCTTTCATCCTGCTCGTTGCGGGACTTATCTTAGACCATACCGGACAAGGCTGGTTCTCGCCGGCGGTAAAGCTCGTCTGGTATCTGGCGGCTTTCCTCCCTGTAGGGCTACCTGTCATGCGGGAGGCTTATTGCGAAGCCCGTCAAAAAGATTTTTTCACCGAGTTTACATTGATGTCGGTCGCTTCGATCGGAGCTTTCAGCATCGGCGAATATCCGGAAGCCGTGGCCGTCATGCTTTTCTATACGGTTGGGGAAATGCTGCAAAACAGGGCTGTCGAACGTGCTTCACAAAATATCAGCCGCCTGCTCGATGTCCGTCCCGAACGCACAGATGTATTCCGTGAAGGGAAATACATCAATGTCTCTCCCAAAGAGGTGCAGGCAGGCGAAGGGATCGAGGTAAAGCCGGGCGGACGCATACCGCTCGACGGGATTTTGCAGGAATCCGAAGCGTCGTTCGACACATCCGCCCTGACAGGCGAAAGCATGCCCCGCACGCTCCGGAAAGGGGATGAAGTCCTGGCGGGAATGATCGTACTGGGACAAGCCGTCTGCATAGAGGTGAACCGCCCGTATGAGCAAAGCGCATTAGCCCGCATTTTAGCGTTGGTGAAAGATGCGGCCGAGCGTAAAGCACCCGCCGAGCTGTTCATCCGCCGGTTCGCACGGTTCTACACGCCTGCCGTGATCGTGTTGGCTCTGCTGATCGTAACGGTTCCGGCGCTTGCCGGACTGATGATGCCGTCTTTCCAATACGTCTTTCATGACTGGTTGTACCGGGGATTGGTCTTTTTAGTTATCTCCTGCCCGTGCGCTTTGGTGATCAGCGTGCCGTTGGGCTATTTCGGAGGTATCGGGGCGGCCTCACGCGCCGGCATCTTGTTCAAGGGTGGCAATTATCTGGATGCCATCACCCGGATAAATACCGTTGCATTCGACAAAACAGGTACATTGACCACCGGACGTTTTGATGTGACGGATCTGCAGGCGCACGGGATTCCCGGACCGGAACTATTGGCCTTGCTTTTATCCGTCGAACAGAAAAGCACCCACCCGATTGCGCAGGCGATCGTCCGCTACGCCAAGAAACAGAATATCTCTGCGGCTAATATCTCGGAGATGCATGAACTGGCCGGACACGGAGTGGAGGCTGTCATCGGTGGACAGGAAGTGCTTGTCGGGAATATCCGGTTGATGAAAGAGCGCGGGATTTCCATTCCTGAAGAGTTGTCCGACAAGGTGGCGACCGTAGTTATCTGCGCCATCGGCAAAAAATATGCCGGCCATCTGCTATTGTCCGATACGTTGAAAGACGATGCCGTGGAGGCAATTGCCAAACTGAGGAAGTTAGGGGTGACGGATATCCGTTTATTGTCGGGTGACAAAAAAGAGATTGTCGAGTCTTTTGCCAAACGTTTAGGAATCGACCGGGCATACGGGAACCTGTTGCCGGAGGATAAGGCGGCGCATATCCGGGAAATGGTTGAAGAGCCGGGCAAATCCGTGGCTTTTGTCGGAGACGGAATGAATGATGCTCCGGTATTGGCCCTGAGCCATGTAGGGATTGCGATGGGCGGACTCGGTTCGGACGCGGCGATCGAGAGTGCCGACGTCGTTATCCAGAACGACCAGCCGTCCAAAGTGGCGACCGCTATCGCCATCGGTCGCAAGACACGTACGATTGTCCGTCAGAATATCATAGGGGCACTTGGCGTAAAGGGGATTGTGCTGTTGGCGGGCGCATTGGGATATGTCACGCTGTGGGGTGCGGTCTTCGCAGATGTCGGTGTCGCTCTGCTGGCGGTCTTCAACTCGGTCCGCATATTGAACAGGAAGACTTGAAATTGCCGGGGGATTAATCCCCTGGCAATAGAGAGGTTTTCTTTCCTTTCAGAAAAGGTTTTCCATTTTCCCAGACCACCTCTTCCTGTGTGATATACCAAGTTTTTCCGTTATCGTTGTTTCCCTGGTAGAACAGGTAGGTTCGTCCGTCCGAATCGGTAAAGATATGCGGATGGCCGGATTCGCTGGAATTCCATTCGCCGGGTTTGCCGTTCCTGAGGAAAGGTTCTTCCGAAAGGCGTTTCCAGACAATGCCGTCTTCGCTTTCCGCCACTCCGATCTGTTGGGGGGCATTGTTGTAGGCTCCGGCATAAAACATATAGAGTTTGTCACCTTTCTTTGCGATCGAAGCCCCTTCGATACATTTCCCTTCCCACGGATATACGGGATACAGGATAGAAAAATCCGTTGCCTGTACCCAGTCTTCCCGGTTGAAACTGGTGTTGCCCGGAGCAACGGCTACTCCCTGCATCTGGATGTCGTAGTTTTTATCGCGGGTTGCAAAATAGAGGAAATAGCGTCCTTTGAACTCGCACACTTCCGCATCTATGGCACGCCCGCAAGTCCAATCCCCCGCCGGGTGGAAAATCGGATTCGTAGGATTCCTTCTGAAATGAATGCCGTCGTCCGATACGGCATGGCAGATGGCATCTTTCTTCCCATTCCCATATGTCTGATAAAACAAATGCACCTTTCCATCCTTCACCAACGCACCGGGCGCACAAAGCCCTTTCTTCTCATAATCAGCCCCGGAAGCAGGCGTGATCTCCCCCACCTTCGTCCAGTTCACCAAATCCTTACTCTCCGCAATCCCAATATTCCACCCGGAATCAGGATCCCCCTTCATCGGCGGAATAGAATGATACATCAAATAGCGCCCCTTAAAATTAACCACATGCGGATCTTTCGAATAAGGAACCCCGACACGGGAGGTATCGCCGTATAGCATGGGGGGACGTTGTTGAGCGCTTGCACACAAAGAGAGGAGCAGGCTGAGAATTGTTAGCAGAAGTGTTTTCATTATTACTTTATTATTCATTAATCCAATATACAAAGATAAAAACAAATTCAAGGAGAGACAAAAACTCATCTCTCCCTAAACCATATATAGAATCAAAAGTCTCAACTATTAGTTACCATAACCCGGATTCTGTGTAAACTCTTCCGGATTTGAAACATTAGTAAGTTGATCACGAGGAATTGGGCGTAGGACGTGGAACTCCTCAAATTTTCCAGTAGTTGAAGAACTCATATTCGGATCATTCATACGTTCCATTAATTTGCCTGTACGTTTCAAATCATACCAACGATGCATTTCTCCCATCAGTTCACGTCCACGCTCATCCAAAATAAAATCAATCGAAACATCCGACGATTTTATCTCCATATCTGTTTCATGGCCGGGAACAGCAGCTCTATGACGAACTACATTAATATACTCGACAGCTTTCTGTGTATTGTTCAATAAAAATGCAGCCTCAGCAGCCAACAAGTAAGTATCTGCCAAGCGGAAAACAAACACATCTCGTGAACCTGCTGTCCAATTGACTTCCGGCCGTAACGGATCTAAGTGTTTTACCAGATAAGCATACATTTTATAACTTGTGAAACGGGTGTTTGAAGGCCACTTAGCATTGGGATTCGTTTCAGACTGGACATCTGTCGCCGGATCAATTTGTTCACGCATATATTCAGGTAAGAAAACAAGAACCGGCCAAACTTCCTTGATTTGCTCCGGTGTCCAAGGTTCTCTCGGATCGATCATCGCTAATTCACCTTTTTTCCAAACTTTTTCTTCTATCTGCTTGCTATAAGGGCTGAATATTTTTTCAGTCACAGACTCTTCCGTCACATTCCATCTGGAAATAAAGCAATCATCCCAACGTTTATCTATCGTTTCATCAAACAAATTAATAGCGAAATCTGTCGAACGCTCTCTACTCCAAGGACGACCATATTCTATCACACGCAATACTGCCGGATGTTCTTCTGAATAAGCAGAACAAAAAAACATATGAGCCGTATTCCCATTTCCATTCAATTCTGCATTTTGTGTATACAACACCGGGAAAATAACTTCTGAATTATGTTTATTATTAATATCCCAAAGTTCTGCATGCGACTGAACCAATGAATATTGCCCAGAATTAATCACTGTTTCTGCATACTGTAACGCATTTTCAATATCACGATTATCCCGTTTCACTGTCAATAAAACTCTTGACAGGTGATGCATCGCTGCATATTTTGTTACTCGACCATATTCTGAAACAGAATAAGATTCCGGCAAATTCTGCATTGCATACTCCAAATCAGAAATAATTTGCGTCCACACTTCATCAGCCTTTGTTTTGTATACAGCTGTTTCGACAGAATTCGTAGGTTTTAAAGACATTGGAATATCTCCAAATTGCTGAACCAAATGATAAAAATAATGAGCTCTGATAAATAATGCCTCCGCCAAATATTGAACACGCAAACTTTCGTCTAATCCTTCAATTTCATCATTTTCCAGACTATAAATAACAGTGTTGCATTGATTTATTGACTTATAAGAATTATACCAAAAACTTCTTACATCATTATTGGTTGCATCTATTGTCCAATTTCTCCATTGTTCACTACCATTATAAGCGATCCATAAATCAGACGGACCCTCACACATATAAATCAGATATTCCTGTATATACATGTTTCTTAAGGTAGAATACAATCCATTCACACCATTAGTAATTCCCTCTTTAGTGGTATAGAAATTACCGACAGTCACTTTGTTATAAGCTGTTTCTTCCAAGAAGTCGCAAGACACTAAGCAGAATAAAGACAGCAAACCTATTAATGTTTTATTTAGTATTTTCATATCTCGTTATCAATTAGACTATTTAGAAAGTTGCA
The DNA here is from genome assembly GCF_014287585.1 of Parabacteroides hominis. Classification (GTDB taxonomy): domain Bacteria; phylum Bacteroidota; class Bacteroidia; order Bacteroidales; family Tannerellaceae; genus Parabacteroides; species Parabacteroides hominis. The sequence goes on along the minus strand of NZ_JACOOJ010000003.1, from coordinate 21,058 downwards.
TTTACTCCAAACACGAATGATGTCAACGGGCGATGGTCCGTATAAGCATTACAGTTTTCCGGATCCAGTCCTACATAATCACTTTTTGTCCAAGTATATGGATTTTCAACCATAAAATACATCCTGAACTTTTCGCTATAGAACTTCTTGGAGATTTCTTTCGGCAATGTATAGCCCAAGTTAATGTTCTTCAAACGAATGAAAGAGAGATCTCTATAGGCATAATCACTCGATTTCAACAACTCCTGTGGATTAGTTATGACAGGTTTAGGACAAGCATTCGACGGATTATCAGGCGTCCAAAAATCCACATTCAAATGATTATAACGAGTAGAACCCACTTCATCTGTCAAGACAGCCAATACCTGACCATATTTCTGACGTGTATAGAAATAAACATTCAGATCGAAGTTTTTATAATACAATCCGGTAGATAAACCTGCCGTCCACTTCGGTATTTTATTGAATGTGTGCAAATCGCCTTCATCATACACACCATTATTGTTAACATCTTCTATTTTAGGATTTCCCGGTTCACGTCCATACCGTGCGGCCTCTTCCTCTTCTCCTTTTTGCCAAACGCCGATATATTTATACAAGCGCTCAATATACAATGGTTCTCCAATGAACCATTTATTACCCGGACTATCCTCTTTGCCGTTAAACAATTCGACAATTTCATTCTTGTTATAACCAAAGGTCAAATCTACTGTCCATCTGAAATCCTTCGTTACTACAGGAACTGTATTCAACGCGATTTCCACACCTGAGTTACGAGTTTTACCTACATTCTGCCAAGTAAATTCATATCCGGTAGTAATCGGTAAATTACGTTTCATCAACAAATCATCCGTATTACGGACATATCCATCAATAGAACCGTTGATACGATTATTCAAGAAACCGAAATCAACACCAACGTTGTATTCTTCCGTTCGTTCCCATCCCAATTGGTTATTAGCCAATTCAGTAGGAAGATATCCCATAGCCGATTGTTCGGTTGTACCAAAATAATAGACATATTTGCCTAAAGCTCCTTGCGTTGCATATTCCGATATGGCTGTATTGCCTGAATTACCCCAACTTAAACGGAGTTTCAAATTTGAAAGCCAATCAACATCTCTCAAAAATGCCTCATCATTCATACGCCAAGCTAATGCCACGGAGGGGAAGAAGTCCCATTTATTACCTTTAGCCAAACGGGAAGAGCCATCGTAACGTCCCGTCAACGTCAATAAATACCGGTCCTTAAACGAATAATTGATTCTCCCCATGAATGACAACAACGCCCATTTCCGTACAGAAGATAAACGAGTAAAGACATCCGGCGCTTCATTTACATTAAACGAAGAACCAAAGTAAGGCATGCCTTGACCTGTCAATCCAACCAATTCCGATTTATCAGTTTGCATATCATGCACAAGCGAAGCGTCCAAACTATGCTCATTCCATGTTTTTTTATAATTCAACATATTTGTGAATGTAATCTGCTGTTCATTCGTTTTTTTGTATTCAGCAGACGGATCGGCCAACTGGCGAGCTTGTGAAGTCGAACTCCTGTAAATTCCATTCTCGATTGCTGATAAGCCATACGTCAAACTGGTACGGAATTTCAACCCCGTAACAATTTCCCAATCAGCAAACAAATTCAATAAAATACGAGTTCTCTTCTCCTTATTGTCTACATTGTTTTTATCAACATCAAACAACGGGTTAGAATGCAATACTGTCTGATACCAACCACTATTGTAGAAGCGCAAATCACCATTTTCGTCATACACCTCCGTTAAAGGATCCAGTACAGTACCATATTTCCAAACACTATTATCACCATTATTACGAGTTGTCAATGCTAAAAGAGAAGAATAGCCGACCTTCAAGTTCTTTGCTAATTCCATATCCCCGTTAATACGGGCAGAGAAACGTTCATATCCCATATTATCAATAATACTTTGGTCTTTATTATAACCTAACACTAACATGTTACGGTTACGGCCATTCGACTGGTTGATACTGACATTATGATCCGTTTTATAGCCCGTACCACTAAACATCAAATCTTGCCAATCTACAAATTGTCCGGAGTTCAAGGCTTTCAATTGAATATCATCAAATATTTCCTTATCTGTCTTCCCGTAATTAGCCATTCTTTTCCAGTCTGCATATTTTTCACCACTCATCATATCATAATTCTTGAATGACTTGGACACGCCGACATATCCGTCGTAACTAACAGACAGTTTAGCCTCCCTACGGGCACGTTTTGTCGTAATGATAACAACACCATTTGCTCCTCGAGAACCATAAATAGCAGTGGATGAAGCATCTTTCAAAACATCAATCGATTCGATTTCTGCCGGATTGATCTCATCGATCTTTCCTCCGAACGGAGCATCATCCACTACTATCAATGGATCATTGCCCGCATTGATCGAATTATATCCACGGATCACAATAGTAGAAGATGCTCCGGGAGAGTTTCCCATCGTAATATCCGCACCTGCAATTTTACCTTGCAATGCTTGCATAGGATCTTTCATCACAGCCTGATTCTGAATCGATGAAGATGAAATCTGTGAAACAGATCCTGTCAGGTCACGTTTTTTAACAGAACCATAACCAACCACAACCACTTCATCCAAAGCTTGCGTATCTTCTTTCAATTGGATGTTCAGAGTAGTTTTGCCTTTGCTAACCGCAACATCTTTGTTCAGATATCCGATATACGTTATGCTTAGCTGGGAGCCTTCGGATATTGACAATGAGAAATTTCCATCCATATCCGTAATCGTGCCATTAGATGTTCCTTTTTCGACAACATTCGCACCAGCCACCGGTTCTCCATTTTCATCTTTTACGATGCCTTTTACTATGATTTGCTTTTGTTGGGTGACAGATGGTTCTGCGGCTTCTTTCTTGGAAATCACGATCATCTTGCCCTGGACGGAATAAGACAATCCGTTATCCAATATGGCAGATAGCACTTCTTCCAAGGATGCATCATTAAAATCCCGCGTAATCTGTTTCTTCTCATTTACTTCATCCTTTTTGTAAATGATGGAATACTGTAGTTCTTTCTCTACTTCCGCCAAGACTGTTTTTAAAGGAACATTTTTAAATTGTCGGGTGATCCGCTGTGCATTCATGGAGGTAGCTCCAGAAAGCATCAAGGCAAGGATTAACGCCCTTCCTACATGTTTTCTATACATAAACCAATAAATTAAAGAATTAGATTTAATAATATATTAACAATTGCGCTATTGTTTTCGAATATAAATATCCCGGCCCCGCCGTTCATAACGGATCGGAATAATCTCGGATAGAGCTTGAAAGACATCTCCGACCGTCTCTTCATTCCGAAGTGATACGCGGAAAGCCATATCTTTTTCCAAGTCGTCTCCCAAATGAATCTGAACGTCATATTTACGGGATAGACGGACTGCTAACTCCTTGAGAGTGATTTTATCATATTCAACTCTCCCTTCTGTCCAGGATTTATATTGAGATGCCTGGACCTTCTGCCGGGAAAAACTTCCGTTTTGTTTGTCAAGACTAAGCAATTCTCCCGGTGCAACCGGAATATGTCTTCCTTTATACAAAATATCGATAGAGCCTTCCAATAATGTCGTTTTGGCAGAAATATCTTCGGGGTAAGAAGACACATTGAATTTCGTTCCTTTCACCAATACACTGTACTGGTCCGTTTTAACCATAAAAGGAGTGCCATCCGACTGTTTGGTAACTTCGAAATAAGCTTCGCCGGTTAAAAAGACTTCCCTGTTTTTAGAATTGAAATTACCGGCATACCGCAAGGAAGAACCGGCATTCAACCATACGACCGTTCCATCCGCCAGTATCAGTTTACTTTTTTCTCCATAGCCCGTTTCTAAAGCAAACAGGTTATTGGCGGCCTCCGTACTCCGGTAAAGATGGAAACCATATGTACCGCCTAACACTAACAGGCAGGCAATTGCAGCAACGGCGATAAATCGCTGCAATTGCCTGTGTTTAATACTAAACACACCATTCAACGATTGACGCACCTGCATCCGGCGTTGCAACTGTTTCCATTCATTTGAAACTTCAGGAATCAGTTTATAGGAAAGCATCCATTCTTCCTCCCATTGGCGGAACATTCTCTTATTAGAAGGTGCATCATGCACAAACCGGAAAAGAATCTCTTCTTCGGAGGGGGTAATGCGTCCTTCAAAATAACGGATTGCCAACTGGTGATTATCGATCTCCTGCTCTTTCATAACTTTCGCTTTCTATATGATGTAACAACTCAAACGAATTTTACCCAACCCCCTTCCTGAAAAAAAATTATTCACAACAAAAGAAACGGGACCTCGTTCATTCGGAAAGCAGCCAAGCCAATACCGCGATATAGACATCCAACGGATATTTGTCTTTAAAATGTGCGGAAAAACGCGCTAAGGCTTTGGCTATATGTTTTTCCACCGCAGTAGTCGATATTTGGAGAGCGTCTGCGATCTCCCGGTTTTTCATTTTCTTAAAACGGCTCATTTCAAATACTTCGCGGCAACGAGAAGGCAAATCATTCATAACAAGGTCGATCTGTTGTTGAAGTTCCTTATACAGGAGGGAATATTCCGGACTCAGGTTAAAATCCCAATAATAAAGTTCTTCACGCCCGGCAACCTCGTCCAAATGCTCCAAACTATGCTGTTCCACCAATTGCAGATGTTTCAAATAGTTCAGACAAGCATTCCTCACCATTGCGAAAAGAAGGGATGAAATGGAAACAGCTTCTATCAAATCACGTTTTTCCCAGAATCTCAAAAAGCTTTCCTGTATGATATCCCGGACCGCCTCTTCATCTGTCACGAAACGAGCTGCATATCCCCTCAACCGGGGATAATAGTTATTGAACAGAAATTCGAATGCTTCGCCGTTTCCGTTCTTTATCTCCTGAAGGAGAGTCTTCTCGTCTGTGAAGTTCTTCATAATGATTATCTATTCTATGAATGATGTTTCATCTCCTTATCCTTGCAATTATAGAACCCCTCTATATAGATATTCAGGTCCTTGTCTATCTCGATGACGGCAAAGCTGTTGTTTTCGGGAAGGCTTCCTTCTATCATCCCTTTCATTGTAAAGTAATGGATGCCATGCCGGAAGCTGTAGTTCCCGGCGTGATGGTGTCCTTGGATAACGGCTACGACCTTGCCGCTTTGCTCAAGTATCGAAACGATCTCTTCTGCATTGCCGATACAAAGTTCTTTGTCGATTCCGGAGAAAGTATCCAACAATTCGTGGATAAAGATCACGACCGGCAAATCGTCTTTCTTCAGTTCCTGCTGTAGCCACTCCTTCTGGCTGGACGGTATAAACGCTTTGGTCCAATCGAAATCGCCGGAATCATAATCGGAGCCATCCTCGTTGCAATTGCCGTCCAGCACGATAAACTTAATCTGGTTCCGCACGAAAGAATAATAAGGCTTTCCTTTGGCACTCCCGTAATTGGCCGTATGCGCGAGGAATTCGGGCTTCGAGATGCTATCCATATCGTGATTGCCCAACACATGATAGACAGGGCCTTCGAAGGTCCGGAACTTTGCTTCTATTTCATCTAAAAACGATAAAGTCTGCTTTCTTTCAGGAATATCTCCCATATCTTTCAAGTCTCCAAGCTCAATCATAAAATCCAATTTCCGCTTATTAAAAACGTCAATCGCTTCCGATAACTTCGTGATGGATTGTTCATAATAGCGTGTGCCGTGCACATTTCGATGTGCAAAATGTATATCCGTTACCAAACCGAAACGCAGCCTCTTTTCATTTTCCCGTGCCAACAAGCCCGGACAGGATAAAAGCAATGCTCCTGCGCATGATTTCTTAAAAAATAATCGTCTATTCATCGTCTATTCATGGTTTATCAGATTGATCAGGGCAAATGTAAACAATATTCCCGGAGAATTAGATAAAACTGTTTACCTTTGCCTCATCAAATATGAATCTGCTATATGAAACTAAAAGTAATTATCTTGCTGATCAGTCTGTTATCCGGCTCTCTCGAAGCCCAGGAAATTCATTACAATGCTTTCTCGCACAACGATTACGAACGGCCCCGCCCGTTATTCGACGCCCTCTCGTTCCGCTTCAATTGCGTCGAAGCGGATCTATGGCTGATCGATGGAGAATTGTATGTCTCCCACGATTCGGTCGCCCCTGACCCGGATATCACATTCGAGAAACTATACCTCCTGCCATTAGTCGAACGGATCAAAAACAATAACGGCAAAGTATATCCGGGCAGCGACCGCCCGTTTTACCTGATGGTCGATTGCAAGACAGACGGCGAAGCGATGTACCCCGTCCTGAAAAAGAAACTGGAGCCGTATGAATCTCTTTTCTGCCATGAGAAAGACGGGGAGCTTCAAGAAAGCGCCATCCTGTTCTACCTGTCGGGCAGAAGCCCCCGCAAGGCCATTACCACCGAAACCAACCGTTTTATCTTCCTTGACGGCACGATAGAAGACTTGGGAAAAGGCATTCCAGCCGTCCTGATGCCTGTCGTCAGCGATAATTATTCCAAATACATCGGTTGGAAAGGCCAGGGAGAGATACCCGCCGAAAAGCTCGAAAAGATGCGCGGATATATCCGGCAGACCCATGCGGAAGGCAAGCAGTTCCGCTGGTGGGGCGCCCCGGACACACCGCTGTTCAAGAAATTCTTTATCCAAGAGGGAGTGGATTTGATCGGAACCGACGACCTGAAAACCTATTTTTTAATTTCTAATCCTTAATATAACACCTATGAGCGAAGAAAAGCAAAAAAGACATCCGAAAGCTGGTCATCCAGAGCATCATCACAATTCTGACCGCCATCGGGACTTCACTGGGAGTAACTTCCTGCATATAGTCTTTCCGCGTAAGGTCGGTTCGCTGACCACCCTTACTATCCTCGGATTTTTGTTATTCTCAATCTGTATATATGGGCAAAAGCCCGTATATACAGGACTAAATGCCGAAAAACGTCTTTCTTACAAGCTAACGCCTGAATGGAAAAAGCATAAAAAATATCAGGCGCGGGGATGGACGACATTTGGCGTTGGAAGTGCTATGGTGATCAGTGGTTTTATGGGGTATGCCATAGATAATATGGAAGGTCCAACCACTCGGTATCGCTTTATGATATTGGGATTTACGGGCGTCGCCGTAACCGCTGCAAGCATCCCTCTTTTCATTTTCTCGGTCAAGAATAAAAAGAAAGCAAAGACGAACGGTCGTGCGTCTCTGCTCTACTTGGGGAATAGCGCACTGGCCATCCCCTCGCAAAATGGTTCGGGGATGGCGTATGCAAATGGAATGTCGGTCGGTATCTATTTTTAGCGTCAGAAGCGTGTGACGTGACAATATAACAATATGACAATATTAATTCCATGCCTGATCCCTTTGTTTTTTTATTGATTAGGTGTTCCATCATAAGAATATCCTCTAAATCCCCCCTGGTTGTTTTATTTAATCAGGGTTCACACTGCTTTGGAAACTCTGTAGATCAGCATGTTGCTGTGAACCCTGTGAATGCAAGATAAAAAGGGCGGGATCGATCGATAGGATTGGCTGATCGTAATCCGGTTTCACAGCCTTCACAGCAAATTACTGGCCATTAGCCTTTTACCAGCCGTGAACCCTGTTTTCAGTTTTCTTATATAAGGGTTCGGAATTGGTTCCTGTCCCATAAAATATAGGTTATAGGCTAAAAAATACAGCCTTTAGCCTGTCCGGGAAAAGCCTATAGGGTAGCAGGAAAAAGGCAGGCATCTATCCGGCAACCGACGCCGACCTTTTCGGGAAGCGACAGGCATCTATAGGGACAACTTCACATACGAGGTTTGAGCCTGATAGAAGTGAATCATATTACACATTTTTATCGGTTAAAGTAAATACCGACGGTCGTACTGGCAACTCTTTCCTTTCTTTATTATAGGATTCGTTATCATTCCTAAAAAATACCCTCCATCGCGCTCATTTGAAACAAGTTATTAAATATTCTGTTTATATTTGCAAGTTATCAACAGATAAGGCGACTTTTCAACAAAACAGGCATTGTTTTGCTTAAACCGATTTGTGTTAGGTTTTTAATGTTTAGTTTTGCCCCCGAATAAATAGACAAAGTATGGGAAAGATTATCGCTTTAGCAAATCAGAAAGGTGGGGTAGGCAAGACTACCACAACGATTAATCTGGCTGCATCGCTGGCCGCACTCGAGAAAAAGGTGCTGGTGGTCGATGCGGATCCGCAGGCTAACGCTTCGTCGGGACTGGGCGTGGATATCCGGAATGTGGGATTGTCCATCTACGAATGCCTGGTGAATGGCGACGACCCGAAAGGCGCTATTACCAACACCGAGGTGGAGGGGCTGGATATTATCCCTTCGCATATCGACCTGGTAGGTGCGGAGATTGAAATGCTGAACATGGAGAACCGGGAGCAGATACTGAAACAGATGCTGGTCCCGTTGAAAGATCGGTACGATTTCATCTTGATCGACTGTTCTCCCTCTTTGGGACTGATCACGGTTAATGCCCTGACGGCAGCCGATTCGGTGATGATACCCGTGCAATGCGAGTACTTCGCACTGGAAGGTATCAGCAAACTGTTGAATACGATAAAGATTATCAAATCGAAGCTGAATCCCGCTTTGGAAATCGAAGGCTTCCTGCTGACCATGTACGACTCGCGTCTCCGTCTGGCCAACCAGATATACGAAGAAGTGAAGCGTCCGTTCCGGGACCTGGTTTTCACGACCGTTATTCAGCGTAATGTCAAATTAAGCGAAGCTTCCAGCTACGGCAAACCCGTATTGCTTTACGATGCCGAGTCGAAGGGAGCTCTTAATCACATGCAGCTTGCACAGGAGCTGATAGATAAAAACAAATAAAGTATGGCAGTAATGAAAAGATCGGCTCTTGGCCGCGGATTGGATGCTTTGATAACGATGGACGACCTGAAAACGGGCGGTTCATCGTCTATTAGTGAAATAGAGCTGAGTAAAATCCAGCCCAATCCGGATCAACCCCGTTCTGTTTTTGAGGAAGAGACGCTCGAAGAGCTGGCTACTTCCATCCGTTCATTAGGCGTCATCCAGCCGATCACGCTGAAAGAGACGGGGACGGACAAATACATGATTATCTCCGGTGAACGCCGGTATCGTGCCTCCCTGATGGCGGGATTGGAACGCATCCCTGCCTATATCAAAACCGCAGCAGACGAGAATGTCGTCGAAATGGCACTGATCGAGAATATCCAGCGTGAAGACCTGAACTCGATAGAAATAGCCCTGGCTTACCAGAAGCTGATCGACAGCTACGGCCTGACGCAGGAAAAACTGAGCGAACGTGTCGGCAAGAAGCGGGCGACGATTGCCAATTATCTCCGCCTCCTGAAGCTCCCTGCCGAGATACAGGTGGGGCTGAAAGACAAGAAGATCGACATGGGGCATGCGCGTGCACTGCTTCCGGTCGAGGACCCGGAAGTGCAGTTGGCGCTTTACGAACAGATCCTGGCGGAAGGATTGTCTGTCCGTAACGTCGAAGAAATAGTACGCGGCGGAGTGGATGCGGCAGTCCTCGAACAGGCCAAAAAGGAAAAGCCCGCCCAGCGGAAACCGAAACTTCCTGAGGAATTCAACTTGCTGAAGGATCATCTGTCCAGTTTCTTTAATACAAAGGTACAACTGGTATGCAACGAAAAAGGAAAAGGTAAAATAACGATCCCCTTTGCATCTGAAGATGAATTGGAAAAACTGATCGGCTTGTTGGATAAGTTGAAATGAGAAACGGGAAAACGATTTTATTGATAGTTGTCTTGTTGTGCGGTTGTGCATGGTCCGGTCATGCGCAGAGGACGATAACGGCAAAGCAGGATACGGTAATACCTGCCGATTCTGTCGTTACGGCTGTGCTTTCGGCTGCCGACTCGCTTCCACAGCCGAAGGTAAAGCTGAAGGAATTCAAACCCGATCCGAACAAAGCGCTGCTTTACGCGTTGGTTCCGGGCTTGGGACAGATATATAATAAGAAATACTGGAAGCTCCCATTGGTGTATGGAGCCTTTATGGGCTGTATGTATGCGATCACCTGGAATAATAAGAATTATAGTGATTATTCGAATGCCTATTTCAACATTATGGAGGACTATCAAAAGGTGTTGGAAGGGCAGCAAGAAGGTCATACACCGTACACCGGGCCGTGGAGCGAGAGTTGGACGATCTTTGTGCCGAGTGGGCAGGAGAGCACGTATGTCTCGAATACCCAGTTCCAGGAAAACCTGAAACGCCGGAAAGATTACTTCCGCCGGTACAGGGATTTGAGCATTATCATTACGGTCGGGGTATATGCGATCACTATTATCGACGCGTATGTGGATGCCCAGCTGTTCGACTTTGACATCTCTCCGGACCTGAGTATGCACTGGTCGCCGGAGGTAACCCCGAAGACCCGCTATACGCCGGGTTCGTATGGATTGAATTGCAGTTTTAAGTTCTAACATCATGAATAAAAACCTACTTATCCTATTCTGCCTGTTCAGCCTTATGCAGGTCTCCCGCGCACAAGACCCTATATTCGGCGAACCGCAGCATTCGACATTATCGGCAGACTCGCTGTCTGACGTAGTGGGCCTGATACCTGAAAGCCTCGATGCAAACGTGGATAGTTTGCTTCATTCCTGGCACGTGCAATACTTTTCGAAAGTGGATGAGTATTGCCACGACGATGCGGAGAATGTCTATTTCCCCGATTCTGTTTATGAAGAGCGCCTGGAGCGTCTGCCGAGTGTGATCCGTTTGCCTTACAACGAGGTGGTGAGGGATTGCATCGACCTGTATGCAGGGCGCAAGCGTGATCTGGTACGCTACATGTTAGGCATGGCGGATTTCTATTTTCCTATTATCGAACAGGTGCTCGACAAGCATAACCTGCCTTTGGAGTTGAAGTATCTGGCTGTCGTCGAAAGCGCCCTGAATCCGGTTGCCCTTTCCCGTGTGGGGGCTTGCGGGTTATGGCAATTCATGCTTCCGACCGGCAAGATATATGGCTTGGAGATCAACAGCCTGCTGGACGAACGGCGTGATCCGGAAAAGGCGACCGAGGCGGCTTGCAAGTATTTCGAAGACATGTATGCCATCTATGGAGACTGGAACCTGGTGTTAGCTTCCTATAACTGCGGTCCGGGCAATGTAAACAAGGCGATCCGCCGTTCCGGGGGCAAGACCGATTTCTGGGAGATTTTCCGCTACCTGCCCCGTGAAACCCGTTCGTATGTACCGCTGTTTATCGCTGCCAATTATATCATGAATTACTATTGCGATCACAATATCTGCCCGATGCAGACCAGCCTGCCGCTGGCGACCGATACGGTTATGGTGAACAGCATGCTTCACCTGCAACAGGTTTCCGATGTGCTGGGGATCGACATCGAACAGCTTCGTGCGCTCAATCCGCAATATAAACGCGATATTATACCGGGGAATACGGAACCTTCCGTATTGAAACTTCCGGCATCGCAGACCTATGCGTTTGTCGACAAGGAGGATTCGGTCTATACGCATCGTATAGAAGAGCTGCTGGCCAACTGTGTACCGGTCAATGCCGCCGACGGATCGAAGAATCTCACGCTTGAGAAAATAACCCATGTGGTTGCCTCCGGTGAGAATATCTATACCATCGCGAACCGCTACGGCGTCACTCCGAAGGATATCCGTAAATGGAACGGGCTCGGTTCCAACCGTGTTGCCAAAGGCCGCCGCCTGCGTCTGCATGTCGATAACGGAGGTGTCGCATTTGCTTCCGCCAAGACAAAGAAAACCGAAAAGGCTGTGACTGCAAAAGCGGAACAGAAGGCAACTCCTGTCGCTGCCAAAAGCAATCAGACGGCTCGCGTATCAGGCAAAAGTTTGACTTATAAAGTGCAGTCCGGCGATTCCCTTTACTCCATTGCCAAGAAGTATCCGGGAGTTTCCACAGACGACTTGCAGAAAGCCAACGGGCTGACAAATGCCGATATCCGGCCGGGACAGGTCTTGAAAATTCCGGTCGTTTAACTTTTTCTGTCGCTTTCGGGAATATATAATCAAATATTTATATATATTTGCCTACATACACGTTTAAAATACGGAAGGGCATTCGATATGAGCGACATAAATGAAACAAAAGACACAGCAGGCATCCAGCCTGGCCAGGAGGCGAAACCTGTCCTCTCGGCCGACGAGCAGATGATTCAGGACGGCTTTAACGCCCTGTTGCAGGATTACCTTAAGTCAAACCATCGCCGCAAGGTAGAACGCATAACCAAGGCGTTCAACTTTGCCAATCAGGCACATGCCGGCGTGAAGCGTCGTTCGGGCGAGCCTTACATCATGCACCCGATAGCCGTGGCGCGTATTGTTTGCCGCGAGATGGGACTGGGTTCCACTTCCATCTGTTCGGCCTTGTTGCACGACGTGGTGGAGGATACCGAATACACGGTCGAGGATATTAAGGACATGTTCGGCGAGAAGATCGCCCAGATCGTGGACGGCTTGACGAAGATTTCCGGCGGCATCTTCGGTGAACAGGCGTCGGCGCAGGCGGAGAATTTCCGTAAGCTGTTGCTGACGATGAGCGACGATATCCGGGTGATCCTGATCAAGATAGCCGACCGTCTCCACAACATGCGTACTTTGGGGTCTATGTTGCCCGCGAAGCAGTTCAAGATAGCCGGTGAGACGCTTTACCTCTATGCTCCTTTAGCACACCGCCTGGGGCTTTTCTCCATCAAAACGGAACTGGAAGACCTGAGCTTCAAGTATGAGCATCCGCAGGAATATGCCTTTATCAATCTGAAGCTGAAGTCTACGGAAGCAGCCCGTAACACCTTGTTCGAACATTTTGCCGTGCCGGTGGACAAGAAGCTGAAAGATATGGGGCTGAACTATGAAATGCGCGCCCGTGTGAAATCCGCCTTCTCGATCTGGAACAAGATGGAGAGCAAAGGTGTCAGCTTTGAAGACATCTACGATATATATGCTGTCCGTATCATCTTCGACCCGCTGCCGGGTGTGGATGAGAAGAACCAGTGCTGGGATATCTATTCCGCCATCACGGATGTCTACCGTATTCGCCCGGACCGTATCCGCGACTGGGTGAGCCGCCCGAAAGCCAACGGTTACCAGGCGTTGCACCTGACCGTGATGGGGCCTGACGGACAATGGGTGGAGATACAGATCCGTAGCCGCCGGATGGACGAGATTGCCGAGAAAGGCTTTGCCGCTCACTGGAAGTATAAGGAACATAACATAGAAGAAGATACTGAACTCGACAAATGGTTGCAGACCATTACCGAGATACTGGAAAGCCCGGACCCGAACGCTTTGGACTTCCTCGATACCATCAAGCTGAATCTTTTTACCTCCGAGATATTTGTCTTTACCCCGAAAGGCGACATCAAAACTTTGCCGCAGGGAGCTACGGCTCTGGACTTCGGATATGCCCTGCACTCGGATATCGGAAACAAATGTATCGGCGCCAAAGTCAACCATCGTTTGGTTCCGCTCAGCCATCAGTTGGCAAGTGGAGACCAGGTGGAGATCCTGACCTCCCGTTCGCAGAACCCGCAACCGGAGTGGCTGAATTTCGTCACGACAGCAAGGGCGCGTGCGAGAATCGACGCTTACCTGAAAAAGATCCGCAAAGAGGCCGCCAAAGAAGGCGAGATTAAGGTAATCGATGCTTTCAAACGCAACAATTTAGAAGTAAACACATCTAATATCGACAAGCTGTGTATGTATTTCGGTTTCTCCAAGCGTGAAGAATTTTACTATGCAGTAGAAAAAGGGGATGTGATCCTGCCGGAAAACATCCACAAACTGTTGAAGGAGAAAACGGACAATGTCTTGTTCAAATACGTCAAACAGGCACTCCGGGTAGCGACAAAAGCGACTACCGGAAAGAAAGAGGAAGAGGAAAAGGAACAACCGAAGGAAAAGCCGAAATATGACAAGAAGAAACCTTATATCCTGAAGGAGGAGGCTTTCGAACGCAATTACGTCATTGCCGATTGCTGTAAACCGATTCCGGGTGACGAATCGTTGGGCTTTATCAATGACGACGGCAACGTCGTAGTCCACAAACGTTCCTGCCCGATCGCCATGCGCTTGAAAAGCAGCTTTGGCGAACGCATCCTGAATACGGAATGGAGCAGCCATCATTCATCATTCGAGGCGACGCTTGAGATTAAGGGCATTGACTCGATTGGCGTCTTGAACACGATCACCCGCACGATTTCCGATGACTTCAATGTCAATATCATCCGTCTGCTGATCGAGGCGAAAGACGGCGTGTTCGAAGGAAGGGTGAAGATGAAAGTCCACGATGTGGAGGATATCCAGCGGATGTGTGTAGTCCTTTCTAAGATAAAGAATATCCAGTCTGTAGCCCGTGTGGCGGACTAAATAGAAAAAGCTATAGCCTTTTGCAAAAAAGGTATAGCTTTCGTCCGAAAAGGTCATAGGCTTTTGCGGAAAAGGCTATGACCTTTTTGTCCATTAGAAAGGCAGGTCGTCGATCGGGTTGGCCGGACCAAAATCAGGAGCAGCGGATACGGCAGGTGCGGATGCGGGTACTACGTTCTCAGGAGTCATGGCTCCCGGTGCTGACTGGGGAGCGGCGGCCATCGGGCGTTCCACTTTCCATGCACTGATATTCGTGAACCAACGTCCCTGATATTCGCGGCTGTCTATGTCGAAAGATACTGTAAGTTCTTCTCCGGGCTGTATGGCTGCCTGGTCGATGCGGTCTGCACCGAAAATCTGGAAGCATACTTTCTTAGGGTATTGGTCATGTGTTTCCAGGACATATTCCTGCTTTTTCCACTCGTTTCCGTTTTTGCTGATACCGCCTTGAACTGGCAGTACGGCGATGATTCTTCCCGTAATTTCCATGTTTATTGCTTTTATTAAATTGCTGCGAAGGTACGATTTTCCGGCGTAACAAGCTAATTCTTCGAGATCGTTTTTACGTGCAGCGACTATTTGGGAGCTTCCAACGCTTCGAATGCCTCCTTCATGCCGAGCAGTTCTTCCTTGATCTGCTTCAACCTGTTAACGATCTCTTCGTGGCGTATCGTCGTCTCCGGGTTCTCTTTCAGCTTTTGCCGGGCTCCTGCCAGTGTCATTCCCCTTTCCTTCACCAGGTGGTAGACGAGGCGTATGGCGTCGATATCTTCCTGCCGGTACGAGCGGGTCCCCTTGCCTGTCTTGCGTGGACGTATTTGGTCGAATTCCTTCTCCCAGAAGCGCAGGGTCGACTCGTTGACATCGAACATCTGCGCCACCTCGCTGATGGAGAAATAGAGCTTTAGATTTTTATCTTTATTTAATGCCATCGTATTAAACAATGTTTAATCCATAACCTGGCCGTGATTTTCGGCAATCTGTATCATACGGTCGTATTCTTCCGGAGTCAGGTCCATATAGTAGTATTTGGACGGGTTGTCGTGTTTGCCACGGACAATCACCTCGTAGTGAAGGTGCGGGCCGGTAGATTTACCTGTATTTCCCACTTCCCCGATCACTTCTCCGCGCTTTACTTTCTGCCCGACACGTGCCCGGAACTTGCTCATGTGGCCGTAAAGCGTCTGGAATCCGTGTCCGTGATTGATCATCAGACAGTTTCCATACCCCTGTTTCCAGGCGGCAAAGGTAACGACTCCGTCGCCGGTTGCATAAATTTCCGTACCCACTTTGGCGGAAAAGTCCATGCCGGAGTGGAAGCGTGGAGTGCGGTAGATCGGGTCGATACGCACACCGTAGCCGGATGCCGTACGTTTCAGGTCCTTATTGGCAATCGGCTGTATGGCGGGAATGCACTTGCTTCGTTCTTCCTGGTTCTTGCCCAATGCGATAAGTTCTTCCAGCGAGTTGGATTGGATATAGAGCTGTTTGCTCAACATATCCATCTTCCGGGTGGTCGAAACGACCAGTTCGGGGTTGGACAGGCTCATCAGATGTTCATACCGGTTGGTCCCGCCGAAGCCGGACTTGCGAACGGATTCGGGGATCGATTCCGCCTGGAAGATCGCCCGGTAGAGGTTTTCGTCGCGTTGTTGTATGTCATCCAAGACTTCCAGCGCATTGGTCAGGCGCAACGAAAGCACTTCGTATTGCGTCTGCAACAACTTGTTCTCCTTCTTTAAAAGCGATTCGACCGGCGAATCGAACGTGCGGGAAAAGATAAAGAAAATGCCTACGCCAATCACGATACCGATACTCAGGTGGCGGAGCACACCGAAAAAACGGTCTTTGGCGGAGGGGTAAACGCGCTCGTAACTGAGCGTGTTGGGGTTATATAAGTAATATGTTTTTCTGCTTTTAAATAGTTTCATCAAATATTTTCTTGCTTGGATACGTGCAAAAATAATAATTTGCTGTACTTTTGCAAATTGTTTTTCAGAATATTAACGAGACTATATAGAATAGATTATGTTGACAGCAAAAGAAATCCGTGAATCATTTAAAGACTTCTTCGCTTCCAAGCAGCACCAGATTGTGCCTTCTGCTCCGATGGTTGTGAAGGGCGACCCTACATTGATGTTTACCAATGCAGGTATGAACCAGTTCAAAGATATAATCCTGGGGAACGTACCCCGTAAATATCCACGTGTCGCGGATTCACAAAAGTGTCTTCGTGTGAGTGGAAAGCATAACGACCTGGAAGAGGTAGGACACGATACGTACCACCACACCATGTTCGAAATGTTGGGAAACTGGTCGTTCGGTGACTATTTCAAACAGGAAGCGATCAACTGGGCATGGGAATACCTGGTTGAAGTGTTGAAACTGAACCCCGACCGTTTGTACGCAACCGTGTTCGAAGGAAGTCCTGCCGAAGGCCTTTCACGCGACGACGAGGCTGCCGGCTACTGGGAAAAGTTCCTGCCGAAAGACCATATCATCAATGGCAACAAACACGATAACTTCTGGGAAATGGGTGATACGGGTCCTTGCGGCCCTTGCTCCGAAATCCATATCGACCTCCGCCCGGAAGAAGAACGTGCCGCTATCCCCGGCCAGGACATGGTGAACAAGGATCATCCGCAGGTGATCGAAATCTGGAACTTAGTGTTCATGCAGTACAACCGCAAGGCCGACGGCTCGCTCGAACCTCTGCCTGCCCGCGTGATCGATACCGGTATGGGATTCGAACGTCTCTGCATGGCTTTGCAGGGCAAGACATCCAACTACGATACGGACGTTTTCCAGCCGATCATCAAAGTGATTGCCGATATGGCAGGTACTTCTTACGGCAAGGACAAACAGCAGGACGTGGCTATGCGTGTGATTGCCGACCATATCCGTACGATCGCTTTCGCGATTACGGACGGGCAGTTGCCTTCCAATGCAAAGGCCGGTTATGTCATCCGTCGAATCCTGCGTCGTGCCGTCCGTTACGGCTATACGTTCCTGGATCGCAAAGAATCCTTCATGTATAAGCTGTTGCCCGTACTGATCGAAACGATGGGAGACGCTTATCCCGAACTGATCGCGCAGAAGACGTTGATCGAAAAGGTGATCAAGGAAGAAGAAGAATCTTTCCTGCGCACGCTGGAAACCGGTATCCGCTTGCTCGATAAGAAGATGGAAGAAACAAAGGCTGCCGGGAAGAACGTGATCAGCGGCGTAGATGCCTTTACGCTATATGATACATACGGATTCCCGTTGGATTTGACCGAGTTGATCCTGCGTGAAAACGGCATGGAAGCCAACATCGACGAGTTTAACGTCGAGATGCAGAAGCAGAAAGACCGCGCCCGCAACGCTGCCGCTATCGAAACCGGCGACTGGGTGGTACTGAAAGAAGGCGGATGTAACTTCGTGGGCTACGACTTGTTCGAATGTGATGCCGAAATCCTGCGTTACCGCCAGATCAAGCAGAAGAACAAGGTATTATATCAGATCGTTCTGGACCAGACTCCGTTCTACGCAGAGATGGGTGGACAAGTCGGCGACACCGGTTGGTTGATTGCCGACGACGAGACGGTCGACGTGATCGATACGAAGCGCGAAAACAACCTGCCTGTACATCTGGTAACTAAATTGCCGAAAGATGTGACGGCTACTTTCACCGCCAAGATCAATGAGAAGAAACGTATCCAGTGCGAATGCAACCACTCTGCCACTCACCTGTTGCACGAGGCGTTGCGTGAAGTTCTGGGGGCACATGTCGAACAGAAGGGTTCTTATGTATCTCCCGACTCCCTGCGCTTCGACTTCTCCCACTTCCAGAAAGTGACGGACGAAGAAATCCGTCAGGTGGAAAAGCTGGTGAGCGAAAAGATTCGTGCCAACTATCCGCTGGAAGAGCATCGCAATATGCCGATCGCCGAAGCGAAAGCATTGGGCGCTATGGCTCTGTTCGGTGAAAAGTATGGCGATGAAGTCCGTGTGGTTAAATATGGTAACTCTATCGAGTTGTGCGGTGGTACGCATATCCCCGCAACCGGTATGATCGGTTCCCTGCGTGTGGTCGGCGAAAGTTCCATTGCGGCAGGTGTACGCCGTATCGAAGCGGTAACGGCCGAAGGTGCTGAAAACTACACTTTCATGTTGCAAGATTCCCTCCGCGAACTGCGCGCGATGTTCAACAATGTGCCGAACCTGTCCCAAACCATCAAGAAGGCGATCGAAGAGAATGCCGAATTGAAAAAGCAGGTAAGCGACTACGTGAAAGAGAAAGTACAGCTGCTCAAGAAAGAGTTGATCGCAAAAGCCGTCGAGCGCAATGGCGTCAAAGTCATAGCCTTCCGTGGCGAAGCCAACGTGGATGCCATCAAAGACCTGGCTTTCCAGATCAAGGGTGAAAGCAGTACGGACGGAAAAGTCTTCTTTGTGGCAGGAATCAAAGACGGCGAGAAGTGCGCATTGATGGTTATGCTGAGCGAACCGCTGGTAGCCGAAGGCTTGAATGCCGGCAAACTGGTGAAAGATGCAGCGAAACTGATACAAGGTGGCGGAGGCGGCCAACCTCATTTTGCAACAGCCGGAGGCAAGAACGTGGCCGGACTGGGCGAAGCTGTCGAACACATCTTGGACGCAGCCGGCCTGAAATAAGAAGAAAGAGACGTTTCCCCTGCAAGGAATGATAGTTTCATGCAGGGGAAACTTTTGTTCCATGCAGGGGAAACTTTTGTTCCATGCCTATGAAACTTTAGTTCCATAAGCATGGAATTTTCTTTTCCCCGTTTTGATAATCGAATAACATATAATACCTTTGCCGCAACGATTATAATAAAAAAAGGACATTATGGCCGCTCAAAAAGTAGTAATCAGCAAGGATCTTAAAGCCGATTTGCAGGCATTCTTTGCTTCCATGAGTTATGATAAACTCTTTATCCTGACCGATACGAATACGCAAGAGAAATGTTATCCGCTGATAAAAGATATTCCTGCCTTGCAGGATGCCCCGGTCATTACCGTGCAGGCGGGCGATACACATAAAGACATCGAACAGGTTGCTTACATCTGGTCGCGCCTCTCGAACGAGGGGGCTTCCCGCAACTCTCTTTTAGTCAATTTAGGCGGCGGCATGATTACCGATATGGGAGGCTTTGCCGGTGCGACTTTCAAACGCGGGCTGCGGACCGTCAATATCCCGACTACCCTGATGGCCTCTGTCGATGCGGCTGTAGGAGGGAAAACCGGAGTTAACTTCAACGGCTTGAAGAACGAGGTCGGTTCTTTCTATCCTCCCGAATGTGTCTTTATCGATTGTGAGTTTCTGCGTACGCTCGACCGTGACAACTTGCTTTCCGGTTATGCCGAAATGATCAAGCATGCGCTTATCAGTTCGATGGATATTTACGCTTCCGTCCTGTTGTTCGACCTCGATGCGAAGATCGATTATGCTTTTCTGAACAAGATGGTCGCCCAATCCGTAGCCGTAAAAGAGCGTATCGTGGAGGAAGACCCGAAAGAGCACGGCATCCGTAAGGCGCTGAACTTCGGCCATACGATAGGTCATGCCTACGAAAGCCTGTCGTTTAAGAAGAACCGCCCTTTGCTGCATGGACATGCTGTTGCTGCCGGTATAGTCAGCGAATTGTATCTGTCTCATAAAGTATGTGGCTTCCCAATGGAGAAACTGAGCCAGGTTGTCTATTACCTGAAGGAGTATTATCCGGCTTTCGTGTTCGATTGCAAGGATTATGAGACCTTATACGAGTTGATGACGCACGATAAGAAAAATGAGGCTGGAATCATCAACTTTACCCTACTCTCTCAAGTGGGTGATGTTCAGATTAATCAGCAGGTAAGCAAAGATAAAATCCTCGAATCGTTGGATTTTTATCGTGAAAGCTTTGGAGTATAACGAAAAATATTTACCTTTGCAGCCGTAAAACAAAAGCGGGGTGTAGCTCAGCCCGGTTAGAGTACGCGTCTGGGGGGCGTGTGGTCGGAAGTTCGAATCTTCTCACCCCGACTAATAGCTGAGTAATATAAAAAGGAGGGTGTGTCAAAACCGTCGCATCCTCTTTTTTTATGCGCAAAGTCCGAACTTTCCCAAGCTCGGACTTTGTTATTACCCAAAGTTTATGTAACTTTCGGCATAAGATTTTTTGTTATGGCAAAGTTACATTTTCGTCCTTACATTCCCAACCAAACAGTTCTTTTTCCGCAGCGAATTGATGAAAACATAGCGGAGAACGCTCCTGTGCGCATCGTCAACGCGATAGTTGATAACCTTCATTTGGATAATTTCAAGAAACTCTATAAGGAAACAGGCCGCTGCCCTTATCATCCAAAAATGATGCTTAAGGTTATCCTCTACGCTTACATGAACAATATCTACTCCTGCCGTAAAATCGAGCAGCTGTTACTGCGTGACATTCATTACATCTGGCTTTCCGGGTATGAAAAACCGGATTTTATCACTATAAACCGTTTCCGCAACCGTGTAAAAGAAGAGATTAATAATGTCTTTACCCAGTTGGTCCTTGTCCTTGCCGACAAAGGTTTCATCAGCCTTGACGTAGAGTATATTGATGGTACTAAGAT